>CAZXAJ010000011.1:0-59186 GCA_964638975.1 uncultured Dehalococcoidales bacterium
TGGCTGGAGAACAACGTCGATTGGGCTTTTTCACGGGAGAGGTATTGGGGGACTCCGCTCAATATTTGGCACTGTTCTTCTTGCGATCATGGTGACTGTATCGGCAGTGTGGATGAATTAATGGCGCAGTCAAATCTCAGTGTCTCGACCAGGCCCTTGGATTTACACCGCCCTTATATGGATGAAATTACCTTCGCCTGTCCTAAGTGCGGTGGCAAGATGCAGCGTGTTCCTGAGGTAATTGATTGTTGGTTTGATTCCGGAGCTATGCCGATAGCTCAGTGGCATTATCCCTTTGAGAACGAAGATAAGTTCAAACAGAATTTCCCGGCCGATTTTATTTGTGAGGCTGTGGACCAGACGAGAGGTTGGTTCTATAGCTTACATGCAATAGCTACTCTGCTTTTCGAGCATCCCTGTTTTAGGAATGTCATCTGTTTAGGACATGTTGTCGATGGCCAGGGAGAGAAAATGAGCAAATCCAAGGGCAATGTGATAGATCCTTGGGCTGCGATCAGTAATTACGGTGCAGATGCCCTGAGGTGGTATATGCTGGTTTCTACTACGGCGGAAGATAATCACCGTTTCTCCACCAAGATGCTTGCAGAGACGACGCGTAAATTTCTCCTTACTTTGTGGAATACCTATTCTTTTTTCACTCTTTATGCCAATATCGACCGCTATGTTCCCCAGCCCCTGACAGCTGACAGCTATCAGCCAAAAACTTTCAGTGAGCTGGATAATTGGATTAGCTCAGAGCTTAATCGGCTCGTAAGCGAGGTTTCGAAATTGATGGATAGCTACAATCCCACTTCTGCGACACGTAGAATTGAGGTATTTGTGGATAATCTCTCTAACTGGTATGTGAGGAGGAATCGCCGCCGGTTCTGGAAAAGCGAGAACGATGCCGATAAATTGGCCGCATATACTACGCTTTATCAATGCCTGGTAACTTTGTCTCGCTTGTTGGCTCCCTTCGTGCCATTTATTGCTGAGGAACTTTATCAGAATTTGACAGGCTCTATTGATTCTGAAGCCAAGGAAAGCGTTCATCTAGTTGATTTTCCCATAGCGGATGAGGTTAGAATCAATGATAAGCTAAATAGTGATGTTGGGCTGGCTATGAAAATATCTAGCTTGGGCAGGGCGGCACGAGCCAAGGCAGGGATTAAAGTGCGCCAGCCACTGGAGCAAGTTGTGGTCAGGGTAGGAGGCGAAGGGGAGAAGGAAGCTTTGGAAAGGTTAGCTGCTGAGGTAATGGAGGAGGTAAATGTCAAGCAGCTCGTCGTATCGAGCGAGGCAGAGGACCTAGGGAAATTTCCTTCAAACATGCCGGATTATAGTGTGGTCAACGACGCCAGATATTGGGTGGCCATAAGCACTGAATTGACTCCTGAGCTGATTGCCGAGGGAGCAACTAGAGAGCTTGTGCGTCATCTTCAGAATATGCGGCGCAATGCCAAGTTTGAAATCACCGACCACATCATTACCTATTATCAGACAGGAGAACCACTTATTAAGCAGGTGATAGATGCTTTTGCCAGCTATATTAAGCAGGAGACGTTGTCTCAGGAGCTTATAGATGGTTTGCCTTCTGATGGGGCTTATAGTGAGAAACATCGCATCGCAGACAGCGACGTCTTTTTGGCAATCAAAAAGGCAAATCCCAAATCCTAATCTCTAAGCCCTGAACAAATTCCTTCAAAATGCGAAAAGCAAGAATAAAAGTGCAAAATGGCAGACCACAAGTTAAAAAGTTTTGCATTTTTTAGTTGTCATTTTGATTTTTGACCTTTGATTTTTAGCTTTCTGTGTTGTTTAAGATTTCGTGGTGCTTGGGATTTGACTGAAGCAAGCCAATCCTAGGGAGTTGGGCGCTCTATTAGCCGGGCTGAGGTTGTTATAGTATCTTCGCCTCTGACGAAGGTTATTTCTATCTCTTGTCCAACTTGGCTGCTGCGAATGGCTTGGACAAGGTCAGCAACATTAGTTATTTCTTTGTCCCCAAAGCGGATGATGATATCATCCCCTCTTAATCCAGCAAGGTCCGCAGGGCTATTATCAACTAGCTCTACAATAAGGGCCCCTTTATCGACTGAAAGGTTTATTGCCGCGGCCAGGGAGGGGTCCACGGTATATAATCCCACTCCTAGCCAGGGGTAGGTCACATGACCATGGTGAGTTAAATCTGGGATGATAAGCTTCGCCTCATTGCTGCTTATGGCATAGCCCATACCTTCTACCCCAACTGCAGCCATTTTGACGCTGGTGATGCCTATCACCTCACCAGCCATGTTTACCAGTGGGCCACCGCTGTTGCCGGGATTGATAGCAGCAGTGGTTTGAATTAAGCCGTAAAGGGTATTTCCTTCAATGTCCACTGATACATTTAAGCGGCTTACAATGCCTTCAGTGGCCGTTATTCCTTCTCCCAGAGCGTTGCCAATAGCTATTACCCAATCGCCAATAGATAACAAAGCTGAGTCGCCCCAAGAAGCATAAGACAAATTTGTGGCCTCTATTTTTATCACCGCAAGGTCCGTCAGAACATCGGTGCCTACTAGATATGCCGGAAAGGTCCTACCATCATTCAACTCCACGTAGATACTCTGGGCAACTTCAATTACATGGTTGTTGGTGACGATATATCCTTCATCATCGATAATCACCCCTGATCCGGCAGCAGGCTGTGTATATTGACCGAAGAGACTAGAGATGGTTCTCTCTGTAGTTACGGAGACTACTGAAGGCATTGCCTGGGCAATTACAGGTGGAAAATCTGGCAAAGGGATGGTCGGCGGCTCGTTCTCTGAGGGAAATGTCCAATCGGGGTTAGTGTGCTGGGTTGAGTTATCGGGCTGGGGTGATGTAGGTGTCAGTGGGGGGTATATAGAGCAAGCACTGGCGCTCAATGTTAGAGTTAATAGTAATATTAAGGCAGCCAGGATATATTTAATCTTCTTGGGCATTTTTCGCTGTAGCTTATTATAGCATTGCTATATTTTTTACAAAAAATCTGGGCCTGGATTCAGGGACAGAGGGATTTAATCT
This sequence comes from uncultured Dehalococcoidales bacterium, assembly GCA_964638975.1. Lineage (GTDB taxonomy): Bacteria > Chloroflexota > Dehalococcoidia > GIF9 > AB-539-J10 > RBG-13-51-36. The sequence goes on from CAZXAJ010000011.1 coordinate 3,052, forward strand.
TGCGGAGATGATATACTAAAACAACGATGACTCAATCTTATGTTCGACAGTTACTGCGGGGTGTTGTTGAGCCGTTATTGCTTTTCATCATCGATGAATTACCTATGCATGGCTACGAGATTGCCAGAGAACTGGATCGGAGGAGCCAAGGCTATTTTGAGCTTGCGGCGAGCACTATTTACTCTGCATTGCGCCGTTTGGAGAGCAGGGGGCTTGTTTTGAGTTCGTGGCAGCAAGTCGCCCGGAAGCAAAGGCGCCGATATTATGAGTTAACCGAGAAAGGTCGTCAAATCCTGGCTGAAGAGTTAGCTCAATGGCAGAAATTTCTTGGTGCTACTGACAGAGTTATAGACCGCCAGTGAAGTGAAAATTCAAATTCTAGGGGCCCATCAATTTGAGCTAAAAGGAGCGCGGCTAACTTCCCTATTAATTGATGGTACTTTGGCTATAGATGCCGGTGGAATTACCTCTGCCCTTTCACTGGATGAACAGAAAAAGATAAAAACAGTTCTTCTGACCCATCATCACTTTGACCATACTCGAGATTTGGTTACTCTGGCTGCTAATGCTGGTTATTACTGGCAAGGGCAGTTAGAGGTTTGTGCTCTGCGCTACACGCTTGACGTTGTTACTACTTGCCTCCTTGATGGCAAGATGTATGTCAATTTTCTGGAATATCCCAGTAAAGAGAAACCATCTCTACTACTGGAAGCCATTGAACCTTATAAGAGAAAAGCTATTGCAGGGTATGATGTTTTAGCACTGCCGGCAAAGCATTCCGTACCTGCTGTTGGCTATCAAATCACCTCTTCAGATGGTAAAAGCCTGTTTTACACTGGCGATACTACGGTTGGAATATCTGATTGCTGGCAGCATATTTCTCCTCAGTTGCTCATTACTGAAGTTACTGGACCTAATAAGCGTGGAGATTGGCTTGAGAAAGTTGGCCATTTTTCGGCGCAGCTGTTGAAAGAGGAGCTTACTCAATTCCGCCAACTCAAAGGGTATTTACCCCGTGTCATCGTCATTCACATCGGCAACCCCAATGAGCGGCAGATTAAGGAAGAGGTAGCCCAGCTAGCTCAGGAACTAGAAGCTGATATAAGCCTGGGCTATGAAGACATGAAACTTACCTTGTAAGCCCCTCTAGCATCTACTGCTATTCTTTCCTACATGCAAGTATTTAGGGCTCGTGCTGTAAGGCTGGCGCCATAGTAACTCGTGCTATGGCGCCAGCCATTTCCTTCAGGGTACTTTAGGCAGTTCAAGTTGAGCCTTCCTTACTTCTTCCTCGGGATAAGAATAATCCTGAAGTTTACCAGATAGGTAGGCGTCGTAGGCAGCAAGGTCGAAGTGCCCGTGTCCACTGTGAGCTATCAAGATGGTCTTTGATTTACCTTCCTCCTTACACTTGATAGCCTCCTCAATAGCTACTCTGACATTATGGCATGGCTCCGGACCGCTGATAATCCCCTCGGTGCGGGCAAACTGTACCCCTCCCGCAAAGGCGGCAGTTTGAGGCACAGCTACGGCTTCCACCAGACCCATTTTATGCAGGTGGCATATAGTAGGTGCCATCCCATGATAGCGCAGTCCACCGGCATGGATTGGTGGCGGCACAAAGCCATGGCCCAGCGTATACATTTTAATCAGGGGAGTCATCCCGACCATGTCACCAAAATCATAGGCATAAAGTCCTTTGGTCACGCTGGGGCAGCTTTCCGGCTCACAGCAGATGATGCGCATGTTCGGCTTCTTGCCACTAATTTTATCCCGAATCCAGGGGAAGAATTGCCCGGCGAAGTTTGAGCCACCGCCGATGTTGCCGACGATGATATCAGGGTAGGCGTCTGCCATCTCCATCTGTTTTCGGCATTCCTCCCCGATTATAGTCTGATGAAGCAGGACATGGTTAAGCACGCTGCCAATCGAATACCTATAATCTGGATGAGTTGTCATATATTCTATTGCCTCGCTAATAGCCAGACCTAGACTACCAGGACAATCAGGCCATTTTTCCAGCATAGCTTGCCCCGATTTGGTCTCGGGGCTGGGACTGGGGACGCAGTTGCCCCCCCAGGTCTCCATGGCGATGCGGCGATATGGCTTCTGGTGGTAACTGATGCTGACCATAAATACCTTGATCTCCAGACCAAAGAATGCCCCGGCTAAACTCAGGGCGCTACCCCACTGTCCGGCGCCTGTCTCAGTGCTTAAGCCCTTGAGCCCTTCTTTCTTGGCATAGTATGCCTGAGCCGTCGCTGTATTGGGCTTGTGGCTGCCAGCCTGGTTTGTCCCTTCATACTTATAGAAAATTTTGGCCGGTGTATCCAGAGCCTTCTCCAGCCGATATGCCCGATGCAGCACCGTTGGTCTCCAGGTGCGATAAACCGCCTGCAGCTCCTCTGGGATTTCAATATAGCGGTCTTTCCTGTTCAATTCCTGCTCGGCACATGCCCTGGAGAATAGCCCGGCTGCATCATCTACAGTTGCGGGCTTTCCCGTTCCTGGATGCAACACGTGTGGCATATCCCCGGGCATATCGGCCATAATGTTGTACCAACGTGTGGGCATATCCTTTTGCTCAAGAAAATACATTCCTTTTTCCATTTTATTCTCCTTTCTATCTCATATTGGGGCTCACTCCGTTAAGAATAGCTAGTGCATGTTCACCTCCTAGTTTTTTCTACCATTCTATTTATCCAAGGCCTCTCGTAAGCTTGACGCAAAGGCTTTGAGAGAAGAGAAGGTGGTATCTTCCTCCATCAACTGTATAATTCGGCTGCCCACGATAACGCCATCGGCTACCTTGGCCACTCTTCGGGCTTGCTCTGGAGTGGAGATCCCAAAGCCAACGCAAAGAGGCTTTTCGGTCCTTTCTCTCACCCTGGCTACGAAGCTTTCCAGTTCCTCGGGGAGTTTATCCCTGGAACCAGTGACGCCGGTCAGGGAAACTAAGTAGATAAAGCCGCTTGACCTGCTGGCCACTAGCTCTATGCGTTCTTCGGTGCTGGCTGGGCTGAGAAGGTAAATAAGATCAAGCTCGTGCCTTCTAGTTGACTGTTCCAGCTCCTCTCCTTCCTCGGGTGGGAGGTCAGGTATAATCAACCCGTCAATCCCCACCTCGGCACACTTCGAGCAGAATTGCTCCAACCCGAACTTCAGCACAGGGTTGTAGTAAGTCATAAACACCAGAGGAATTTCCACTCGCCGCCTTAGCTCCTGAGCCACCCCAAAACAAAGCTTGGGGGTAACTCCTTGCAGGAGCGTTTCATAGCTTGCTCGCTGGATGGTGGCACCGTCAGCCAGGGGGTCGGAGAAGGGGATACCTAGCTCGATGATGTCACATCCACTACTGGCGAGAAGGGGCGCTACTTTCAAGGTTGTTTCAACACTGGGATAACCTACTGTGATGTAAGGAATGAGGGCAGTATGCTTTGCTTGAGCAAAAACAGAGGCAATGCGGCTCAAAGCTTCACCCCCAGTGCTTTGACTACGATGTCCATGTCTTTATCGCCATGCCCACTCAAGTTGACCACAATAATTTGCTCCTTATGCAGGGAGCTTGCCATTTTGGCGGCGTAGGATATAGCGTGGGCTGGTTCAAGCGCCGGGACAATGCCTTCGGTCTGGCAGAGAAGCTGGAAGGCCTCTAGAGTATCCCTATCATCCACTGCGACATAGGTGGCGCGTCCAATCCTCTTGTAATAACTATGCTCGGGCCCTACTCCGGGGTAATCCAGTCCAGCGGCAACGCTTTGAGTTCCTAGAATCTGGCCGGCATCATCCTGGAGGACGTAGGATTTTGTCCCATGCAAAACTCCTACTGCACCTGCAACCAGGGAGGCCGCGTGTTTTCCAGTCTTGATTCCCTTTCCTGCCGCCTCTACTCCGATAAACTTGACGTCTTTATCGTTCACAAAGGGGTGGAAAATCCCGATGGCATTGCTCCCTCCACCTACACAAGCGACTATATAGTCGGGCAAACGATTGCACTTAGCTAAAATCTGCTCTCTGGTTTCTTTGCCTATGATCGATTGAAAATCGCGCACCATCAACGGGTAAGGATGAGGGCCCACTACCGAGCCCAGAAGGTAATAGGTATTTCTGACGTTAGTTACCCAATCTCTAATAGCCTCATTGATGGCATCTTTCAGTGTTCTGGTGCCTGATGAGACAGGACGAAGATCTGCACCTAGCAGCTTCATACGGAAGACGTTGAGTGCTTGACGCTGTACATCCTCCTCACCCATATAGACAATACAATCCAGCCCCAGCTTGGCACATATTGTGGCAGCAGCTACCCCATGTTGGCCAGCGCCGGTTTCAGCGATAATCCTTTGTTTTTTCATTCTCTTGGCGAGGAGGCCCTGCCCGAGAGCATTGTTTATCTTATGGGCTCCAGTATGAAGCAAGTCCTCCCTTTTGAGGAAGATTTTCGCGCCTTCGCAATGCCTGGTGAGCCTTTCAGCGAAATAAAGTGGTGTTGGCCTTCCCGAGTAGTCACGGGACAGAGAATCGAACTCGGCCCAGAAGGACGAATCACGCTTCGCCTCTGCGTAAGCTGCCTCCAGCTCGTCCAAGGCCGGCATAAGAGTCTCAGGCACGAACTTGCCGCCAAACTGCTCGAAATAACCGTGAGAATCAGGTAACTGCTTGTCTTCTCTCATCAACTTTCCTTACCAATTCGATGAACGTTCTTATTTTGGCTATATCCTTGACTCCTCCTGTCTCTACCCCGGAGGAGACATCTACTCCCCAGGGTCTTACTGTCTCGATTAGCTGGGCTACATTCTTCGGGTTGAGTCCACCGGCGATAATGACCGGAAATCTCTTAATCACTTGCTGGGCTAAGCTCCAGTCGAAGCTTTCTCCTGTTCCGCCATATTTACCTGCAACCAGGGAATCAAGGAGGGCGATAAAGTTTTTTGGAGAAAGCAATTTGCCCCCAGCACGTAGATCAGCGCAGAGTTCTTTGGGGGATTGCTGACCTACTCGGATTGCCTTGATAACCGGTTTGAAGATCTCGAGGCAGTATTCCCAGGATTCATCGCCACTTAGCTGAACCCAGTCTAAAGCACAAAAATCGGCGAGCTTATTCACATCAGAAGCTGGTGCATTGACAAAGACGCCGACCAATTTTGTGGTATCGCTGCTTTTCTTCACTGCATCGGCTATCTCGCGTGCCTTGGCGGGAATTACCCGTCGTTTACTGGGAGCGAAGACTAACCCGATAAAATCGGCACCAGCCTCAACCGCTGCTAGAGCGCGGGTCTTATCTCTAATCCCGCAAATCTTTACACGGGTCATGTTAGCAACTCCCTCATCTTAGCCAAGACATCGTCGGCAGCAACTAGAGCCTCACCAACGAGTATGGCATCGACGCCCCATTTCCCGAGCTTTTCAATATCCTTCCTGCTTTTAATGCCGCTCTCGCTAACCACAATCCGCTTTTGGGGAATGAGAGGCCGCAATCGGTGGGTTGTATATATATCCACGGTAAAGGTATTGAGGTCTCGATTATTGATTCCGATGATTTCCGCTTCGCTGAGAACTGCCTTTTCCACCTCGCCTTCATTGTGCACTTCGACCAGGCATTTTAAACCAAGGCTACGACTCAGCGAGACAAGTTCCTTAAGCTGTTCCTGGCTTAGGATGGCTGCTATCAACAATAAAGCATCAGCACCATAGGCCCGGGACTCATATACCTGATAAGGGTCAAAGACAAAATCTTTTCTCAGCAATGGAAGCTCAACCACCTCTCTGATTGCTGCTAGGTGCTCAATGCTGCCCATAAAATAGTTAGCCTCAGTGAGCACTGAAATGGCAGCAGCGCCACCTTCAGCATAAGTCTGGGCTAACTTGGTGGGGTTGAGGTTGGGGCTTAGCATCCCCCGTGATGGGGAGGCCTGCTTTACCTCGGCAATCAGTCGAATGTGGTCGCCTTTCAGGGCCAGGGCGAGGTCAAGCAACGGCTTCTGCTGGACAATGCGTTCCTGTAAATAAGTTGTGGTAGCTACCTTCTTTCTTTGCTCAACCTCCTCCCTTTTTTGGGTGATAATCTTATCCAACATTTCTTTGTTCCTGGCTTTCGGCCATCACTTACTGGCTAAACGCCGCATGCTATCTGCTGAGTGCTGACTGCTCCTTATCTAAGCTGTGGCTGAGCTTGATTAGCTCGTCGAGTTTGGCCAGAGCTTTTCCACTGTCGATCATCTTTTCTGCAATGCAAACTCCTTCTTTGAGGTCGGATGCTTGGTTGCCAGCCACTAATGCGGCAGCGGCATTCATGATAACTATGTTCCGCCTGGCTCCCACCTCTCCGCTCAATATGCCACGCAGAATCTTGGCATTTTGCCTGGCTGTTCCTCCCTTAATTTGGGTCATGCTTGCCTTCATAAATCCCAAATCATCGGGAGAAACTTCATAGGGTGGCAATACCCTATTTCGATTGATATCCCATACCAGAGATTTCCCACTGATTGAAATCTCATCCATGCCATCTATGCCGTGTACTACTAGGGAATGCTCTGTGCCTAGGCGGTGGAGGGCAGAAGCAATTCTCTCTCCCAGTTCCCTAGAAGGAACACCGATGACCTGAAACTTGGATTTGGCGGGGTTGGTAAGGGGGCCGAGAATATTGAACACCGTCCGAATTCCAATTTCGCGTCTGGGCGCGGTGGCATATTTCATCGCTGGGTGGAAGATGGGAGCGAACATAAAACCGATGCCTACTCTTTCCAGACATTGAGCGACAGCTTCGGCCCCAAGCTCAATCTTTACTCCCAGTGCCTCCAGGACATCGGCGCTACCGCAGTGGCTGGACATTGCCCGGTTGCCATGCTTGGCTACTTTGAGACCTGCGCCAGCGACAACGAAAGCGGCTGTTGTGGAGATGTTGAAGCTGCACGAGTTATCACCCCCGGTCCCGCAGGTGTCAAGCACTGGTGGGGTGGCCTGAACAGGGGCTGCCTTAGCCTGCATTACACTGGCTAAGCCAGCAATCTCATCCACTGTCTCTCCTCTAATGTGCAGAGCAGTGACAAAGGCGGCAAACTGAGCTGGCGTTGCCTCGCCAATCATTATCTCCTCCATTACTGCTGCCGCCTCCTCAAAGGTGAGTGAGCGACCCAAAATCAGCTTGGCTATGGCTTCCTTAATCACTGCTATACTCCTTGCTTTAGAAAATTCCTGAGCAAGTCTTTACCCACCTCGGTCATAATCGACTCGGGGTGGAATTGAACGCCCTCTACAGGAAACTGGCGGTGGCGCAGCCCCATAATTATGCCCTCGTTTGTCCAGGCACTAAGCTCAAGGCAGTAGGGCAGGTTACCGGGCATCACCGCCAGCGAGTGGTAGCGAATGGCTGGAAAGGGGTTAGGCAATCCCTGAAAGAGCCCCCTGCCATCATGATGGACGAGCGACGACTTGCCATGCTTGATTTCGCTAGCGCGGTTAACTTTAGCTCCATAGCTATATCCGATGCACTGGTGTCCAAGGCAGACTCCCAGAATAGGGATGCTGTCTCCAAATTTGCGGATAACGTCGTTGGAAACGCCAGCTTGCTCTGGGGTGCCCGGACCAGGGGAGATGACGATACGTTGGGGAGACCTCTTCTCGATTTCTTCCAGGCTCACCTTATCATTACGAGTTACCCACACCTCCTCTCCTAGTTCACTTAGATACTGGAAGAGGTTAAAGGTAAAGCTATCGTAGTTATCTATTAGTAAAAGCATACTGGTTTGCCTCCGCTTGGTCAATAGCAGCGAGCAATGCCTGCGCTTTTGCCAGGCTTTCCTGGTATTCGCGCTCAGGGATGCTATCGGCGACGATGCCGGCACCCGCCTGGATATAAGCAATGTTATTTTTGACAATAATGGTACGTATGGCGATAGCAGTATCCAGGTTGCCTGAGAAGTCGAAGTAGCCCACTGCGCCGGCATAAGGCCCCCGTTTCTCTCTTTCCAGTTCGGCGATGATCTCCATAGCTCGAATTTTAGGTGCGCCGGAAACAGTGCCCGCAGGAAAGCAAGAGCGGAGAGCATCAAACTGAGAAAGTCCAGCCCTGAGCTTGCCCTGGACGTGAGATACTAGATGTATGACATGGGAATAGCGTTCTACATCCATTAGCTGGCTTACCTCGACTGTGCCTGGCTCGCTAATTCTGCCGATGTCATTACGCCCCAGGTCAACGAGCATGATATGCTCAGCACGCTCCTTCTCATCGTTCTTGAGTTCCTCTTGCAGGGCCAGGTCTTCAGCAACATCCCTACCTCGACGGCGAGTGCCGGCAATGGGATGATTGGATACCATGCCATCCTCAACTCGGACCAGAAGCTCGGGGGAAGCTCCTATTATATAGAAATCACCTAAGTGGAGGTAGTACATGTAGGGAGAAGGGTTAATAGAGCGCAACGCCCGATATATGGCTAAGGGACTGGCATGGGTAGGCCTTGCCAGGCGCTGTGATAGGACAGTCTGGATTATATCGCCGGCGTAGATATAATCCTTGGCTTGAGATACTATGGCCTCAAACTCTGCTTGAGAAAAGTTTGATGACACATCGGACCTGGTTATGGAAATATTCTTCGGAGCTTCGGGAGGAATTGGCTGCTCCAGCCTGTCTGCCAGGCCGTCAATTTTTCGAATTGCCTTCCGATAGGCTGTTTCAACATCTCCATCCAGGTGAGCGTGGGAGACAACCTTGATTTTGTGGGTGAGATGGTCGAAAACCAGGAGGGTGTCTGCCAGCATCAGCACAGACTCGGGGAGTCCTTGGGGGTCTTTATCTGGATAGGGCAGTCTCTCGAAGTAGCGGGCGACCTCGTAGCTCAAATAGCCAACCATGCCACCGTGGAACCTCGGCAGGTTGGCAATGGGCACGGGACGAAATTGCCCGAACTCTTTTTCTACCAGTTGCAATGGGTCAACGGGGTTTTCATTTGCTGTCCTTAAGACGAGAGAGGGTTCGGTACCAATGAAGCTATAGCGGGCCAGTCGCTCTCCACCCTCAACACTCTCGAGGAGGAAGGAGTAGTTGCCGCGGGCTATCTTAAGGTAAGCGGATACAGGCGTCTCCAAGTCAGCCTGAATCTCACGGCAAACTGGTACCAGATTGCCATATCTCTTCAATTGCTGAACCTCTTCCAGTTTCGGATAATACATATTAGCTACACCTCAAAATAAAAGACCTCTCGCCCAAGGGGCGAGAGGTTTAATCTTCGCGGTGCCACCCTCTTTCGGTCTTTTCGACCATCTCTTCTCAGGTACGGCTTAGCTTAGAGCTATACCCTGGGCTTTGATAACACTGCCCCTGTGACAAAGCCTACTCGGTGTTAGCCTTTCGGTTTGCAGCTCCCAGGTCCATTCCAGCCTCGCGCAAGTATCGGCTCACACCTTCCCCGACTCTCTGAACTCCGCCTTAAGCTGTACTACTCCTGTTCCCAGCCTTTTCTATATTTAATTATTTAAAATATAAACCTTGCTCTTTATTTTGTCAATAGCGTGATGGCATCTCCTCGTTGGGGTATTGTGTAGTTGCGAAATTGGCAATAACTGCCTGCCCTAGGGAGATGCCACCATCGTTGGTAGGCACCTGCCTATGTGTGAATACCTGGAAGCCACTCTTTTCCAGGAGTTCAACCGTTTTTCCTGACAGTAAGCGATTCTGGAATACGCCGCCACTTAAGGCTACCTGGCTGATGCCAGTTTCATTAGCTATCAAGTGACACATTTCGTTTGTCATCTGGGCCACGGCATTGTGGAATTTGACTGATATCCTCCCCCTGGGGAGGCCTTGATGCAAGTCTTCTATTATGGCTGAGAGCAGGTCTCTCAATTGCACGATTCTTATCCCCCTATCTTCTAGTATGTGGTATGAATAACTTTCTTGCACACTGACATAATCTTCTTTGTGGGCAGCCATCTCCAGCTCTATAGCCGCCTGTCCTTCATAATCTATTTCGCCCCTTATGCCTAGCAGGGCTGATATGGCGTCAAAAAGACGTCCCATGCTTGAGGTAAGCGGTGAATTAATTTTCCTTTCTATTTGGCGTTTGATGATCCCTATTTCAATCTCGTCGACTTCCCTCACAAAAGGTAATTCTTGGTTTAAGGTATTTTCCCCTAATAGAGTGAGAATATAGCCGATGGCAGTGCGGTAGGGTCTTTTTGTAGCCGCGTCTCCTCCAGGCAAAGGCAGGTATTCCAAATGTCCTGCTCTGCTGAAATTACGGTAGTCGGCTATTAGGAATTCCCCTCCCCAAATATTTCCATCCCCGCCTATCCCTGTGCCATCGAAGGCAACGCCTATAACCGGAGCCTCCAATCCATTATCGGCCATGCAACTGGCAATATGGGCATGGTGGTGCTGCACGGGTACAAGCTTCATACCGAACTCGCCTAATTCCTGGGCATACTTGGTGGCGAGGTAGTCGGGGTGGAGGTCATGGGCAACGATTTCAGGCTCTATACGGAAAAGTCTTTCATACAGGGAGATAGTGCTATCGAAATGTTCCAGGGTCTCCATATTCTCCATATCGCCGATGTGTTGACTTAAGAAGGCATAGTTATCTTTTGTTAAGCAAAAAGTATTTTTCTCCTCAGCGCCGCAAGCAAGCAACTGCTTGGCCTTAAACGTGAGGTGAATGGGATATGGAGCGTAGCTACGCGCTCTCCTCATAAGCTGGCTTGTGTCCCTTTCCACTATGGCAACGCTGTCATCATAGCGAGAATAGATATCCCGGTTGTGGATTAGAAAATAATCGGCAATCCCAGAGAGCCTCCTTAAGGCTTCATCATTGTCTTTGGCGATGGGCTCTTCACTGAGATTGCCGCTAGTCATCACTAAAGGCAGCACTGTATCCCTAAGCAGTATGTGGTGTAGAGGTGTATACGGCAACATAATCCCTAAATATTGTAGGTTTGGAGCTACCTCTTGAGATACAGATGAATCCTCCTTCCACCTCATGAGTACGATGGGGCTTTGAGGCGAGGTAAGCAATTTCTCCTCCTGTGAACTGACATAGCAATGCTTTTTAGCTTCATCTATATCGGTTACCATTATGGCGAGTGGCTTGGAGGAGCGCTTCTTCCTCTGCCGCAATGTTTTAACTACCGCATCCTTTGTAGCATCGCAGGCCAGGAGAAAACCACCTAAGCCCTTGATGGCAATAATCTTGCCTTCTTTAAGGAGCTGACTGGCAGAGGCTATAGGATTCGACCCCGTTACTCGATTGCCCTGGTTATCAACCAGCTCAACTTTGGGGCCACACCTTGGACAGGCATTAGGCTGAGCATGGAAGCGGCGGTCCAGTGGATTGTCATATTCTGCTTGGCATTGGGGGCACATCTGGAAATAGCGCATGGTTGTTTTGGGGCGGTCATAGGGCATATCTTCGATTATGGTGAAGCGTGGGCCGCAATTTGTGCAGTTGGTAAAGGGATAGCGGTAGCGGCGGTCTTCAGGGTCCAACAGTTCACTTAAGCAAGGTTGACAGGTAGCAACATCAGGGGAGATGAGCTGGTATTTCCCCTCCACGGTTTGGCTATGCCGAATCTCAAAGCTTTTATGACCGAGAGGCGGATGATAGTTGATAGTTATGCCCTCGATGTGAGCTAGCGGTGGGACTTCTCTTTGCAATGCGCGCTCAAACTGCTCAATAGCTGCTGCTTCACCTTCTACCTCAATCTTGACATCCTCCGAGGTGTTGTAAACCCATCCCTTGAGGTTGTGTTTAGTGGCTAAGCTGTAGATAAAAGGTCTGAAGCCGACGCCCTGAACAATGCCACGGACGCTAATATGAGCTAGTTTGAGGGATTGCTTTGTTGCTTTTGACATGTAAGGCACTTTTCAGGTAACAGTTTAGGGCAACTAACCCTTAAAGGCAAGTAATGACAAAATCTTGTTGGCAGCTCGTTTATGATTGGGATATGCGACTAATCATGGGCGACGGACAATTACGAACGGTAGAACAAGTAAGGCCATTTCTGGAAGGGAGTGAGGTGCTAGAGTTCAGGGGTCTAACTACGGAAGGACAATGCCACTGGATAGAGGAAGTGCTGATAAGATTCAGATATCATGTTTTAAGAGAGATGAGAAAAGAGTAATAGGGCAGTACATCAAGAGGGTTATGGGATACTCCAGGTCAAAGGTATCGAGGCTGATGGCGGAGTACAACGTTAAGTTAAAGATAGCGTTCAATGTCAACCCAGGTTGTAGTCCTCAAAGTAGGACTAATTGTTTGTCTGTTCAACTGAAAAAAGGTTATAATATTTTGCTTGCTCCCAGTAGCTTATGTTGTGAAGCGAGGAAAAGTGGGAAGCTACGATTGTATTGTTATGAAGTTGTGGCAGTGAGTCTTTATTAAGCTGGTACCCAGCATATAGTTTTTGAGTCTCAGTCTATACTAGGAGGTTTAATATGTGGAAAACTGAATCTACCGGGGTCAAGTATCCAGATATGGCGGTAAGGCAATGTCTGCCGCCATGTCAGGTCAAATGCCCGATAAATGAGGATATTCAGCGGACAAACGTGCTGATTTCTCTTCTTCCTGAGGATATGGATTCGGCAAGAGAAGGTATAATCCAGATTAGCGATTACCTCTATGAAAAAAATCCATTCTTTAACATCTGTGGTTACATCTGCGGCCTTTGTGAATTAGAATGTAACTATAAAAACAAGGGTGGAGCAATCAAGAGAAGGCTACTCAAAAGATTCCTGTCGGATGTGTATACTGACCATCTGAAGGAACTAGGGGAATTTAAGATAGTCAAGAATAAGGAAAAGGTGGCTGTTATAGGTGGTGGCCCGGGTGGGTTGATGTGTGCATACCATTTAAGCAAGAGGGGCTATAACGTGACGATATTCGAGGCTTCTGACAGGCTCGGCGGAGCGTTATGGTTAGTACCGGATTATCGTTTGCCCAAGGATGTTCTTCAGACCACAGTTGAGAACCTCGTAAGAGTTGCTGGCATAGATGTCAGGTATAACAGCAAGCTGGGGGCAGGGGAGTTGACACTGGAGCGATTGAAGAACGAGGGCTATAAGGCAGTTTTCCTCGCAACCGGGTTGCCATTTCCCCGAGTTCTGACTTTTGAGGGGCAATCTTTAGAGGGGCAGGATCTGGCTGGTGTGATGTATGGGCATACATATTTGTACGAAGTCAGTCACAATAATATCGCGCCAGATTACTTCAAGGGTAAAAGTGTCATAGTCACAGGTGGTGGAAACGTAGCCTTTGATGTGGCAAGGTCAGTCAAGAGGCAGGGTGGAGACGTGACTATCATTTGTCTGGAATGCGATGACAAGGACTGCAAAGATGGCATACCGGCTGACGAAGAGGAAATCCGTGGAGCTTGGGAGGAAGGTATAAGAATAATCTATAGTCGCGGTGTAAGAGAAATCATCGGACAGAATGGCAGATTCAAGGGGATTAACTGCCCGACATGCGTTAGCGTGTTTGACGAAGAAGGATTCAATCCGAAATTTGATTGTGCGGACTGTATAGATTTGGAGGCGGATATACTCATAATCACGGTGGGGCAGGCTCCAGATAGACCTCTACTTGAGAAAGAAAATCTTTTGAATGAACGGGGTAGACTCGAAGTGGACCATTTGACATTACAGTGCGTAAGCGCGCCATGGGTATTTATAGGCGGTGATGTCAGAATAGTAGGCTTCATGATCGAAGCTATGGGTGAAGGGCTTGTGGCTGCGGAATCAATTGACAGGTATCTAAGGGACGTGGACATGAAGGAGGGGCGGAGAAGGGATTACGAGGCTTATGAGATCCCAATTAGGAGAGACTACAAGCCTGAGCCCGAAGTGCCCTGGATGCCACCAGAGGACAGAATGCACTTCCAGCTTTTTGAGAAGGGTTTCACATTAAAAGAGGCTATAGAAGAAGGGAAAAGGTGTGTCACTTGTGGACCATGCCTATCTTGTAAAGCATGCGTGTCGATCGGTTTTCAGAAGTCTTTGAGTCCAGTTGAAGTCGATGTCGCTAGGTGTAGTGGCTGTGGCCATTGTGTATATGTCTGCAACTACTATTCTGCTCATTTAATTAGCTCCGGTGGTAAAATCGTATCCGCGACAGATATGTTCAGGTGCAAGTCCTGCGGCATGTGCGTTGTGGCTTGCCCATCTGAAGCAAGAAGAATGGTTGATGATGATACAGCGGAGAGGATAGCCACAGTATGCTCGTCTCTGGTATAGCGTTCAGATCAAAGTTTTGTTTAGGAGGATAACATGAGCGAATACGAACCCAAAGTGGTGTGTTTTTCCTGCAAGTTCAGTTGGGGTTATCTGGAGGATGAAGCAGTCCTCTCCAGAAGAATAGAGAACTGGATACCTATCATTTGCACAGGGAAGATTGATACTACGCATATAATGGACGCTTTTGAAAAAGGAGCTGATGGAATTTTGATACTCGGTTGTCCGGCAGGGGACTGCCATTATCAGGATGGTAACTATGAGGCAAAAAAGAGGGTGTATCTCCTGCGCAGGATATTGGAGTCCATGGGTATAGAGAAAGAGAGGGTCAAGATGGAGTTTTCTTCTGATCCTGAGGGTCGTAGAATTCCTGAGTTGGTGAAAGAAATGAAAGAGGAGTTGGCAAAGTTGGGGCCGCGAAAGAGAAATGCCATGGCAGGAAAGAGGCCCCAGAAAGAAGCAATAAAAGCCGGAGGGAGAAAATAAAATGGCGAAACCGAAGGTTGCAATTTGCTGGTTGGGATCGTGTGGTGGCTGTGACGAGGCTGTTGTCGATATAAACGAAGTGATTCTCGGAGTAGCAAACGCGGTCGATTTGATTCTCTGGCCGGTGGCGATGGACTTCAAGTATGACAGCATCAAAGGAATGAAGGATGGCGAAATTACATTAAGTATTATAAACGGGCATGTCAGAAATTCTGAACAGGAGGAGGTAGCGCAACTGCTCAGGAAAAAATCTCAGCTGGTTCTCGCATTCGGTGCCTGTGCTTGTTTTGGTGGTACCCCTGGACTTGCAAATCTGACCACAAAAGAGGATATCTTCAACTGGGTCTATAGGGATGCTCCGACTGTAGTTAATCCTAAAGGTAATTACCCTCAAACGACTACTACCGTGAATGGTAAGAAGCTAACGCTTCCTGAATTCTATGGCCGTGTTTATGCATTGAATGACATAATCCCTGTTGATTATTACTTGCCGGGATGTCCCCCTCCTCCACATCTGATTATGGCGGCTCTGAGCGCTGTACTGGAAAATAAACTTCCACCCAGAGGCTCAACACTGGCTCCTCATAGAGCCCTTTGTGATAGCTGCAAGCGAAATAAATCGAAACCAGAGAGGATAGCAATAAGAGAGATAAAGAGGATTCATGAGGTGGAGGCAGACCCAGATGTTTGTTTTCTGGCTCAAGGGATAATCTGTCTGGGGCCGGCTACTCGTGACGGCTGTGGAGAAGCCTGTATGAATATTAATATCCCGTGCCGGGGATGTTTTGGCCCTGTAGAAGGGGTTGCAGATTCTGGAGCTAAGTTTGTTTCAGCGCTAGCGTCGATTTTAGATGTGCAGAGCGATGAGGATATAGAGCGAATCACAAATGAGATTATGGATCCCGTAGGTTATTCATATAGGTTTTCACTCCCCGCCTCGATATTGCAGAGAAAAACTAGTAAAGGTTAAATATAAATAATGGATTAGGCAGAAAAGAGGTGCAATGTGCCCGAAAAGATAACCATAAATCCAATAACTAGGCTCGAAGGACACGGGAAAATCGAGATTTTCCTAGACGATAAGGGCAATGTAGAAGATGCCTACTGGCAGGTGGTGGAGCTCAGGGGGTTTGAAAGGTTTTGCCTAGGCAGACCTGTGGAGGAGTTGCCACGCATTATGCCCAACATCTGTGGCGTTTGTCCAACTCCCCATAATATGGCATCGGTGAAAGCGCTGGATGACCTGTACGGGGTAGAGCCAACACCGACTGCCAAACTGATAAGGCAACTCCATTACAATGCGTTCATGGTTGAAGACCATCTGCTGCACTTTTATATTCTTTCCTCGCCTGACTTTGTGCTTGGGCCAACTGCTGACCCGGCGGAGCGGAACATTCTCGGTGTGGTGCAGAAGGTTGGATTGGAAATCGGTGGCAAGGTCATCGAGGCAAGGAAGAGATGCCGCGAGATAATCAGGCACATTGCCAGCAAGCCTGCCCACCCTGAAGGTGGCTTGCCCGGCGGAGTCTCCATGGGAATTACCGAGGAGGACAGGAGATGGATACGGGACTCTGCAGATTTTTGTGTCGAATTCTGCCAGTTTTCGCTGGAGTTATTCAAGCAGGTTGTGCTAGATAATAAGGAATATCTGAACATTGTCCTGAATGAAGCTTACAAACTGAACACCTATTATATGGGACTGGTCGATGAGAATAACCGGTTAAATTTCTATGAAGGTAAGTGCCGGGTGGTTGGGCCCAAAGGTGAGGAGTATGCCTTGTTTGATTATCACGATTATGTTGATTACATAGGAGAATGGGTTGAACCATGGACATATGTAAGGCTAACGCACTTGAGGAAGATAGGTTGGAAGGGTTTGAATGAGAGTGAGGGGACATCACTGTACCGTGTAGGGCCGCTGGCAAGGTTGAATGTGGCTGATAGCATGTACACGCCGCTGGCACAGAAGGAATATGAGGCGATGTTTGATATACTGGGCGGCAAACCGAGTCACCATACTCTCGCTTACCATTGGGCAAGGTTAATTGAAGCTCTCCAGGCTGCAGAGCATGCGCAGAGGATTGCTAACGACCCTCTGCTGACCAGCAAAGATATACGCAATATGGACCTTAGATTGGACAAGGTAGGCATTGGTTGTGTTGAGGCGGCACGTGGAACTCTGATCCATCATTATGAGGCTGATGCTGATGGAAAGGCTACAAAAGTGAATCTTATCGTAGCGACCCAGCACAATGCAGCCCCCATATGCCTATCTGTGAAAAAGGCAGCCATGGGATTTGTAAAGGGACCAGAGGTTAAGGAAGGGTTCCTTAATATGGTTGAGATGGCTTTTAGGGCCTATGACCCATGTCTCGCTTGTGCTACTCATGCCTTGCCGGGCCAGATGCCTCTGATAGTAAATATAAGGGACCGCAACGGCGGCTTGATACGAACTGTGCAGAGGCCATAATCTAGAGCCAACGATTTGTACCAGATCTGGTTCAGAGTTATCATCAGTTTTGGGACGGGCGAGTAGATGGTGTCGCAGCGTATTATTACAGCAGCGCTTAGATTTAGACTCTGCTTCGGTGCTGTTATGTGTGATAGGTAAGACAATGGCGAGTCTGAAACAGAGATATTACCGAAGCCTTTACGAAATAGCAGCTGCCGTAAATTCAGCTCGTACTCCTGATAGTGTGCTTGGTGCTATTGTGGAAACGGTTGCCAAGGCATTGGACGCTAAGGGATGCTCATTAATGCTCCTTACGCCAGACCGGGAAGCCTTGCTTCGTACCGCAGCCTACGGATTGAGCGATTGGTATGTCCGCAAGGGCCCGGTGTCTGCTGACAAGAGCATCTCCCAGGCGCTGGAAGGAAAGCCAGTTGCCATATTGAATGCAGCAGAGGATGAGAGAGTTCAGTATAAAGAACAGGCTAAACAAGAGGGAATCGCATCTATGCTCTCCGCGCCGGTGCTGCTCAAAGAAGAGATAGTGGGAGTGATAAGAGTGTACACTGCGAAGCAGCACGACTTCACAGCTGATGATATATATTTCGTGCAGGCGGTTGCCAATCTAGGCGCTATTGCACTGGAGAATGCGAGGGAGCTCGAGCAGTGTTTTACTGAAGTAGACAAGCTGGAAGAGGAGAGGCGCCAATTTGTCCGGTTTCTCAGCGTTGTCGCTCATGATCTTCAGTCACCCCTAGTTGCTACCCAGAGCTTATTGTCCTATGTAGTGGATGGATACACCGGCGAGATCACTGACGGGCAAAAAGACCTGATGCAAAGGGGTATCAGGAGGATTGATGAGCTTCTGACATTGATTACCGATCTGTTGGACATACCCCGTATTGAAGCCGGGCAGCTTAATCGTGAGATGAAGGAACTCGCTTTGAACGAGGTGGTTAAGCAGGCAGTGGAGGGCCTCGATAATCTGGCAAGGCAGAAGGGGATAGCACTGGAGGTTGAGCTTCCCGAAAGTTCGCCTTGGGTTTACGCATCAAGCCGACGGCTGCAACAAGTGTTGAATAACCTGATAAGCAATGCTATTAATTATACGCGTGAAGGTATGGCGCTTGTAAGGGTGAAGGACCATAATAATGATATAGCAGTTGAAGTAATAGATACTGGGATTGGTATACTACCTGCTGAGCTACCTCGACTTTTTGATGATTTTTTCAGAGGGAGTAACGTGGTAAGAAAAGGGACTGGGTTGGGATTGTCCATATCGAAGAGAATAGTTGAGGCTCATGGGGGTAAGATTTGGGCTGAAAGTCCCTGTCCTGATACTGGCAAGGGAAGCAGATTTACTTTTACTCTGCCGAAAATACAGGTGTCTGGGGCAGAAGCCTAGCTAGAATAAGCACATACAAGGTCTCAGAATGAATAACTAAGGAGGTGATTAAATATGAAAGGGAGGCCGAAGATTCTACTTGTGGACGATGATGTTGATCTTGTGAAAGTCATGAGTGGGGCTCTGGAAAGCAAAGCTTACGAGGTTATTGTGGCCTACAATGGGCAGGAGGGCTTGGAAAAGGCAAGAAAGGAGAAGCCTGATTTAGTCGTTTTAGATATTTTAATGCCGATAGCGGACGGTTTTGTCTTTGCCGACCAATTCCGTAAAGACCCATCGCTTGCCAAGGTCCCAGTCTTGGCGTTGACCAGCTTTTCGGAGTCGTTGGGCCAGCCTTTTCCATTTGAGGTGTCTGAGTACATTGTCAAGCCTATTAAACCAAGGGACTTAGTGGCTAAAGTCGAGGAGTTTCTTAGAAAGACGGGGACATCGTAATCAGATTTTATCACTCCCGAAGCGAAGAAAGCAGACTATCTGAGGGAAAGCGGTTCTACGCAGCCCTGGCGGGCCAGGAGCGAAAGCGCCACCTTGCCCTCTTCGATTCTTATGGGCATCTTGGTGACCCTGTGGGGGAGGTTATTAAAAAAAGAGCATTGGTCCTTGGATGAAGTCTAAATAGGCAAGTAGGAGGGTATAACCTATGTCATGTGTGGTGGTGTAATTGGATGTGGGGTAGACCCATGAAATTTAGCCACTGTGAGTGGGAAAGCCTGCCAAGAATATACCGGGTGCCTATTTGGAAAATTCGAATTCTCACGTCTTAGCAATGTGCAGGTTAAATACAGGGTATTATCTTGTTATCTCCCTTATTAGTTCACCGTCAGGTGATATGACCTGAATGTTGAAAGGCATTTGACCCAGAGCGTGCGTTGAACAGGATAGGCAAGGGTCATAACAGCGGATAGCCACCTCAACTCGGTTGAGTATACCTTCGGTTATTTTGTTGTTCTTTATGTACGTTTTGGCTACCTCATATACTGCTTTGTTCATAGCAGCGTTGTTGTTGCCTGTGGCTACTATGAGATTGACCTTCTTAATTTTGCCAGTGTCGTCTACCCAGTAGTGGTGGAATAGAGTGCCCCGGGGTGCTTCGAGTACGCCAACGCCCTGCTCATTGTATTTGTTTGAAGTGACTATAAGGTCAGTCGAACATATATCCTTGTCCTCCAGTAGCTGCTGGATCCTTTCGATGGAATAAAGCACTTCTATGAGGCGGGCGTAATGATAATATAACGAACCTTCTACTATGCCATTGTTGCCCAGTTTCTTGAAGTTCTTAAGCTCAGCATTGGCTAGTGGAGTGGATATTCCCTGGCTGACGTTGAGCCTGCCAAGTGGTCCCGCCCGGTAAATACCCTTGGGGTAGCCCATCTTCTTGTAAAAGGGGAACTTGAGATAAGACCAGTCTTCCACGTATTCACTTATGATATTCAGGTAATCGGACGGATTGAACTGGTTTTCGAGAACCTTTCCTTTCTGGTCAATTAACCTCAATTTGCCATCGTACAGTTCCAGATTGTTGCTTTCATCCACCAGCCCGAGATAGCCTGTGGGGAAACTGGCGTAGGTGCACACAAACTCGTTGTCTTCTTCATAATAACTCTTAATTATGCCTATAGCTGTCTGCGCATCGGCGATAGCCCAACTAATCTGCTTCAGGAAATGGTCTCTGTCAGCGGTGGATAGAGCTGTGTTCACGCCGCCAGGGACAGCGCCGTTAGGGTGGATTTTCTTGCCGCCTAGCTTCTGGATTATTGTCTGACCAAAGCTGCGAAGCTTTACTCCCTTGACGGCAAGATCAGGGTTTTCAGCAATCAAACCGATCACATTTCTCTTTGCCGGGTCAGCATCCATGCCGAGAAGTAAATCTGGACTGGCAAGGTGGAAGAAATGGAGGGCGTGGGACTGAAGGATCTGTCCCATGTGCATCAATTCGCGCAAGAGTTTAGCTGGGCGGGTTACTTCAACTCCTAAAATCTCATCACAGGCTTTGGCTGCGCCCAGGTGGTGGCTCACTGGGCAGATTCCGCAGATTCTCGGCGTTATTACCGGCATCTCCCAGAAGACTCTACCTTCGCAGAACTTTTCAAAGCCTCGAAACTGTGTTACATGAAATTTGGCGTCAGCCACATTCCCCGAATCGTCCAGTCGTATTGTTACCTTGCCGTGTCCTTCAACCCGGCTAACCGGGTTTATTTCGATAGTTTTGCTAATTTCAGTAGCCATGTCTTCACCTCTTTCAATCAAAGCGCATCATATCACTGGGCAGGACCGGGATTCTGCCTGCCAACAGTTCCTTTAAAGCATACAAGATAGCTCCAGCTTCTGGTGGACAGCCTGGAACATAGCAGTCTACCTTCACTACATGATTAGCTGGTTTAACCTGGTCAAGGAGTGCTGGAACACCAGGCGGGCAGGGTATTTTGCCTTTGTAGGTACTTTCAGTTTCGATATAACCACGTTTGAGAACCTCTTCTTTGTCGAAAGTGTTGCGCATGGCGCACACACCGCCGAAGCAGGCGCAATCACCCCAGGCCATAAGAATTTTGCAGTGGGCTCTCAGTTCCTTGAGTGTCTCTTCCTCTTCAGTGTTGCCGACAGAGCCTTCTACAATGCCGACGTCTACCTGGGGGAACTCCTTTGTGTCTGTTATAGGAGTCCTGGTGAATTCGACCATATCAGCTAGATCGATTATCGCCTCGTCAATATCCAGGAATGACATATGACAACCAGCACAGCTTTCCAACCAGACTGTAGCTACTTTGACCTTTGCCATGTTATCAACTCCTCCTTGTTCTAGATCGCTATTTATTCATCTGTTTGGAAATTTCACGCAATATCTCTGAATCTGATTTGGTGCCATCAGATGGTTTGATCAGGCGCGAGGTTGATTTGGCTATGCCATCCAGTGTAGTGTATTCTTCGCTTACCTCTGGCCAGATTGGCGATGGTAATACCACGTCGGCTTTCGATGTTGCAGATGAGAGATAGCTTGACTGAATAACTATGAACTCCAATCCCTTGCCGAGTTTGGTTAGTTCTGGCGCGTCAAGATAGTCATCAGACAGAAGTATATACAAGGCCTTTACCTTGTTTCTGGTCAGGTTCTTCAGAATGGAGTGTGATTGGTTGGCTATGCCCATATCCCAGGCACCACGGCTATTCCCCTTAGGTTTTAGAGAAATGATTTGTGGGTTCCCCTTTCCTTGACTGCTGGCGACTCTTGCCAAATTGAGAAGGGATGTTATCAGTTCGGGATTCTCATGTTGCAGAATGCCTTCGCCGTAGATTACGATGCTGTGCTTAGCCTTGCTGAGCATCTCAGCAGCCTCAAGAAGGTCATCAGTGCCTATCCCAGCTTGCTCACTGCTTTTCTTCACATTAATATCCTTGAGTGACGCTGCTATTTCCTTTATCCGGGCAGAATCTTTCTTAATGCCTTTATCAATGACGGCTTTGGATAGGACGTCTAGGGCCAGGGGTTCCTTGTCTTCTTTTGGCTGTAACCATAATGTAGCATGGTAAGGGAAGGTGTTTTGCGATGGGTCGATGACGATGAGCGTTGCCTTGTTCTGTCTTGCAGCTCTGGCAATATAAGAACCAGCCACAGGATGGCTTTCAAGAGGATTGGCTCCTACTACGATTATGCAATCAGCCTCGAGTATCTCCTCTAGTGATGTTTCGATATCAAATCCTCCCTGAGCTTTATGATTGTTCATGCCCTTGCTAATGGTTCTGTAGACATCTCCGTCGATAGTATCGATTAACTCACTGCCGATGGTTCCGCTTATGAATTCTTTGAAAGCCTTAAGGGACTCGTTGCTAGCCTGGCTTGACGCTATGCCAGCTATGCTGTTGTTCCCATATTGTGCCTTAAGTTCGGCAAGCTTCTTGGCTACTGTGTCCATGGCTTCAGGTAAGGGTTGTGGCTCGAGCTTACCGCGGCCATTTTTTACCAGTGCTGCCTTGACTCGTTCGCCTTTGTTATACAATGGAGTAAAACGTCCTTTATGACAGAGTATGCCGCGCTTGCCAGTGAGGTCAGGGCTGTCAATTCTCACAAGCCTGTTATCCTTAACCAGCGCTTCAATTTCGCAGCCAACTCCACATATTGGACATACGCTCTCTACCTTTTGACATTCTTCGGGTTTTCCTTTGTAGGCACTGTTCTTGGAGAATATGGCACCTGTGGGACAGACCTGAAAGCAGGCTCCGCAGGAAATACAGGATGATGCTCCCAAAGGTTGATTAAGGTCGGCGACGACAGCGTCTTTCCAGCCGCGATGGCCGAAGTCCAGTGTGTGAACACCTACAATTTCATCGCAGGTTCTGATGCATCTGCCACATAAAATACAGCGATTATGGTCAATAACTAGGTGATCGTTTACTGAGTCTACTGGCAAGGCGGGCCAGGAATATGGATAGCGAGCATTGTCCATCTGGTACTTGTAAGCGAGGCTCTGCAGTTCGCAATCGCCGCTGGCTACGCACTGAGCGCACAGATGGTTGCGTTCGGTAAACAGCAATTCCAGAATCAGCCTGCGATATTTCTCAAGTTTTTCATTGTGTGTCTCGACCACCAAACCATCCCGTGCTGGATAAGTGCATGCAGGTACAGGGCGTCTTTCTCTTTCGATATCAACCACGCACATGCGACAGGCACCAACGTCACTTAGCCCTTTGAAGTGGCACAAAGTCGGAACATATATATTGTTAGCCTCACATACCTCAAGAACAGTATCGCCCTCACTCCCTTTAACCTGTTTGCCATTGATTGTAAGCGTTATTTCTTTCATGTCTATTCTCCTGCCTCAAGGTCACATCTTAGACATCGGCTGGCTTCTTCCATTGCCTCCTTCGCGCTGTAGGGCAAGGCTGCCTCTCTAAAGGAAATTTTCCTATCAGCAGCGGCGACCTCGGCAATCTTGGTCCGGCTCTTCTCCTTAAGCTCTTCTTCAGTTGGCATCACAGAGGGGATTGGAATAGTCTCGTGTCCATTGCGTTCGACTAATGGTGAGAGTTCTTCTCCTTGGATATATCGTCTTATTGAGCAGGCTGCCCTCTGTCCTGCAGCTATTGCTTCGATTACTGTGGCTGCGCCTGTATGTGCATCTCCGCCGGCGAAAACTCCTTTGCGACCGGTGGCCAGAGTTCTCGGGTCGGCTACTATCGTCCCTCCCTTTGCTGCAGCTATCCCATCTCCTTTCAGGAACGAGGTATCAGGTCTCTGTCCTGTAGCCTCGATAACCGTATCGACATTAATGATGTATTCGGAGCCGTTGATCTGGTAGGGAGTCTTTCTGCCGCTCTTGTCAAACTCCTTCAGTTCCATACGGATGCACTCGACTCCTTCGACTTTGCCACTATTGCCTAAGACCTTTATTGGTGCTGTTAAGCAATGAAAATGTATACCTTCTTCTTCAGCAGCCTCGATTTCCTCGACTATTGCCGGCATATCTCTCCTTTCTCTTCGGTAGAGAATATGCACCTCTTTAGCCCCTTTCCTCAGGGCTACTCTAGCGGCATCGATGGCTGAGTTGCCACCCCCAACGACAGCCACTCTTTGTCCCACCTCAATATTCTTACCCAGATTTGTCTCTCTCAGGAACTCAATGGCATCAAAGACCCCGTTCAGGTCTTCGCCGGGGATTCCCATCTTATCACCTTTATGAGCACCAGTCGCGATAAATACCGCTTGGTAGTCGTCTTTCAGTAGGGATTCGACATCGTTTACAGGCGTGTTAAGCCTTATATCAACCCCGAGCTTTCTGACCGTTTCGATCTCTTTATTGAGAATGTTCTTGGGGAGGCGGTATTCGGGGATACCTACTGCAAGCATTCCACCAGCCACGGGTAGGGCTTCAAATACGGTAATCTGGTAGCCTTCTCTGGCAAGGTCCCAGGCCGCCGATAGTCCTGCCGGACCAGCGCCAATAATCGCTACCTTCTCTTCCCTCCTCTCTTTTACTGGAGGGATGTATTCGAGCCCCTGGTCAAATGCATAGTCAGCGGCGAACCTTTTCAGGTGCCTGATTGCAATGGGTTCCTCGATTTGACCTCTTCGGCATTTGCCTTCGCAAGGGTGGTGACATACGCGTCCAACACTCAATGGGAATGGAAGCCGCTGCATAATGATGTCATAAGCTTTCTCAAATTCACCTGCTTTTATGAGGGCGACGTATCCTGGGACATCTAGGCCAACAGGACATGTATGTTGACATGGCGCCTTGAACAGGGCTTGGCAGACAACAGCCGGGCACTTCTTGTCTATAATATGTGCTTCATATTCCTCTCTGAAATGCCGAAGTGTGGTGAGTACCGGATTAGGTGCTGTTTGTCCCAGACCACAGATCGAGGCAGAACCAACCATCTCACCCAGCTCTTCTAATATGGGGAGGTCCTCCATCGTGCCTTTGCCATCTGTGATCTTGGTCAAGATTTCAAGCATCTTGGGTATTCCGGCACGGCAAGGAGTGCATTTGCCGCAGGACTCATCTCTGGTGAATTGTAGAAAGAACTTGGCGACGTCGACCATGCAACTATCCTCATCCATTACCACAAGTCCGCCTGAGCCCATGATGGCTCCGAGCGCAGTGACAGCCTCATAGTCCACAGGCGTATTCAAGTGCTCGATAGGTATAACGCCGCCTGATGGACCACCTATTTGCACTGCCCTATACTTCTTTCCTTTCGGTATGCCACCGCCGATATCAAATACAATCTCCCCTAGAGTTGTACCGAGGGGGACTTCAACCAGTCCGGTGTTGTTCACCTTTCCTACCAGGCACAAAGTCTTTGTGCCTTTGCTTGTTACAGTGCCGACGCTGCTAAACCATTCAGCCCCTTTCCAGATTATCTGGGGCACGTTTGACCAAGTTTCCACGTTGTTGAGCGTTGTTGGCTTGCCGAAAAGCCCCTTGTTTGCTGGAAAAGGTGGTCGCTGGCGAGGGTTTCCTCGTTTTCCTTCAATTGAGATTAGGAGAGCCGTTTCTTCACCACAGACAAAGGCACCGGCGCCCGGGAATATATCCAGGTCGAATTCAAAGCTGGTCCCCAGGATGTTCTTGCCCAGGAATCCGTATTCTCGAGCCTGGTTTATAGCGTGGTTCAATGTTTCGATAGCGAGGGGATATTCGGCACGGACATAGGCATATCCCTGGCGAACATTACCTATGGCATAGGCACCAATTGCCATCCCCTCGATTATGGAGTGGGGATTTCCTTCCAGGACCGCCCGGTTCATATAGGCACCGGGGTCACCCTCGTCTCCATTACAAACTACGTATTTTTCCTCCGCTTGTGCGCTACGAACAAAGCCCCACTTTGTAGCTGTGGGGAAGCCAGCTCCTCCTCGACCCCGCAGCCCCGCTTTCCTGATCTCATCTATAACCTCTTCAGGCTTCATGTGACTCAGGACCTTACTCAAAGCTTGATAGCCGTCTCTGGCGATGTATTCTTCGATGCTCATCGGGTCGAGGTCCTGGTTATGCATTACTCTTATTTCCTGCAGCTTGAGCAAGGGCTCATCGGTGTTCACCTTCCATTCATCTATTACCTTATCCTTGACTATGTGCTGCTCGACGACCCGTGGGACTTTGTCCTCGGAGAGGTCATAATAGGTAGTCTTGCCTTTTATGGGATGAACAATTGTGACTACTGGCTCTCGATCGCACAAACCAATGCAGGCTGCCTTTGATACGGTGACATCTGATAATTTACGGCCTTCGACTTCTCGTTGAAAAGCTTCAAGAACTTTGTTTGCGCCTGAAGATATACCGCACGTTCCAAGGTGAACCTTAACTTGGGTCTCCTTTTCTTGGTTTGACAGTCCCTCGCGAATTTGGTCTCTAAGCTTCGTAAATTCTTCTACCGATTCAAGTCGTCCCATTGTACTCTCCTATCGATACGAACTCAGGATGTCTTTCAGCTGGCTAGGTTTTACTTTCCTATGTACGTCCTCATTGACGGCTAATACTGGAGACAGACCGCAACAGCCGAGGCATCTTACTGTTTGCAGAGAGAATTTGCCGTCGGAGGTGGTGCCCCCGGACTCAAGGCCGAAATTCTTATTCAGGGTATCGATTATTCTCTGCCCCCCCTTGACATAGCAACTGGTGCCCAAGCACACCTGAATTACATACTTACCTTTTGGCACCATCGAGAAAAAGGAATAGAAGCTCGTTATTCCGTACAGCTCGCTGGGGGGAATTCTCATTTCCCTGGATATTGTTTCCAGAACCTCACGGGGTAGATAGCCGATAAGCCCCTGCACCTTTTGTAATACCCGGATCGGCGCTCCCGCTTGTCCATCAGTAGCTTTAACTATTTTTTTGATTTGCTGCAAGGTTTTACTGTCTATAGCTTTACTTGTTTTCCCTTTGGTTGGTTTGGTTTCTAGTGCTTGCTTCAAGGTCACCTCCTGAAACATGACTAATTTGTATTTATAGCTAGTTAAGTCGAAGGTATCTTAGAAAAGCGCCCTATTTTACCACTAAAATCCAGCGGCGTCAAATCGAGTCTCTTCCAATACTAAGATGAGTCTGAAGGAGTATCTATTTCCAACGCAAAATGAGCCTGAAACCTTTCTTTCAGGCTCATTTTGCAATAAGAATAGACTAGCCTAAAGGGCGAGCGTTGCCTTAAGAAAATCTTGAACCTTCAGCTACCTTATCTGTAGCTTTATTTGTATCTTTCGGCTGTGCCAGGTTTTACTTCTACAGGCAGCGTCACCGCCGAAATTTCTAACCTCAAATGGCACTGCAGACAGCGCCTTGCTTCGGCGCTTGCTGCTTCTTTGTCAAAGCCAAGCTCTACTTCTTCAAAGCCATTAAGTCTTTGCTCTACGGGCAAGCTAGGCACAGGAACGCGGGCCCAGTGAGCGAAGTCATCATCGCGTCCCAGCCAGGGATTAGGCTTTTCCTTAGGGATTAATTCTTCATCGATAATGCCATCTCCCCCCAGATATTTATCTATAGAACTGGCTACTTTCCTCCCCGCTGCGATTGCTTCTATCACTGAAGCCGGGCCAGTAACCACATCCCCGCCAGCATAAACCCCTTCTATATTGGTGGCCAAAGTAGCTGAATCAACCTGAACTGTGTTTACTCTGCTGACCTTCAGCCCAAATCGGGCTGGAATCTCTGGCTGCTGGCCGATGGCAGCTATTATATTATCAAATTCCATGGTGAATTCACTTTCTTTTATGGGCATGGGACGCCTTCTCCCGCTAGCATCAGGCTCCCCTAACTCCATCCCAATGCACTCTAGCTTTAACTGACCATTCTCCTGAGTTATTTTATTGGGGGCAGTGAGGAAAACGATTTTTATCTCTTCTTGGAGTGCCTCCTCTATTTCTTCCGGGCTGGCTGGCATCTCGGCACGGGTACGCCGATAGATGATAGTTACCTCTTTAGCTCCAAGACGCCGGGCTGTGCGTGAAGCATCGATGGCGGCATTCCCTCCTCCAATCACCGCTACTTTGTCCCCTAACTTCACCTCCTCCCCTAGGCTCACTTGGCGGAGAAAAGAAATACATTCCATCACCCCGGAGCTATCCTCTCCTTCTACTCCTATCCTCATCCCTTGCTGTGCCCCTAGACTGAGGAATATAGCCTGATAGTCCTGCTTGAAAAGGGAGTCTAAGGATTCAACCTTAGAATTCACTTTTATGTCCACCCCAGTTTTTTTAATCTCTTCGATCTCGCTACCAAGTATCTGCCGGGGCAGGCGGTATGCTGGAATGCCTACTCGCATCATCCCACCGGGCTCAGGAAGCGCTTCTAACACAGTTACTTTGTGACCAAGCTTGGCCAGATAGTAAGCGGCAGTCAATCCGGCAGGACCTGAACCGACTATGGCCACCTTTTTACCGGTAGGAGGAGCTACCTTGGAATTTTGTCTCCACACACCATCATCGTGCTCAGCCGCGAACCGCTTCAAGGCTTTTATACTAATGGCGTCATTCAACTGGCTGCGACGACAAGCTTGCTCACAGGGATGGACGCAGACACGGCCTAATACTGCCGGGAAAGGAACCTTCTCCCTGATTACGGCCAATGCCTTGGCAGGCTCACCCTCAGCGATAAGATGGATATAGCGAGGGACATCAATGCCTGCGGGGCAAGCATAGGCGCAAGGCACTACGTAAGCTTCCTTATCAAGAGTGGTTCTCCATATTGGTGCTCGGTCGGTTAATGCTCCTGTAGGGCAAACTTCCACACAGGCAAGGCAGAATTTACATCCGGAGTCTGCCAGGGGGCGGTTGAAAGCGGTGCCCACTATAGATTGACTGCCTCGGTGAACAAATGTAATTGCTGATACCCCACGTACCTCTTGACAGGCTCTAACGCAGCGTCCACAGAGGATGCATAAATTGTAGTCTCGGTCAAAGAAGGGGTTGTCTCGGTCAACAGGCACTTCTCGGCGAATAGCGGGAAGCGAAACCTGCTCCACCCCGATATAGGAGGCGACAGCCTGAAGCTCACAGTGCAGGTTCTTGGCACAGGTGAGGCATTGATAGGGGTGCTCAGCCAGGGTGAGTTCAAAGATATTGCGTCGCAATTGCTGTAGTTCCGGAGTATTAGTGTGGACCTTCATTCCATCGGCTGCGGGGGTCGTGCAGGCGGTGGGGAAGCCGGGCATCGCCTCAATTTCCACTATGCATAATCGGCAAGCTCCGTAAGGTGACAAGTCGGGGTGATGGCAGAGTGTTGGGATATAGATACCTGCTTTCTGGGCTGCCTCTAGCACAGTTGCTCCCTTCCGCACCTCGACCTCTTGTCTATCAATAGTTAAGCTGATATTGTCCAACTTAGCTCCTTCGGAGTCTCCAGGCGTTTGCCACAAAGAGCATCGCGTAGAAATATAGACTGTCTTGCTGTTTCAGGTTCTTTCTCTGCAATATCGTCATCTATGATATATCGTCAAGGTTCGCTATCCGTATTCGTTTTCCCACTAAGATACTCAAAGCTTTTGCTAAAAGGATATATTAACTTGCTATATATCAGCATCCCTTGAAAAGAACCCCGTTTTGAGGGGGATAGGTTCTTCGGGCACTGTCAACTTTTCTCCTGAGACCTTAACGACTGCCCCAAAGCGGGGAGGGCATAACTCCAGGCAGGTGCCGCACTTGGTGCATTTGCTCTGGTCAATAACGTGAATCATCTTCTTGCCCCCTTTAATTGCGTCGGCTGGGCAATTGCGCAGGCAAATCATGCAAGCCTGGCACTTATCAGGTAGGATATAGTAAGAGAGCAAATCTTTACATACTAGGGCAGGGCAACGCTTGTCAACAATATGAGCCTCGTACTCCTCACGGAAGTAACGAATGGTGCTGAGAACAGGGTTCGGGGCGGTTTGCCCCAGACCACAAAGAGAACAGGATTTCACTGTGGTAGCAAGCCTCTGAAGCTGGTCAATATCCTCCGGTTTTCCTTTGCCCTGGGTTATCCGCTCCAGGATGTCCAGCATCTCCTTGGTGCCGACTCGGCCGGGAACACATTTGCCGCAGGATTCCTTTTGTACAAAATCAAGGAAATAACGCGCCACATCCACTATGCAAGTACCTTCATCCATTACTATCATGCCGCCGGAGCCCATAATAGAGCCGGCGGAAGTGAGTGACTCGTAGTCTATAGGGGTATCGAGGAAGTCTGAAGGCAAGCAACCTCCCGAAGGACCGCCAGTCTGCACTCCCTTGAAGCGCTTGTCCTCCATGATGCCACCGCCGATTTCATGGATAATCTGGCGCATAGTGATGCCGAAGGGAACTTCAATGAGTCCGGTGTTCTTCACCTTGCCTACCAGGGAAAAGGTTTTTGTCCCTTTGCACCTCTCTGTACCATAGCTGGCGTACCACTCGGCTTCACGTTGCATTATAGCGGCTACACTTGCCCAGGTCTCCACATTATTGATGTTGGTAGGATTACCCCATAATCCAGAGATAGCAGGAAAAGGAGGGCGAGAGCGAGGCATTCCCCTTTTGCCCTCAATAGAAGCCATCAGCGCTGTCTCCTCCCCACAGACAAATGCCCCTGCCCCCTCCTTTATCTTCAGGTGGAAACTGAAACCAGAGCCCAGGATGTTATCTCCAATGAGTTTGTATTCCTCCATCTGCTTTAAGGCAATCCCGAGCCGTTCCAGGGCGAGAGGATATTCTGCTCGGCAGTAAATATAACCTTCCTTGGCTCCGATAGTATAAGCACCAATAAGCATTCCTTCTAACATTGAGTGCGGGTCGCCCTCGAGGAGGGAGCGGTTCATAAAAGCTCCCGGGTCACCTTCATCGGCGTTGCAAATAATATATTTCTCCTCGCCAGGCGCTTTAAGACAGAATTCCCATTTCCGCCCGGTAAGGAAGCCAGCTCCTCCTCTGCCCCTTAATCCGGATTTCTTAACCTCCTCAATAATCTCCTCTGGTTCCATCCCCAGCGCTTTAACTAGGCCGCTGTAGCCACCGTTGGCGATGTAATGGTTAATGTTTGTGGGGTCAATAAAGCCGCAATGGCGTAGGATTATGCGTACCTGTGGTTTAAGCACCGGTAGCTCAAATAGCTTGGGGATGCTATCTACAGCGCCTTCACCGATGGTGCCCAAGGCCAAGTCAGGGCGGGGATTATCCTTGACTAGATAGTCTTCAATGAGCTGAGGGATGATTTCTGGGGTGACATTTGCATAACAGACGCGAGGATAGCCTGGCTTGATTATGTCCACCAGTGGCTCAGCATAGCACAGCCCAATACAACCTACTTGTATGACAATGGCATCGATATTTCGCTCTGCCAGTTCCTTATCAATGGCGGCAAGCACTGCCTCGGCGCCAGCGGCTCTGCCGCAAGTGCCGGCACCTACCAAAATGCGAGGCTTCTGGCTATCTTGCAGAGCTTGCCATTCAGCTATTGCCTGTTTCTGGATGTCAGCAAAATTCATCCCTCGTTCCTAACGCTAGCTAAAATTTCCTTGGCTCTCCCTGGAGTCATCCTACCATAGACTTTGTTGTCAATAACCATGACTGGGGCAAGGGCACAGGAGCCAAAGCAGGCTACCCGCTCCAGGCCGAATTTGTAATCGTCAGTAGTCCCCCCTGCTGTTATGCCAAGCTCGCGTTCCATTGCCTCCATAATTCTTTCCCCTCCCCTTACATGACAGGCAGTACCTAAACAAACCTTAATGCTATGCTCTCCAGGGCGAGTGAAGCGAAATTGGGCATAGAATGAAGCTACCCCAAAAACCTCGTTTTCAGAAAGATTCAGGAATCTGGCAATTTCAGAAACCGCCTCCTCAGACAGATACCCTAGCTCCTGCTGCACCTGTTGCAGGACTGGGATGGTGGCTCCTTTTTCACCTTTATGCGGAGCCAGAATATTAGCTAGTTGCCTTTGCATTAGCTCTTCTCCTCAAGCTGAAGAAGTCCATGGTCTGCTTGACTATGCGCATCACACCCTGATTCTTGTTTTCCCTTTATCCTTCTTCTATTTCCTTGTAGCATTGGCTTCCACTTGTTCTATTATCCAGGAGCACCACCTGGCTATCCCCTCGCCGGTCTTACAGGAAAGTTCGAAAACTTCGACTCCGGGGTTTAGTCCCTGGATGGAGCGGCGAAAGTTGGCGATATCGAAATCAACATGAGGAAGAAGGTCCATCTTGTTTATTATCACAGCATTGGCATCGATAAAGATCAAGGGATATTTAGCGGGCTTATCATCTCCTTCAGGCAGACTGGAAATCACTACTCGTTTGTGTTCTCCTAAGTTAAACTCGGAGGGGCAAATAAGATTGCCCACATTTTCGATTAGGAGTAAATCTATGTCATCAAGAGGTAGGTCTTTCAGGGCCTGCTCAATCATAGCAGCTATTAAAGAGCAACTTTCCGGCATATTTCGGGTGTTTATTTGAATTACTGCTGTTGCCTCGTTCTGCACTTTCTCAGCATCTACTGTGGAAGCAACATCGCCTTCGATAACAGCTATGTTTAGCCTGCTCTTCAGCCTGGCCATGGTTTGCAGAATGAGGCTCGTCTTGCCAGCACCTGGAGATGACATGATGTTGAGAGCGAAAACGTTGTGCTCATCCATTAGCTGTTGATTTCGGTTAGCTATAGTTTCATTAGCCTCCAAGATGTTCTGGATAACCTCTATCTTTTTCATTCTACTTCCATGCTTTCGATATAGAGCTCGCGTCCCTTCAGTACTTCCACACTCTGGCCTTGGCATCCAGGGCAAGACCATAGGGCATCTTGGGGGTGGAAAATAGTGGAACAATTCCGACAGCGCAATTGAGCAGGCACCGATTCGAAGTGGAGTACTGCTTCTTGGGCGATGGTATCTTTGCTGAGAGAATCGAAATAGAACTGAATACAATCCTGTACAAAACCTGACAACTCGCCCATTACTAAGTTAATCTGGGTGACTTTGCTGGCTTGTGCCTCCCTAGCTTTGTCTAAGGCGATGTTGATAATATTTTCAGTTATCCCAAATTCGTGCATTTGCTGAAGTAAAGTAAATGAGTATTGTAAACTACCTTGTCCTCTAATTTCAACCTACACGCTCTTCCGATACAAGACGAACTTGGAGGGAGACGTGATTTCTAACGCAAAGTGAGCCTGGGAATATCAAGTAACCCGTTTATGATTGCAGCATGAGACTGATAATGAACGCCGAACAATGACAGACCATGGAACAAGCAAATCAGTTTCTGGAGCGGAGTGAAGCACGGGAGTTCAGGGGCCTAACTACCGAAGACAAATACCCCTGGATAGAGAAGGTGTTGATAAGATTCAGGTATCATGTCTTAAGAGAGATGATAAAGAGGTAATACTAAAGTATATCAAAAGGGTTACGGGATATTCCAGATCATAGATATCCAGATTGATGAAAAGATGCAAAGAGACAGGGCACTGAAGAAAACAGAATATAGAAGATACCGTTTTTTCCGGAGATATATCCCATCAGAAGTTGAGCTGTTGGCCAAAACAGATGAATTGCACGGGTGGTTAAATGGATCAGCCACCAGGAAGATTATTACTAGATACCCCGAGGAACGGTGCCAAAAGATCAGGGCTACCCCGCTGATGAACTCAGAAACGGGGAGGATGAGAGGCATGAGCCCTCATAGGTTCAGGAGTGCCTTCGCTGTGCAGTTAAAGCCTTGGAATACTTTATGTCTGTTGCCTGTCATTACCTCTTAGACTTGAAATAATGCCTCGGCATTTTTGAACAGCCATTTCTCTTTGGTCTCTTCTTTGAGTGGCAACTCTCTACACTGGGAGAGGGAGTCCTTCCAATCCAGAAATGGCCAATCTGTACCCCATAGAATCTTGTCCTGCAAAAGTGTGTCTCCATATTGAATAAGCGGGTCCCATCCGGTTCCACTCATTCCGATATATCGAGGAGCTATACCTGAAATATCGATGAAAACGTTGTCATTTTTCCAGGACACTGCCACTGCTTCAGTAACCCAGGGCCATCCTCCATGTGTCGCGATGATACTAAGCTCTGGAAAATCGCAAGCCACATGATCGAGACACAATGGCTGCCCAAATTCGAGTACTGGCTTTAATGAAAAGTGCATGCCGACTACTATGCTGACGGGGATTCCCAGTTCTACACATTTGGCATAGAAGGGATAGTACCTTCTGTCATTGGGATATACTCTGTCTACGCAAGGCCGCAGCACAAGGCAGCGCAGGCCTAGCTCCCTTACGCATCTTTCCAGTTCCTGGAGTGCTTTCGTCCCATCGTTAACATCAAGCGATATTGATCCGATAAATCTGTCTTTGTGTTCTTTAGTAATGTCACTGATAATCTCATTCGACTTCTTATTGTCATACCAGGGTGGAGAGATGAGCATGGCATGAGTGACTCCAGCTTCATCCATTGCTTCCAGCCACTTCTGTCGACCTCCTTCTCGGTACGGGCGTTCCCTTTCTTCAACACGAACTCTGACAAATCGCTGTACACCGCTCGGTAGTCCTAATAGCTCAGGCGGGCTCACTCGCATATCAAATACCATGTGTTCTCCTTCGATGTGATTCTAGCCTGTTCGCCAGGTGATGTCAAAACCAAGTGTGCAGGCTGACCGCGTGGGCAACACTGGACTAAGGATTTTATCAAGTTCCTTTTTGGCATACTCTGTGGGAGCAAGATAGCCGAGGGATTGGTATGGACGGTCAAAATTATATTCGATAAGTCATTCAGTTGGCCGGCGATTGAACTCTTCAGGGGCTAAAGATAGATTGGGGTTGTACAGCCATTTATACTCCATGGTGTGATTAAAGCTCGCTATTTCCGAGTTATCATTAGGAGTGGGGTAACAGGCTTGGTTTTAAAGAAATGGGAGCTGGCCGGCTTTCGCATCCTGGTAACTCCTCACGTTAACTTAGTATCATCACTAACCATACCATGAATGTCATCTGTGTATCTCAGCCTCCACATCCACCAAAGGCTTCTGGTCTGGATATCGCAATGTGCCCTAGAATTGGTGGCACCAATAGCTTTAGATAAGTTTGTACTATTAAACTTGCCATGTTAGCTATCGGGCAGGATAAAAACCTATTATTTCCCCACTCTAATAATCTTAAAATTTGATTCTCCAATCGTGGGAATATATGTTAAAGCTTTTGGAACTGGCAAATCCTATGAGTGTTATCCCGTATTCGTTGGCTTCTTTTATAGCCAAGTCTGTGGGGGCAGCGATGCTTATGACTATTGGTATTTCGCAAAAGATTGCCTTTTTTATTGTGGAAGCCGTTTGTCTGCACGAGCTAATCAGGAAGCTGTTCGATAAATCGATTCCATCTCTAATTGCTAGGCCAATGGCTTTATCTATGGCGCAATGTCTACTTATGTCCTCTACAAAAACCTCCTTATCCCCGCAGATCCCGATAACATGTGTGCAGCCAGTCTTTTGGAACAAGAAACTGTTTTTGTTTAGTGCTTCTACTGAATCAAAGACTTCGCTTCTGGTTAACTTTTTCTTGGAATCACACTTTCGGGTAGTCTTAACTAATTCTCCTGGGACATTTACCTCAATCTTGCTGTGACTAAGCTTCTTGATCTGGGACGAATAAGGGTCTATACCCCTCGATTTCAAATCGCCGGCTATCATCTCTTCTAGGTCACTGGGAATGCAGTAGAATTTGTGGATTTCTCTATTGAGTTTAACAATAAGCTCTTCTTCGTGGATGATTTCATCTGTCTTTTTCCCTTTGCTATCTCTGGAAACCCCTAAAATTTCTATTGCAGTACTTCTTTTCCCCATGATTCGTGGAAGTCCTTTATGTCTTCTATTATGCTTCTGCAAGCGTCAAAGGCTGGCCCTCTGTGGGGGGCGGAAACTGCTACTAACAGAATATTATCTGATATGCCTAAGAGACCCACTCGATGTACTATCGCTACATCCTCGACATCAAATCTATAGATTGCTCTTTTTTCTATCTCCTCTAATTTCCGGATGGCGTGATTATCGTTCTCAAATTCCAATCCAAGTCCGTCAGGGAACTCACGTACTGTGCCTAGATAAATTGATATTGCCCCTATTTTGGGGTCCTTCATCTTTTTAGTTACTTCGTCGATGGAGAAATCTTCTTGTCTTATCTCAATCATCTTGGCTCGCCAACGCGGTTATATGTTTGGCAATTATTTTGAACCTTGACATTTAGCACTAATTTGAGGTGCTTTATTTCTAGCACTTATAACTCCCTTAGTTTGAGCTCTCTTCAGTTTCCCGCATAAGGGAGCTATGTTCCGCAGGTGTCACAACTTGTGGCGGCGCATGTGCTGCAGGGGGAGCTTCCACCAATCGGGGTAGATGTTCCTTCACTGCTTTTTGCAAAAGAAGCGAAGGAGGACAGTATCCGTTTCGCTCCATTGTGGCAACGGGGACAAGAGGCAGGTTCATTTGATTGGGTTTGCTGGCGAATTAATTCAAACTTAAAGCGACAATTAGGGCAAAAATATTCATAGATGGGCATTCTTACCTCCTAGTTTGCTACCTGCTCTTGAGGCAAGCCCAACAAGGTCGGCATTACAAGCAAGATCATTATGGGGAGCAGTGAACAAAGTAATTATGGCTTTTACTTGGTTGTAGTTTCCTGCACTTTCTCTTGCCACTCATCCCCCTTATGTATCCTTTCCCTCCTCAAAAGCTTTTAGGAATACGTCCGGGACTTGGGGAACCTGGGTATCCGTCCAGGTTTTTAGGCAGGAAAAGGAGCAGAAATTGTAGTGCTCAACTGCCTCTAGCCCTTTCCATTGTGAAACCATGAGCCAACCATTGAGCACTTCACAAGGGCGCTCCTCTGCGCTATGTTCCACCCTTTTACCACAAGAATGGCAGACAAAATATCCCTTGGGCATTCAAGCCTCCTGCCTAATCCCCCTTTTTTCTTCTTTCTAGAGAGCAGCCCGCGGATTAGATGGCGACCACTTCCTTAACTTCAGGTACTTGTTTCTTAAGCTGCTCCTCGAACGTCTCAAAGGCTATTTCTTCCGGAATTCCAGAAGCACAAGCCGATGTAAATATATGTACCTTTACTATGCCCTCTTTAACATCTATTAATATAATGTCTATGCCCCTTAAGCTAGCTCTTATCTTCTCTATAGCAGATTCTACTTTTTCCCGCATTAATTACTTTATTTCTCCTTGTCCTTATATAGCTTGTCCATTGTTGCTAGACGGCAACTACTTCTTTAACTTCGGGCACCTGTTCCTTAAGTACCCGCTCAATCCCACCCTTCAGGGTCATAGTTGCCATGGGGCAGCCAACACAAGCACCGGTTAGCCTTAGTGTTACTACCCCATCTTTGACATCTATTAGCTGGATATCCCCTCCGTCGGCTAACAATGCCGGTCTCACTTGCTCTAGAGCTGCTTCTACTTTTTCTCGCATGTTTGTACCTCCCTATTATTTGCTGTACGCTCATCTGATTGATTCGAGTCCCATTTTTGCCTTTGTCGTTCCAGCAAATCCTGTAGATTTATAGACTCCAATACGCTGTTTATAGCTGTTTTCAGCTCTGACCAGACATCGTAGACTGCACAAATTGCTACTCGAGGATATGCTTCAGGATTATCGACACATTCTGCTGGAGCCATAGACCCTTCCGTAACTCGGATAATTTCATCGAGTCTTATTTGGGATGGTGGTTTAGCTAGGCTAAAGCCTCCATGCGTTCCACGGGTGCTCCTCACCATTCCTGCTAGTTTGAGTGAAATAAGCAGGTGCTCCAGATATCGCTGTGAAATATGTTGCCTTTTGGCAATGTCCTTCGCCAGGATGGGACCTTCCCCGTAATGAATAGCTAAATCAAGCATTGCCATTGTACCGTAGCGCCCTTTAGTAGAAAATGCCATATTTACTTAGCCTTTATCACCAAGTTTATGATAATAGGTATATTAGAGCCAAAACTGTGAATTGTCAAATTATACAATCATTATAGGATGCCCTGCACGGGAATGATACCAATGGAGTCGGTTGAAATATTATGCGGGCACGCTTATTGTTTCTGCTTCCTTGACGGCAGCAGGCTTAGCATAGTATTTATCTTGACTTATTGCCCGCGGAAGGCAGGTTTCCACACATGTACCGCAGTAGATGCACTTAAAAGGATTGTATTGTATCTGTCTGTTCTCCAGGCTGACTTCTATGGCGTCAGCGGGGCATATTCTGGCACAATCACCACACAGATCACATTTAGTACCATCAAAATTGATTTTACCTCTATATCCTGAAAGCGGTTCTCTTATATCCTTGAAAGGATAACGCCTGGTAGCAGGTCGGGAGAAGAGGTTCTTCACAATCGTCGAAAACATCCACATTTCAATTACCTCTCAGTACAGGCAATACAAGGGTCTATAGAAAGAGTAATTATTGGCACATCAGCCATCTCGCAGCCGGGCAACATAACCAAATAAGTCGGTATGTTGGCAAAGGTCGGCGTCCTTATCTTCAATCTTTCCAGATGATTTGTACCATTGCCCTTTATGTAGTATATAACCTCTCCTCTTGGTTGCTCACACCTGGAAATCGTTTCACCCTCAGGATAACCGTCAACCCTGACTAGGATCTCTCCCTCAGGCATCATGGACAACGCTTTGCGCATGAGTTCTATACTTTGATAAACCTCTTTAGCTCGGACCAGGGTTCGAGCATAGCTATCTCCGGCGGTTTCCACGACTGGCTCAAAGCCCACTTCCTTAAAAGCGGCATAACCTGTTTGCCTCATATCTTTTGGCACACCGCTACCCCTTGAAGTAGGCCCGACTGCTCCAAGGATTTCAGCTTGTTCTTTAGATAACACTCCCTTACCTACAGCACGGCGCTTGACAGTAGGGTCGTGGAGTAGGGTAGGAGTAGCAGTGCTGTCCAGCATCTCCTTGAGGGCGACGAGCCTTTTATCCACTTCTTTAGCCATCTCTTTATCGATATCTCTTCTCACACCACCGACGACACTGGTGGCTTGAATTATTCTATGCCCAGTAGTCATCTCAGAAATATCTAGGACCATCTCCCTGGCTCGCCATATCTGCATGAAAACACTTTCGAATCCCAGGGCATCGCAGAGAAGCCCCAGCCACAGGAGGTGGCTATGTGTCCTGGAGAGTTCGCTCCAGAACACGCGGAGGAATCTAGTTCTGGGAGGCACTTCGACGTTCATCAGTGCTTCGACACCCTGGCAGTAAGTCTGGGTGTGGATAAAGCTACAGATACCACATATTCTATCGGTAATGTGAACATTCTGACGAAAAGTATTTAGCTCCCCCGCCTTTTCAATTCCTCTATGAATATATCCGATTATAGGCGTTACACCTACTACTTTCTCATCCTCTAACTCAAGCTTCAGGTGGACAGGTTCAGGTAGTACCGGATGTTGGGGGCCAAATGGGATTACTGTCCTTGTTGGCATTCTATTCCTCCAGGTCGCAGCGCCAGCATCGCTGGCCCTCTGCAATGGCCATTTCTTCGCTTAGTCCTAGCTCTACTTCGTCAAATCCCCTCAATCGATCATCGATGGAGAGACTGGGCATCTCGACTCGCTTGCCTTCTTCTGCCCACCTCTCAATGAAGGTACGGCGTGAAGTAAGGTCTTTTACTTTTGGCTCATCGATAGGTAAAGCGCCTTTCCCGCCGAGATATTTATCTATGGACTTAACTGCTTCTTTTGCAGTTCTAATTGCTTCTACCACGGATGCTGGCCCAGTTGCGACATCACCGGCAGTAAAAACACCTGCCTTCGAGGTAGCCATGGTCTCGGCATTCGCTACTATCACATTTCCCCTGCCTGTTTCAAGCTTGAATTGTCCTGGAACCTCAGGCCGCTGCCCGATAGCTGCAATAACTGCATCAAGATCCAACTTGAACTCGCTGCCCTCTATAGGCTCAGGTCGAGGCCTGCCGCTGGCGTCAGGTTCTCCGAGCTTCATTCGAATATTTTCTAATGCGACTGCACCATTTTTGCTGAATACCTTTGTTGGCGCCGCCAGGAATTCTATCTTCACTCCCTCTTTAATCGCTTCGGCTACTTCCTCGGGGTTAGCCGGCATCTCAGCCTTGGTACGGCGATAGAATATAGTCACTTCTTTTGATCCAAGGCGAAGAGCAGTGCGAGCGGCATCAATGGCAGCATTACCGCCGCCGATCACTGCTACCCGGTCACCCAATTTGACCTTCTTACCGAAATTTACATCCCTCAAAAGATCAATACATTCCATTACTTT
Organism: uncultured Dehalococcoidales bacterium; assembly: GCA_964638975.1. Taxonomy (GTDB): domain Bacteria; phylum Chloroflexota; class Dehalococcoidia; order GIF9; family AB-539-J10; genus RBG-13-51-36. The sequence goes on from CAZXAJ010000011.1 coordinate 43,318, forward strand.
GGGATGGTCTTCTCCTTCCACTCCCATCTTTATCCCCTGATGGGCACCTGTGGCAACAAGAACTGCCTGGTATCCATCTTTGGATAGCTTGTCTAAAGACTCCACTTTGGTATTAGTCTTTATCTCCACGCCCAAATTCTTGACCATGTTGATTTCATCATCCAAAATATTTCTGGGGAGGCGATACGAAGGAATTCCAGCTCGCATCATTCCCCCAGCTTGAGGCAGGGCCTCGAATATGGTGACTCCATGCCCCATCTTGGCAAGGTAATAAGCTGCAGCGAGTCCTGCCGGACCTGAGCCAATAATGGCAGCACGCTTGCCTGTCTGTTTGGCAGCCTTTTTTTCTTCGTAAGTTGCGTGGTCATAGGCGAATCTCTTCAGCATTCTGACAGCAATGGGCTCTTCCTGTTTCGCTTGGCGGCAATTATCTTCGCATGGCGCAAAGCATACTCGCCCCAGAATTCCTGGGAACGGCATGGCTTGCTTTATAGTTGCTAATGATTCGGCATATTTGCCTTCACCGATAAGTCGAACATAACGTGGTATATCGATACCTGCGGGACAAGCCTCGCCACACCTGACAGGGATGCGTTCAGGAGGCTCGGGCTTATAGGGACAAGGCTTAAGCAACTCAGCTTCAGGACTTTCCTTAGAGCGTAGGAATCTTTTCTGGAAGTTAAGTGCGATATCACTTATTTGGACATTAAATAGCTCCTGTATCTCATTTTCGATCAATGCAGCACAGAGATAAATACCGGATAAGCTGGGCAATGTATCATCTTTAGCTATCTTGACTCTGATATTTTTTAGGGGCTCCGGATATTCCCGGGGCTCAAAATGATAGATGATTTCAAATTTATCTCCCAGGTCAACGCAGCTAGCAGTGCTAAGCCTGGCTCTTTCATCCATCATTTTTTGAGCTTCTGAAATGAGTTCGTCTTTAGTTACTGAAATATCATTTTCCATATGCTTTAAGCTTTCCTAATGCCAGCACTACTGCATCGATGATTGCCTCGGGTCTGGCGGCACATCCCGGGACATAAACGTCCACGGGGATGACCTTATCTATGCCACCCAACACATTGGGGCAGTTGTGAAACACTCCGCCGGTGCAGCCGCAGGTTCCCACCACTATTACCCCCTTGGGATCAGGCATTTGGTTGTAAAGGTTTTGCAGCACTCGATAATTGCGGTGGTTTGCTGGACCGGTGACCAAAAGGACATCAGCATGTTTGGGATTGCCCATATTGACAATTCCAAATCTTTCTACGTCGTAAAGTGGGGTAAGGGCCGCAAGTATCTCTATATCGCACCCGTTACAGCTACCACAATCGAAGTGCAGTAACCAGGGTGATTTCATTCTTGCCGTACTTAGAATTCCCATTTTTACATCCAGCCTAAGTTAATAAACAGTATATTTAAAGCTACCAGAGTTACACCTGCGCCCCAGGCAAATTTCAGCATCCAGGACCAAGTGAGACGAGCATTGATATTGTCCACAAGTAGCATAATGAACCAGCTTCCTAAAGCTATTATGATGGATAGCCACCACAGGCTGCCTACCACCCAGAAGAGTCCGAGGATAGACAGCAGTAAAACCATCTCATACCAGTGCCCCAGCTCTATCAGGGCTAGATAGGGACCAGAGAACTCTGTGACTACCCCTCTAACTAGTTCTTGATGAGCGTGCTCCGAACCAGAGATGTCGAAAGGAGATTTTCTCATCACTATAGCCAGGGCAATGAACAGGGCTATAAAAGTTAACCAGAGATGAGGAAGAAGTGGTTGTCCGTACTCAAATATATTGGCGATGGGGAATCCCCCGGACTTTAGGGCTATGGGTATTGCCGCCAGAAGCAAAATCGGCTCATAGGCCAGAAACTGCAGAAGTTCCCGGTGTCCCCCGAGCTGGCTGTAGGGTGACTTTACGCTTAACGCTCCAATTGGAAGGCAGAGACTGCCAAAAAACAGGATGAAGAGCACTACCAGCAAGTCCTGCCTTAGGGCGAAAAATACTACGGCAGTGACAATCAGCGCGAGGAAGGTATAAGCGAACGCAATCTGGGCCCCACCGGCAACCATAGGTTTCTTGCCAAAGAGCTTGATGACATCATAGAAGGGCTGAATTATCGGCGGTCCGATTCTTCCCTGCATGTGTGCGGTCAGCTTGCGGTCAATGCCTCTGAGCAATCCCCCAATCAAGGGGGCTACTATAACCGCAATTACGGCACTTCCGATTAACCAAGCTGTGCTCATATCACCGTCACCGCCAAAACGAATAGGATAACAAGTAAAACAATACCAGTGGGCACAAAGAATCTATTAAGATTTCCTTCTCCCAGCATATTTTCAATATAAAATCCGCCGGTCTTAAGCTCTGTCCTTTCGTCAGCTACAGCGAAAAATTCGTCTACCCCCATTTCCGCATTCTCTCCACACATATAGGAACTGCGGCTTGCTTCGGGCTTTGCCCTAGTGGTGAGGGCAGGAATTAAGAGGGCCAGAGCTATTATTATGAAAATTGGCCAGGCGGCAAAAACACCTATGGGGGATTTTAAGAACCAGAAGCCAGTGGTAAAAGCTAAGCTTACATCGTAACCCGCTTCAGCTAAACTTGGAACTACAACACCATTATATACGGGAGCAATCAGTATGCTAAATACCACAGCAAGGACGATTAATACCAGCAGGATGCCATGGTAAAGGGGAATAAGTGGTTCCCTCTTGGCTCTCCCTGGCACGGGGCTTTGACATAAGAAGCGGCCTATCCATTTTGCCCAGAAAACCGTTGTGGCTCCTGAGCCAAGCATGAGTAGTACGAGCACGAGAGTTGACCATACGCCAATGCCAGTGGCTGCCTCCATAGCTCCCCACTTGGCTATAAGGACACCGAAAGGAGCTACCAGCATAGAAAGCATTGCGGCAACGGTTATGCCAGTCAAAACAGGCTGCGTCCTGGCTATTCCCTCCATATCCTCTATATTGCGGCTCCAAATATGGTGCTCGATAGCGCCAGCACACAAAAAGAGAAGCCCCTTAGATATGGCATGAAATATCAGGAGCATAATGCCCACAGCTATGGCTAAAGGAGTATTTATGCCAGCACAGAGCATGATAAGTCCTAAATTGCCGATTGTGGAATAAGCCAGAACCTTTTTCCCCTCGCTCTGGCTTATGGCCATTATGGCGGTAGCCAGGAAGACTGCGCCCCCATAAATAGCTATGAGGGTTGAAAGATGAGTTCCCTGAAAGCCCGGCGCAATGCGCAGCAGAAGATAAACCCCAGCGTTGACCATAGTGCTCGAATGGAGCAAGGCAGAAACAGGTGTGGGGGCAACCATGGCTCCAAGCAACCAGCTTTGAAACGGAAGCTGAGCTGCCTTGGTAATGCCGGCCAGGCACAATAAAGCAAAGGGCAAAAGAAGTATGGGATTGGCTAGGGCACTATCACTAATGACTTCCACCAATGAAATCGTGTTAAGGGGGCTGTTCCACAGAAACAGGATGGCAAAGCCGAAGCCAACGGCACCGATCAGACACATCCACAAGGCACGGAAGGCATTATCTATGTGCTGTGGTTCTTCATCGTGGCGGATCAAGCCCCAGCAGGCCAGTGTGGTTACTTCCCAGAAGAATGCCAGCCAGAGCAGGTTATTGGAGAAGACCAGTCCATTCATAGCACCCAAGAATATGAGCATGAAGAAGAAGAACCTGGGCTGTGTCGTCTTCTTGAGCTCCCCTAAATGCATACGGTGTTCTTCATGGTCTCTCATGTATCTTACGGCATAGACGCAAATGAGTGACCCTATAATGGAAATGATAAGGCACATAATTACGGACAGGTGGTCAATATAGATGGTGGGGTCAATTGCCATCGGAGTAACTGGCGCCTTGGAGAACTCAAAGATTGCTAAGGGGATACCTGCAGCCAGTGTTAGGGCTATGGTAAGGACATTATGTCGGGAGATACCTCTTTGAACAATGTCTTTGACAGCCGCGAAGATGAAGAATGCCAGTATGGCATAGTTGGCAATCAAGATGACCCATTCCCACCTGACGGGAGCTGAATACTCTATGGGAAAGGACCCTTGCCGCAGGAAAAATATGGAGCTTACTATGAGAACTGCGGCAGTAAGATAAACAACGGCGCTTCTGGCTTTGTGGTTTTCAATCAGCAGGCAAATAAGACCGGCTATGATGGGAAATAGGATAGCCAGACCCACCAAACTCTCGGTCACTGGCTGCTACCTCTAAATGTAACCATTATCATCATATTTATAATGTTACTAAACCAGAGGCATTATAAACCAACAGTTCATAAAGGTAAAGGGGTTTTTCTACGATTTTCGAGAAAAATTCGAGAAAAATTCGAGAAAAATTCGGATAAAAAGGTGCAAATTTAAGGAATTCCGCCTGCTTCAACAGTCTTCGTCAAGGAGGGCAATAATACGGCGCAATCGTATAAATGACTATGAATCATTTTCCTCTCTTGCTTTGACAAAATTCATCCATGGATTCTGCCGCCCTTAGCCCTCCGGCCACCGCTTCAATGACTATGGCTGGGCCGCTAACTAAATCTCCAGCAGCAAAGACCCCTTCTACGCTTGTCTTCATATTATCGTCGACCTTAACTAGTCCTCTTTTATCAAGCTCTACACCCATGGATTTAAGTGCCTCAGATTCCGGCCCCTCACCGATAGCTTCGATAAAGAAATCTGCGGGGATTCTGAATTCCGAACCTTCAACAGGAACAGGGCGCCGTCTACCTGAAGCATCTGGCTCCCCCAGCTCCATTTGTATACATTCAAGCCCCTCAACTCTCCCATTTCCAAGAATCCTCGTTGGATTAGTCAAGATTTTGAACTCTATCCCCTCCTCTTTTGCTTCCTCCACTTCGTCTTTTCCAGCGGGCATCTCCTCCCAGGAACGGCGATAGACAAGAGTCACGTCAGCTCCCAGACGGCGAATAGACCGCACTGCATCCATAGCTACATTGCCTCCACCAACCACAATTGCCTTTTTTCCTTCAAATTGAGGCAGGGTTTCACCTAGTTTAATATCCCTGAGCAAATCCAGTGCTTCGTGAACCCCTTTCAAATCCTCGCCGGGAATATTCATCTGCATTCCTTTATGCGTTCCTATCCCTATAAATATAGCCTTGTAGCCCTGCTCGGATAGGGACTTCAGGCTAAAATCTTTCCCCAGAGTTCCCTTCTGAAATTCCACCCCTAGCTTTTTGATCTCTTCGATTTCCTTTTTTGGAAATTGCAGGGGCAGACGATAGTGAGGTATTACCTGAGCTATCATGCCCCCCAAGTTTGAGCTGGAATCGAAGATTGTCACTCGATATCCCGAGAGAGCCTGGTTTCTTGCCACGGTGAGGCTGGCTGGACCGGAGCCTACTACGGCTACCTTTTCTTCCCGTATTCCTTCTGCCTTTGGATACCAGTCTGCCTCCATGAACTGGTCGGCGATGAATCTCTTAATCCCTCGGATAGATATCGGGTCAAAGTGAGTAAAGCGAACACAGGCGTCCTCACACGGGTGAGGGCATACCCTGCCACAGGTTGCTGGCAAGGGTAAACGCTCCAGAATCGTTTCCAGGGCATCTCTATATCGTCCTTCCCTAGCTTCAAATACATATTTCTTTATGTTCAGATGAGCGGGACAGGCTTCAACGCAGGGTGGGTCTTCGCATTGGAGGCACCTTGAAGCCTCACTTCTTAGCTTCTCCTCACTATAACCAAGTTCCACCTGGTTAAAATTATTTATCCTCTCCTCTACCGAGAGCTGAGGCATGGGCTCTCTCTTTCTACATAATTCCAGAATGGAATTAATCATCCTGACACCTGCCTTCTCTTCATAATAGTCCCCCAAACTTCAGCCCGACGACTATCAGGAGTTGAATAACAACCATAGGTGCCAACCATCTCAGGCACATATTCACCATCTGCTCGATTCTAAGCCTGGCAAATGCCGCTTTGATGCAAGCCAGGATGAGGATGATGAATAGTGTTTTTGCTAAGAAGACGATAAATCCTAGCACTGAGCCAGCAAATCCAGACAGAGAGCCAAAGTAATCGAAGCCGCCAAGGAATAGGGCGGCTATCAGTGCCGAACCGGCGACTAATTCCATATCAGCCATTAAATGTATTAAAGCTAACCTCGCCCCCGAATACTCGGCCAGGGGCCCTCCAACAATCTCTTGTGCTGCGTGAGGGGCATCAAATGGAACGCGCTCCAATTTCCCTACGAGAGAGATAATAGCCACGATGAAGGCCAGTGGCAAATAGCAGAATAACCATATGTGGTCAGCTTGATAACTTACAATGCTTGATAGGCTCCATTCCCCGGTTATCAAAGCTGGGGAAAGAAGGGCGAGCAAAAAGGGGACTTCATACCCAAAAAGCTGAGTAATGGTTCTGCTCGCACCAACCGTGCCGAATACGTTGGTGGAATGCCATCCCATTAAGAATAAAATCAACGTGGGAAGGCTTAAAAGATATATTACTACGACTATATCTCCGGTAAAGGGGTACAGCGATTTAGCTGACCAAAGGGGGATACAAATAAAGGCAGTTATCACGGCAGCAACACCTACTATCGGCAGTACTGTGAACATCTTCCTATCTGCTTTCTCAGGGACCAAATCTTCCTTGGATATAAGTTTGAGAAAATCAGACCATGGTTGGTAGAATGGAGGTCCGACCCTGCTTTGCAAACGAGCAGTGAGCTTCCTGTCTATATACTCACAAAGCAGGGAGAAAACAAAGAAGAATATAAATCCTGGAAAAACTATCAAGTAAAAAATACTCAACTCATATCCCCCTTACTCATTTGGCATTCTACCCATGTTTTGGGATAAACCCTTCTTTTCCTATTCCCAAGATGGCAGATTCTTTGTCCATCGTTACAATCATAGAATGTGGAGTTAATTTAATTGCCTTATTGGGACAATACTCTTCGCAGAGCTGACACCAACAGCACTTCCCTAAATTCACCTGAGGGTATTTTCTCCCTTCAAATTCTACGGGCCAAATAGCTTTATTAGGGCAGACCATGGAACATATGAAGCAGCCAGCGCATTTCTCTAAATCTAAAGCATGCCTTCCCCTGTAGTCAGGAAGCGGCGGCAAAGTCTCATAGGGAAACTTCAAAGTCATCGGCTTTTTGAACAAGTTTTTGACTATCCCCAAGGGTCTAAATGTTCTTGAAAATTTGTCAGCTAAATATGCCATCTCTACCTATCCATATCGGCCGGACAACCATCCAGGCTCCAGTATAGTATGGGAATGTCGGCGATTGTGCTTCCCTTGGCTAAATATGGGAATACTACCAAGGAATGCGAGAAACTTGGTCCTCTGACTTTTGCCCTATATGGCACTGGAGAGCCATCGCTCACCATGTGAAAGCAGAGCTCGCCTCTGGCTGCCTCGACACAAAAATAGCTTTCCCCCTTGGGGGCGGCCCATGCTGGGCTTATCTCGGTCCTGAATGGTCCGTCAGGCAGATTATTCAAAAGCTGCCTTATTATCGATATGCTTTCTGCAATCTCGCCCCTGCGACACAAGCCCCTGGCGTAGGCATCCCCTTCCTCTCTGGTTATGACCTTGAACTTGACTTTCGGATATACCTCATAAGGCTCATCTTTTCTTATATCGTAATCTACGCCACAAGCTCTCAAGTTAGGGCCTGTAGTTCCTAAATCTATGGCTTCTTCGGCGCTGAGTTTACCAACCCCTTTTGTCCTCATGATAAAAGTCTCATTATTGAAGAAGAACGAATCGTAGAAATCCAGTTGTTTCTCCAGATAATCGAGGTTTGCAGAAGCCATCTTTATAAATTCCTGTGACATATCTCTGCGAACGCCTCCAGGGCAAAAGTAACAAGGATACAACCTGCCCCCGGAGATTATCTCGTTCAGGCGAATTACCCTCTCTCTATCTCCCCAGGCAATGCGGCAGGCACTGTCAAAACCTAAAACCATTCCCATGACTCCCATCCAGGTTATATGAGATAGAATCCTGCCAAATTCAGTCATAATAACCCTGATGTAACTTCCCCGCTCTGGCACCTCCACCCCACCAATCTTCTCCACTGCATTTACATATCCCAGCTCGTTGGGGAAGGGGTCAAGGATGCATATTCGGTCAACAAGCGGGCAGTTCTGCACATGAACCCTGTATTCCATCAGCTTTTCGAAGCCGCGATGGAGATATCCCGGATGAGGCTCAAGCTCGTGCACCATTTCGCCTTCAACTTTCATCAAGGCATGAAAATGACCCGAGGCCGGATGCTGCGGCCCGAAAGGCATGGTTAAAAAGGCAAGTTCTTTTTCCTCTATTTCCATCTTACCCCTTAGCTATAGGATAATCTTCTTCCTCCGAATAGTATTTCTCCTTGACATATTTGCGAGTATCAAAATCCTTTCTAAAAGGAGGTATTTCATCCCAATCTTCAAGAAACAGGGGCGACAAGTCTGGATTGCCCTCGAAGTTTATTCCGAATAGCTCATGATCTTCTCTTTCATGTATTTGTGCCCCCGTCCATAAATCAACCACTGACTTTACCGTGGCAGCTTTCCTGGGAATCCTGACTTTTACTATCGCCCTTGTCTTTTCCCGATGAGACCATAAATGATATACCAGCTCAAATTCCTGCTCATCGATATAATCGACCGCGCTAACATCTGAGAGGTGATTAAAATCCGCATCCTTAAGCTCAGAAAGTATTTGGTGAGCTTTTTCCTTCTTCACCAGCAGAGCAATCTCCTTATCTTCGCCAGCTATATTGAGAAGCGAATCGGCGAATTTAGATTTAAGAAGAGACGTGATTTTGTCTATCATATGTTAGTGTCCCTCATATCCGCTTTTTACTACGTTAGTCGCCATCACAATGCCATGTCCTATATTTTCCGGTTTAGGAGGACAGCCTTCAATCCATAAATCCACAGGAATGATTTCATCTATGCGCTTTATGGTGGCATAAGAATCCCAATACATCCCTCCCGTCATGGGGCAACTTCCAAGAGCCAGGACATATTTAGGAGAAGGCATCTGGTCATAAATCATTTTTATACGCTTGGCGGCCTTGCTCGTCACATATCCCGCTATAATAAATACATCAGCGTGCCTGGGCGTTGGCACAGCTAATATGCCAAACCTTTCCATGTCATAGCCGGAGCCTACCCAGGGCAGCAGCTCCATAAATCCGCAAGCAGTAAAATAGTTAATAGCCCAGAATGACCAAGCACGCGCCTCATTCTTATTTTTTACAAAGCGCGGTGTTAGCTTCTTCATCGAATCACCTCCTTATCAACCAGCAAGATTACCAACGCCGCTATAGCAATGAGTAAATAAATAATGCCCAAGAGTGCCGTACTTCCGCTGGGAACAGTGACAATGATTAAAGCAGCTACATGCAGAATGGTAAAGAAAAAAGCGATGCGAAAGAATTGGTAGGTGTGTTGCACCTTCTTGCTCGGAATGTCCTCACCGCAAGCATAGGTGTCAAGCTTCCTCCCCTCCACCTTTTTCTTTACTCCCAGCCTGCCTCCCCCTTTGTAAACAAGGTAAGCAATAACTAGAAATATAATGAATGCAATCGGCGGAGCAAGTATAAGCTGGCTCATAAACCTCCCGCAAAATTCATTAAATATTCTACCGCAGGACTCACTATCTTCAAACCTAGCTCAGGGTAGACACCAAACAGCACTGTGAAAATAACCATAATAAGGATAGGAATGCATATCCATACCGGAGTTCGCTTAGCTTCTTTAGCCTTCTCTGAGATATCGCGGGAAAAGAGGATGGTATTCAAAGCTGGCAGATAATAACCCAAGGAAATCACGCTGTTCACAATGAGCAAGACCAAAGCAACGATACCCCAACCCCCGGCATCAGCGCCGGCTTTAGCGATAAAGAATTTGCTGATAAAGCCATTGAGTGGCGGCACTCCAGCCAAAGCAAAAGCGAAAAAGGCGAATGCTACACCCACTAGTATATTCCTACGCCCAATCCCCCGCATTTCTGTTAGGTCACTGGTGCCAATGGACTGAAGGATGGCCCCAGCACATAGGAATGCTCCTCCCTTCATTACAGCATGGTTCATGATGTGGAAAAGCCCACCCGTAAATGCATACTCGCCAGCAGCCGCCAGGTAGTTAAGTCCCAACCCGATTGCCATCAATACGTACCCCATATGGACAATGCTAGAATAAGCTAGCATCCGCTTCAAATCTTTCTGCACCAAGGCCATGAAGTTCCCTACAAACATACTGACGATACCAAAAACTATCAACACCACGCCGGAGGATACTCCCGTCGGCGATAGTATGGCCAGAGCTTTGAGCATGGCAATAACCCCGACTCCACTGGTAATACCGGATAGTAGAGCAGTTATCCCGCTGGGAGCGGCTTGATAGGCATCGGGTAACCACATGTGAAGGGGAACTACGGCTACCTTTGTACCGAAACCAGCTATAATAAGACAGGTAGCAACGATGGCTATCGTTGAGTCCATACTTGCTGTCTGCTGAGCCAGGGTATTTAAGTCAAGGCTGCCGGTATACATAAATATCAGGGAAATGCCTCCGAGAGCCATAAGGGAGCCAAAGATGCTCATGATGGCATACTTGAGCGCTGCCTCCACAGGTTCGCGTTTTTCTCTCTCAAAGGCAACCAGCACATAAGAAGGAATAGCCATAAGTTCAAAGAAAACAAACAAATTAAACAGGTCGCCTGCAAAGGCGATGCCTATCACGCCGGCAATCATGAGGAGGATAAGGGCATAATATCTGCCCAGACCAGGCAGATGTGCTACATGGCTTACATCAAAAATCGATACTAGAATTCCCAATCCTGCCGCTACTATACCTATAAATATTGCCAGTCCATTGGCCTCGAGGTAAGTTTGGGCGCCCCAAAGAGAGAAGGTCACACACTCTGCTCCAGGATAAAGCTGGAACAATTCCACCAGGACGATGCCCAGGAACAAAATGGAAAGCAAAGCGGTATATCTAGGTTTGGGATAGAAGCGGCCAAAGGCGTAAACCACAAAGGCTCCAACAAGGAGAGTTACAATAGGAGCAAGAGGTAAAATATTCACTTATATCTTTTTATATCCCCCAAACAAATAGTACTGTCAAAAATATGGCGACTCCTATGACTATCGCCAGGTTGTTATAATTCAGGTCTCCTGTCTGCAATCTTCTGAAGCTCTGGCAGAAGCCAAACAGCCCTCTGATACATCTGTTGTAGAAGGCGTCAAACCAATAAGCTTTCATTAAAGGCAGTGTTATAGCAGAGGGCTTTCTAAATGCGTTAATGACGGTTGCCTTCCATTTTATGGTAAGTACAGCTAGCAGAATAGCTACTCCAACAGTAATCCAGATAGTAGGACCGGTGAAGGCATGATGGAGGAGTTCCCCTAAGGTAATATGCGCTACGGGATAATGAGGAAGAGAAGAAACCATGCTGGAGGTATAAGGGGAAATATAAAGCCAGAATAAGAGAGATGCTGCAGCCAGTATTATCAAAGGCAGCTTCATTTGCCAGGGCGCTTCAGTAACCTTTACCTTGCTTCTTCTGTTACCCCGGAAAGTAAGCCAGTACATTCGCCAGGAGTAGGCAGCGGTTAGAAACGCCGTTACGGTAAGAAGGGCCAAAGCCTCATAGAACCCTCCCTCTTGCAAATGTGCCAAAATCATGTGTTTGGAAAAGAAACCAGTCCAAAGAGGAATTCCCACCAGTGACAGGAGGCCGAAGATAGCGCAAATATGGGTAATCTTCATGCCCTTACCCAATCCTCCCATTTCACGCATATCCTTAGTTCCTGTCACATAAATTATGGCGCCAGCGCAAAGGAAGAGTAGGGCTTTGAATATACCATGAGATAAAAGGTAGAATTTACTGGCCAGGATTGCACCTGCTCCGATAGCTGCCACCATATAGCCCAGTTGGCTGATAGTGGAATAGGCAAGAACCCGTTTAATATCCCATTCTGTTAAGGCTATAGTAGCTGCCAGGAAGGCAGTTATGGCGCCAATCCAGAGTATTGCTGTAGACCAGCCATCTAATCCCATGAAGATAGGATAGCTGCGAGCAAGCAAATATACTCCAGCGTTGACCAAACAAGCAGCATGTATTAAAGAAGTAATTGTGGTGGGAGCTACCATGGCATCAGGCAGCCAGACGTGAAGAGGAAATTGGGCTGACTTACCTACTGCCCCAGCGATGAACCCAACCCCCGCCAGACCAAGAAGAACGGGCGAGATACTGCCTGCGGCGTTTACTATCTCGAAGATGTTAAGGCTTCCCGTAGCATGCCATAAAATCAGTATCCCGGCTAGGAATCCGATATCTCCTATCCTCGTTACGATGAATGCTTTGGTTCCAGCGGGTATTGGTTCAGGATCGTGATAGTAATAAGCAATCAGAGCGTAAGAGCAAAACCCAATAATCTCCCAGAAGATGTACATAACCAAGAGGTTACTGGTTAAAGCCAGACCAATCATCCCACCGATGAAGAACAGAGTTTGCCAATAGTATCGCGAGAGCGAGTATTCATGCTCAGCATGTTGCATGTATCGTGTGGAATATAATAAAGCCAATGCTCCTATGCATCCGGCGATTATGGCAACAAAGACACTTAAGGAGTCGAGGCAAATGCCCATACTTATATTTAACCCTGGTATCCACAGTAATTCCTCAATGCTGCCTTCTGTGATGGAAGGAATGAGTGCTAAAGTCAAACCAGCGGTGATAAATCCTAGAGTAATGGCATATGCAGTCCTGGCTTTGGAGCTTATCTTCTCGACAAGGTAGCAAAATGGCCCACCTATTATAGGTATGAGTACAGCTAATACAGCTACTAAGGCGCTAGTTTCCATTGTCTATCCCCGGAGCCTCCTGAAGTCCCTGAGGTTGAGACTGCCTGTACGACGATAAGCAGCTACTATCAAAGACATGACAACAGCCGCGGTAATTGCTTCGATGACGATGATGGTTATCACTATGGCCTGAGCAATTTGCTCATTCCCCTGAAGGTGACCGGCAAGGATGAAGCTCAAACAAATTGCTTTCGCAATGATCTCTATTCCGATGATTAGCTGAATTAAATTCCTTCTGGATAGTAAGCAGTAAATTCCAATGCCTAAAAGGACGATAATGAGCGCTATATAGAGCTGCCCTAAATTCATGGCAAGGTCTCCCTTTTAATCAATGTAAGGATAGCAAAGGTACCCGAAAGGAGGATTAGCAATTGCAAGAAGACGTCGAGGGAACGGAACTTCCATAAGGCGCTGCTGAAAGATTGGGTAATCGTAACCTGAACTTCAGGTAGAGGGGCACGGATGAATATTAGAATGAAAAAAACTACAAAGGCCAGAGCGAATATAACCCCTAATATAGTTCTTGCCAATTTCCTATCTTCTCCTGGTCAGGCTGATGGTTGTCACGAATAAAGCTGTTACTAAGCCAGCACAAACAGAAAGTTCAATTACTGCAGCGTAGGGAGAATCCAGGCGATAAAAAATTACTGCCAATGCTACGCTCAAAGCTGCCAGCGCAATCGCGGCAAAAAGTAACTCTTTAAAGGTTACTGCCATGACAGCGCAGGCAATAACTGCGACGAAAAGGACTATGCTAACAGGATCCACAGTAAGCATCATACCATTGAAAAGATTTAATGATTGTGTTTCTTGGTCTAAGATAAGCTACAGCAATAAGAATGGCAGGTGCGATACGGTACCCTTGTAGGGTATATTTCATACTAAGCCAGTATGCTAACCTTTTTCCGACCGGAAGTCAATAGTTTTTTTTGGTTTTTTGTTGATTTTAACGATTTTTTTCACCGTCTGACTGTTAAGCGAAAATGCCACCATGAAGGAGATGGCGGATAGCATTCCCCTCTCCACATCTCCTTTATGAACCGACCCAATGTGCCTTGTTTTTTAAGCATTGGTGAAAGACGAAATTAAAATCGCCCTCCTGTTTGGCGAACTCATAGCAGAGCAAGTCCCCCAAATGCTTCTGTTTATGGTTAAGTGTTTCATCTTTAAAGCCGTTTCGCCATCCTCTGTATTTTGGGCTTTCCTCTTAATGTACTGGGCTCTGCTCAGGAAATTCCACTTCCTGCCCCAAAGCTAACCGGAGCATATATTTGGTCTCCAACCTGACAAAGGCTCCCACTATGAAGTCAAGTGTAGAACTGGTTTGGGAGACGAAGATAATCTATAATGCAGTTTTGGGAGTTTAGCACATGATTTCTGTGGAAGAAGCTTTGGAGAAGGTTTTGAGCTATACAGAGGTTCTCGAGCCTGAGCGGAAGCCTATTTTGGACTGTTTGGGACAGGTTCTGGCTGAGGACATCTATTCTACGATAGATATTCCCCCGCTGGATAATTCCGCCATGGATGGTTATGCCCTGCGAGCCGCGGATACTCATGGTGCTAGCGAATCGTCTCCCCGGTGTTTGAGCATTGTTGGGGAGCTTGCTGCGGGGTCTTTACCCACAAGAGAGATCAGGCCGGGGACGGCCATCCGTATTATGACGGGAGCGCCGCTGCCTGAAGGAGCTGAGGCGGTAGTTCGATTCGAGGATACCGATGAAGTTAACCGCAAATTATCCAGTGGTGACCTTTCGCAAATCGGCATATTATGCCCGGCGAATAAAGGGTTGAATGTCCGATTTAGGGGGGAGGACATCGCCAAGGGGGAATTAATTCTGAGGAAAGGGAAAATGCTTCGCCCCTCAGAAATAGGGGTGCTGGCCTCCCTGGGGCGCTCTACTGCACAGGTTATCCGTCGTCCAGTCGTTGCTATTCTATCTACGGGAGACGAGCTCATTGCGCTTGACCAGCCGTTGGCTCCCGGTAAGATTCATGATAGTAACACCTATACCATTGCCGCGGAAGTCTCTCGCTACGGTGGAATGCCCAAGATACTGGGCATAGGGCGCGATTCGGTTCAGTCTCTAACTGAGAAGATCGGCGAAGGATTAAATGCAGATATGCTTATCACCTCCGGGGGTGTGTCCCGGGGCGACTATGATATGGTAAAAGATGTTCTGGCAAGGTGCGGAGAGATTGGCTTCTGGACGGTTTGTATGAAGCCTGGGAAACCGATTGCCTTTGGGATTATGAAGAAGATGGAGGGGGGGAGAGAGAAGAGGGTGCCTCATTTGGGATTGCCGGGCAATCCAGTCAGCTCCATGATTACCTTTGAACAATTCGCCCGCCCTGCTATATTAAAAATGATGGGGAAAGAAGTTCTGGCAAAGCCAGCTATTCAAGCGATTATTGAGGATGATGTTGTAAATTCTGATGGGCGCCGCCTCTTCGCCAGAGTGGTGGTGACCAAGCGTGGTAGTCAGTATTATGCCTCCCTCACCGGTCCGCAGGGCTCGGGAATCCTTACATCGATGGCCAAGGCCAATGGCTTGGCTATCATCCCGGAAAATAGCCAGGGGGTTAAGGCTGGAGAAAAGGTCGAGGTGCAGATGTTGGATTGGGCTGAGGAATAAGTCGGGGTGAAAATGTTGCCGATTGTTTCCATTGTGGGCAAATCGCAATCCGGTAAAACAGTGCTTATGGAGCAGCTTATTGCAGAGTTCAAAAGACGAGGATATAAAGTTGCTGCTCTAAAGCATAGTCCGGGCGGGATGGAAATAGACCGGCCTGGAAAAGATAGCTGGAGGTTTGCTCAGGCAGGCAGCGATGCCGTGCTTGTTAGCTCGACTGACAGGCTCGCCTTAATTAAGAAGTTAGACCATGAGCTTGCTCTTGAGGAAATTTTGCCCGTTGTTGGCGATGAATTCGACCTCGTCCTTGTCGAGGGATTCAGGAAAAGCAAAATTCCTAAAATCGA
>CAZXAJ010000012.1:0-58174 GCA_964638975.1 uncultured Dehalococcoidales bacterium
ATTCTTCCTTTTTAGCTAATCAATTACCTTTGCTGGGAATCGACTTATATTTTATTTCTACGGTAGGCGACAATCAGAAAAGGTTAGTTGATACCTTAAAACAAGCCTGGAAGAGGGCAGACCTTATTATCACCACAGGTGGACTGGGACCTACCCAAGATGATATTACCCGAGAGGCTATTGGCAAGTTAGTGGGTGAGGAACTGACAGTTGATGAGAAATTATGGCAAGATTTGCAGGATTTGTTCAGCCGTTATCCTGGGGGAATACCACAAAGTAATGTAAGACAGGCAACTATCATCCCTTCTGCTCAAATAATTCCTAATCACATGGGCACAGCGCCTGGTTGGTGGGTTGAGAAAGACGACCGCATAATTATGGCCCTACCTGGACCATCCGATGAGATGAAATTGATGTGGCAAGAAGGCATTCTGCCTAAACTGAAGCAAAGAGTGACTGGAGAAGTCATCGTATCCAGGACGATTAAGACTTTTGGGATAGCTGAATCTAAGGTGGATGAATTGGTAGCCCACATTTCGAAACTATCCAACCCTACTTTAGCTAGCTATATCAATCCAGATGGTGTTTATCTGCGGATCACAGCCAAAGCAAAGGAGAAGGCAGCGGCCGAACACCTTATTTCCGAAAGCGAGGAGCAAATTCGAAGCATTCTTTCTCCCCATATTTGGGGAGTTGATGATGATACCCTGGACTCCGTTATTGGGGAATTGCTCAGAGCCAAAAACCTGTGTTTAGCGACCATGGAATCTTGCACTGAGGGGTTTCTATGCAGCACCATTGCCAGTGGCCGGGAAAGCTATACTTATTTCAAGGGGGGGATGCTAGCTTGCTGTAACGACGCTAAGATAGCTTGCGGTGTGGATACCTCCGTTATGGAGAAGTACGGCGAGGAAAGCATTCAGGTAGCTAAGGCCATGGCTGAGATAGCGCGCAAGAATTTGAAAACCGATATCGGCATAGGTGTCGGGGGCAACATGAATCCTGATAAAAATTCCGGCGAGGTATTCATAGGCCTGAGCAGTGATGAATTTGAGCAAACCTTCACCCATATGCTCCTCGGAAATCGCTCAAGAATGAAGCAAAGGGCAGTTTATGCCGCCCTTTTTGATTTAAGAAAGACATTGCTTGAGGAGGTCTAATGCACCTAATTATAGATGGCTATTCCAGTAACCAAAAAATTCTCCAAGATGAAGATTTCCTTCGCAACTGGTTGGAAAGTTATCCTGCCAGGATTGGTATGACCAGGATTTCACCACCACACGTGCTCAGATACATAGGACCAGTACTAGATGATTGGGGAATATCAGGATTTGTTTTTATAGCCGAAAGTCATATTTGCGTCCATACCTTCGTTGAGCAGAATTATATTAATATAGATATTTTCTCTTGTAAGGATTTTGATGCCGAGAAAGCAATAAGCGATTTCCGAGAGGGATTCCAGCTAATTAAATTGCGAACCTGCCTGATTGACAGAGGATGGCCCCAAGCAGAACCCAGCACTCAGAGTGCTGAGTGCTGGGCCAATCCCCAAAGTTTTATTTATCATGAAGGACCGCGGCTGTCACCCTGAGCCCTTCGCTCGCCGTCATTCTGAAGAAGCGAAGCGACAGGAGAATCTAGCTCAGGGTAAACTCCACGAAGGGTCTGGAGATTCCTCACCTTTGGCTCAGAACGATATGTGGGAGAGTTCTAAACAAGAGGGGATATTCCTGCCACAACGGGTCTTTGCTGGATTAGCACCACCTTATTCAAATTTGCAGCAAGCCAAGACTGTAATTCTACCCGTCCCCTACGACGGCACCAGTGAGTGGCGAGGCGGAGCTCGCCACGGCCCACAAGCTATCATAGATGCCTCCCAGTATTTAGAGCTTTATGATTTAGAGCTAGACCGTGAGATATATAAAGTTGGTATTTGTACCCTACCCCAAGTGGAACCTCTAATGAGCAGCCCCCAAGACATGATTGAGAGGGTTTATCAAGTCATTAAAGGATTAATACAAAGGGAAAAATTTGTAGTGATGCTTGGTGGGGAACATTCTCTGTCTTTAGGGGCGGTCCGCGCTTTCAAAGAAACGCTTCCCAGACTTTCTGTGTTGCAACTAGATGCCCATGCTGACCTTCGAGATGAATATCTTGGGACTAAATATGGCCAGGCTTGTGTTATGCGCCGCATCTTCGAGCTTTGCCCTATCACTCAGGTAGGAGTGCGCAGCCTTAGCTGGGAAGAAAAACAATTCTTAACACAAAACAAGCTGATGCCATTCTATATGTCTGGTTCGGCATCAAATAAAGCTTCCATAGACCAGATAGTGGCCTCGCTTAGCGAAGATGTCTATGTCACCATAGATGTGGATGTGCTAGACCCTTCAATTATGTCGGCAGTAGGCACCCCCGAGCCCGATGGTATGCAGTGGCGGCAGGTCTTAGACATAATAGAATCGGTAGCCCTTCACAAGCATATAGCTGGGTTTGATTTAATGGAATTTTGCCCCGCGGAGGGGCCAAGTTCCTGCGCTTTCCTATTGGCTAAACTAGCTTACAAGCTTATTGGTTGCGCTGTGCCGCAAGAGTGAGGATGAGGGGCAATATAAGTCTAGGCAGAGTCTTTGGCATTCCACTGCGACTCCATTATACCTGGTTTATTATCTTTGCTTTAGTAACCTCTTCACTCGTGTTTTACCCCTTGGAGCAGCCTTACCCCATAGAGCAGAGGATACTTTTGGGTATATTAACCAGTGTTCTCTTTTTTGCTTCCATCATTACCCATGAACTGGCCCACAGCCTCCTCGCTATTCGTAACAAAATTCCAGTTAAAGAGATTACCCTATTTGTTTTTGGCGGTGTTTCTCAGATAACTAAGGAGGCGACCAGCCCCAGAGTAGAACTCTCAATAGCTATAGTCGGCCCTTTAACCAGCTTGGCTATGGCTGGTATTTTTTACGGATTGTATCTTTTGCTGGCAGGAGCCCAACAAAGCTTAGCCGCTAGCTTAATGCAATGGCTGGCCATGATAAACGTGATTTTAGCTTTGTTCAACTTAATCCCCGGCTTCCCCTTAGATGGAGGTAGAATATTCCGTGCCATCGTGTGGCAAAGAACCCACGATTACCACAGAGCAACTAGCACTGCTACAAAAGTAGGGCAAGGGATAGCTTATGCCTTTATCGCTGGAGGCCTTGCCCTTATTTTTGCTCTCCAGTTGTGGCTTAACGGCCTGTGGCTGATATTCATTGGCTGGTTTCTCCACGATGCAGCCAAATCTAGTCAGCAGCAGATTTTGCTCCGGGATTCCCTTACTGGTATCACGGCACGCCAAGTTACGGACTATGGTTGTCCCGCGGTCTCTCCCCACCTGAGCTTAACAGAGCTAGTTCAGCAATATATATTGCCCACAGGACGAAGTTGCTTCCTGGTAACCCAGGGAGCTGGCCTAGAAGGCATGGTCACCCTGCAGCAAATAAAGAAAGCCCCCCGCAATCGTTGGGCCATCACCACTGTGCAGGATATCATGACCCCAGCCAGTAAATTAAAAGTAGTTCATGCTGACCAAGATGTATTGAGCGTACTCCAGGAAATGAATGGGGAATATGCCAATCATATACCGGTAATAGAAGCAGAAAAAGTCATTGGAGTGATAAATCGAGAGGACCTAAGTCGCTTGCTTCGCACCCGAGCCGATTTAAGAATAGGATTGACGCCCAGGTAAATTGACATCGCCCGCTTTTCAGGCTATTATTTATCCCTTGGTGGAAAATATCTCCGAGCACAGTCCGACACTTGCTGAAGCAGCTGACGCGTTTCTATCAAGTTCCCCCACACAAGAAAGGGGGGAAATACAGGCAGAGATATATAAATTCGTCAGATGGCTTGGCTCATCCAGGCAAGTAAATGATATCAGCCCAGTGGATGTGGCTAGCTATGGCGAACTGATCATTCCATCGGCAGTTAAACCCCTCAGGTCCTTTCTTACATACATCCGGAAAAAGGGATTCACCAAGATAAATCTAGCTCCCCACCTCAGGGCAAAAAAAACTTCTTCAAAAACAGCTGCCCTTTGGGAGAGTTTTCAGGTCCGAGCTACTTTGACCGCCCAAGGTTATGCCAAATTAGAGACAGAATTAGCTAACCTGAAGAATCAACGCTCCCAAGTTATTGAGGAGATGCAAAAAGCCGCTGCTGACAAGGACTTTCGAGAAAATGCCCCACTAGCAGCAGCTAGGGAACAAAAAGCACATATAGAAGGAAGGATAAAGGAGTTAGAGTCAACCTTGAATTTGGCGAAGATAATGGGAGAAAGCCAGGGCATATCTAAGACAAAATTTGGAGACACAGTGGTACTTTGCGACCTATCTTCGGGTAAAGAGCTCACCTATGCTCTAGTCGACCCCCGAGAGGCAAATCCAGCCAAGGGTAAACTTTCCGTTGCTTCGCCCCTAGGGAAAGTACTCCTAGATAAAGAAAAGGGGCAAACAGTTGAAGTTGTCGCCCCTGCTGGCACCTTCTGCTACCGCATTGAAAACATTATGAGCACAAACGAACAAAGGGGGACTCAGCCATATCGGGGCAGACAAAAATCTAGTGGCAGGATGCACTATGAGCGAGCTTAAAGTTGGCGATAGAGTGAAGGTAAAGGACAGGCCAGGATGGCCTGGTGGCTATAAGATCGCTGGCTGGGAGGGCACTATTGTAGAAGTCAAGGAAGACCCCAAGGATTATGTCATTATGTTGGCTGATAAAACAGGGTATGGGATGGCTTTCCCTGAATTGGATCTAGAAAAGGCCTGAGTTATCTTCTTTGACTCAATAGGGTTCTTAATATAGAATTAGGCTAAAACATTTCAAGGAGGCTGTAATAGAGATGGCTAACCAAGTAGGCAAGAGGTATGTTTGTAAGAAGTGCGGCGCGGAATTTATTGTTACTCGTCCCGGCGATGGCACGCTAATTTGCTGTGGGCAACCAATGGAGTTGAAAACATAGCCTTTATGGGCTTTAGAACTGGGTAATAGAGGTAATAATGAATCAGTTAGGTAAAAGATATCGCTGTGAAAAGTGCGGCACCGAAGTGCTTTGCACCAAGGCTGGCGAAGGCGTGGTGATCTGTTGCGACCAGGAAATGGCAGCGCAAGAGCCAAGGCCTTTACCTTCCTCAGATTGAACTCAAGCAGCTCGCCTCACTCTAGTGTCCTCAAGGCAAGGGGAATGCCTTGTTAACAGGACTTCAAGTTTTGGATTTAGCAGACGAAAAGGCTTCTTTTTGCTCTAAATTATTGGCCGACTTAGGGGCTGAGGTTGCCAAAGTCGAGCCTCCTGGTGGGGACAGGACGCGGTGGACAGGTCCTTTTTGGGAAAATACACCACACCCTGAAAGAAGCCTCCCTTTCTGGTACAACAATACCAATAAGCTGGGCATAACGCTAAACCTGGAAATTAAAGAGGAACAGGAGGCCTTGCGCCAGCTAGCCAGCAAAGCCGATGTGATAATAGAGACATTCTCCCCGGGGTACTTAAAGAGACTTGGGCTAGGCTATGACAGCTTAAGCAAACTAAACCCCCAGCTTATTTTGGCTTCGGTCACCAGCTTCGGGCAGACTGGACCTTATAGACACTACAAATCCTGCGACATAATCGCCTCCGCCACAGGCGGTCAGATGTACGTCTGTGGCGCCCACGACTCTCCACCTCTCAAGCCTTACGGAGAACAATCTTATTATGCAGCTTCCCTTTTCGCCGCCATCGGAATTCTCATAGCACTGCGCGACCGGAATTGCAGCGGCAAAGGCCAGCATATTGATGTCTCTCTACAAGAAGCGGGAGCAGCGACCTTGGAACATGTGTTAGTCCGGTATTTCTCTGACAGTGTGATATCCCGGAGGCGAGGAGGCTCTCATCCCAACGACTTCCTTTACCTGCTGCCCTCCAAAGATGGTTATATCCTCGTTGTGGTTGATAGGGAGTGGGATATCCTAGTTGACTGGCTGGATAGCGAAGGTATGGCTGGAGACTTGAAGGAGAAGAGGTGGCAGGAGGAAGAATATAGGAGGCAGCACTGGAGCCATATTGTTGATGTATTGACCCGCTGGACAAAGTCCCGTACCAGGAGCGAGCTTTTCGAATTAGCTCAGTTGCTGCACTTGCCTTGGGCTCCGATTGCTTCGCTGGAGGAGATGATAAATAGCCCCCAACTTTCAGAACGCAGTTTCTTTGCCTCCGTAGAACACCCCGAGCTTGCAGGTGTTGGACCAGAGCCCCACACTTATAAATATCCCCGGCCTCCTTACAAATTCAGCCATCCTCTGCGGGCTATGCGACGGGCTCCCTTAATTGGCGAACATAATGCTAAGGTACTCCAGGAAAAGCTGGGCCCAAGCTTGGGTGAGGACCCACGCCTGAAAGATTCTAAGACAGTCCGAAATGCTCTTGACGGACTAAGAATTCTCGATTTCAGCTGGCTAATGGCAGGCCCTTATGCCACTAGAATCCTGGCCGATTTCGGGGCTGAAGTAATTAAAGTACAATCTCCCAAGACTGCCACGGGTGCCGAATCCAACACCACCCACTATTTCAATACCTGGAATCGGAACAAGTTGGGCATCACTTTAAATATGAACCATCCCAAAGCAAAGGATATCGCTCTTAGATTGGTCAAAATAAGCGATGTTGTAATGGAAAACTTCACCCCTCGAGTTAAGTTAAACTGGGGACTAGGTTATGACAATCTGAGAGGGATAAAACCCGATATCATCATGCTGAGCATGTCCGCAATGGGGCAGAGTGGGCTGTGGAGGGATTTCGCCGCCTTGGGACCCACCATCCAAGCGTTCTCGGGCATTACCCAGCTCACTTCTTTTCCACAAGGCCCTCCATTGGGTTTAGGGTATTCCTATGCTGACCCCATATCCGGGCTTTTTGCCATCCTGGCTATTTTAGCTGCCTTGGAGCACCGTGAAAAAACCGGCCAGGGACAACACATAGATGTATCGGAATATGAGTGCATGTGCTCTTTGCTCGGACCAGCTATCCTAGATTATACAGTTAATCACAACATGACTAAGCCCCAGGGCAACAGCCCAGGGCATATTGCAGCCGCCCCTTATGGCTGCTACAAATGCTTGGGGGAGGACAGGTGGTGTGTTATCGCCGTTTCCACAGAAGAAGAATGGCAGTCCCTTCGTCATGCTTTGGGCAATCCCCCCTGGAGTAAGGAGGAGAGATTCTCTACCCTTTCAGGGCGAGAGAGCTATGCTGAAGAGCTAAATCAATTGCTAGAACAGTGGACTATTACACATACCCCAGAGGAAGTAATGAATTTGCTTCAGCAAGCAGGCATTCCGGCTGGAATTGTTGAAGACGCCAATGACCTGGCTAACGACCCTCAACTGGTAGCCAGGAATTTCTTTATTAAAGCTGAGCATCCTGTGCTGGGCGAAACCACTTCCGACAATACCCCGATAAAGCTTTCCCGGACTCCTGCCAGATTCCGCCGAGCTGCCCCTCTCCTGGGGCAGGACAACCATTATGTTTATAAGGAACTTTTGGGCCTGAGTGAACAGGAGCTATCCCAATATATTGAAGAGGGTGTGATAAGTTAACCGCGAAAATCCTTGTGCTCCCCCCCCTTTCCCTCAGCTTCGCTCAGACCTGAATCTGCAAAGGCTGAGCCTGGGGATCGCCGATAGCCAATTTAGCAGCATAATCAAGATAGGGTATGTCCTGAAAACTTTTCCCGCTTAGCTTTAGGTCAAGCTGACCAAGCAGTTGAAGGCCAAACGCATCCAGACTCAGGGGGTCAGTGCCCCCCAGCATATAGCCCAGTTTAATAGGAATGCCTCCATGCCTTCTTTCGTTGGTTTTGATAAGAGTCTCAATAGCATCCACTATGAACAGGCTCGGCTTTATCACAGCATTAACTTCAGCTATGGCGCGGAAGATGTCCTTGTCCAGGTGCAACCTCACCCGCTCTTCCCTAGAAAAGAAGCCAAATTGGTTCTTTAGAGCACCGGTGAAAAAACAGATACCATGGCTCTTAAGGACTGGCAGGGAAACGATGAAATCATAATCGAAGACTATCTTAGTGACCTCAAGTTCCATGCCACTCTGCGTGACTAGCGTCGTCGTTTCTTCAGACATGAGGTCAATCAGGGGAACAGCGAAACCATCGCAAACTTTTTTGAGGGGATGCTGATCTAGAATATCCTTACTGTTGCCAGCATCAATAGCGGGCCCATCGGCTACAACAATCTCCTTATGCCACTGAATCAAAAACTCCAGACAGGCGCTGAGGACCTCGGTATGCGTCGTAGTTGGGTAGAGCTCGTGCGAAACAATATTCGGTTTGACCAGAATTCGTCGCGCTTTCTGTACCTGCTCCGCAACTCCAAGACGGATTAAGATCTCACGTACAAATTCTCTACGATGCTCGGTCTTAGCTACATATGTGTACACTTGACACTTACAACACAAAACTCAGAAAGTAAGCCAAAATGAACTTGCAAAAAGAGCTTTAAGTTTGTGCGATACCTCTATCCTTTACTAGTATTTTGATGCTTCTATCTCCTCCATCTTGCCAGTGACGACAAAGACCACCCGCTCACAGATGTTAGTGACCCTGTCAGCACTGCGCTCTAAGTTATGAGCTACCCAGATAAGGCGGGTAGCTCTTGTTATAGTCCTTGGATCCTCTGCCATATAGGTAAGTAACTCCCTAAAAACTTGGTCATACAGATCGTCCACTTCGTCATCCTCGACAGCAATCTTCCTCGCAGCATCAGCATCGTGGCTAATAAAGGAATCCAGACTCCGACGCAGCATATCGTTCACCTTTTCTGCCATACGGGGTATGTCAACCAGCGGTTTCAGCGGAGGCTCATCGCCTATCATCACTACAATTTTGGCTATGCCAACCGCATAATCCCCGATTCGTTCTACCTCGGTTATGATGTTCAAGACGCAGATAATGGAACGCAGGTCGCTGGCCATGGGTTGTTGAGTAGCAATAAGTTGGATGCACTTTTCCTCTATCTCAAATCGCTTGTCGTTTATTTTGAGATCGTCGGTTATTAACGCGCGCGCCATATCCAAGTCTCGCTTTTTCAGTGCCTCAATGGAGCGACCGATAGCCTTCTCTACCATACTACCCATGGCGAGAACATCGTCTTGAATTTCCCGTAATCTCTTGCGAAATGTTGCCCTCATCTCCATTTATCAAAACCTCCTCATGGCCTCTAGCCAAATCGGCCGGTGATATAGTCTTCAGTGCGTTTATCTTTAGGACTGGTGAAGATCTGAGACGTTGGGCCATGCTCCACCAGAACTCCCGCTCTATCTTCTTCCATCATTAAGAACGCAGCTATATCTGATACCCGAGCAGCCTGCTGCATATTGTGGGTAACGATGACAATAGTGTAATCCTCAGCCAAACGTCTCATCAAATCCTCGATCTTGAGAGTAGCTACAGGGTCTAGGGCGCTGCAAGGTTCGTCCATCAAGATGACTTCAGGCTCAACGGCTAACACCCGAGCAATGCATAGCCGTTGCTGCTGTCCTCCGGATAGGTCCAGGGCAGACTGCTCCAGCTTGTCTTTAACCTCGTCCCACAGTGCCGCCTGACGAAGACTCCTTTCAACGATGCCCCCAAGCTCGCATCGGTTATTTCTCCCATGCCGTCTCGGCCCAAAAGCCACATTCTCGAACACTGACATGGGGAAGGGATTAGGCTTCTGGAACACCATGCCCACCCTCTTTCTGACTTCTACGACATCAATGGAGTCCTCGTAGATTGGAATACCATCAAGTTTAACCTCTCCCTCCACCCTGGCTCCAGGGATAAGGTCGTTCATTCGATTAAAGAGGCGGAGGAAAGATGACTTGCCACAGCCTGACGGGCCGATTACCGCCGTAATGGCGCGCTCAGGTATATCCAGAGTAATGTTTCTTAATGCTTGGAAGGCTCCGTAATAAAGATTGACCCTCTCCGTTCTGAGCTTTACCTTATTATCCTGAGCTATTCTATTGTTCGGCAACACAGAATCTACCTTCATGAACTATACCCTCCGCCGACGAGCTCTCAATCTGATAACGGTTGCCAAGACATTAAATGATAGCACCACCGCTAATAGAACTAAAGCAACACCCCACATCGTGCCCTCGGGCATGCCGGGAACATGTGCTGCCACTGTATATAGATGGTAGGGTAGCGCCATGAACTGGTCGAAGGGGGACTGGGGCAGTCCCGGAAGGAGAAAGGCAGCTCCCACTACTAATATGGGCGCAGTCTCACCGGCCGCTCGGCTCATCGCAAGGACAGCCCCGGTAATTATCCCTGGTCGTGCCTGAGGCAGGATTACATGCCTTACCGTCTGCCATTTAGTTGCCCCAATAGCTAAGCTGCCCTCTCTATATCCCCTGGGTATGGCCAATATTGCTTCTCTGGAGGTGGTAATGGTCATCGCCAGTGCCTGACAAGCCAGGGTGAGGCTGGCCGCCAACAGCGATAGGCCAAAATTTAGACCTATAACAAATACACCGAGCCCAAAAAGCCCGTAGACAATACTGGGCACCCCAGCCAGGTTTATGATAGCCAGATTGATGACTCTGGTCAGCCAGTTGCTCGGGGCATATTCAGCGAGATAGATTGCAGCCAGTACGCCTATTGGCAGCGAGAGGATGAGCGTGCCCAGCATAAGATAGAAAGTACCAACAATAGCTGGGAAAATACCACCAGCCTTGCCTGCCTGGGAAGGGGGTTGGGTTAGAAACTCCCAGCTAATGCTTCCAACGCCGTCTATAATGATTTGCGAGATTATAAACAAGACCGGGAGCACGACAATGATGGTGGCCACAAAAAGAAGCCCAAAAGCGGTACGCTGTGATAACTGTCGTGAATGTCCAGATTGAGTACTCATTTACAAATTACCTTGCGAACTTCCGCTTCTGGCGTTCCATCACTCTATCGGCGATGAGGTTAACCGCCAGAGTCATGATGAATAGCAGTAGACCAATGGCAAATAGCGCTTGATATTGCAGGCCACCACGGACAGCATTGCCAATCCCAGAGGCAATAGCTGCCGTCATCGGCATCATAGGCTCGGTTGGAGAAATGGGCACAGCCAAGGCACCGCCAGCGACCATAAGGACGGTCATGGTCTCCCCGATGGCGCGTCCCACCCCTAGCATGATGGCAGCGGCAATTCCAGAGAGGGCTGCCGGAATAGAGACGTGCCTTACTACTTCCCACTTGGTAGCACCTAGAGCATAGGCTGCCTGTCTAAACTCATCGGGAATGGCACTCAGCGCATCCTCAGAGACACTTACAATTATGGGTAAGCTCATTAGTGACAACATGATCCCCGCAGTAAGCCCACAGAGCCCGGTGTTAAGATTGAACACGCTCTGGATAAGTGGAGACAGAAGCAATAATCCTATGAACCCCATGACTACCGACGGAATCCCCGCCAGTAGCTCAATAATGGGCTTTACCGTTTCTCTTATCCTCAATGGGGCTACTTCGGCCAGGTAAGCAGCGCAGCCAACGCC
The DNA here is from genome assembly GCA_964638975.1 of uncultured Dehalococcoidales bacterium. GTDB lineage: Bacteria > Chloroflexota > Dehalococcoidia > GIF9 > AB-539-J10 > RBG-13-51-36. The sequence goes on from CAZXAJ010000012.1 coordinate 11,555, forward strand.
AACCGGCACAGCGATAGCTGTGGCGACAATAGTAACCATAATCGTAGCTACAAAGAACGACATTATGCCAAAAGTGGGTGGGTCAGAGACGGGGTACCACTTTGTGCCAAAGAGGAACTCCCAAGGAGGCGTGTGAGAGAAAATGGGCAAACCCTCCTTTATCAAGAGGCCAACGATGCCCAGCAGGACGACTATAGCTAGTAGTCCGGCTAGGAAAATCCAGCCCTCGATAAACTTTTCGCCCAAACGCCACCGCCGCCTCAGTCCTCTTTCAAGACTGGCTTCGGCAGCGACAGCAGAAACTCGTTGCCGTAGCATATGCTTTTACCTGGTTATTCCAGCGGCACGTATCCTACGTCAGTGACCTTTGCCTGGCCATTGGCTGAAAGGCAGTAGTCAATGAAAGCTTTGATAACTCCCGTCGGCTCGCCGTCGGTGTAATACAGAAGCGGTCGCGCGATGGGATAGCTGCCAGCCAGAGCTGTTTCCACACTGGGCTGCACACCGAGGTCATCAGCCGTCTTCTTGATTGCCAGAGGCTGCACCTCATCTGTAACATAGGCCAAACCTGGATAGAAGATAGCATTGGGGTTCCTAGCTACCTCATCTACCCCCTCCTTGGTGGAAGGCAGAAACAGTACCCCGGACCCGTACTCGAGGCTCTTGTCTTCGGTGGGAAGTCCTTTCATTTGCACTACGTGTTCCTTAAAAAAGACATGGGTGCCTGAGTTTGTGTCTCGGGAGATAACAACTATCGGAGCGTCATTGCCGCCAACTTCCTTCCAGTTAGTTATGTGATTAGTGAAGATGGCTGAGAGTTGAGCTATGGCCAACTCAGATACCGGATTTGATGGATGTACGACCACGGCGAGGGCATCAGTAGCAACTTGAATCTCATAAGGATTTACCCCTTTGGTTTTGGCTTGGTCAACCTCCTTTGACTTCATCTCTCGGGAAGCCTGGGCAACCTCTGTGGTGCCATCGATCAGGGCAGCTATGCCCACCCCAGAACCGGGACCACTAACCGCTATTCTCACATTAGGGTGCATCTTCATAAACTCTTCCACCCACACCACGCTTAGAGGTTCCACTGTATTAGATCCGATAATCCTAAACGAACCTGATAACCCTCCTTCATCCTCCGGAGTACCGCCGCAACCAGTTAGAACGATAGCAGCTATAAACAAGGCTGTTAGCGGCAACATAAACCACTTCCTTCTTCTTATTAGGTTAGTACGCATTAATTCCTCCTTTTGATTGTCTCGGTTACATTGTGTCTCTTCTACGCTGATCTCATTACTGATTCCATTTTCACAGGTATACACCTCCCTTTCATAGGCTTCCTCCTTCCTAGCATCATGGCCGATTGAAGCTAAACTGAAGTTGCTCAAGCCTGCTCTTTTTCCTCTTTACAATGCTCCCTTTGCTACTTCCCAGCCTGGGCTTAACAATGGCTGGTCCCTGATAAGGAAAGAGAGCCTCATTAAGATACCTTTGATTTAGCACTTTCCCTTCACTCCTAACTGCGTTTCTTCAAGCAGTTTCCTTACCTTAGCCTCGATTTGGGCTCTTATCTCCCTCACCTTCTCGATGGCCTTCCCTTCCGGGTCTTCCAGTTGCCAGTCTTCGATGGAGACAAAGCTAGCAGGACAAGCGCCTTCCAGACTGCAGCCCATAGTAACGACCTTGTCAGCGTTCTCCAGCATCTCCCAGGTCAGCATTTTAGGGCGCTGAGAGCTGATATCTATCCCCAGTTCCTTCATGGCCACCACCACAGTGCGGTCGGTGTGGCTCGCCGGTCGGGTTCCAGCGGAAAAGGCACGAGCCTCGGCTCCAGAGTGACAATTAAACAACGCTTCAGCCATCTGGCTCCGCCCTGAATTATGTACGCAGACAAATAAAACGTTCTTCATGGTGATAACGCTATACCTTATCCTTGACCAAACTCCTCATACTAAGATTAAGCATAAAAGGTGGAGGTTAAGCTTTGGTTAAGGTTTTGTTAAAAGGAGGTGAAATTTTGCCTAAGCTTTGGTTAAGGGTTAACTGCTATAGGTAGGGTGAAGGTGAAGGTTGAGCCTTTCCCCTCAATGCTCTCCGCCCAGATTTTGCCGCCGTGCGCCTCTACTATATGCTTGGCGATGGCCAGACCTAGGCCCGTACCACCACCAGCGCGGGCTTTATCCGCCTTGTAAAAGCGTTCAAAGATGCGCGGCAGGTCGTCCGCAGGAATGCCGATACCAGTGTCCACCACCGAGACCGAAATATCGTTACCCTCGATTTTGGCCGCGCAATTAATCCTGCCACCCGAATGGGTGAACTTGATGGCATTATGAAGCAGGTTAACAAGTACCTGTTCCACTCTTTCTTTGTCAGCAAGTGCCCTGGGGATGCCCGACGGAATATCTACTGCAAGGCTGAGCTCTGCCCTATCCGCTTGAGGCTTAAGCCTTTCTACAACCAGGGCCACAACCTCACCTATATCAATAAGTTCTTTCTTAAGGGAGACCTCACCACTTTCAATGCGAGATAGCTCATTGAGTTCACTTACCATCTGAGCCAATCTGTCTGTCTCAACGTTTATCTTATCCAGGAATCCTTTAGCCACGTTAGGATCGTCTATAGCTCCTTCCTGAAGGGTCTCAGCCAAAACTTTGAGCGAGGCAGTCGGCGTACGCAGCTCGTGAGAAATGTTGGCGATGAAGTCACGACGCACCTTCTCCAGTCGTCGCATCTCGGTCAGGTCCTGCAGTAGCACCACACAGCCACGGGTACCAACTATCGGAGTAACTACAACTCCCAGAAGTTGCCTTCCCGGCTCAATTTCCACAACCCCCATCTGCTGCTCTCCCGTTTTCAGACTTTTCTGCAAAATACCATCTATCTCATGGTCATGTACTACTTCAATAAATGTATGTCCCAATTTCTTGTCCGCAGAGAACTGGAATATCCTTTCCGCTGCCCGGTTAATCATGGTAACCTCGCCTGCACCGCCGACGACAAGAATGCCATCAGCCATATTAGAGAGTATGGCAGTCATCTTATCCCGTTCAGTGGTAAGCAGCCCTACCATCTCCTTAAGCTTAGCGGCCATCTGGTTGAACGCTTCTGCCAGGTCACCAACTTCATCTTTGGCAGTCACCCGAATTTCCTGGTCAAGTTCCCCTTCAGCTATCTTTTTAGATATCTGAGTAAGCTTCTTGACCGGCTCAGTGGTAGTCCTCGATATCTGTATTGCCAACAGAATAGCGATGACGACAGCAATCGCCGCCCCGCCAATTATGGCTTGACTTATGTGCTCCAGAGATTTGTTTACCTCAGTTAAGGGAAGAGCTACCCGGTAAAAGCCGACTACCTCCTCATTTACTGTCACGGGCACAGCGACATACATCATGTCGAGGTCCAGAGTAGTGCTGTAGCGAATACTGCTGCCAACTCCGCTGGAAAGGGCTTCAATAACCTCAGGACGGTTGCCATGGTTCTCCATCGCTGCCGGGTCTTCGTCTGAATCACCCAGCACCACTCCACTCTTGTCGATAATGGTAACCCGGGCCTCAATTTGCTCCCCGAGTCTCTTAGCAATGTCATCAACGCTTTTCTGCCCACTAATGAAATATGGCCCGCCGACATCGCCTACTAATCGCGCCTGATTGGTAAGCTGTGACTCCAGGTTATCTAAGTAGTTACCCCGAACAAATTGCACAAGATAGGCACTAAGTCCCCCAATCGAGACTATGATCAGGACTATGAACGCAGTGGCAAGCCGCCATCTGATACTACGAAACATCTCTACCCCTCAAGCTTGTAGCCAAAACCACGGACCGTGAGTAGGCGTTGGGGGTGAGCAGGATCAGCTTCAAGCTTCCTCCGCAGCCAGCGAATGTGGACATCCACGGTCCTGGTATCTCCGACATAATCATAGCCCCAGACTTTCTCCAGAAGATAATCACGGGTGAAGGCCCGACCTCGATTCCTCGCTAGGAAAACAAGCAGTTCAAACTCCTTGGGGCTCAGGTCCAGGATGGAATCACCAAGAGAGACCTGGTGGCGAGCAAGGTCTACAGCGAGATCTCCAACCTTTATCATTGGAGGGACGTCTTCTTCCTCAAAGCTTGGCTTCTCCTTAAGCAGCTCCGTTCGGCGCAGCATTGCCCGAACCCGAGCCAAGAGCTCCCTCACGCTAAAGGGCTTAGTCATATAATCGTCCGCCCCGATTCCTAAACCAAGCACCTTATCAACTTCCTCCACCTTGGCGGTAAGCATCAAGATAGGTGTGGTCATGTCTTTACGCAAAATTCGACAAACCTCAAAGCCATCAAGCTTGGGAAGCATGATATCCAGGATAATTAAGTCTGGCCTCTCACTTCGGGCAAGCTCCAGGGCCTGGACACCATCAACAGCAGAAACTACATCATAGCCTTCTTTGGCGAGGTTGTACCTAAGGACGTCGAGCAGGGTTTCATCATCTTCCACCACAAGGATCCTCTTTCCTTCCATGTTCCTAATCCTTAATACTACGTTCCCTATGACTTCAGTATACCAATTAACAAAATTTGGCGCTCACGATTTACGATACACCACTCCCCCACCGATAATGGTCATTGCAACCTGCAAATCCTTCACCTCTTCGGTGGGAACTTTTCCAGGGTCATCGCTCAGCACCACCAGGTCAGCGAATTTACCTGGCGTTACAGAGCCTTTTACGGCTTCCTCAAAGGAAGAATAGGCGGCATTCAAAGTGTACATGCGCAATGCCTCCAGTGGAGAGACGGATTCCCGAGGCAAGACAGCTTCCTCTGTCTCCGCCCTGCGTGAGATAGCGGCATAAATGCCTATTAGCGGATTTGGCGGCACCACCGGGCAATCTGAGCCAGCGGCCACCTTCACCCCGGCCTGCAAAAGGGTGGCAAGGGGATATAGGTGCTTAAGCTGCTTTTCTGGCACTGTCTGGAGATACCTATCTCCATTGTAATAGACAAAGGCTGGCTGAGTGACCACCACCGCGCCAAGCGAGGCAAGACGCTTTGCCATTTCAGGTCGGCATATAGAGCAGTGTTCAATGCGGTGGCGATGGTCTGGTCGCGGAGATTTCCGCAGTATTTGTTCCAAACTAGAGCAAGCAGCCTCAACTGTAGTCTCCTCAACAGCATGGAAGGCGACCTGCAAATCAGATTGGTGGATGCGCGGCACTATCTGCTCCAACTCTTCCCAGCTCGGGCTTAGCTGCCCTGTAGTTTCCTGCAAGACTATCTTCACTCCACCAAGGTGGATTCCACTTCCACTCAGATCAGGCGGCAGGCCTTCTTTCTGATAACGATTAAATCCCTCCACTCCTAACATAAGACTTAACCGACATTTCAAGCTTCCTTCGTTTTTCCACCGATGGAACATTTGCCACCGTTGAAAATCATTCTCGGGGGAAACATCCTGGACGGAAGTTATGCCCAGGGAGAGCAACTCCTGGTTGGCCAGCTTTATCCCCCGCTCTAGTTCAATATCGCTTAACGGTGGCACCCTCTTACCCAAGAAATCGCCCATATCGTAAAGCAAACCATTGGGCTCGCCCGTCCCCAAGTCTCTTTCGATAATGCCGCCTGGAGGCTCAGGAGTCTCCTTAGAGATACCCACAAGTGCCAGAGCCAGGCTGTTTAACACGTGGGCATGTCCTGAGCGATGGGTGAGCTTTACGGGATGGACCGGGCTTGCATTATCTAAGTCCCAGCGAGTGGGGTGACGTTTCTCAGCCACGTAGAACTCATTATATCCATCAGCTCTTATCCAACTTCCTTGGGGAAGATTCTGGGCTAGCTTTTTAATCTCTTTCTGGATATCAAGGATAGAGCGCATCTTAGCGGGACCTAAGTTGAGGCTGATCAGGCTTTTAGCCAGGGCAACAAGGTGGCAATGGGCATCATTGAACCCCGGCAGGACTGTCTGCCCCTGACAGTCTATAACGGTGGTCTCTGGCCCTCTGAATTCCGCCAACGCCTCATTGTCCGCCGCCGCCAGAACTTTGCCATCCCTGACAGCAACAAGCTGAGCCCCGGGACAATTGGAATCCAGGGTCACTACATTGGCATTGTGTAGTACAAGGTCGGCTGTCATAAGGAAGACTAAAAAACAAAAGGCAAAAGGGAACCCCATTTAATTTTGAACTGTACTTTTAAATTTTGCATTTTAATTTTTGCCCTGCTATAGGGCTAATTGTTTAATCACTTTGGGAATAATATAGGTTGCTAACTGGCGGTCCGAGCCTCCACAGAGAATAACTATCAATCTGCCCTGACAGACCTTGTCAGAAGCTTCTTTTATTACCCTGGCCAATTTTACATGGCAATCCCTGCTCACTCCTTTATCTCCGTAGTCCCCCTGCGTGGCATCATAGCCAAGCTCCCAAAATATGAACTCTGGCCTGAAGGAGATAGCCCGTGAGGCAAATTCTTGCTCCATCTTCCTAACGTACTCTTCATCGCTTATGCCATGGGGAACGGCAACGTCAATATTTCCATTCTCATCGCTATAGTTTTGAAAACAAAAACATACGTGAAGTATCTCTTTATCCCAGGCGAAAATATCCCTGGTGCCATCGGCATGGTGACTATCGGTATCCACAATGGCAAAGCTCTTCACGCCGCTCTCCCTCAGCACAGCTATGGCTACAGCAGCGCCATTGAAATAGCACCAGCCCCCAAAGGAATTCCTGCCGGCATGGTGGTCGCCAACGCCGGTGAAAACAAAGGCATTGTCAATCTTTCCTCGAAGTATCTCCAAAGCCGCCTGAATCGTCCCGCCTGCAGAATACGAAGCCGCTTCATAATACCCTGTCTTCCTTACCCTGTCTATCATATCTTGCGAGTGAACCTTGGCTAACATTTCCTCCGTAGCCGGTTTGACATAATATGGATTGTCCGTGGCATAGACACCATCATAGTAGCTGACATTCTCTTTATCCAGAATATCGTCTAAAGCCCTGGGAAAATCCTTCAACCTTTGGCCTTCAAAGCGGGGGAGGAAAATCCCTGTTCTCTTCTTTTGAAGCATTCTTTTTGCAAGTATACTATATGACACTGTGGAAATAGAAAAACCGAGAAAGGTTAGTTCTCGGGATATAAACCAGGCATTATCTCGCTGGGAGTTGGCTCACAGCCCACCCATTGCAAGCAGCCGAAGCGCAGGAAAGGAAAGGGAATCGGAGCTAGCCATGTCGAACTGGCTATACGATTTAGTAAGGCGGAATGTGAAAAGAGGCAGGATTTTCCAGCTAAGGGATGTCCTCCTCCATCAGCAAGCTGATTGCCTCGGTTATGCTAAGCTGCTCAGCAGTCTGGGGCCAAGGTTTGGCCTGGACATAGGCGTTGTTGAGGTGGTCATAGATAACGGTGGGCGATATACGCCACATTATGTCAATTCCCTTAGGTTTTCCACGGGCGGGCGGCAATTCATGGACCTGTGGTATGGCTCAAGAGATATAAGGCATCGCAGGATAGGGGCGCAAGTTAAGGAAGGGCGGAGATGGCGGACAAAAGACTTAGATTGGGATGAGTTAGAAGAGGTGGAGGACATCAGAGGACTGCCCTCGCCCTCGGTGGACGGAATAACCCACTACATTCTGGGCAACCGGCATTTGGAACGGGGAATTCGTGATGCGGATAGAGAAGAACTTGACAGTGCCATAGCTCACTACAGCAAGGCAATCAATCTCTATCCTGGCTACGCCAGGGCATATTTCAACAGGGCGATTGCCTACGAGAACGAAGGAAAACATGAAAAAGCACGTTTGAACTATGCACAGGCTTTAAGAGACGAAGCAAGTCAGATTCGGGTACTGGCAACAGAGCATGAAGAAGTCATTCAACTGATGGAACTCGACAGAGCTAACATAGGAATGAAAGAGCAGGAGATTTATCTGCTAGGAAGAGGTTTTATCACTGGCGAACAAATGTCTTCGGCAGATATAGCTGAGCGCTATGGAATCCCCGAGAGCGAAGTGGATGATATAATATCGGCGATAGAAACAAAATGCGCTATGAGTTAACTTACGAGGAGGCAACGTAAAATGAAGACCAACATAGACAAATTAAACGAGCTGAAAGAGCGGAAAGAGAAGCTCCTTCAAATGGGCGGAGCGGAGGCAGTGGAAAAACAGCATAGCCGTAATAAGCTAACAGCCCGGGAAAGGATAGACCTGCTTTTCGACCCCGGCACTTTTGATGAAGTAGACATTCTGGTCAAACATCGCTGCACTTTCTTTGACATGGACAAACGAGAGGTCCCTGCGGATGCCGTGATTTGTGGGCATGGAAAGGTGGAAGGAAGACATGCTTTCATCGCTGCGGAAGATTTCACCACCTTTGCGGGGACTTTTGCAGAGATGCACGGAAAAAAATTCTGCAAGATGCTCGATTTTGCTGGCCAGGCTGGAGTCCCTTTCATTCAGATGATAGATTCGGGAGGGGCAAGGCTCCAGGAAGGTCAAGATTCCAGCGAAGTATATGCCCAAGTGTTTCGCAGGCACACGCTATATTCAGGAGTAATCCCCCAAATCAGCCTCCTGATGGGTAGCTGCGGAGGCGGAGCAGCTTATGGCCCGGCACTGACAGATTTTATAATCATGGTTGACGGAATTGGCCGGATGTATATGGGCGGTCCTGCTTTTGTGCGCACAATGCTGGGACAGGAAAAGACCGAGGAAGATTTAGGTGGAGCGAAGGTTCACAGCCAGATTACCGGATTATGCGATTTGGTAGCTAAGAATGATGAGCATGCTGTAGCATTGACAAAGGAGCTGTTGAGTTTCCTCCCATCAAACTGCAAGGAGAGGCCTCCGATTATTGATACTGGCGACGACTCAGATAGGAGGAATGAGAATATTCTAAATATACTCCCCGATAACTCAAGGAGCCTTTTTGATATGCGCAAAGTAATTACTGAGGTAGTGGATGATGGCTATTTCTTTGAGACCAAGCCAACTTATGCAGGAAATATGATAACTGGCTTTGCCCGACTGAATGGGCAGACGGTGGGGATTCTGGCTAATCAGTCACTGGTGAAAGGTGGCACAATCGATGTCCACGCCGCAAATAAACATGCCCGCTTTGTTCGATGTTGCGATTGCTTTAATATTCCCGTAATCCACTTCCAGGATTCTCCCGGGGTTATGATTGGTCAAGAAGAAGAGTATAGAAGCATAATAAAAATTGGCTCGAAGATGCTGCATGCAACTACAGAGGCAACTGTGCCGAAAATCACGCTAATCTTACGCCATTCATACGCCGGTGCCCAATTATGCATGTGCAATAAGCCCATGGGAGCTGACTTCGTGTTTGCCTGGCCCACAGCCGAGATAGCATTGGTAGGGCCAGAAACCGCAGCAAGCGTAATATATGCCAAAGAGCTAGCAGCGGCTGAAAATCCCGAGGAACTCCGGGAAAGGAGACTTAAGGAATATGCCGATCTCTGGATAAATCCTTACATGGCGGCGGAAAGGGGATACGTTGATGATGTTATAGAACCGGAGGATACCAGACGCATATTGATTCGTTCCCTGGAGGTTCTGGCAAATAAAACAGAGGAACATCCCTGGAAAAAGCATGGGAACATTCAGATGTAAGCCTCGAATCCCCAATGCAAAGCTAGCCCTTTACCAGGATTAAGAATGAGGTTAAAATAACGCCAGGAGGTAAGACATGAATACCACAGAGTTTCTTGAGATCACCAGCGCCATTTGCCCGGATAGAGCAGCCATAGTCTTTGAGGGCAAGAGATACAGCTTTGCTGAACTCAACGAACGGTCGACTAAATTGGCCGATGCCCTAGCGAAGTTGGGAGTTAAGAAGGGAGACCGCATTTCCATCCTCCAGGTCAACTGCAATCAATATGTTGAGGCCTATTTTGCCACAGCTAAGATTGGCGGGATATTCGCGCCCCTGAATTTCAGGGCCAAGCAAAATGAGCTAACCCACATGCTCAACAATGCTGAGGCCACTGTCCTTTTTGTCGGAGAAAGGTATGTAGATTTGGTGAATTCTATGCGACCTAACCTCCCTACGGTAAAGCATTATATTTGTATAGATGGCAAGGCTGAGGGCATGTTAAGTTATGAAGAGCTTTTAGCTTCAGGCTCCCCAGAGCCAAAAACGTTCGCCCAGATAGACGACGATGACGCCACCGTGCTCATGTACACCGCGGGAACCACAGGCTTACCCAAAGGTGTACCTCAAATTCACAATAGCTACTCCTTTTATGTCTTGCAGAACGTTAATCCTCCCGACCCGGAAGTTGCAGAAAGTAATCTTATCACCATGCCTCTTTATCACGTCGCCGGGATGCAAGCAATGCTGGCAGCGATTTACGGAGGCCGGACTATAGCTCTGATGAAGCAGTTTGAGACCAAAGAGTGGCTTGAGACGGCGCAGCGGGAAAAGGTCAGCAGAGTAATGTTGGTGCCTACTATGCTCAAGAGAATTGTCGATGACCCTGATTTTGATAAATACGACTTATCCAGTATCCGGGTGATAACCTACGGTGCTGCTGCTTGCCCCTATGAAGTGCTAAAGAAAACTATCGAACGCTTTCCCGGAAGAGCACTCATAAACGCTTTTGGAGGTACGGAAACATCTTCCACCATAGCGATGCTTAGAGCCGAGGACCAAGTCATAACAGGAAAGGAGACCGAGGAGGAAAGGGAAAAGAAACTAAAAAGATTAGCTACCTCTATTGGCATACCTTTGGATGATGTGGAGGTTCAGATAAGGGATGAAGAGGGTCGAGCATTGCCCACGGGAGAGGCAGGGGAGCTTGTAGTTCGAGGCCCAAGGATAATGAAGGGATACTGGAAGGATGAGGAGAAAACGAAGAAAGCTTTTACCCCCGATGGCTGGTATCGCACCGGCGATAAAGGCTATTTCGATGAAGAAGGTTATCTCTACCTCGCTGGACGTGCTGACGACATGATTGTAAGAGGAGGCGAGAACATCTCTCCTGAGGAAGTAGAAAACGTACTATATACACATCCAAAGGTCGAAGAGGCAGCGGTAATCGGTGTTCCCGACCCAGAGTGGGGTTCGGAGCCCATGGCTGTAATCGTGCTGAAGAAAGGGGAGACAGCTACTCCCGAGGAAATTATAGACTTCTGTCGAGATAAATTGGCTGGCTTTAAGCGCCCTCGATACGTGGCTTTCGTTGACGAGCTTCCCAAGACCTCCACAGGAAAGGTATTGAGGAGAACTCTCCGAGACCAATACGGAAAGCACTGAAGGCACCAAGGATTCACGTGTAATCTTAGCGGTAAGATTACGAACCCACTGGATACTATCAGCCAGGGAAAAGCTGAGCTGGGCAGGGAAGGGAAGGGAAGATATAGGCAACGCATCCAGGGTGAGTGCGTACGCAGTGCGGCTATAGTCCTTAAGTGGAAATGATATCCGCATTGCGCGTACGAACCAGTTATGTTCAATATCTCAACCGTAACAAAGATGTTTTCAATCTCTAATTTTTAAGTTATAAGAGCTCATAGCAAAGAGAAATAAAGATGTCACAATTTGCAAAACCTACAGGACCCTTTGGAAGAATATTGGCAGAGGGTATGGCCTGGGGACATAGAGATTTCTATAAAAATACTGCAAAGGTGCTTAATCTTAAACATGATGATAAATATCTTGAGATAGGATTTGGTTCTGGATTGTTTATCAAGAAATATGCCTCACACGTAAAAAGGATAGCTGGATTAGATTATTCTGAGGATATGGTAAATTTGGCAAGTAGTATTAATGAAAATCTTATCAAATCAGGCAAAGCTGAATTTAGACAAGGAAATGTATCATCTCTACCCTGGGAAAATGATGAATTTTCTGCGGTTGCTGGAATTGAAACATTTTTCTTCTGGCCCGAACCAGTAGCATCACTTAAGGAAATATATAGAGTATTAGCTCCAGGTGGTAGATTAGTAATTGAGATGGCATACAATAAAGATGACGGACTAGACCACACCAAGCATATTAAAAATTTTAATTTAAACTTATATAGTGCTGATGAAATGACGAAAATGCTTAAAGAATCCAGATTTAGTGATATAGTTATTACGTATTACAGAGGCTTCTGGGTTCCCTTCAAGGGATACGTTGTTCCAAAAGGCATGATTGTTAAAGGAGTCAATAAGACGGGCTGATATGCTGCATATAACAGCGGCTATGCGGCTACGGTTCATGAAATCGGACTTCGCATAGCCGCAAAACATTATAGGAGTTTCCTCGCCCAAAATTGAGAGGTGGTAGTATATAATATCCGTAAAACTCATGTCATATAAAAGTATCATCTACGAAAAGAAGGAATCCATAGCCAGCATAACGCTTAATCTTCCGGATGGCGGCAATGCCATAAGCACCCAGCTAAGCCAAGAACTGGCTGGGCTTTGCGCCAGCATCAACAGCGATGGAGAAATAATGGTAGTCACCATAACCGGTGCCGGGGAACATTTCTGCCTGGGGACTGAACTGGCAGAACAGAACACAGAACTACACTCCGTCGCCAAAACCATACTCAGTATTGATCGCCCGGTTATTGCCGCAATTAATGGCGACGCCCTGGGGCAGGGTTTGGAGTTAGCCTTAGCCTGTGACCTGAGAATCGCCGCAGACACAGCCCGCTTCGGTTTGCCCCAAATTGTTTCAGGCTCTATTCCTGGGGACGGCGGAACCCAACTTCTACCTCGAATCATAGGCAGAACCAAGGCCATGGAAATCATTCTTCTCGGAGAGGCCATAGATGCCACACTGGCCTGTGAAATTGGACTGGTCAACAAGGTTGTCCCACTAAGAGAACTTCTGCCCACAGTAATGGAAATGGCAACAAAGCTAAGCTCCGGGGCGGCTTTATCATTAAGATATGCTAAGGAAGCGGTATGCCAGGGTTTAGATTTGACCCTGGACCAAGGGCTACACTTGGAAGCTGACCTCTACCATTTATTGCAGACGACTGAAGACCGCATCGAAGGCATTACAGCTTTTCAACAGCGGAGGACGCCCCAGTTTAAAGGCAAGTAATTCACTCTCCCACAATGGGGGTGGACCATGGGTGGTGACACAAACATTGTTAGGAATGGTACGGGCAAACCCTAAATACTAATTTCTAAACTCTAAACAAATTCAAATGACCGAAATTAAAAACTCAAAACGGTATGATTTAGAGGAGCGAACCCTAAAATTTGCCAAAGATGTAATAGAGTTTGTAAGTACTCCTCCGAAAACAATGGCAAACATTGAAATAGCGAAGCAAATTATCAGGTCTTCTGGTTCAGTGGGAGCGAATTACATCGAAGCCAACGAAGCCTTAAGCAAAAAGGATTTCACCATGAGGGTCAAGATTTGCCGCAAGGAAGCTAAAGAGAGCAAGTATTGGCTAAGGTTTATCGAGGTGAAGGGAGAAGATAGAGAAGGAGTAAGACAATCGTTGATTAACGAAGCCACAGAGCTTATGAAAATCTTCGGCTCCATAGTAGAAAAGGCAAAATCAGTTTTGATATTTGAATTTTGATATTGTTTAGGATTTCGTGCTTGGAATTTAGGATTTAAGCTAATGGGTGACTTTGAAACCATAATCTATGAAAAACGGGACGCCGTAGCCTACATCACCTTAAATCGCCCCAAGGTCTTAAATGTCTATAACATAAAGATGCGCGATGAGATGTATCAAATTCTGGGTGCTATAAAGGACGACCCGGATGTGAGTGTTGCTATCTTAAAAGGGGCAGGTGATAAGGCATTTTGTGCGGGAGCCGACCTGACCGAATTTCTTACTGCGCCCTCGCCCACAATCGCCCGTCAGGTGAGGTGGGAACGTGATGTTTGGGGACTTTTCCTGTCCTTGCCCCAGCCCGTAATCGTTGCTCTTCACGGCTATGTCCTGGGCGATGGAATCGAGATGGCATTGTTCTGTGACCTCAGGATAGCCTCGGAGGATGCCCAATTTGGCACACCCGAAGTCGGACTGGGCATAATCCCGGCCGCTGGGGCAACCCAGACTCTCCCCCGCACGGTGGGGCGGGGCAAAGCCCTGGAAATGCTGCTCACCGGCCGCCGCATTAATGCCCAAGAAGCTTACAAGGCAGGGTTGGTCAATCGAGTGGTGCCACGGGAGAAACTTTTGCCCACCGTCGAAGAAATTGCCCTGAAGATTGCATCTTACGACCAGATGGCAGTCAGAAGCGCCAAGCAAGCAATAGTAAGAGGCTTGGACCTGCCTCTGAAAGAAGGGCTGGAGCTGGAAAGAATACTTGCAAGCTCGGTACAGGCCAGGGCAAGCCAGGGTGGTTAAAAGGTCCTCTCCGACTAGCTTGACCAACCTTGTGTTTCGAGCTGGCTTTAAACTTAATTAGGACTATGTTATTCTCCATTTCACCACGGGGAATAAAGAGGTTGCACCATGGATACACCGGTGACGAGCGCATTGAAATTTGCCAGACAACTGGGAATCGAGACCTGCTTAGAATTCAGCCCGGAGCTCCTGGTTCCCGAGCAAAGAATAAGAGAGCTTTGCTCGGAAGATAAGTGTGGGAATTATGGCAAAAACTACATGTGTCCTCCTCACATCGGCTCGCTAGAAGAAACTAAGGCTCGACTCCAAAAGTTCCAACACGGTGTATTGCTACAATATTCCAGATCCCTGGATGTGAGAAACGATAACGAAGGCCTGAAACAAAGCAAATTAGATTTTCATAACAAGATTCTCCGACTGGAAGAGCTTTTGAGAAACAGGGGCATAAACGATGTATGGGGGATGATTGGTGGAAGCTGTGAGTTATGTGAGCCTTGCAAAGCGGAGGCAGGTGAGCCCTGCCCCTATCCCGGCGAAGCAAGGACATCATTGACATCACTGGCAATTGATATCCTGCCTTTCCTGGACAAATTTGGCCTGGATAACAAATTCCACCCGGACAAGATAACATGGACAGGTTGTATCCTTTTCTGAGCTAAACAGGGTTGCGAAACGGGTAATAAATGAAAAGAGAGGAACGCCCTGCGAGTGACAATTCACACACGGGATTTGCCAATCTGTTCCCTCATCTAGTTGAGCAATCTCACCACTGGCTTCGGGAGCAGCGAGAACTGCACAGGGCCAAAGGGCGCCGCTTGACGGACGACGAAAGACTGCCGCTTCAGGGCTACTACGATGCTCAGGTTTTTGATAATGTTCGAGTGGCCACTGTGAATCGAATTTCAAATCCTCCGTTTTACGATGAATTAACAGGGTCGGATTTCCCGATTCTTGACCTTTCCGGGTCCGCCGGTATTACTTTCATCGACTGCGTTGTCATCCGGAGACCGTTCCAGCAGCATTTCCCTTCCTGGATTTCCATACTGTTTCACGAGCTGGTACATGTGGTTCAGTTCGAGATTTTGGGCCCCAGGAAAGTCCTAGAGGCATACCTGCAGGCGTGGGAACAAACCGAATACCAATACCACGATGTCCCATTCGAAATCCAGGCGTACAGACTGGAAGCCAGATTCGAGCGGCACGAGCCTCTATTCTCAGTTAGGGAGGTCGTTGAGCAAGAACTGAAAGACATGATATAGTGGGAGCACCAGATTAGCATTAGCCACAATACTTAAGACACTGGAAATCAATTTACATAAGGGAGGCACCTGTGAATAAGTTCTCAGCATTGTTCCAACCGGGTAATATAGGCACACTGCGCCTGGAGAACAGGCTTATCATGCCTGCCATGGGCAACAACCTGGCTGATGAAGAAGGAAAGGTCACAGAGAGGCTGATTGACCACTACCGAGCCAGGGCCAGAGGGGGTGTGGGGCTCGTAGTAATACATTTCACCTCGGTCACTGCCGAGGACACGACTCCCCACCACTTGGCTCTCTATGATGACAAATTTATTCCCGGCATGCGAAGTCTTGTTGAGACTATACATGGGGAAGGAGCAAAGGCTTGCGTTCAGCTAATGGACTGGGGCTTGGTCCTCGTACTCGTAGGCTCGATTCCTAAAGGTATGTCCTTAAATGTCCCGTCAATAACGTCCTGGATGCCAGGTGATAAGCCCTATAAGGAGGTCGATGAAAAGGATATCGACCGCTATGTGGAGGACTTCGCTGAGGCAGCACGTCGTGTTAAGGATGCAGGAGCCGATGCGGTCGAATTTCATGCCTGCCATGGCTGCCTTTTGAGTACTTTCCTATCCCCTGTTACTAACCACAGGACAGACCAATATGGAGGTAACGTCGAGAACAGAACGCGTTTTGTTCGCAGGGTAGTGGAGAGGACAAAAGAGAAGGTTGGACGGGAATTTCCAGTATTGGTAAGGATTAATGGCAGCGATGATGTTGAGGGTGGGGTCACACCAGACGAAGTACTGCGCCAGGCAGCCATCCTGGAGGGTGCGGGAGCCGATGCCATCAGCTTATCCGCGGGGCACGAGTTCTGGTCTCCTTTAACCATGCCCTGCTATGCCTATCCCGAAGGTCTCCAGGTGCCAATTGCAGAAAAGGTGAAGAAAGCGGTAAAGGTGCCTGTGATAACTGTGGGCAAGATAGGGCCGGAATTGGCAGAGCAGATAATTAAGGATGGGAAGGCAGATTTCGTTGCCCTGGGGCGTCCGCTTCTGGCTGACCCGGATTTGCCGAACAAGCTCCGTCAAGGCCGCAGTGAAGATATTCGTTCCTGCCTGTACTGTAATAATTGTCTCACAAGAAGACTTCCTTCCTGTTCGGTGAATCCCTCACTATACAGGGATGCTAACTTTATTCCCAAGCCGGCCAAGCAGTCCAAGAAGGTGATGGTGGTTGGAGCTGGCCTCGCTGGCATGCAGGCCGCTGCAATTCTAGCGCAGCGTGGACACCAGGTATCCCTGTATGAAAGAGAATCTGAGCTTGGTGGACAATGGAACATAGCTTCAGCTATGCCGGGAAAGGAGAACTTTGCCAGCTTCACCGACTACCTTAGACGTCTGCTGGACAAGCACGGGGTTCCAATCACAGTGAGCACCGAGGTGACCAAGGAGAAGGCGTTAGAGGCAAAGCCCGACGCGATAGTAGTGGCGACTGGTGCCATCCCTCAAGGGCTGAACGTGCCGGGGAGCACAGGCCCGAACGTGGTTCAGGCAATCGATATCATCAAAGGTGAGGCTGAAGCAAAAGGCAGGGTGGTGATAATAGGAGGGCGCTCCATAGGTATGGAACTTGCCGTATGGTTGGCAGAGCAGGGAAAGGAGGTAAGCCTGGTCACGCGGACCAGGCTCGGAGGTAAGGCCGGAGTGGAGAGATTCACCTTTAGGACCCTGACAAGGCGGCTCATCGAGCTGCGAGTCCCCCTATATCTATATGCATCGGTGATGGAGATTACCGAGAACGGCGTGGTCATCGGTTTGGGAGAGGAAGTCTTCCTTCTGCCGGCTGATACCGTAATCCTGGCAGTTGGGTCAGAACCGGTTAACAGGCTGGCTCAGGAGCTTGAGGGAGTTGTGCCTGAGGTTCATACGATTGGCGATTGCAACGAGCCCCGTGACGCGGCGTCAGCAACCTTTGAAGCAGCTAAGGTAGCCCTTAGCATATAAACGGTTTTGCCAGCCTCATACTAGAATCGCTTAGCAGGGCCTTTAGAGCCTCAGCACAGGGCTTGTTCGCCAAGAATAATGGAATAACACATTGAGCTTATCTCACAGCGATCTACGTAGGGGCCAGCATTCTGATTGGTTTGCTAGAAACAAGTATCGTGGTGTATCATCTTAACAGGGTCAATTTGTCTAAAGTACCTTGCCGCATTTCCTGGCCAAGAGTCTTAGTTAGCGCTCATGGCAGAGCCAGATGGAAAAGCTAATACTAAATAGAACCGGTCTCGCGGTTACCCGCGTTGGCTTCGGAGGAATCCCTATTCAACGCCTCCCCGAGGAGGAGGCTATAGCCGTGGTTAAGGGATGCCTGGACCTGGGCGTGAATTTCTTAGAGTCAGGACGCGCCTACACCATTAGCGAACGATGCATCGGCAGTGCTATCGCCGGTCGGCGGGATGGACTCGTCCTTGTCAGCAAGACCGCCCGCCGGGGAAAAGAAAAAGCGGCGGCTGACATCAAGGTAAGTCTGCAGGAACTCGGTGTTGACTACATAGACCTCTACCAGTTGCACAACGTGAGCGATATGGAGACATACGACAGGGTAACGGGTTCCGGCGGAGCATTGTCTGCGCTCCAGGAGGCAAGGGAAAGCGGCATCATCGGGCATATCGGCATCTCCTGCCACACTATGGAACCCGCAAAAAGAGCGGTCGCCTCCGGTCTCTTCGAGACTGTTCAGTATGCCCTGAACTTTGTCGCTACCAGTGCTGCGAAAGAGCTACTGCCGCTGTGCCGGGAGCATGGTGTGGATTTCATCGTCATGAAGCCCATGGGCGGTGGCGCTCTGGAATACCCCGATATAGCTATGAAATATCTTATGCAGTTCCCCGATGTAGCTATCCTGCTCGGAGTAGAGAAGGTTGCCGAGATGGAGGAAGTCGTCCGAATCATCTCAGGACCTCGAGAGATGAACAAAGAAGAGAAGCGCCGAATGGCTGAACTGGCTCGTGAACTGGGCTCTAAATTCTGCCGGCGCTGCGACTACTGCCAGCCTTGCACGGAGGGCATCTCCATCTCCACAGTCATGTCCATGAGGACGTTCTGGAAGCGCCTGCCCACCGACCAGTTCTTCTCCGGCTGGATTGCTGAAGCCATAGAAAAAGGTTTTTCCTGCTCCCATTGTGGCGACTGTGAGGAAAGATGTCCTTATCACCTTCCCATCCAGGACATCATGGAAGAGAACCTGGAGTGGTACAAAAGGGAGAAAGCAAAGGCAGGTTATTAGTTAGCTTGCTTTCCACACGTGTGCCCTGCATCAAACCCGGTGCATAGGGTAACACTCAGCCAACATCTATATCGAGCCATACCGGATAATCATTATCCCAAAAGGCAACGTCGTAGCATATGAGCTAGACACACTAGAAGGATGTCTTACCGCATACGGTAACAGACCATGACGTTATTGTCAGTTGTCATAATAGTTGCTGCATGCTACTCGACTGATAAACCCTCAAGCTATCCTCAGACTTCACTAGTCTGTTATCTCTGCAGTAATCTACTTAACGACTAGGGTCAGTTCCAGTGCCCACTCTCCCTTATTCTCGGCGATAGTGTAGGTCGGCCGCGGTTGCAAAATAGACCTCATTTGCTATATCCTGTTTCCATAACAACACAAGGTCAGGCCCTATCCAATTTTTAAGTTAAATGGCAAAACAAAGACATCTCACCAAAGCTCCCATAGTTGAGGCGATAATTGATTTTCGGGTGAAGCTACCTTCCGACTACAATGTGGAAAATTTCTTGTCACTAAAGAAAAAACTTGCCAAGGATTATCCAAAGGTAGAGGAAAGGCTAGCCTTCGAAAGTGGGCTTGTAGTTAAAGACAAACAGGTTGAACAAATTCTCAAAGACAGGGGGCTCCAAGGATACTTTTTCAAATCGTCTGACGGAAAGAATGTTGCGCAGTTTAGGCAGGATGGGTTTACTTTCAGTCGTCTGAGTCCTTATACTGACTGGCAGACAATCTCAGCTCAGGCTAAGACACTTTGGGAATTATATGTGAAGGTAGCTACTCCAGAGCTAATAACAAGATTGGCTACACGTTATATTAACCGTATGGATCTCCCTTTGCCAATGAATGATTTCAGGCAGTATCTTACGGCACCTCCAACCATTCCCGAGAGCCTTCCACAAGGCGTCAGTCATTATCTAACTAGGCTGACAATCCGAGACCCAGAAACCGATATGGTTGCCCATGTTATACAGGCGTTAGAGAAGAGTTCAAAGCCTGACCATATTGCTATTATCCTAGATATTGATGTATTCAGGCAAATGGACTTTGGATTTACCGAGAGTGGCATTTGGCCAACTTTTGAACAACTCCACGATTTCAAAAATCGCATCTTTTTTGGTAACATACAAGAAGAAACTGCAAGGTTGTTCGAATGACAAAAGTATACACCCCTGTCGGAACCACAAGCTCCTTAGCATTTCCGAGTAATTCGGGTGTGAGTGATGACGCGTCTGCCGTTGAGAGGGAATATCAGGAAATGCTGGGCTCTCTCTTTCAAGGCCAGACGGTAGCCAAGATCTACAGACAGACTGTCAGAATTTTTAACCAGGCAATCGAAGAGAGCTCTTTCGATAATTGGGATGGCCAGGGTGCGAAAGCCCTTGATACACTTGCTTGGGAGAAAGCTCTTTGGTTTTCTCAGTTACTACCTACAGACGTGCCCGTGCCAGACATCTATGTGGATTCGGATGGTGAAGCGACTTTCGAGTGGTATATTGCTCCCTTACAAGTCTTCTCTGTTACTGTGAGGGGCAACGGAGGCTTAGTATACGCGGGCATCTTCGGAGAAAACAAAACTCACGGAACAGAGCATCTCGATGACGAAATGCCTGCAGTAATTCTGGACAATATATATAGGGTTCTTGCAGGAGGAGCCTATCTTGCGGTTGCCTAGTGCGCTTGGCAGCAATGAGTCATTAGCGCGGTGCCTCTACCAACGCAATCATTTCAAAGTTGAAACTCATTCAGTTCTGCCAAAAGCGTTCGAGCCGCCGTCTTCTAATTTGCGCCTATCGGTCTTTCGGATCTGTGGCCTTCACATTCGTGATGTCTGGACATATCTACAAACTAATGCGATTAATAAAATGCCCCAACCCCCCACCTTCTATGGTATTGCCGACATCACCGTATCAGTAGTCCAAGCCACAGGTCTAACAGTAGACCCGGACGACACTCCTCCTCGACATGCATCTATTGTAGGCTGGCCCGAAGGTGATACAAATAAATCTAAACGGAAGTTATTATCACAAGAACTCGCCTCAAAAGCTAAATTAGTCCTTCGAAATCGCAATTAACTTGGCCGGGGGCTCCGCTCATCCCCTAGTGGACCTGATCCTAAAATGCCCTCAGTTGCATTCTGCTACGAAGGACAAATGCCCTCGAAATGCCCTGCGGGTTAATGTATATCCTGCACCCCTTCATCTCTTGCTCCAAGCTAGGTCTTCGCTGACAGATGGTTCAGGCTGCCTTCTATTTGAGCCTGGCTGATGGTAGAATGGATTTGGGAGGACGATGTAGCTGTGGGTAAGAAGACGAAAGGAGGTTAAATGAAAGACTTAGAAGAATACAGCGGTAAGTATGCCCCGGACATAAAATACCAGGACTTTTCCAAAGATGCGCTGGCAAGACTGCTGAACGCATACAGCAAGGAAATGGCACTGCTGAGCGCATTCTGGTATAACGCCGTCAAGGAGAGATGCGGCGAGGAACAGGCTTTCGCCTGCGAGGTGAAGGTCTGGGAAGACATAGGCGCCCCTGAAATAAATTGGACCAGGGAGGCACTGAACATTCAGGGAAACGACCTCAATGCTTTCGCAAAACTCATTGAGATGGGAGGAGCATTCGCCAGGGACATATATGACTCCACTTTTGATTTCAAAAGCCCAAACCATGTCGTGTTTACCATTACCAAATGCCCTTCGCTGGCTTATCTTGAGAGGCACAATGAGAAGGAAAGAATAGCAAAGCTATGTCAGATACTGGAGCCCGCCAGCATGAGGGCGTATGCTGCGGCTGTTAATCCCGATATAATAATCACACCTTTGAAGCTGCCTCCCAGAGACGGCTGGGATGAAAAGGGCTGGTGTGGGCTATGCTGCCAGTGGGAGTTAAAGATAGAACCAAATAAATAGAGAAGGAGGTCGTATGAAAGAGCTGAAGGCTTACACCGGTGATTTTGACCCGAACCTGAGGCTGGAAGACCTTTCCAAGGAGGTTCTGGTGAATCTTTTGAGGGAATATGCCAGGCTGGGTCTGTTGCTAGAGGCCCAGTTGAATTCCCTCATCAGCCAGAAATTCGGGGTTGAAGCAGCTACTGATATCAATCTCAAAGCCCGGCTGGTAGTTGAGCCAATTGAGATGAAAACCATCAAGGAAATCCTCGGTATCCCCGGGAATGATGTGGTCAGTATGATAAAGACCATGCAATGGATCCCGGATGGCCCTCTGAATGGGGACATATTCCAGCTTCACTACGATATCAAGAACAATAATCATGTCATAATGACCGTTACCAAATGTAAATCAATGGAATATTATGAGAGGCATGGAGACGAAAAAGGCATGAAGAATCTATGTGAAGTGCTGGAGCCACCCATCTTCAATGCCATTTGTCAGGCTATTAATCCTGATATGAAGATGAGGCCTCTGAAGCTGCCGCCCCGGAAGAGCAAGGATGACATCTGCTGCCAGTGGGAGATTAAGATAGAACCAAAGACATAGAGGTGGTTTGCCAATACCCACCTCTTCGCTTAGTCAAGAATAACTAGAGAAGGAGGTCACATGAAAGACTTACAAGACTACAGCGGGAGGTTTGACCCACACGTAGAATTGCAGGATTTTTCCAAAGACGCGCTGGTGAGATTGGTGACAGCGGCTGGAAAGCTCTATATGGGACTAGACGGACTCTGGGTTGCCTCTATGAGGCAGAAGTTCGGTGATCGAACGGCCTTCGATTACGATAAAGAAATCTGGCGAACGGGGACGCTGCTTGAGTTGCGTCGAGTTACCGAAGCTTTTAATATCAAGGGCAACGATGTTGCTGCGGTGTTCAAATTCCTTCAGGTAGACCCTGGCTTTGGAGTGTGGTTCGAGCTTGAGTTCGACCTGAGGAACGGGAATTATGGCATAATGACGGTTACACGCTGTAACCCGCTGTTGATGTTTGAGAGAAATAAGGACAGAGATTTGCAGAAAATGGTATGTGAGGAAATAGAGGTGCCGATGTTCCAAGTGGTCGCTGAGTATTTCAATCCAGATATGAAGGCGACTGCCCTTAAACTACCTCCCCGAAAGGGGGAGGATGACATTGCCTGCCAGTGGGAGTTCAAGATAGAACCTAAGGTTTAGGGCAGATAGGGATTGCATGCTACAATCGGGCATGCTCAAACACGCACCAAGGAGGGGAAATGGCTGAAGAAGTTAAGACAGGGATGTGCGGCCTTTGTGGAATGCATTGCCGGATAAGCCTCAGGGTCAAAGACGGCGAACTTGTTGGCGTAGAGTCACCCTGGGGGAAAGGCTCGACGATAGGTAAGTTATTAGGTGGCGTTGTTACGAGCTGTCCCAGAGCGAATGCAGCCAAAGAGTATCTCTACCATCCGTCACGACTCAATTTCCCCCTGAAGAGAGCAGGCGCCCGGGGAGAAAATAGATGGCAGAGGATTTCCTGGGAGCAAGCGCTGGATGAAATAGCACAAAACCTGGCGGAGATAAGGGGCAAGTACGGTGCTGAGGCCCTGGTTATCGAGGCGAATGGTGAACACAACTGTAGCGAGGAATTCCGAGCGCGTTTCCAACACCTGTTCGGGACGCCGAATTATGCAGGGCATCAGCCGGTCTGTTTCGGAGCTTTCACAATGCTGGGCCTCATGGTTTCCGGATTTGTAATTGGCATGGCGCCCCTTCGACCGGAGACACGTTGTTTGATGCTGATAGGGATAAATCCCGCGGTAAGCTTCCCCCAAATCTGGAGGCTTATGCGTGCCTTCCAGAAGGACGGGCTCAAGGTGATAGTTGCTGACCCAAGACGTTCGGAAGCAGCGATGGCTGCTGATATCTGGCTGCAACACCGGCCCGGGACTGACACTGCTTTGCTGCTCGGGATGACAAATGTCATCATAAATGAGGGACTCTATGACAGGGATTTCGTAAGCCGATGGTGCCACGGATTCGAGCAGCTTGTACAACGAGTCCAGGACTATCCACCAGAAAAGGTGGCTGATATTACATGGGTGCCCGCTGACAAAATCAGAGAGGCTGCCCGGTTGTACGCTACGACCAAACCGGCGCAGATCAGGCACGGCATGGGCCTGGAGGAGATACCTAATGCGACACCAGCCCACCATGCCAGATGCATCCTGCCTGCTATAACCGGCAACCTGGATGTGCCAGGAGGTGAAACACTGGAGACGGGACATCCCGGTATTCTACCAATTACCGAGATTGAACTCTCTGACAAATTACCCCGTGAGCAGAAGGAGAAGATAATCGGCCGCCAGTACAAACTCTCGACCTGGGAAACCTACGACAAAATCAGGGAGAACGTTAAAAAAGTCACCGCGAGGCCGCTTCCCGTTTATTGGCTATCTGTTGTGGCCAACGCGCCATCCGTCCTTCACGCCATTGTGGATGAGAAGCCCTATCCCATCAAAGCCGTGATAACGGAGGCCACGGGTACGCTGCTCAGTTTCCCGAACGCAAAACTGGTTTACGAAGCACTAAGAAAAGTAGACTTGCACGTGGCAATGGATGTGTTCATGACCCCCAACTGCCAGCTTGCAGACTATGTTCTGCCTGCGGCATCCCCCTTGGAGAAGCCCGGGTTCTTCGGCGGTGAATATACACATAGCTTTGACGGCGGAGTGGCAGCTGTCGACCCACTGTACGAACGCAAACCGGAGTTCTACCTCTGGCGTGAGCTCGGGGTGAGGTTAGGCCAGGAGGCGTACTGGCCATGGCAGACTCTGGAGGAGGCCTTTGATTACCGCCTGGCTCCTCTGGGCGTTACCTTCAAGCAGTTCATAGAGGAGAAGCGAGGCCATGATAGCCTACCGCTCGAATACAAGAAATACGAGAAGGCAGGGTTCGGTACACCTACGGGCAAGTTCGAGCTATACTCCACTATGCTCGAGGAAGCCGGCTATGACCCTCTGCCATGGTATAAAGAGCCACCGTCAAGCCCAATCGCCTCACCGGAACTGGCGATAGAGTATCCGCTGATTTTGATTACAGGACGTAAGGTGCGCCGAACGTATCATTCGCAATTCCACCAGGTTGAGTCTATTCGAAAGAAGCACCCTGAGCCATTGGTGCAGATTAACCCCTCGAAAGCTGCGGACCTGGGCATCAACAATGGTGACTGGGTATGGATTGAGACAACCGTGGGAAGGAGCAAATTTAAGTGTGAGTATTTCCACGGGATTGCTCCTCAAGTGATTTATGCGGAATTCGGCTGGTGGTTCCCCGAACAGCCTGAGGGGGAGCCCTCGCTTTCCGGGCTGTGGCAATCGAACATCAACGCCGTCATCCCCGATATCTGTGATGAAGCCAGCGGAACATGGGTGCTCAGAGGGATTATGTGCAAGGTCTACAGGGCGGAGGACTAAGGCTACGAAGACCGGGAGTCCATAAACTACAAGATATCTCCTGGGGAATATCATTAACGCCATTTGGCCAGCCGGAGTGCTACCCTAGCCTGTTCATCACTCACTCGGCAGGGAGGCGATGAAATCAGCCACCAGATTGAGATTCGCCTTTTCGTGACTCCATGCATCTCCCCCATGTTGGCCGAATAGCGGATCCGCGGTAACGACAATGACCATGTTGAGCTCTTCCAACAGGACAATCTGCTGTCCACCATGTCCCCATGCTAAGTTGTAAAGATGGTCGCCTGCCCTGGCGGACCACCACTGATAGCCATACCCGATATCTTTGAAGGAAAGGCCCCAATTTGCTGGAAATCCGCCAGTCGCATTTATCTTCTCCGAGTACCTCTGCAGAGATTCCCTGACCCAGTCAGCCGAGATGATCTGCTTACCCCGGTAGTCACCATCGTTGAGATATAGCAAACCGAACCTGGCCATGTCACGGGCCGAAAAATGGAGGTCCGAGTGGCCATTGTAATAGCCTTCCCAATCCTGTATCCAATCGCCCATCTCCACATCAAGCGGCGCGAACAGGTGTTCCTGAGCGAATGACTTGAGATCCGTATCGGTAGCCCGTGCCACGATAATCCCCAGGAGATGGGACGTCAGATTGCTGTATTCGAACTGAGTTCCCGGAGCGCGGACAAGAGGAACTTCGACCAAGAGGGAGGGCCGAAATCCGCCATACAGCATCTCGAACAATTCCAACGTGGACTCCTCCCAGGGATATCCGGCGCGCATCTCCAGCATCTGCCGAATCGTAATCTGCTTCTTCCTCGGGTCAGTGATTTGGTCAGCGAACTCCGGGAAGAAATCTATCATCTTTTGGTCCACACCTGACAGATAACCCTGCTCCAGCGCAATCCCGACCAATGCCGAAGTGTAACTCTTCGTCACCGATTGCAGCCTGTCTTTCTGATTAATAGACCCTTCATTGAAATAATCTTCCGCTATCAGACAGCCGTTCTTGATAACCAGCAGGCTGTAGATGGTCTCCAGTTCAGCCGCATTGTAATACAGTTCCGCCACCAGTAGCGGGTCCAATCCCCGCTCTGTAGGTGTCGATACCTCCCAGTCATCCCCGGGCAGCGGCGTGTAGTCAACTGATAAGAGGTCCTCAGTACCAGGGCCACTAGGGCCGCATCCGACCAGCATTGACAGAGTCAGAATCACGCTGGCGATTAAGAGGAAAGAATGCTTGCGCCACTTAGAGGGAAACAAAGGCCAGCGCACGATACGTTTCGGCAAATCCAGCCTCAGCCGCTTATCGAATTGAAGCTTCGGCGACTCTCTGACCTCTTCACACATTGGATTCCTCCAATTAGCCCCGTCCAATATGGCCAAACAAGGGTCTCCTGAAGCTATTTTACCATAGAAAGCTGTCTGCGCCCCCGGTCTTATATGGGAAACCCAGGTTAAGGGATATCGCAGCTTGACAGTGCGGGGTGCCACGTATAATATGACATAGGATTTCGGAGAAGCTGAGCTGTTACTGCAGCATACTATTGAGTCGAAGGAGGTCTTAACGTTGTACAAGGAGCTGACCATGCTGTTTCAACCGGGCAGGATAGGTAAGGTCGAATTAAGGAACCGAATAATTATGTCGCCTATGGGCGTAGGCTATGCCACCGAGTCGGGCTATGTAACGGACCGCCTCATCGCTTTCTACGAGGCCAGGGCCAGGGGGGGTGTCGGGGCCATCTCAACGGGAGGAGCTTATGTGGTGAGCTTAGGCCAAAGTCCGTTCAAGTTCATGTGCATCGACGATGATGAGAAGATTCCCGGCTTAAAGAAGCTGGCCCATGCCATTAAGGCTCAAGGGGCCGCTGCTTTCATCCAGTTGATTATGCCCGGTGTGCAAATGTATGAGCGCCCGGACGCTTTGCCTCATCCCCAAATGGGGACACCGCCAGCGGAGAGGTCCAAGGAGGAGATAGGGGAGATGGTGGAGCTGTTCGTCCAAGCGGCCAGGCGTGCCAAAGAGGCCCAGTTTGATGGCGTTGACATTCATGGGGCCCACGGCTACCTGATCAGCCAGTTCCTGTCCCCTAAGACAAACCTGAGGACAGATGAATATGGGGGCAGTCCGGAAAAGAGAGCCAGATTCGCCAGCCAGATAATAGAGAATATCAAGCGCCGATTGGGCCAGGATTTCCCTATCTTATTCAGGATGAACGGTGAAGACTACATCGATGGCGGTCTGACTATAGACCAGGCAAAGCTGCAGGCTCCTCTCCTGGTTGAGGCAGGTGCCGATGCCCTGAGCATATCTGCCGGGATTTTTCAGGGCTTCCACTGGCAAATACCCTCGGTGATACAGCGCCCGGGCTGCCTTTCCCACCTAGCGGCTGCGGTGAAGAAGGTGGTCGCCGTGCCTGTTATCACCGCAGGCAGGCTCGGAGACCCTCTAATAGCCGAGCAGGTATTGAGAGAGGGCAGGGCGGATTTCATCGCCATGGGGAGGCCACTACTGGCTGACCCTGAACTCCCCAATAAGGCCGCGGAAGGGAGGCTGGAGGACATACGTTATTGCATCTCCTGCAACCTGGGCTGTTCAACTAAAAGACCGCCTCCGGACTTCGCTGCCAGTTGTAGCCTGAATCCAGCCTGCGGTCGGGAGAAGGAGTACCTTCTACAGACCACACCCCACCCCAAGAGGGTAATGGTGGTAGGTGGAGGCCTGGCGGGGATGGAGGCAGCTAGAACCATGGCCCAGCGTGGGCATGATGTTACGCTATACGAAAAGAAAGCCCAATTGGGCGGGCAGTGGAACGTCATTTCCTCCTATCAGCCGGAGGTTGCCGCCTTGACCAGATATCTTTCCCGAGGCCTGGATAAAGCAGGGGTGAAGGTCTTCCTGAATACGAAAGTTGACCGGAAGTTGGTAAAGGAGACTAATCCTGAAGCTATGGTGGTCGCAACCGGCGCCGTGCCCGCGATACTGCCGGTCCCCGGCATCAAAGGTAAAAATGTGGTGCTGGCCTGGGATGTGCTGATGGGGAGGGTCAAGGTCGGGCAAGAGGTGGTGATTATAGGAGGAGGGGCGGTAGGCCTTGAGACAGCCTGCCTGCTGGCAGAGCGGGGCAAGAAGGTATCGGTTGTCGAGATGCTCCATATTGCTCGTGGCGTCACCTGGTTTCTGAAGTGGGCATTGAAGGAGCGCTTGATAGACTTAGGTGTCTACCTTTACCCCAGCACAACCGTACATAGCATCAGCGAAAGGGGCGTAAGCGTGATCAACGCCCGCCAGATGCTGTTTCTGAAGGCAGACACAGTGGTACTGGCCGCCGGCTCGAAGTCCGAGAATGAGCTTGCTGAGCAAATGCAAGGACTTGTGCCGGAGCTGTATACCATAGGCGACGCGGTAGAGCCGAGGGACTCGATGGACGCCATCCACGAGGGCTCCAAGGTAGGGCGCGAGATTTAGATTCTCGCTATCGCTCGCTACCACGAGCTAGCTCCTTGCAGGCCGCACCGATAATATCGTCTTAATTATCGGCCTTAGAGACCTTGCACATCACGCCCCTCAGCACCCAAGCGCCGGTCATGGGGTCACGGAGGTCCGGGCCCTCGTCCAGTATGGCGTTGATATTTGATTCCCAGGCTCCATGAAGAGAAGGCTCCTCTGCCGGCTCTTCGGGCAACCACCAGCCGAATTCGGTGCTCACCACCCTGGGGTCAACTCCAGTGAGATGCTGGCATTTGAACCTGGCTCTGCCTATGGGAGTCTCGACCCATATCCAATCACCATCGTTGATGCCTAACTCTGTTGCCTTGTGCGGATTAAGTTGAGCTATCGGGTCTGGACATTTCTTGCGCACGGCTTTGATCTGGCGGCCCTGCGATTGATACAGGTCACGGTTGCGGTGGCTGATTACAATCATGGGGAAGTCCTTAGCCATTCTCGGAGAACTGACCAGGGTTTGTGGCGGTTCCTCATATTTGGGCAGGGGGTCATAACCCATGTCCTCCATAATGGTCGAGTACAGTTCGATCTTGCCGGTAGGCGTGCCAAAGCCTACCTGTTCGTACTTCTGGTGCCCTATCTGTGGAGCGTCAATACCGCCTCTTTCATTTATGAATGACTTGAGGGTGAAACCCAATGGAGATAGGCGATAGTCGCAAGCGTCTTCCAGGGTCTCCCATGGCCAGTATTCCTCCTGACCCAGCCTCAATCCCAGCTCCCGCCACAGGTAGTACTCGGGTTTTCGCTCATACATTGGTTGAATAGCTGCCTCGCCGGCAGTCACAATATGGAAGAAGTCCCCAGCATAGATGAGCGGCTTTTCCAGGTAACAGGCCGCTGGCAGTACATAATCTGCCATGAGGCAGCTGGGGGTCATGAATATGTCCATAGCGGCATGGAAATCTACCTTTTTCATGCCCTCGTAGACCATCCTGGCGTTGGGTAGGGTAAGCATTGGATTTGCACCTTCAGTTATAAGCGCTTTTATGGGGTAGGGCTTCCCCGTAACCATAGCTCGATACACGTCCGGCGTATAAGCGCCACCAATCCACCACCAGGCAGCCAGAGGCCTCTTTTGCACCTTCTTAATGTTCTCTTCTATCCTATGGAATAAGTCCCAGGACCATAGCTTGAACTCTTTCTCGCCAATCATCTTGGCCTTCTGCTCGCGAGAGAGCATGTCGTGGGCTTCGATCTCAGCCTGGAGGACGATGTTGGGGTTTGGCCCCAGTATCCAGTCCCCACCCGGAGCATCGATGTTGCCAGTGATGACTGGCAGGAAGTACCTCATTTGAAGCGTGGGCGTGACATTGGGAATCATCTCCAGACCCATCCCATGCGCCACTGTGGCCGGTTTAGTAGTGGCGTAGAGCCTGGCTGCCTCCCTAATCTTATTCGCTGGCACCCAGGTTATCTCGGATACCTTCTCCGGCGGGTATTCCTTAACCCGCTCCGCCAGCCTGTCGAAGCCATAGCACCATTTGTCAACGAATTTCTTATCGTAGAGATCCTCAGAGATGATAACGTTGGCCATGCCAAGGAGCAGGGCAGCGTCTGTGCCCGGCCGGGGCTGCAACCAGATGTCGGCTCTCATAGCCGCATCCGTACGCCTGGGGTCAACCACGATGAGCTTGGTGCCCTGCTTCAGCAAATCCAGTATCTGGAGCCACTCATATCGCGTTGAACTGGCGGGGTTGCGTCCCAAGAGCATTATGCAACGGGTAAGGCGGTTGGGGAAATGGAAGTGGACAGCTCCTCCCACATGCACAAAACTGAGAGCCGCCGCCACGCCGTAGCATATCTGCGCCTGCCCGGCAAAATTGGGGCTGCCGAAGAGGTTTTCAAAACGTACGCGGTATTCGTCAGAGCAACCGTTCTCCCCAATGCAATTAAAAGCCACGGCTTCGGCCCCATAGTCATCCCTGATTCTGGCCAGCCGGGATGCGATGTCGTCCA
The DNA here is from genome assembly GCA_964638975.1 of uncultured Dehalococcoidales bacterium. Taxonomy (GTDB): domain Bacteria; phylum Chloroflexota; class Dehalococcoidia; order GIF9; family AB-539-J10; genus RBG-13-51-36. The sequence goes on from CAZXAJ010000012.1 coordinate 42,247, forward strand.
GAGCCCCCTCCCAGGTAACACGCTGCCATTTGTTCTCACCACGCTCCCCTACCCTCTTCAGCGGGTAGTTGATTCGGTCCGGGTGGTCTATTAACTCCGCTACTCCACGCGCCCGTGGGCATGAGGCTACAATAGATGTCCACTTCTGGGCGGATGCATGTTTACTTTCTTTATGCACATACTCCTGCCCCGTTATCTTGCCGTCCTCGATAATCACATTCACTACACATTTATTGGTACACATAGCGCATATTGCGCGCCTCATTTCCTTAGCCATCTTCTTCTCCTTTCGTGTCAATGCTATTCATTTCCAGCATTTCCCCTGTCCATCCTTCATACCCACTGGCCTCGCTCTCGTTTTATTTCCTCAGCCACTTCCTTCCCCTGCCAACATATGTGCAGGAACACCCAATTGCAGCATGGTATCCCTCTTCAACCCAAACCTAACGCTCCACCTTAAACTCCCAGACGCAGCAGGTATCGTCTTTGCTTTTTCGTGGCGGCAGCTTCAGAGCTCTAGCTTTCATATCTGGATTAAAGGCTTTGCAGATAGCTTCGAAGGCCAGTTCCTCAAAGCCGCCCGGCCCACACATGGTCCGGATGCCCTCTGCGTCTCCGTGTCTTTCGAAATAGAATAGGGAACGGCAATAGGTGAAAGTCAGTATTGCATGGTCTTTGTTCTTGATATCACAGTCGTATACATACATGCCCTGCCGCGCACCATCGGGACAAGTTTGGAAATACTTCATCATGGTAACGACGTCATCTCCTTGCAGATCCATCGCTTCTCTAACCAACGGGACTTCAAACTGCTGTATCTGTCTGCCGTAGATTTCGCGCCACAGCCGCAGAGCCTCTTCATTCCCAGAATCCTCCCTGATTACCGTGTAAAGCATCCCACATATTCCCACAAATATCCGTTGATAGTTTTCAATTAGCCTTATCAAGGCATCCTTAGATAAATCGGAGAACTGGAAATCTGGTTTGTACTGGCCACTGTAATCTTGTAACTCTTTCATATGACTTCCTTTCTATTATGACTTTCTATTATGAATTATGCCTTATCATCCCTCGGGCATGAGCATAGGAACTACCATCCAGTCAGACACGGGAACCGGTGCACCACCTTGTATCACGTATATTCTTGCCGTATCTGTGCCTCTACGGTCCCCTGGAGGATAGCTGATTTTCTGAACTCCATAAACATCAAAGTCCCTCAAACTGTCCAGGCCTTCCTTGACAGCAAGGCCGTCCAGGTTTTCATAACCTACATTTTCCACGGCTCTCCTCACAGCTTCAACCGCTACGACAGGGAATGCCAGCGTTTGGGCCTCAGTACCCTGGAAATCAAGGCTTCCACCATACCTTCTGCGCATATCATGTACTAACTTTACGCCCGGGTAATCCATTTCCATCGCCCAGGGATAGCTTCTTGGAGTAGTATATCCCTCAATACTAGCTCCCATTGCCTCTAGCAAACCTTGCGCTAGGCTAGCCTCAGCCCCGGCAAACTTTATGTCCTCCATAAGCCCAAGCCTCTCAGCATCCTTCAAGATTGGCACCGCTCCGCTCCAGATGGTACAGAGGTAGATATAATCTGCCTCTTGGGCCTTTAGCCTCAGCAACTGGGTAGTAGTATCTAGCGGCACCCAGGGAATTAGTTCCGAGGGCAACAGCTCCATGCCCAATTCCTCAACGTACGGCTTGGCTCTCTCCACACTCGGAGGGCCAGATACTTCGTCTGGCCCGACCAAGCCTACCCTGGGAGCTCGGTCTCCCTTCCAGTTGTCCACGACCCACTGAGCCCAGACAGAGAATGATTCTTCCCAGAGGGGGAACACGCAGTAGGTCCAACTGGGGGGATAAATCGACTCCGGACATATGGCCATGTTCACCAGAGGCGTCTGGTCTTTCTCTACTATATCCATAAACCCAGCTGCGTCTGTAATTCCTATTATGATAGGGTCACCGCGGTCAATCATCTTGCGGTAGGCACTGAGTTCGCGAACCAGGTCAAGCCTCCCATCTTCCCAGTCAAGTACTAGAGTCACTCCTGGGACAAGGTCCTCATCGTTGGCATATTTGATGTAGTCCTCTATGACCCAATGAGCATATTGGACAGGGCCCGCGGCGGGCCCGGTAAGGGCGGTTACCCAACCAATTCGCACCATCTTTTCCCCTTCTGTGGACTGCGCAGCGGGGCTACACGCGGTAAGCAGAAGCAGCGCTGCCAATACTATCGCCAGGATAGCAATCACAGCCCCTTTCCCCTTCGCCATACTGATTCTCATCCTACACCTCCTCCAGCCTTACTCGGGCTGTTTGATTCTAGTCCAGTCCCTATCTATCCTTAGTGTTCTTCCGTCTGTGTCGAAATTTTATCTTTAATAACAGTAGATTATCAGTAGCCCTCTATTCCTCCCCCGCTTAACTTCGCCCTTACAATGGTTCAGCCGTTTTCGAATTATGTTCCCGATTTTGTTCTTGTCTTGATTTCTTCAGCCACCATTCTAGCGCTTTCAGCAACACCTGAGCCAGCTATCCAACCTGGCGGGTTTACCGCATCCCCCACATTGTACAGGTTTTCGACTGGTGTTTTCTGGTGGCGTTCAGAGGCCGGCCAGGCACGAACGCAAGGCCACTCAGAACAAAAGTGGCGGACCAGTAATACCTCAGCACCCTGTTCCCTGAAATTTGGAAACATGTCAGCCAGGTCAGCCAGGAATAGTTCATACTCCTTCCTGGGGTCGTACAGGCTGGCATGCCCTGGCGCCTGATAGAATCCCATCCAGTTCTTGCCCGGGGGAGCAAATTTAGGGGAAACCAGACTGTAATCTACGCCGAGTTGCCATCTTCGGCTCTCGGGAGCATAGAGCCCTCCTGGCCAGTCATATAGCGGCCCATTGCTTGAAACCATAAACCAGAAGCCTTCCAGAGGCTTTAGTTCCCTGACCTCGCTGAGATAACCCCGGTCGAAATTCTCCTCCCCAGCCAGTTCCACCGTCTTTTTCGGCCCGACATCGCTCACCACCGCCTTAGCCTCAATACTTAGTTCAAAATCAGGTCCCGTGGCTTGAACTCCCTCAGCTGCGCCATCATTAACCACTATTTTACGAGCCTGCACCGAAGTCAAAATCTCCCCTTTGTTATCCTCGATCACCTTGACCAGGGTGTCAATGATAGGGTTGAGTCCGTCCTTGGGAACAAGCTGCTGTCCACCAGCGAAATTCACGAAGCATCTCACCAAATCACCGGCGGAAATTTCATATAGGTTCAGTCCTACTATCTGTACACACCAGGCCTGAAATATATTCCAGATAGCCCTATTGTCCGTCACACGAAGTAGCCACTCGCTGAACGTAATTGAATCAGAAGGTACCTGCCACCTGAAGCTGCGCCTGAGGGCTTTGATGACCCTTTCTTCTTCCTCCTTATCCCGGCTGGCCAACGATATCAAATACCACAGCATCCCTTTAGGCGGCATCTCGTAGTCCTTTCCCTTTATTCGCCATTTAGGCGGCGGAAGTGCTCCCATCTCAAAGTCAGTTCTGCCGCCAACATCCTTTAACGTGAGAAGGACTGGGTCTCTCTGGCCGTAGTAAATCGTGAGGGCACCGGTGGGAATCAAGTATCCTTTGTAGTCTACCCAGATAAAGCGCCCGCCCAGGATAGGCATCTTTTCCAGCACTATGGTTTTATATCCCGCATGACTCAGCCTGGCCGCAGCACATAAGCCGCCGAGGCCTGAACCTATCACTGCTACATCACAGATCTTCTTCTCCATCGTTATACTTCCTCGATTGCTTCTGAAGTGCAGTAGCCTATGCAAATAAGGCAGTTATTGCACAGCTCCTGGTCGACCTGGCACTTGAAGGTATCACCCGGGACAAGCAGGGCATACACGGGGCAAAAAGGAACACACATGCTGCAGCCGATGCACTTCAAGAGGTTGATTTTGATGGCCATCACCCCACCCTCAAGAGACTCTAGCAGACGATACAGGGGTTGTCAAACGACTGAATCGAACGAGTCTACACTCTTAGCGTGAAAGATTTAAGTGCCGGGAGGAGGTGATTGGATTATTAAAGGTATGCATCACCTACTGTAGCGTTTGTGTGAACCGGTGGTGGCGGGCATATATCAACGCTGACGGGTGGCGCGTGCCGCTGAAATAAAGAACAACGGGTAGGCCGCGTGATTGCTCCCATTTACCCCTAGACAAGCCCTACCCACCACAGCTTGACAAAATCCCCCAAAGGGTATAGCCTTTGGGTAGGGTTGTGCAAAACAAAGAAGGACTGACCATTACCCAGGCAGCCAGGGCTATGCGCCTATCCCCAAAAACTGTGAGACGCCGCGTAAAGGAAGGCAAAATCCCTTACAAGCTAGTTCCCGGCAAATATGGCGATGAATACCGCATAACTGAACTGCCATCCGATACCATAAACAGAGAAGCCCTAGACACGACCCCTACCCTAGCCCTGGACATCATCCATAGGCTGGAGCAGGAGAACCGGAACCTTGCTGGACAGCTTGGAGCAGCGCTGGAGCGGGTACGAGTATTGGAGAACCAAGTCAAACTACTCACCGTGGGCAGGCAACCTTGGTGGCGACGACTATTTAAGAGGATGGGAAAGGGACAACAATGAAATCAGTGCGTTGACTCAAGAAAGCAGCAGAGCAAGGCAGACTCAGAATAACCAACAATTTTTAGCGGTTTGTGCCCTCATTTCTCACAAACTGCCAAATCTCCCTTTGGTTTGCTATGTATTCCACTTTTTCGTCTGTAAGGGCACTTAGAGGCCTCCTAGAGGCCTTTGGGCCACCAACCCATAGCAAGAATCCACATCCCCCCCTAATGAGCCAGTGCTAGAAGACTGTTATAGCTCTATAGCAATTCAGTTTAGCATTGCCACATCGTAGGCCAGCCAAGAACCCGTTTATTACCTCTGAAGTAGTAGGATAATTCTTTACGAAGGGTGTGAGGCAACTTCCGTAAGACTCTATGATTCTGGGCGATGGTCTTCCCTTATGGAGTTAACAAAAAGTGGTAACAATTAGCTTGGACTTGTATTTAGGATTTTGCTAACAAAGAGGGTTTTTGTTGCAGTTGCGAAAAAGTCGGGGTGAGAGGATTTGAACCTCCGACCACCTGAACCCCATTTACAGGCTAGGCATGCCACTTGGCGTCGCTAAATAGCGTAGCGTCTGGACTAGTTTGGCGTTAGGCCAGAGCTCGTATCTGGCTGCACTACCCTATGTCAGTGGGTGCTAAACAGTTTGTCGGCAAAATGTCGGCAAAACAGCAACCTATCTAGAGAAACGTCAAAGGTTTACAACTCCCACCCATTTTGGTTGTCCACCCACGGGAACTGCCTGAGGTTTGCGTCTTTCTTCTAGTACCAATTTACCACTTAGCACAGCCTCTCGCATATTTCTTGCCCTTGCTTCAAATTCTTGCCAGTAAAGAACTCCATTACCTTAAAACTTGGTCCCTTAATAAAGCTGAAAAGGACAAACCGGTATATTCCTTAAGGCGGGGGAGAAGCCATGCCCCTATCATTTTTAGCGGCCATTTACCATATGGTTTACCATATATCCGCTACTAGCCTCCCCCCTGCTTTCAGTCTCCAATTTGTCCACCAGTTAGTCCCGTTGTCCAGGGATTTGTCCACTTCAGATTCAGGTATTTCCAGCGGTGGACAAGGATGGGTGTGACTGCCCTTTGCTCACGCTTACGCTTGACTATTTATCACCTCCTTGCTCTTGCCTGGTTACCATTCCCCTAGACTCATGTCTTTGGCATATTCTCAGCACATCTTGGCTTTAAGCAGCGGGATACAGTGGCTCTGAGTGGCTCTCTGCTGCTTCTAATCTTCGGGGTTTTCGTTACTGGAAAAAAGATGAAGTGACTGCTAATCTACATACACTCACGCAAAGGAAAAAACCAACTCCTGTGAAGTTGTCATCAAAGGAGCGTCATCGCCTCTGTCCAACAGTACAGGCATTTGTTACTTACGCTGAACATTCTGGGTTTATGTTGCCTACAATACACAACGCTCTCTTGTTATTTTTTCCCAGACAAGGGTATGGTATTGTGGTTTGAGATGTCTCTACTGTTGTTAAGTTGTCAGTATTGAGGCTTTGGCTCTCGTCTCAGTGACAAATGTAGAAGCCGGACCGCTACTACTTCCACCCAGATTATGATGTTTGCCACCAGAATTCGCTCATACAAACCAAACCAGCCCACTCGGTCAATCAGAAATAACGACGCCATCACCAGAGCCAAACCTAAAACTCCGGCGGCAAGCGTATAGACAAACAGGTTCCTCCAATTCGGGTCGCCCTTGAGGCTGGGTGTGAGCAACAGAATGGCGATAGGGAATAACCAGAAAACGGAATAGGCTGTTGCCAAGTGGATTATTCCTTCAATAGTACGCTGGGTTCCGGTGGGGTCAGTTCGAAAAGCACCAATCAGCAGCAGCCCGAAGCCGAAAAGAACAGCAAGTCCGATACTGAGATGGAAGCCCCATGCTCTACGAATATTGAAAAGCAGCCCGTGGACGAAGACCTCCACCAGTAACCCCATAGCCAGAAAACCAACCGTTTGTAGCCATCCCATGGGAGTCAACGCCAGACTGCTGATTGAATTACTGACCAGGCTGTAATTCGGAGTAGCTAGAGATGCCGTAAGGTCCCCGACAACGAACACAATGGGCCCCACGATACCGGCTAGAGCCAGGTAACTGTAGATGTTCAGACGTTTAGATATAGATATTAGCCTTGATATACCGGGTGTGACCACCATTTCCTATCCGCTATCTGTAGTGGGTAATCCGTTTAATCAGCGATTCTATGGATAGTATTTCTTTTCAGTATTATAGTCAAACATATTTATCCCAAGCGCACACTCCACTATACTGTTGCGTCACGAAATAATCAATAACCCAACCAATGTAAAGGCAGCAATAGGTGGCAGAGCCGCTATTGGTTTCCCCTTCAAGATTATCGCCTGAATCGCATAGACGCTAACCAATCCCAGCGATCCTAGTGCTGCAATAATAGCTCCTGGAGCCAGACCTTGGGCAAAGTAAACGGAGGCTGTAAGCAGACAGGGGAAGGCAATGTCGCCAGCGCCCAGTATGGAGTATTCCCTATCGGCGGGATTTATCTCTACTACCTTCTTTCCGTGTCTTTTCAAGTTTAGGCCCCACCCAGAATAGTTTTTGGGAATGATTAGCGCAGGCAAGGCATTTATTTCCGATAACTTGTCTGCCATCCAGAGCATGAATTTGAAACGGACAGCCAAGATGTCATAAATGGCGAGTGCCAAGATAATACCCATCGCAGTCCACGGCGTAATAAAGCGGCCGAAAACTGCTCCTAAGCTACTAACCGCCAGAATCAACACCAGGTCATGTAACCAGATAAGGGGTATCAAGAACCAGAATGTTCCAAACGCGACGGCAATGGCGATAGATAATGGAAGAGGCAAATAAAAGACAGTTGCGATAAATGCGCCCCAACTGAATACAAGGGCAAACAGGAGTCTAAGAATAAGCTTTAAAGCTGTAAGTGGGATTAGGGAGAGCGTGATTCCAAGCACGCCCGCTGCAGCGAGAATATAGATTAAGACTGGTCCTAACGATGAGTGAGCTGGTACTTCGGTAACGTTTCCATCGGGTAATGTCACTTCCCCGGGCCACAGGGATACCGTCACGGGTGGCTGGGTCGGTACATATATGTCCTTTTCTTCCAAGAATGGGTCCATACGGGAAGTAACGAGCAAGAGGAGTATTTGAGCGACGGCAAAAAAAAGAAGCACCCAGTAGACAGTCTTCAGCTTTGCTGGTTTATTTTTGCTCATGTTGAGGGATATTTTATATCGGGGAAGGCACAATGTCGAAGTATTACTGTGGCCAGCAACCCAGGCAAATTGAACGATCTGACTTTTTTGCGTAATTGAATTATGGTCAACTTTTCTGAAGCGTAGGATGTGCTGGTCGGGTCATTTTGAAATTGACAGGTCATGATTCGAGGGATAGCATTCAATAGACGCAGAAAATCAAGAAAGGAATGAGAATCCAATGCAGGCTGAGTTGATATACAATCCTTCTGGTGGGCAGGTGGTCATCAGGCACGAACTTAACAATGCGGTTTCTTTCTTAAATCGCTATGGGTGGTCTGTCACTTTGCGAGAAACCAGCAAGCCGCAGGAAGCGACCGAACTGACTCGCCATGCTGTCAATAGAGGTGCCAAGGTAGTTATTGCCGCCGGGGGCGACGGCACCGTCAACGAGGTAGCAAATGGACTGGTGAATACTGATGTGGCGCTGGGTGTGCTTCCTGTGGGAACGACGAACTCGTGGGCATTACAGATAGGCATCCCGGCATTAAACCCGGTACTTCCGCGCACACAAGCCGCTAAGCTAATTGCTAGCCTGGAAGAGCGAATTGCACGCCCGTTACCTGCCAACTATTACCGAAAGGTGCTGTTGGATGCTGCTCGAGTGCTTGTAGAGGGTCGCACCGTTGCCGTGGATGTGGGCGAACTCTCTGGTCGCTACTTTTTAATATCGGCAGGTATCGGGCTAGAAGCAGCGATCGTGGAAAGCATATCGCTGGAGGAGAAAAGGGCGTTAGGTTCGTGGGCGTACGTGCTCACTGCAATCGGGTCAGCTTATCGATACTCCGGGACCGACGTTTCTCTCAATTTGGATGGAAAGGAGGTAAAGGTCAGCACGCCATTGATTGTCGTTAGCAATATTCAACTTTATGGGGGCATGGTGGCGATTGGGGCTAAGGCCTGTGTGAACGATGCCAAGTTGGATGTGTGCATTTTCAAGGGAGACGGTTTCTTTACCTTTGTGCAGTACGCCATAAAAGTGCTCTCACATAGACATCTCCAGGACCCAAAAGTAGAGTACTACCAATGCCGAGAAATAGTTGTCGAGTCAGTGCGCTCACTGCCAGTTCATGTAGACGGTGAGCTTTTTACTAGGACCCCGGTCGCTATCCGTATCGTACCCTCATCACTGAAGGTCATCGTACCGGAGATTGTGCCAGGTAACTTGTTTAGCCCGCTAACCTGCTCTTGACGCCTGTAAAAGCTTTAGAGCAGAGGGAGGTGGAGGGAGCTAATTCAGTGTGACCAAGCTGATCGGTGGCATATATTATTGAACAAAACCGAGTTACGTGCCCTTGGAAGAGCTCAGGACATTCACTGCCACGAGGAATTTATTATGTCTATCTCCCCCGAAGCTTCACGTGATTTGTACCTTTCTCAACATGGCAAAGATTGTCACTTCCGTTCCCGGTATCTTATCCTCTGAAACAACCTCAAATCCGAACCGCCGGTAGATAGCCACATTCTTCACAGTATTCGTCTCCAAGAAGCATGGCATTTGCTCACGGTCGATACGTTCCAGTACCGGCTTCACCAGCCGACTGCAAAATCGCTGCCCGTGATATGCCGGGTCCACTCCGATGATTTGCAGGTACCAGTGCGGGTACGGAACCAGCTTGCGGTGCATGTTATCTACATATCTGCCGTAAGCCCGCAGTCGGCTTGCCCCTTGGCGTCCAAACCTGAAAAGAACCAAGAGCGGTACCGAGCGTATAATCTGCCAACCTCCCAAAGGTGCCTTCCCCGGTGGCAGCCAGGCTGACACGCCCTCCAGCTTCTCTGAAGACGCATAGACCTCGCCGTATCTAAGACAGATGGAAAGTGCGATGAAACCGAATGTCTCAGCTACCGCACGCCGCTTCGTTTCGTCCCGGAAATAGTACTGGAACAGCTCGTATTCCGTGAAGGCCCGCCCCAGCACCACAGTCCCAGCATACCGTTCTTTCAGAGTTAGCCTTAACAACTTGTTTGTTTGATCATTCACGTTTTTTCTCCAACACCGTTTTTGCTAAATGTTTGTGGACACTAAAGGCTGAATGGGATGGTCAATCTTATATGCGAGTATTGCTTCATTATAGCAAAGGGCGTTGTCGAGACAACAATTGTCAGTTTTGTTCAATGGTAATGCAGCGTATGACCCAAAACGTCATAATGTTGGTTGCTCGTTCTTGGTTTTGCCGCACTTACGTCCAGAATCTAACGTATTAACCCACTATCCTTGATGCTCGAATACCAGCCAATGACTGTCAGTGTATAATGGATATAGATGCTCTGAAGATTTTGTTCAAAGGAAATGCGTAAGGTAGTTAAAACCGAAGCGAAAGAACTAAGACGGTATGACCCTGACGTAGTGCTCGATGCAATTTCAAGAACGAGCACCTGGCGCAGAAAGGATCTTAAGGGTTTCGCCAAAGCACTTCGAAAAGAACAACTCAATCATGAGGCGGCTTTAAGAGATTTCCAGTTGGCTTTTGTTGCTAAGCAGGTACTTGACTCCTATGACAAACCAAGGCTATCTAACAGGCGTTTTACCTGGAAAAAATTGCTCCAAGCTTGCAGAACGCTTGCTAAGCATCAAGACCCCAATACCTATCCCATAGGCTCATCCGAGGACCTTGAGAGATTCCTGATTCGTGTGGCATATCAGCAATTCCCTGATTTCTATGGTGATAATGAAACTTTTGCCAGAACCCGATTGCTTTTCAGGACTTGTGCTAAGTCAGTCATATCTAAGAAACCGTTTGATATTGACACGGCTTACGAAGCGGCGACAGGACTAACGCTAGACCAGACTTGGGATCTTACTCTGGCGCTATTTGGACTGATATTGACATCAAATAGAGGCATACAGCTTGGTCCCCTCAAGGCTGGTGACCTGAGGCAGAGCATATCAGACTCCGACATCGCTCGATTTGTTGACAAGATATCTGCAACCCCCAAAGAGTTTCAGCAGAAACTCAGATTAACAGAGTACCAGGTTGACCCATTCGAGACCTTCAATCCCAACCCCCTAGTAAATTGGCCACTAATTAAACTTTCGAACAGTAGGTGGGTGGTTCCTATAATCCCCTACCTATTTAGGCGTGGAACTGAGCAGGTTTTTTATGATGTGATTGCATATGCAGGGCGTGAATTTGCAGCCTTTCTTGGTTACATTTTTGAAGATTATACTGACCGCATTATTAGCGCGCTCGGGCCTAGCTATGAGATTATCCCTGCAAAGCGCTACACCAATAACGGTCAACCCTGTGATACATGCGATAGAATCATCATCAAAGATGGCAATGCCATTTTGCTAGAATGTAAGACAAAGCGACTGCGTCTCAGAACGAAATTCACTGCTGATAGAAAACTACTCCGGGAAGATTTGACGGACGTTGGAAAAGCCAATGATAAGGGCACTATAGTGCATGCGATTCGCCAATTGTACCGGACAAAGAGGGATATGTTAGCCAATTGCGAAGGTTTGGAGGAGTTGAGTAAAAAGATCACCGGAAAAATCTATCCGCTCGTTTTAGTGCTGGATCCATACTATTTCGCAAATGCGCCATATGTCAGGGGCATAATCAGCGATGAGTTGGAGAAAGGCGATCCAGCTGTAAAAGATTTCTCCTGGCAGATAGTGGATACTCGTGGATTCGAGTCATTGTGTGCCTTGGGAAGGCATGAAGACCTGATCAGCTTAGTTGCAACAAAGTTCTCATCGGCAGAGCTTCAGACTCACGAAATGGAGACTTTTGTGGATAACTACATCAGTGCAAAGCAAATAGAACGATCTACTCTGGCGCATCCTGTCTTCATAACAGAACTCAACGGTTTCCAGGAAGAAATAGAATCGAGGTATGGTGTTAAATTCAAAAGTGTTGCGGGTGGCTAAATTCCCGATTCAGACTGGCAAAACGGGACAATCTAGTGTTCAACTAGCTGTGTGATGAATTTGCTAACGGTAGGTGATATCAGATCAGCGACTTCTGAATTCTGACCCTGTAAATCACTCCCCGCACGCATTCTTGTTTGCCCAACAATCAGCCACTTTGTTACCTTATTTGGAGGGTGCCTGTTGATTCACCAGTGAGTATCCATAGACAACTCGCAATTTCCCTGTAAAGTCTGGAAAACCGTTCAGAGAAATAACTCTGGGAAACCGCCCTGGAAAACCAGGGTTTACCTGAATGGAAAGGCGCCCTAGGAAATTAGGGTGTTCCCGAATGGGAAACCGCTCTGGAAAGCCAGCGTTTTCCTGAATGGAAAACTGGACACTGTTACTGGACAAGTGAACAGACCGGGCCAGAGATAAGACAAAACTGACCATCCAACAAAGTATCCTAGCAACTCTCACATTGCACGAAACGATGTTTTGTACAGTCTCTTGTCTCGGTCAATGCAAAACGAGGAACCAAACAGAGTGGCCTATTCTTAAGTCTCCACTCAAAGATAGTTGGTATTTTGGCACTAATGGGCCAGTAAACCACGAATGAGGTAATGCTGCATATAAGTTTTGCTGGAAAAGCCTAAAAAATTTCCTTGGTAGGGGCTGTTGACAAGGCAAAAATAATGTGGTAGCTTATAGTATGTGGAAGGCGGTAGGCGGTGACCGTCTACCGCTCTAACAAGATAACTTTAATAGGTAGGTGCGCAATATGAATCTTCAACGACCAAATGCAAATGAGGCTACCAGAACAGCCAATCGCTCCAGAAGCGTAGTGCCCATGAGTGGTTTATGCACTCGCTGTGTTGATGACTGCACGGGAAACTGTGAGGTGTTTAATGCGGCGTTCCGGAGCCGCGAGGTAATCTATCCAGGACCGTTTGGCGACATAACCGCTGGTGGAGACAAGAACTATCCTATTGATTACTCGCACTTTAATATCCAGGGATATGCCTTGGGAGCTAGAGGACTAGCTAGTGGTGTTGTTGGTAATCCTGATACTGCTATTTTCCCGGCGGTAAATACAGAGACTGACTATGGCTGGGCCACTAAAGTGAAGATGAAGGTGCCTATTTTTACCGGTGCTCTGGGGTCCACAGAAATAGCTCGTAAGAACTGGGACCATTTCGCGATAGGCGCTGCCATCAGCGGGATTACCCTAGTCTGTGGTGAAAACGTTTGTGGTATCGATCCACAACTTGAGCTCAACTCAAATGGCAAAGTCGCATCAGCACCAGATATGGACCGACGAATTGAAACTTATCGCCGCTACCACCAGGGATTCGGCGAAATCTTGGTTCAGATGAATGTAGAAGACACCAGGATGGGTGTTGCTGAGTACATAAGGAAGAGGCATGGTCTAGAAGCTATTGAACTAAAATGGGGGCAAGGGGCAAAGTGTATCGGTGGGGAGATAAAGGTTGATAGCCTGGTACGAGCTTTGGAACTCCAGAAGCGGGGATACATTGTAACCCCGGACCCATCAAATCTCATCACTCAGGCAGCGTTCAAAGATGGTTCTATTAAGGAATTTGAGCGCCACAGCCGACTTGGTTTCGTTGATGAAGAAATATTCTATTCAGAAGTTAAGCGCCTAAGAGGTCTCGGATTCAAACGTATTACCTTGAAAACTGGAGCCTACAGTCTGCGTGAGTTAGCCATGGCCATCAAGTGGGGTGCAAATGCGAAAATCGACCTGCTTACGATAGATGGCGCGCCTGGCGGAACCGGAATGAGCCCCTGGCGAATGATGGAGGAGTGGGGTATACCCAGCCTTTACTTGCATGCTGCAGCTTATGACTTTTGCAGATATCTAGATGATAAAGGTGAACAGGCTCCAGATATCGCCTTTGCCGGTGGATTCAGCAGCGAAGATGGTGTATTTAAAGCACTCGCTCTAGGTGCACCTTTTGCCAAAGCAGTGTGTATGGGCCGGGCTTTAATGATTCCGGGCATGGCTGGCAAGAATATCCAGCGGTGGCTAGCGGAGGGTAAGTTGCCAAGTACTGTTGGCCGATTTGGCTCCACCCCAGAGGAGATATTCGTCTGCTATGAAGATGTCAAGAACATAATTGGCAGAGATGAAATGAAGAATATTCCTCTAGGTGCCGTCGGAATCTACAGTTATGTCGAGAAAATAAAGGTCGGGTTGCAGCAGCTAATGGCTGGCGCCAGGTGTTTTAGTGTGCCTGCTATTACACGGCGTGAACTCATGTCCCTTACTGATGAATGTAGCAGAGTCACTGGAATACCTTATTTAATGGACGCCTACCGTGAAGAGGCAATAGATGTTCTCAATGGCAATAACTATGCTCACACAAGAACTGGCATCCTAGGCAGTACTGAGCACCATACGGCGACTCCAGGACGACAGGTAAAAGTTTGATGCCATTATTGAAAAGCAAGGTAATAGGGGAAGAATTCAACAAGGAGCCATGTGCCGATGTTTGGAGTCTACATCAAAGAAGATGCTTGTATAGGCTGCCACCTGTGCGAGATGTATTGCCAGCTACAACATTCGCAATCTAAACACTTGGTCAAGGCATTCACGAGGGAGATACCACATTCCTTGCCAAGACCCCGGTAGAGGAAAAAGCGTGGTGGGCTTGTCGATACTTTGCCAACAGTGTGACGAAGCTCCATGTGTTTGGGCTTGCCTTACATGTGCTCTAACTCGTGACCCTATGAGCTCCTTGGTCAGGGTAGGCAAGGAGTGATGCATTGGTTACTGAGCATGCTTGTTGGTTTGCCCGCTCGGTGCGATAAAGCAGGGCACCCAACAAGAGAAGGTGTTTAAATGCGACCTTTGTTGGGGAGAGGAGATTCCGGCCTGTGCAGCAAATTACCCAAACGAAGCACTGACGTTGCGCAATGATCATGGATTGGTTCAAGTCACAATTGAAAGCAGAACAAGGAGGTGAAGCCAATGTTGAAGCACAGATTTGCTTTGACCATGGATATACCAACTCCATTTGTCCAGTGTTTACCGAAGGTAGAGAGTGAACTGATAGGCAATATTATTCACGATGGCATTAGGGCAAAAGGTACGGGCTTGATGGGTTCAATTCCACTCACACTCAGAGTCAAAAGGATTGATGACGAAGCTCCACAATATGGACAAATATTTACTAAGAGGATTATTCCTTCCCTATATGTAAAAAATGGACGCGTAGTAAAAGATATGAACTCTCTTGAATTGCGTGATAGTGGAGACCCCGTAGAGCTGGCCACTTTCTATTGTAAAGAGGGCGCTGACGAGCTGGTCTTTCTTGATGTCACCAATACATCTGATGGGCATGCCACAATGGTGGACATTGTTGAGCGTATCTCCAAGGAGGTGTTTGTCCCACTCACTGTGGGTGGTGGATTGTGCAGCACTAGTGATATCGTGCGTATGCTTCGAGCGGGTGCGAGTAAGGTCGTGATAAACAGCGCCGCTGTACTCAAGCCCGGTCTTATTGCAGAAAGTGCCGCACAATTCGGAAAACAATGTATCGTAGTCGCTATAGATGCTAAACGGGTAGAGACGTTTGATGGCCCTTGGTGGCATGTCCATATCTACGGAGGTCAGCGGCCAACCGGATTCGACGCAATTAGCTGGGCAATGCGCGCATCAGCGCTTGGAGCAGGGGAATTACTGGTCACCAGCGTGGGCGCTGACGGTCACCTTACAGAATATGACATTGAGCTAATTCGCGCAATTTCCGAGAGAGTAAGGGTGCCAGTTATCGCCGACGGTATTGCTGAGACCCTGGCAGATATCTATCGGGCTTTGGTTGCAGGCAAAGCAGATGCGGTTATGGCGGCTTGCGATTTCTACTGTGGGACCTACTCTATCAATGATATCAAGGAGTACTTGGCAAAACAGAAAGTACCAACGCGAATCAAAGGAGGAATATAGCAGCGAGGGATTTCGAGATATTAGATGATACATGACAGCAGGCAGCGATACATCTACCTGACTCGTAAGATACCATTATCCAGCGCCAGCCTGCTTTCACCAGTATTTCGTTGCTTGCTTGAAGGTTAATTAGCGCTGTTGTGACCTTACCCCGTTCTATAGGCCACTGTGGATGAGAGTTTTCTCGGTGTTT
>CAZXAJ010000013.1:0-56274 GCA_964638975.1 uncultured Dehalococcoidales bacterium
TCACTGGACCAGCCACTGTAACCCAAGCACTGGCAAGTGGCAGGCAGGCAGCTTTCCGTATTGATGATTACCTCCGGCATAGATACCCTCTAGGTGACAAGGAGGCAGAGAAAACCTTGTCAGGCGAACTTCTTCCTAAGACGATAGAGGTGATAAGGAAAATCGAACGGCTTGAGCCCCCGCTTCTCTCTCCTGAAACAAGGACGAAAGAGTTCAAAGCGGTGGAGCTAATTTATGACTGGGAGTCTGCCGTTGATGAAGCCAGACGCTGCCTCCGCTGTGGCATGGGAGCAGAGATCCTGTTCCAGGATAAGTGTGCTACTTGCCTTACCTGTCTAAGGGTCTGTCCCTACCACGTGCCTTATCTGGATGACGGGGGGACAATACAGATACCTGCGGATCAATGTCAAGCATGTGGCATATGTGTTGCTGAATGTCCGGCTAAGGCAATAGCCTTGCGGAAGCCATATGACCGGAGACATATAGATGAAGAACTGGAACATGCTCTTAAGTCTGCGGCGGAAGCGAAGTCCAAGCCCTTAATCGTCGGCTTTTGTTGCCAATATGGGCTCTTTGGCACTGGCGCCTTGGCAAGCCTGTGGAGGGAAGGCAAAGCTGGCATCTGGATAGTGCCTGTCCTTTGCGTGGCTAAGTTGGAAGAGGGGCACGTGTTGCGGGCCTTTGAAATGGGTGCGGAGGGGGTTTTCATCGCCGGATGTGGGGAACAATGTAGTCGGGAAAACACCGCATTCTGGGTTCTCCAGCGCGTAGAGAAGGTTAGAAGGACACTGTTTCAGATTGGTCTTGAGCCTGAGAGGGTGCAGACATTTAACCTGCGTGCTGGTGAGAAAGATACTGCCAAGGCACTGGACGATTTCACAGAGCAAATTGGAGGGCTTTGTTTGGCCTCGGTAATAAAGCAGGAGGTGAAAAGTTGATAGTTGCAGAACAGAAGCCCGTGGAGGAACTAAGGCGAATTATTACTCCTTACGAGAGGATATTGCTCCTCGGTTGTGGCACTTGTATGACGGTTTGTGGTGCCGGTGGCGAGCATGAAGTCTCCTTTCTCCATAGTGCATTACGGGTAGCCGAGGCGAGGAGCAGCGATGGAGTTCATAGCTTTTCGGAATATACGGTGAAAAGACAATGTGATTTTGAATTCTTGGACTTGCTCGTGGACAAGGTCAACGAAGCGGATGCCATACTTTCATTAGGCTGCGGAATCGGGGTGCAAGTCGTAGCCGAGCGCTTTCCCGATATACCTGTTTTGCCCGGTGTCAACACCTCTTTTATGGGCATGGCTAAGGAGTGGGGGGTTTGGGATGAACGGTGTGCTGCCTGTGGTGATTGCCGATTGGCGGAGACCGCCGGCATTTGTCCCATCACCAGGTGCACCAAGGGGATACTCAATGGTCCCTGTGCCGGTGCCAAGAACGGTAAATGCGAAGCAAACAAAGATATGGACTGTGCCTGGATCTTAATCTACAAGCGCTTGGAGAAATTGCAGCAACTGGAGAAAATGCGCCGATATTACCCTCCCAGGAACTTCCGCGTGATCCCCAGGCCGCGAAGAATCGTCAAGAAGGCGGATGTTGATTTAGGAGAGGACAATGGCTAACTCACTATTTGAAGAAAAACTAAATTCCCATGAATTCTTGGTGACAACGGAGGTTGGGCCTCCTAAGGGGGCAGACGTCTCGGAGATGGTTCACCACGTAGACCTCTTCAAAGATAAGGTTGACGCTATCAATGTCACTGACCATCAGAGCTCCGTGATGCGTTTCCCCTCGCTTGGAGGCTGCCTATTGGTAAAGGAACTTGGTGGCGAACCCGTCCTGCAAATAACCTGCCGTGACCGCAACCGTCTGGCGATTCAAGCCGACCTTCTGCTGGCATACTCCAGAGATATCAGAAATGTGCTTTGTCTCACCGGCGATTCTATCGATGTTGGCGACCATAAGGAAGCAAAGCCCGTCTTTGACCTGGATTCGGTGCAATTACTGAGGATGGCCAGGGAGATGGAGTCCGGTAAAGACATGGGCGGGAATGAACTAAAAGGCGTACCCCAATTTTGCCTCGGTGCTTCAGTCCACCCCGAGGCGGATTTCGTAGAGCCACAGCTCGTCAAGTTTGAGAAGAAGGTTGCTGCAGGGGCGCAGTTCTTCCAGACTCAAGGTATATTTGACTTGGAGAGCCTGCGTAGGTTTATGCAATACGCTTCTCAGTTCAACGTCAAAATCCTGGCTGGCATTATAGTGCTTGCCTCTGCCAGGATGGCTCGCTATATGAACGACAATGTTCCTGGAATAATCGTCCCTGAAGCCACTATTGATGAGCTGGCTGGTGTGGAGAAAGGCAAGGGACTTGAGAAGGGAATTGAAATTGCTGCCCGGTTGATGAAGACGATAAGGGAGGAAAACTTGTGCCAAGGTGTTCATATCATGGCTGTAGGTAATGAAAGAATTGTGCCTGATATCCTGGAGGCAGCTTAGTGGACATTCATGAAACGACACTTTAGTCTAATGATAGCTGTGGTCGGTCGGCTAACCAAATCTAATATGAGGAGGGATGTGAAATGGAAAACAAAATCTTAGTCATAGATGACGAGCCCGATTTCGTGGAAGCTTTGCGCATGACTTTGGAAGCAAAAGCCTATCGGGTAATCACTGCTGCTAACAAGGTCCAGTGTCAGGAGAGGATGAGAGAAGAACCTGATGTCGTCGTCCTGGGCACGGTAAGTCCTATTGGGCAGGCTTTTGCATTGCACAACTGGCTAAAACGGCATCCCAGATATAAAGACGTGCCACTCATGGTAATAGATGCCCGGCCTGAGGAACGGCTTATCAAGGGGTGGAGAAAATTTGAGGGGATGCAACTGGAGTCTGACGACTATGTAACCAAGCCAATTGAGCCAGCTTCACTGGTGCTCCGCATTCAAAGGCTAGTGGAAGAAGTGACCAGAAAGATTAGGGTGCTGGTGGCGGATGACCATACTATGGTCAGGGATGGAATATGCGCTGTCCTTATGCTGCAAAGGGACCTGGACATAGTAGGCGAAGCAGTCAATGGGAAAGAGGCGGTTGAGAAGGCGTTTCGGCTTTTACCCGATGTGGCATTGATGGACATAGTCATGCCTGCGATGGGTGGGCTGGAGGCAACAAGGCAGATATGCACGCAATGTCCCCAGACAAAGGTTTTGATTCTGACCCAGTATGACGAACAGGAGAATATGCTTGTTGCCAGCCAAGCTGGTGCCTATGGCTTCATTCCCAAGAAAGCTGCTAGTGAGCAGCTCATAACGGGCATAAGAACCGTACACGGAGGAAACTACTTCCCCGACTCTTTTGCTCAGTTAGTTTCGAGCTAATGGCAGTGTAAATAGCTTTGCCCCTTAGTTTATTAGCCTTTGAGGCAAAGGCTAGGCGTGGGCTTTCTTGTCGCCTTCCATGTTTGGCGTGTTAATCTAGCGTCCTGTCAGTAGAGGATGTGAGCTAATCCTTGCTCTAATCCAGCTTTTTCAATATACTGGCGAAGGATAACCGTAATTGAAATGGGTAGGCGAATAACCAATCTCACTATCACGGGTTTCTCTGGCACCGGTAAATCTCTAGTGGCTAAGGAGCTAGCCCGGAGATTAAATTGGGATTTTATTGATACCGATGATGAGATAGTTAAACAGACTGACAAGCCTATCGCTGAGATTTTCCGCCAGGAGGGTGAAGGCAAGTTTAGGGAACTGGAACGCGAGGCGATCAGAAAGGCTTGTCGGCAAAGGCAAATAGTCATAGCTATTGGCGGCGGTGCCATAGTTGACCCACAGAACTATGAATTGCTTGCCAAAACTGGGTTAATTGTTTGCCTTGAGGCTAAACCTGAGACAATCTATGAACGCTTATTCCGTGAGGCTGCTTGTAGTCCTGAAACCGAAGTTCGCCCCCTTTTAGCTACCGATAAACCCCTGGAACGCATCAGGGAGCTTAAAGCCTCTCGGCAATCTTACTATGCTAATGTTGACTGGACGGTCCATACCGACAATTTAAACGTCGGTCAGGTAGCGGAGGAAGTAATAAGGGTGTTGCACAATCTCGCTGAGCTTGCTTCGCCCTCGGCTCGGAGTGACGTTGACAAAGACATCGCCTGCTTGGTGGAAACCGCTACTCAAAGTTATCCTATCTTTGTTGGCTATGGTTTATTGGATAAGCTTGGAGAGAAGATGAAGCAAGCCGCTCTATCTGGCGCAGCCACCGTAATTAGTGACGAGAATGTCTTCTCTCTGTATGGCAGTAAAGTTGAGGGAATCCTCAAGGACGCTGGCTTTGCTGTTAATTCCTTTGTAGTGCCGCCTGGTGAGGAAACGAAAAATATCGACTATGCTATCAAAATTTATGATTTCCTTGTAGAGCATCGTGCAGAGCGAGACGATATTATCATCGCCTTGGGTGGTGGCATGGTAGGGGATTTAGCGGGGTTTGTCGCTGCTACCTTCTTGCGAGGCATATTCTGGGTACAAGTGCCAACAAGTTTGGTAGCCATGGTTGATGCCAGCATCGGGGGCAAGGTTGGGGTTAATCATCCCGAGGGGAAAAACCTTATTGGTGCCTTCTATCAGCCCAACCTGGTTCTGGCTGACTGTGAAACTCTTACTACTCTGCCTCAACGTGAACTGACATCAGGCTGGGCTGAGGTTATCAAGCATGGCCTGATTCTGGATGAGGAATTTTTTCGATTCTTGGAGAGCAAAGTTAATAGGCTGAAAGAACTAGACCCGGAGCTGCTTACCCGGGCTATTGCCCGCAGCGCTGCTATCAAGGCTCAGGTCGTCAGCCAGGATGAAAAGGAAAGGGAAGGGAAACGCACCATCTTAAATTATGGACATACCATAGCTCATGGATTGGAGGCCTCCACAGAATATAAGCGATTTCTTCATGGCGAAGCGGTAGCCATTGGAATGGTGGGTGCTGCTAAGCTCAGTCAGCGATTAGGTCTTCTGCCTTCAGATGCGGTGGAACGCCAACGAGCCTTATTGCAGAAATTCGGCTTGCCCACGAGCTTTTCTGGCGTAGGTTTGACTGAGATAACAAGGGCTATGGAGTTGGACAAGAAGGTCAAGGAAAAGGCAATTCGCTGGGTGCTCTTACAGGATATCGGCAATGCAGTAGTTAGTAGTGATGTGCCTCAGCAGGATGTGCTGGCTGTTCTTCAGGAGCTGGCGGAGCTGTGATCTATTAGCCCAATGTCTTGATAAGTAGTTAAGAATTCAATACAATTTTATTACTTGACGCGAAAATATAAAAATTAATGTTGGGCTTTCTCGTATACTCAAAGGCTAAGCATGGATGACTTATTGCAGTTAGGAAAGCAAATACTGGCTTCACAACCTTTTAGTGCACTTGTCGGTGCAGAATTAACAGGCTTTTCGCCAGGGTGGGCTGAACTGACCATTCCGATCACTCCTCAACTGGAACAGCAGCACGGCTTTGTGCACGGAGGCGTGATCGGTTATGCCGTAGATAACGCCCTCACGTTTGCGGGAGGAAGTGTTCTCGGACCAGCGGTTGTGACATCAGAGTACAAGATCAATTATCTAAGGCCCGCTACGGGGACCGTTTTGATTGCTAGAGCAAAAGTCATATACTCGAGCAAGACTCAGGCTGTTTGCAGTTGTGATGTATTCGTGATTAGCGAGGGCAATGAGAATTTGTGCGCCGTCTCGCAAGGCACGATCGCAAGGATAAGCCAGTCTTCGGAGACTCAAGCCTGACAAGCGGTTACAGCCGACTGCCTTTGGTGGGGATATGTGTGTGGCGAGTCGCCCAAGTACATTTAAAGGGACTCCCCATAATATGCTCAATTGAAAGCAAGCCTCTTTGTGGGCTATAATGACAAGTCTGGAAAAGGAGAACATCTTTTGCTGAAAAGCTATAACTGCGGTGAACTGAGGGAAAAGCATGCAGGAGAGAAGGTAACTTTAGCTGGCTGGGTGCACCGACGTCGTGACCATGGCGGGAAGGTGTTCATTGACCTGCGTGATAGGGAAGGCATAGTCCAGGTAGTGTTCAATCCCCAGGTAGCACAAGCGGCATACCAGGTAGCCGGCTCGCTCCGTAGCGAGTATGTGATTCAGGTTACTGGAGAAGTTGCGCCCCGCCCCAAGGGGACGGAGAATCCCAAGTTGGCTACAGGAGATATTGAAGTCATGGCGAAAGAGGCTGTCATCCTTAATTCATCGAAAACGCCGCCATTTTACATAAGTGAAGATGAAGATGTTGAAGAGTCGCTTTGCCTCAAAAACCGCTACCTGTACCTGAGAAGACCCAGAATGAAGGACAATCTTATCTTACGCCACAGGATGATAAAGTTTATGCGTGATTTTCTCGACGCCAAAGGATTTGTTGAAATTGAAACACCTATTTTAATTAAGAGTACCCCGGAGGGAGCCCGGGACTATCTTGTACCCAGTCGAAGCAATCCCGGCAAGTTTTACGCCCTTCCTCAATCTCCACAGCAGCTCAAACAAATCCTCATGGTAGCCGGCTTTGACAAGTACTTCCAGATAGCCCGTTGCTTCAGGGACGAGGACCTCCGGGCAGATCGCCAGCCCGAATTTACCCAGCTTGACATGGAAATGAGTTTCATCGAGATAAAGGACATATTGCAGCTCATGGAGGAACTTTTCACATCGCTTGTGGAGACTGTTAAACCTGATATGCGGTTAATAAAGCCTTTCCCACACCTCTCATATAAGGAAGCGATGGAGAGATATGGCACGGATAAGCCAGATATCAGGTTTGGCTTGGAGATCAGGGATATATCTGATATTGCCACTAATACCGACTTTCAAGTTTTCCGCGCGGCTATCGACTATGGTGGCAAGGTTAAGGGAATATGCGTCCCCGGTTGTGGTCATTATACTCGCCATCAACTTGATGAGCTAATTAATCTGGCAAAGAGCTTTGGCGCTCAGGGTTTAACGACCATGGCTTTCCCAGGGGAGACAATGACTCTGGATGAGGTAAAATCGGCGGCTGCCAAATATTTGACCCCTGGCCAATTAGAAGAAATAGCCGGTAGATTCGAAGCAAAGCCAGGTGACCTTTTGCTTATCGTTGTTGATAAGCTGGAGGTAGTCAACAGGACACTTGATGAGTTGCGTCGTGAGATGGCACAACGGCTTAATCTGGCCGATGCTAATCTGTTGGCTTTTGCCTTCGTAGTTGATTTTCCCCTATTAGAGTGGAATGAGACCACGAACCAGTGGGAAACCATGCACCATCCATTTACTGCTCCTCGAGAGAAAGATGTTTTGCTTCTCGATTCAGAACCAGCTAAGGTCTATGGTCAACATTATGATGTAGTGTGCAATGGTTGTGAACTTGGCAGCGGCAGCATCAGGATTCACAATCGTCAGCTTCAAGAAAAAATGTTTGGCATACTTGGTTACAGTAAAGAAGAAACGGGAAGCCGATTTGAAGGTCTCCTGGAAGCACTGGAATATGGAGCACCGCCCCATGGCGGTATTGCCATAGGACTGGACCGTTTGGTGATGTTGTTCGCCGGGGAGCGGAGTATAAGGGAGGTTATTGCTTTCCCTAAGAATCAGAACGCCGTTGATATGATGTTAGACAGCCCTTCTTATGTTGATAAGCATCAGCTTGATGAGCTGAACCTTAAGCTAAAGCACGAAATTCTACGCTCACAGTGACAAAGGATATGTGATATGAAAGTAAGCACGGAAGATATGGAAAACCGCCAGATAGCCCTTAATATCGAGGCTGAAGAAGTTGAGTTAGATAAATCACTGGAGGAGGCTTACCATCACTTGGTTAAGGAGATATCTATACCTGGTTTCCGCAAAGGAAAAGCCCCCCGAGCCATTCTAGAGCAGCACATAGGAAGGAATAATTTGTTGGGAGAGGCATTGGAGCATCTCGTACCGCGTCTTTATAAACAGGCAATTGAAAATCAGGGGCTCGAACCCATCGCCGGACCAGAAATAGAAATCATTCAAACTGAACCTGTGGTCTTTAAAGCCATAGTGTCTCTCAAACCTGAAATTAAGCTTGGCGATTACCATAGCATAAAGCTAGAGCCCGAACCTGTGAAAGTTGGGAAGAAAGAAGTTGCTGCTGCTGTGGAAAGAATTCGCGAGGGACAAGGTGCATGGGTGCCTGTAGACCGCCCTGTTGAGCTGGATGATTTAGTCAATATGGATATCGAAGCCAATGTGGAAGGGAAAACTTGGTTAAACCACAAAGGTATAATGTATGAAGTGGATAAGGATTCACGCTCACCTGTGCTGGGATTTGCCTCTCAGTTGCGGGGGGCTGAGAAAAACAAAGAAAAAACTTTCAGCTTGACTATTCCTGATGACCACCAAATTGAAGAAATGCGTGGCAAAGAAGGCACTTTCAAAGTCACTATTACCGAAGTCAAAGAGAAGCAATTGCCAGAGCTTGATGATGAATTGGCTCAGAGTGCTGGCTATGATAACCTAGAGGCTATGAAGAAGAAGGTGGCTGCTGATTTAAGAACTCAAGCTGAAGACAGGAGTCGCTTGGAGTTAGGGCGAAGGGCACTTGACGCTCTGGTTGAAATCAGCGAAGTAAATTATCCCCCTATTTTGGAGTATGAGGAAATTACCGGGCTTCTCAGAGATGAGGCACAGCGCTTTGGTTTCAGAGAGCCAGCGGATTATCTGAAGAAGGCTAATAAAACGGAAGAAGAACTTAAACAAGAATTGCGTCCTGTAGCGAAAAAGCGGCTTACTCAGGGTCTTGTCCTTGGAAAGTTAGCTGAAGAGGAAAGGATTGAAATTAGTCCCTCAGAGGTAGATAATAAAGTAAGTGAGATTACCGATGGTGCTGAGGATAAGGAAAAAGCAAGCCAGTTTTTCTCACTGCCTCAAGTTAGACAATCAATTGAACAATCTCTGCATACGCAGAAGACGATGGACCGGCTATTAGAAATAGCCACTGGCAATGTTAAGGATATGACAAAGGAGGAATGATGGAGACAATATCTCAAGTAGTAATTCCTACAGTGACCGAGACCAGTGCTCGGGGTGAACGTATTTTTGATATATATTCCCTATTGCTCAGGGAGAGAATCGTTTTTTTGGGCACGCCGATCAACGACCAGATAGCCAATCTTATTATTGCCCAGCTCCTCTACTTAGAGAGAGAAGACCCAGAAAAGGATATAAACCTTTATATTCATTGCCCCGGTGGCATTATTAGCGCTGGCTTAGCCATTTATGATACTATGCAGATTCTTCGCTGCCCTGTATCCACCATTTGCGTTGGCCTAGCAGCTAGCATGGGTACCTTGCTTCTTTGCGCTGGAACTGCAGGCAAGAGGTATGCTTTACCCAACTCTACTATACATCTACACCAAGCAGTTGGAGGTGCTCAGGGGCAGGCGGCGGATATTGAAATTGCTGCCAGGGAAATCATGAGGATGCAGGAAATGATACGTAGCATTATAGCTAAGCACACGGGGCAGCCGGTAGAGAAGATTGCCCACGATACCGACAGGGACTTTTATCTTAGCGCTGAACAAGCAGTTGAATATGGCCTCATAGACGAGATACTGAGCAAGCCAGCCAAGAAGTAAAATGAATGCATTGTGGTTGATGCTGATTAGAGCCTGGGCTAGCTTAAGCCGCCTAGGTGGCTGTAAGGCTGAGCTATGTCACTGTTTTGACTGGTAGAACGATGGTTGGAATGCTGGGCTGTATAGAGGCGGGCTCTGGAGTTTATGCCACAGCTGAGGCAGCATTTTGGGGGCTGGAAAAAGAGGGCTTAATTGCCATCATCATCATTGCCATAATTGCTATTGCTGCCTTCGTGTGGATCTTCCGTGAGCTCAGAAAGCGAGACTAAGTAGTATATCTTAGCCCAATTTGGCAGCTTCCTCTCTAACCAGGCGTCGTATTCTTTTATGGATTTCCAGGCAATGAGTTAGGTCTTTTGCTCCAGCTAACCAATGGAACCACTCTCTATTCCCTGTCCCTCCAGCCACCTCTTTTTCCTTGACTACTCTTTCAACAATGCGGCGGCCACCTTTCTCCCAGGCTTCTAAAGCTATCCACAAGTCATCTAATCTCACGGAGGCCAGACTCATTGTGGCATACTTTAGGGCATATTCATTAGCATTGAAGGCAATGGCTAAGCCACCGGCTTTGTTCACAGCTTGAAGCATTTTGAAATCTGTGATGCTATCCCCTACCACTGTCCAGCGCGAAAGCGGTTTTCCCATCCTGGTGCTAAAGCTCTCTAGTGCCTCTACCTTGCGTCTCCCCCCCACTGGTTTCACTTGGCCTATGATTCCTCCCGAGCTTGTTTGGGGCAATTGTTGCCAATAAAAACGGTCCAGGTGCTCCTCTATCATGGTATCGTCGGCCAAAGGGTTGAGATTCACAATTTCCTGTTCTATTTGCTCCAGCAAGGTGAAGTCGTCCTGGCTTAATAGTTGGCGAATCTGCTCCAGGGGAAAGGAAGTGCAAGCTACATTCTCACTAGGTATGCCCAGTCTCTGCGTGATGGAGGATGCATATTGTTCGTAGCTAGTGCTGATGCAGAATATGTGCCAACCTTCAGATTTAAGTTTGGAGATTAATTCAGCCGCGCCTGGGGTTAATCCAGCTTCCTGCCCCATAGCGGCGATTTGCTCCTCCTTTATTCCGTGATAGGCAAGGAAAGGGGTGATGAGAGCAAGTGTGTCTCCCGGCTCATAGTCAGGCCTGCCTTCTAAAGTTAGTAAATCATCATAGCGGCTGATGATTTCGAAAATCTTACCGCCGTGCGGGAATAGCTTCATCAGTTCATAGGCATTATCTTGGGGAGCTAAAGGGCCTTCGAGGTCAAAGCAAATTAGATTCATTTCAGCTTTTCCTTCACCTCCGCATCTACCTTACCGCTAAGGTTATAGCCGCCGATTGGCTTTCCTTGAGCATCAATGACTCTCCCGTCCTTTATGCCGACCTCGCCCTGACTTAGGGTTTGCAATGTCAGGATGATAAGTGGAAATTCCCTGGCCACTTCGTGCTCACGGATAATCTGGAATAGCTTATTTTTGTCACCTCCCTGCCAATACTGGTCAAAAGGCGCACCTTTTATGGAAAAGAGACAGTAGCTAATCACTGGTCCTCTATCTAATTCAGGGCTGACCAGGTGCATCATTGACCCGGCTGTGTCAGCTTTATTTTGTATCAGCGCCCAAATGACCTCCTGCCAGCTACCTGTAGGCCCACCGGGGGGCGCAGGATGGAGGTTAATCATATCGTATTTCCGGCATAGCTCTTCACCTACGATAAGCATATAACCAGCAAGGACGCAAATATCGGGAGCAAATGGTTCAATCCGCTTGTCTACCTCTCTATCATATCTGAGGCGCCAATCTCTTTCTTTCACAGAAGCCTTGAACTTCCTATGCGAAAAGCAGACGAGGGGAATGTTGTAGCTTCGAACTAGCTCAAAGAATAGGTCGCTTTCCTTGGCCTCGCCAGGTTCCCGATTGCTAAAAACGAAGCTAATTTCGCCATTAATCTCACCGCTGTGGCTCTTATCCTGCACAGCTTGCAAAAGCTGTCGGGCAGCTTCATCCCTCCCTGTGGAAAACCAGGCAATGTTTAGCAAGACCCCGCTTTACCTTCCTTGCTCTCTGTCATTCTGAAAGCAGCGAAGAATCTCCAAGTATGCGTTTCCTTATCCTGGCCCGCATGCTGGCAAAATGAACTAAAGGGCTGGATTTATCCCCAAATATCCTGCCTTGAGCCAAACAATTTAGGAAGTCGTCTGGGCCATCGAATTCGGGCATTTCCACGTATGCTCGGCCAATTTCACCTGAAGTATGGGCATCGCTGCCAGCGCTCGCAGCTTTCCCCTGCTCCAGGGCTAATTTCTGTGCCTTAGCAATGCTACTGGAAAGCGGTGTACGGGAGTTAAAAGCTTCAATAATATCGACCTGGGATAAGACTTCCTGTGATATTAGCTCGTTAGCATTCCAGAAAGGCGACCTGCCAAATGGGTGCGGAATGCCCACTAGACCGCCTTGGCTTCTGATTTGAGATATTGTTTCCTGGGGAGACAATCCTTTGGGAACCTTTTCGGTAAGGAACAGCCCCATTATTTCACCCACAGGCGTTAGTACCTCCTCAGCAACGATTACTTTAAATGGAGCGATTTCCTTTAACTTTAGGGCGCCAGCAATAGTATTATGGTCAGCTATAGCAATACAATTTATGCCTATCTCGAGGCAACGCTCAACTATTCGCTCTAACGGCGTGGCGCAATCTATAGAGTAGCAGGTATGGACATGTAAATCAGCTTTTATCAATTAGCTTACCTGACTTGTTGTTGCCTCTCGGTCATTCTGAGCGACCAGAGAGTCTGCCCCCTTCGCTTGTTAGCTGATTATACCAGATTCTTTAAAGATTGCAGCTAAATTCGCTCAGCCTCAGCGTGTTAATGGTTTGGAAGGGAGCCAGGGTATTTCCCCCTATACTCGTTGACAACGTCCCGCCGACAGTTTATCATTTCGCTGTGCCGTAACATGTCTGTGGGAGTAAATCTCCTTGTTGTCCTTCGTCATTGCCAAGAGCGAGAGCGGCGAAGCAAATTCGAATTAAAAGGAGCGCAAAATGTCCGGATTAAAAGCAGGGAAAATTCCATCGGTCCTAGTCATAGTGGCACTGGTCTTATCGCTGACCATAACTCTGCCGGCGGTAGTGCTGGCCGACTGGAGCCATGACCCCTCGACGAACACGCCGGTGGTGACGGCAAATAATACCCAGGGCTCTCACCGCATTATATCCGATGGAGAATGCGGTTTCTTTGCCGTGTGGCATGACTGGAGAGATAGATACATCTCTGATTGGGACATATACGCCCAGAGATTCGACGCTGAGGGCAACACGCTGTGGGGTGCCAACGGAGTGCCCGTCTGCACCGCTGATGGGAAGCAAGAGAGGCCCAAGATATGCCTGGATGGCAGCGGAGGCTGCATTATGTCCTGGGTGGACTACAGGGGTAGTTATGCTCGCATTTATGTGCAGAGGCTGAACGGGAACGGGGCTGCACAGTGGGCTAGCAATGGTGTGCTTGCTTCACAGAACTTCCCCGACGGGGATCAAAATTGTACCTGGATAGTATCCGACGGCCAGGGCGGTGCTATTGTAAGCTGGGTAGGCAGTAACCTTGGTATTTATCTTCAGCGCCTGAGTTCTTCCGGAGCCAGACTCTGGGGAGATTACGTTACTGTAAGCGATACAGGTAAAGAATGGGGGCTGAAACTTATACCGGACGGGGAAGGCGGCACTATAATCACCTGGGTGGATCAAAGAGGCAAGACCGCGAACGACATATATATCCAGAGGGTCGATTCCAGCGGCAAGGAGCTCTGGGGCGCCGGAGATGTCACAGTATGCAATGCCACGCATGACCAGTATTGTCCCCGAATCATCCCCACATCGGATGGCGCTATTGTTTCCTGGAGTGACGATAGGGATGTGTCTACTGATCAAATCTTTGCCCAAAAGATAAGCGGCAGCGGTGTACCGCAGTGGACTGATGACGGAGTGTCCATATTCCCGGCACATTTAGCCCGTTATGGAAATGGCATCGCCTCGGATGACGCCGATGGTGCCATTATCACCGGTCGCGGGCCGGATTATAATTTATATACCCGCAGGATTGGCAGCAATGGCAATCTGCTCTGGGGCGCCCCGACACAGATAACCGACACCTATGATGTTCCGAAATTAACAAGTTCGCCCAGGAAGATGGTGGAGGATGGGCAAAGCGGAGTAATCGTGGTGTGGACGAACGACCGCTTCGAGGTATATGCCCAGAGGATAGATGGCTCGGGGAACACCCTGTGGACGGACAACGGGGTCCTTCTTTGCGATGCGCCGGAAGACCGGGATTGTCCCCGTCTGGCTGCCTGTGAACAGGATAATGCCACCGGTGCGCTGGCTTACTGGAAAGACATGCGAAATGATACGACAACAGGTCAGGATATCTATATGCAGGGCATTGATGTGGATGGCAACCTGGCCAGACCCTGCCCAGCTCTTCCTTCACCTCCCGTAGGCGGTGAAGCTTATCCGGTTAGCAGGCCAGCTGTGCTGGCGCCCTGGATTGCTTTGGCGATGGCGATTGCCATCGGCGGCTTTTTGTTCATGAGACGCCGAAGTGCCCGGGGATAAGCTTTACGAGATTGCCCCCTGGAGAAGAACTGTCTAGCAGCGGACAGAAGAAAAAGGATAAGACACGGAGTCGGGAACTCAATATAGGTTGAATTCAAGGCTCGGAAGCAAGCTGATTTATTCTAACTTGCCTTCTCCTGATATTCCCCGGTGCGTGTATTCACTCTGATGATGTCGCCTTCATTAATGAAGAGGGGAACCTGGATGGCTACCCCCGTTTCTAGCTTAGCCGGTTTAGTACCCGCTGTAGCCCTATCCCCCTTGAAGCCGGGCTCCGTCTCCATAACTTGAAGCTCCACCGAATTAGGTAGCTCTATGGATACTGTGTCCCCCTTGCAGGTCAAAATCTCCAGCACAAGCCCCTCTTTTAGATAATTTGTGTCCTCTCCTATTTGAGCAGGACTTAACATAATCTGCTCGTAATTCTCATTATCCATAAAGTAATAGAGGTCGCCATCGCTGTAAAGGTACTGGACCGGACGATGCTCCAGAAATGCCGGTGTAACTTTATCCCCGGATTGGAAATTCCGCTCGGCGACATTCCCGCTACGAACATCACGAAGTTTCAACTTGACCACAGGCTGCCTTTGCTGCATCTTAACATGTTGGTATTCCAGAATTTGGTATATTTGGCCGTCCAGTTCTATGGCAGCCCCCTTTCTCAATTCTCCGGCATCGAGCATAGGACAACCTCCTTCTTTGTTGAGTATTCAGCCTCAGAGTTTGCTGAGCTGCTGATTATCAAAACTGATAGCTAGATATCCCTTTTGGCCTTGGTAAGCACTCTGGCCTTACCATTTTCCAAAACTACCATATCCTCAATTCTAACACCACCCTGTCCCGGAAGATAAATTCCGGGCTCTATGGTAAAAACCATGCCCTCTGAAAGTGAATCGGAAGAGCTAGGACCAAGCGTGGGTAGTTCGTGTGTTGCCAGTCCGACGCCATGTCCTAAACTATGTCCAAAGGCCTCTCCATAGCCAGCTTCTTCAATAACGCTTCGAGCCAATTTATCCGCCTGCGAAGCATCCATACCTGATTCAATTTCTTCTATGGCAGTGGTCTGCGCCTTAAAGACTATATTATAGATTTCCTGCAGGGATTTGTCTGCCTCGCCCAAAAATAAAGTGCGACTAAAGTCGCTGCAATAACCTCTGATTCTAGCTCCCATATCAATCAAAACTGGTTCACCAGGTCGAATTATTTTTTCTGTAGGTCTAGCATGAGGCAAAGCTGCATTTGAGCCTGAGGCCACAATGATTTCGAATGGAATCCCTTCACTTCCTTCCTGGCGCAGGAATTTCTCTATCTCCCAAGCTGCTTCCCTCTCCGTTATGCCAGGACGGATTATCCTCTCTGCCTGCTCGAAGGCGGCATCGCTCAGCTCTACAGCCTTTATGATGAGCTCTAATTCCTCCGGCTCTTTGATGGAGCGGAGGTGCTCTACTATGCCAGTGGTGGGAACAAGCTCGAGCTTAACCTGCTTGGTCTCTATTGCCTCGCTGAGCTTATGATAACTATCGTAAGAAGTAAAACTTGCCTCGAAGCCTAATTTGTGCCACCCTAAATCAGAGACCAAACCAGGAAGCCAGTCACGTAACTCTCCTTTAGTTTGAATAATTTCAAAATCTGCTGACTCACCTCTAGCTTGCTCCGTGTAGCGAAAGTCGGTAGCTAAAATAGCATTCTGTCCTGAAAGGAGCAGCCATCCTGAGGAACCGGTAAACCCGGAAAGATAGCGGAGGTTCTCTGGCTGGGAAAGCAGGAGGGCATCCAGTCCTTTTTCTGTAATAGAAGCTCGCAGCTTCCGCAGACGTCTTATTCCCGGGCCTTTAACTGTCTTACTCGTCGTTTCGAGTCTCCCCTTGTCATTCTGAGAGAAGCAGAGGGTCTCTGATATCCTGCATTCCCTTCCACTCCCTTCAGAATGATAGCATAAAAAGCGACCTCTTGAAGAATGCTGAGATAAAAGAGGAGCTTCTATGATAGATATACAGAAAATAGCAAGCTATGAAGCGGCGAGTTTTGGCGTAACGCCGATAGGCTAAAACCAATTATAGAGAAAGAGAAGCGGTGGGATCCAAATTCATCGTCTTTCAATTGAGAGATTGAGAGCCACCCGAGCTCCTCTTTTTGATACGACGGTAATACAGGCCAAAACCGCTATAGATTATGTGTTTAAATATTGAAAGTCCGGCTAAATATATCTATACTATAATTGTTTTTCGTATCAGTGGGGTAACGAGCGGTGATGCCTGGAATGAGGTTATTCGTAGTTCAGATTCTTTGTTACATAAGGCCCAATAACACTGGACTATCCTTCTATGCAATGGGGGCATTGAATGAAAAGCTCGATGGCTAAAACTACCAAAATTGGCTTGGCTCTGAGCGGGGGGTCTGCGCGCGGCATCGCCCATATCGGGGTGCTGAAAGCTTTAGAGGAAGAGTCTATACCTGTTGATATGATAGCTGGCACAAGCGCTGGAGCACTTATAGGCGCTTGCTACGCCAAAAAAAGAAATTGCTCTGTTGTAGAGGCTATGGCATTGGGAGCAGACTGGCGGTTGGTGGCTCGTCTCGTTGACATTTACCTGATATTGCTGGGAAAAGGATTTGTTCACGAGCAAAAGATCAGATCAATTTTGAACTCAATAATTGGAGATGTAAAGTTTGAAGACTTAGAAATACCATTGGCGGTAGTAGCTGCTGATCTCCAAAGTATGGAAGAGGTTATCATCGACAAAGGTCCAGTGTTAGAAGCGGTGAGAGCAAGTATTTCAATGCCAGTAATGTTCCCGCCGGCAAAATGGGGCAACAGATATCTGATCGATGGTGGGGTTGTCAATCCGCTACCTGTGGATGTGGTTCGTAATATGGGTGCAACCATAGCAGTAGCCGTAAATGTACTCGCTATAGCCCAGCCCGAGAAAGTCAAAAAACAAGTTGAGAAGAAAGCTGAAATGAGACCAAGCCCTCGCGCTGAGAATACGCATTTACCATCCGTAACTGTAAACGAAGAGATCAACCGTTTAGTGCGAGGGCATAAAGATAGAATCAAAGTTTTTGATAAGCTTTCACGCATCGCTGAGACCAAAATCTATGCACACAGAAGCAGGATAGACCGCCACAGCCCTAGTATCTTCTATGTTTTAGATCAATTAATTAGTGCTAGGGGGGATGAAAGAATGAAGCTAGCAATCAAGAATGCAGACATAGTCATAAGCCCTGATGTTAGCTATATTGGAACTTTTGGAGTTGATAACGCCCGAGAGGCCATAGTACAGGGATATAGAGCCACCAAGGATGTGTTACCAAAGCTACGAGGAATGATTCATTCCGTTCCAGCACTTCCATAGGACCTGGGGCTCCAACTTGGCGCTTAATCATATTCTTCCTTGCTTAGTGCACCTATGCTAAAATCCACCTGAGCTCTGTATGGTAAGCGCTGACGAACTGAAATATTGGGTGGGTTTCTCCGGGATCCCCGGGATTGGCAGGGTACGGATTTTTCAGCTAAAAGGGTATTTTGGCAGCCTGCAGGATGCCTGGAAAGCTTCGGAAGGCAAGCTGAAGCAAGCGGGGCTGGATTCACGAAGCATAGATGCTTTGGTGACCCTGCGCCCTAGAATTTCCCTGGACGCTGAGATGGAACGACTGCACCGCTACAAGGTAAAGGCGATTGCTTGTGAGGACCCTGGTTACCCCGCCAAGTTAAAAGAGATTTATGATTATCCCCCGGTACTTTATGTTAGAGGTAATCTGCCGGTTCAAGATGAACCTTGCCTGGCTGTGGTCGGCACCCGTCGTCCCACCATCTACGGGCGGCAGGTGACTGAAGAGCTCGTGGCTGACTTAGCCCGAAGTGAAATCACCGTTGTCAGCGGCTTAGCCAGAGGAATTGATTCTGTGGCTCATCGGGCTGCTCTAGATACTGGGGGCAAAACAGTAGCTGTGTTTGCCTCTGGGCTGGATATCGTCTACCCTGGGGAAAATGCCAAGCTTGCTCAATCTATTATGGAACAAGGAGCTTTAGTAAGTGAATATCCTTTAGGTGTTAGGCCTAAGGCTGAGAACTTCCCGCTCCGCAATCGAATTATGAGTGGCTTGAGCTTGGGGGTATTGGTAGTGGAGGCTGGAGAAAGGAGTGGGGCTTTGATCACAGCACATCAGGCGGTGGAGCAGAATCGGGAGGTATTTGCCATCCCCGGCAGCATCCTCTCCCCGACTAGTAAGGGAACTAATCGTCTCATTCAAGAAGGAGCAAAGTTAGTTCGGAATTATACTGACATTCTGGAAGAACTAAACTTGACGATAGTGGTGCAGCAAATGGAAATTAAGGAATTTTCGCCAGCTGACGAAGTTGAATCTGCTATACTAAAGCATTTGACTACCGAGCCAAGTCATATAGATGAAATTTGCCGCCATAGCGGTTTAGCAATGCCGGAGGTAAGCAGCACACTAGCGATGCTGGAGTTGAAGGGGATAGCAAAGCAAGTGGGAAACATGAACTATGTGCTGGCTCAAGGAATCAAGACGGGGTAAACCATGACAAGCAAACTGGTTATCGTCGAATCTCCAGCCAAAGCGAGGACGCTGAGTAAGATTCTGGGACGTAGCTATAGTATCAAAGCATCTCTGGGGCATGTTCGTGATTTACCCAAGGCGAACCTGGGGGTAGATATAGACAAAGATTTCACACCCGATTATGTGATTCCAGCGCAGAAGAGGAAAATAGTTAGCGAGCTAAAGAAGGCGGCTAGCAATGCTAGCTATGTCTATTTGGCTACTGACCCTGACCGTGAGGGGGAGGCAATTTCCTGGCATTTGGTGCAAGCAGCTGGGTTGGACAAGGATGAGATACACGTTCAGCGTGTAGTTTTTCATGAAATAACCAAGGAGGCAGTTCAAGAGGCCTTCGGAAGCCCCCGATCTATTGAGATGAACCTGGTGAATGCCCAGCAAGCCAGGCGTATCCTCGATAGACTTGTGGGCTATAAATTGAGTCCACTATTGTGGAAAAAGGTGCAGAGGGGACTTTCTGCAGGCAGGGTTCAATCGGTGGCGGTGCGGATGATTGTCGACCGTGAACAAGAGATTAAAGATTTTGTTCCCCAGGAATATTGGATTATCGAAGTCGAGCTAGCTCCGTCGGAGGAAGGAGAAGCGAGTTTTAGAGCTAGGCTTGTAGCTCTGGCCGATGGCAGCAAGCTGGATGTTGGTAATAAAGATGAAGCAGACAAGGTTGTCGCTGACTTAGGAAAGTCTGAATATGCAGTTACGGCGGTACAAACTAAACGTGTAGCTCGTCAACCAGCTCCACCTTTTATCACCAGCACTTTGCAGCAAGAAGCCTGGCGAAAACTACACTTCACCGCTGGGCGAACTATGGCTATTGCACAACAACTTTACGAAGGCTTGCCACTGGGCAAGAAAGGCTCCGTGGGGCTTATTACCTATATGCGCACTGATTCTACCCATGTGGCTGCCTCCGCCCTAAGCGGGGTGAGAGAGTTCATCGGCGAGAAATACGGAGCTAAATTTCTCCCACCAAAGCCACGTAGTTTTGCCAGGAAAGCAAAGTGGGCACAAGAAGCTCATGAAGCAATTCGTCCCACTGAAATTCACCGCGAACCAGAGGAGATCAGGCCTTTCCTTAATTCAGAGCAGCTAAAGCTTTACGGGCTTATCTGGAAGCGTATGGTCGCCAGTCAAATGGCAGCAGCTTTATACGACACAACTAATGTGGAGATACGGGCAAGCAATGCTGTTGCGAGCAAAGCGAAGCAAGCTCAAGGCTATCTGCTCAAAGCAGGCAGTTCTATTATCAAGTTTCCTGGATTTATGACCCTTTATAGCGAAAGCAAGGACGAAGACGAACGAGGGGAAAGCTTTGTTTCTTTGCCTAAGCTGAGAGCTGATGATAGATTAAATTACCTGGGAACCTTTCCCGAGCAATGTTTCACCCAACCACCACCTCGCTATACCGAGGCAACATTGATAAAAGCACTGGAGCAGAATGGAATCGGGCGCCCTAGTACCTATGCCCCTATTCTGTCTACC
Organism: uncultured Dehalococcoidales bacterium; assembly: GCA_964638975.1. GTDB lineage: Bacteria > Chloroflexota > Dehalococcoidia > GIF9 > AB-539-J10 > RBG-13-51-36. Next base: position 20,267 of record CAZXAJ010000013.1, read on the forward strand.
ATTCAAGAGAGAGATTACGTAAACAAAGCAGAGGGCAAGTTTTACCCTGGTGAACTAGGGATAATTGTCAACAAAATCCTGACTGAGCATTTCCCCAGAATCGTTGACCTTGGTTTCACAGCACAGATGGAAGAACAATTAGACGGGATAGCTCAGGGCAAATCTGGATGGATAGCTGCTTTGAAGGGATTTTATCCTCCCTTCGAAGATACGTTAAATAAAGCTTGGACGAATGTAGAAAAGGTTAACATGACCCAGATGACTGAGGAGACATGTCCCAATTGTGGTCGTCCCATGGTGATAAGGGTTGGTAGGTTCGGTAAATTTCTAGCCTGTAGTGGCTATCCAAACTGTAAAACAACGATGCCCTATCTGGTTAGAATCGGAGTTCCTTGCCCCCAGTGTGGTGGTGAGCTTGTGAAAAAAATAAGTAAAAAGAAGAAAGTGTTTTATGGGTGTAGCAAATTTCCCCAATGTCAATTCGCCATAAATCGCAAACCGTTGGCTCAGCCTTGTCCTGATTGTGGCAAGCTTTTAGTACAAGACAGAGGGGATTGGGCTAAATGCACAGCCTGCCAGCGTAAAGTCAGACTATCCGAGTTGGAGCTAGAGAAAGAAAAAGAGGGGGTAGCTTTATGAAAATATTGGTTATCAATGGACCAAATTTGAATATGCTGGGCAAAAGAGAGGAGTCAATTTACGGAGAAAAGACTCTGGGCGAAATTGATGCACTACTGAAGAAGCAAGGCGCAGCATTAAATGTGGAAGTAGTGACATTTCAGTCTAACCATGAAGGAGCGCTCATAGATTTTCTTCAGGAACAAGCAGATTCAGCCGAGGGCATAATCATTAACCCTGGTGCCCTGACCCACTATGGATTTTCCCTGCTTGATGCCCTGGCTGATACTAAATTACCGATAATTGAAGTCCATTTATCTAATATTTACAGCCGTGAGGAATGGCGAGCGGAGTCTGTAATTGCCCCGATAGCTAAGGGGCAGGTCAGTGGCTTAGGCTGGAGGGGATATATTGCTGCGTTGGAGGCACTGGCGGGCGAACTGAAGGGAGAAAGCGTTTAGCTGCTACCTTGACCATGAACCCAGAGAAAGGGAACCCCTTTCCTTTCTCCGCCAGCGCTATCGTATATGGCTGGGGCACAGTTCTGATAGGGGCAGCCTGCAAAAGTTTGTTATTGCCCTGCGTCTCGGGCTTAACGCCCATCAAGCGCTTCGTTAACGAGCCTGTCGGCCTTTCGCATATTGGGATGAGTTCTTCTCACGTGTGTATAAATCGGTTTTTTTTGGAAGGCGCGTTCCTTGTCCTTAGCCTCGTGAAATAATGTCCGTAATTCATCATTCTTAAGGCGCCAAAGCCCCGACATTTGTTTGACTACCAACTCGCTGTCCAGGTGGCAATGTACTGTATCGCGAGTGTGTTTTGCTGCGAGGTCGAGACCTTTGATTAACGCCTTATACTCAGCACGATTATTCGTCGTATGCCCGATACATTCCTTAAACTTTTCAATTTCATTATCTCGCTCATCCAATATCAGTACGCCGATAGCCCCCGGACCTGGGTTGCCTCTACTCCCTCCATCGGTAAACAGCTTCACCGTGTTCATCAATTTTAAAATGTTTCACTTTCTACGCTGGGTATGGCGGAGAGGGTGGGATTCGAACCCACGGTCGCCAAAGGCGACACACGCTCTCCAGGCGTGCCTGTTAAACCACTCCAGCACCTCTCCGCGGAGAGGGTGGGATTCGAACCCACGAGGCATTTCTGCCTACCGCTTTTCGAGAGCGGCACCATCAACCACTCGGTCACCTCTCCAGGTCAATTTTTGAAGCTAAAATCACCCTTTTGACGTCGTCTCCAGGGAGACAGAATTGCAGTTTGCTAATAATTTGCTAATAATATTTTTCAACAGCTTCACTTTGACAGTTCTCATTATACTTTGGGGACACCAGTTTATCAAAGCCTTCCGCCGCTGCTTCCTGGAGACCGGGCGCAACGTGGCTATAAGTGTCGAGGGTTATCTGAATGCTGGCATGACCTAATCGCTCTTGGACTATCTTAGGGTGCACTCCCTGCTTAAGCATAAGGGGGGTGAGTGTATGGGGGCGTCATGCAATCGTATCACCTTCACGCCTGCACGGGCAGCCAACACAGTCCAGGCTCTGGAAACTGTGTTAAGCCGTAAAGGTTTACCTTCTGCGGTGCTGAACACGAAGTCGACTTCTTTTAGCGGTATTCCTATTATGGCTCGTATTGCCGCCTGCTTTTCCTTGTGCTCTGCTAATATAAAAATAGATGAAGGCGATAGTGCTATTGTCCGCCTGTTCTTAGCTGACTTCGGTTGTGTGAGTACATAGCTGCCATCTGACAGGTGATGGAGTGAGCGATTAACGTAACTTTGATGGAAGGCTATGTCTTGCCACTGTAAGCCTAGCAATTCAGACCACCTCATTCCGGTAAGGAGTGCCGTATGAAACAGGGCATAGTAATGACTATCTCTGGCAGTTTCCAGGAAGCGGGTGACTTCATATTCGTCCCATGTTTGCACCTCAGTACTACAGTACAGCATAGGCGACTCTTGAAGCTACTCATCGAGCATGTTACTATGCTGCTGGCAATGGGTTTTAATGGATCCAGATTATTTGTGTCACGGACCTCTTTATAATACATCCCCTTTGCCGAGCGAGCAGCATGAGTAAACTGCTATTGTCAAAGGTCCGTGCGACTCTGGTTGCTCACAAATGGATTGTTTTCCTGATATGGGCACTGTGGCTCACTCTTGAATACTTGGCCCTCGGGCCATACTCATATGTCCGAATACACGATTGGGGGGACTCTTTTCTGCCCATGTGGATCGGTTCAGCACAGGGGTTCAGAGACTATGGATTCAGCTATTGGTCAACCCTGGCAGCGTGTGGATTCGATCGCTTGGCGTTTTTGGGGCCACTGTTTCGAACCGATACACTGTTGCTTTTCATCTCCCCAGGATGGCTGGCCGTAGGGCTAGCGGCATTTGTTCAACGCTTTATTGCGGGCTACTTTACTTATCTTCTCTGCAGGGACTTTCTGAAATTAGGCGAGTTGGCCTCGCTTATTGCCGGACTCGCATATTCAACATGCTTTTTCTACTTTCAATCGGGGTTTGCCGGAGAGGCAGGATTCCCCCTAATACTCTGGACGCTCGAGTACGTTCACCAGAAGAGGGGACTTGTTGCTTACCTCGGAGCAGGATTGCTCGGCGCTTTTGTTCCGTTTTCATCCAGCTTCGCATTGAGCATACCGTTCATACTAGTTATGTCGGTGGCCTGGTTCGTTCTTGTGCGTCGGATATACTCATTCCGCTTCCTCTCCCTTTTTGCCACATTCTCTGTTGTGCTCCTTATTGGCGAGATACCATGGATTCTAACTGCGTTGTCGCAGAGTGAAATTTCACACCGAATCGACTGGATAGTTACACAGGGTAGTTTACTGGAGGCGCTTAACCGATGGCACCATTCCGCATTCGATGGTTACACGATGCTAATCATGATCGGATGTCTGGTGCTGAGTATTCTAGGCTTGGGTGCATCCAGACTCCGTGTAACTGGCATTCTTCTCACTGGTATAGCAGTAATCGTCCTTGTCAAGTTGGTGCTTGGGCTTTCCCTGAACACAATGATATGGGTCTTCGTGGGAATAGCGATTCTAGCTGTCGTGCTGTCGAGACCTTTCGCGGGTGCACCGCTGATGGTCCTGTTGCTGCTTGCATTCTGTATGCTGGCATACGCTCTGCGGGTAGCTTTCCTCAGATGGTCTAGCCTCGGCTCTCTTTCAAGTTTCCAGTTTGACCGTTTCTATCTTCTCGCCCCGTTTTTCGCGGTCGTGGCTGGCGCCTATGGGTTGAGTCTTGTACACCGGTTTAGGATCACGGTGGCCGAGATTCTACACAATCGGATGGAGTACGGCGTCACGGCAATAATATGTGTTCTCGCTATATGTGCCTTAGTCTTCTTCTCTGTCGGCATCAAGGCTGATCATTACGCTGAATGGGTTTCAGGTGCTCGATACGCAACACTCTATGAAAATCCGCAGATTGAGCTCCTGAAAACTCGTACGGGGTCAGACCCATTTCGGGTTGCCACAGTCTATCATGACAAGCTTCATCCGGCATACGCTAACGCCTATGGATTGGAGACAGCAGACGGATATGTCGCCCTCTACCCATTAAGATATAAACACTTCTGGGGCAAGGTCATTGAGCCCTTGACCTCCATAGACCAAGAACGTTACGATTACTTTCATGGGTGGGGCAACCGGATCTATTTGTTTTCTCCTACGAATGGTGATTTTGAGGGGATTGATGAGGTGCCGTTTTCCCAATACTACAATTTGGACCTGCTATCACTGGCCAATACCAAATATCTAATCTCGCCCTTGCCCCTATCCCACGAAAGTCTGATACTCGTTGCATCACCGCCCAACAGCTCAGAAAGTGGTAACATTAGCCTCCTAGACAGCATAAGCAGAACAAGAGGACTGTATATATACGAGAACGAGCTTTGCCTGCCTCGATTCTTTTTATCGGACGGCATCACTGTATTTGATAACGAGGACGATTTACTTCAGGCTATGGCTGAAGCAGACATAGGGACTTTGCGAGAAAACGTATTTGTTGAGCAGGCATTCTGGAATGACATGGATACAAGCCTGCTGGGTCTCAGCAACGCGGAGGTAGAAATCCGAATCAATTCGCCTGACCTCATCACACTCTCCGTCGAGACCGATGGTAGCGGTATCCTGGTCATCACCAACACTTATAGTCCTTATTGGATGTGCAAAGTCAACGGAGTTGAAAAGGAGATTTTTCCAGTGTATCATACGTTTATAGGTGTTCACATTGAAAAGGGTGAACATGTGGTGCAACTAGGATATTGTCCGCCGTATCGGGCTTTTTGGTAGGACAGTGGAAGAACACAGCAGTCTCCAAAACAAGGTGATATTCTCAGCAGGCATCCCCATTTTCAATGAAGAGGCCAACCCTGAACCTCTGTATACGTGACTGGCGAAGGTGATGAAGGATCGGCATAAGTCCTATGAAATCGTATTTGTTGCCGATGGTAGCAGTCACTCTTCGTTTGAAATGTCAGCCAGCTCTTTGACATGCCACCAAAATTCTGCTGGTGGAGGATAGAGAATTGTTTCTATCACTTGTGATTCCTTTTTACAACGAAGAGAAAAACATCGAAAAGGTAGTAGGTGGACTGGTCAATAACCTTGAGAAGGCTTCTATGGATTATGAATTAATCTTGGTCGACAATGGCTCAGTGGACGGGTCCCCTCAGATATTAGTGGAGTTAGCCAGAAAGAAACCGGATAGAATAAAGGTTGTTCATGTTTCGGCTAATCAGGGCTACGGTTGGGGGATTATTAACGGCCTGAAAAACGCCAACGGTGAATATGTGGGCTATATGGGTGGTGATGGTCAGATAAAGCCCGAAGACGCAATTAGGGTTTTCCGGCAGATTGAGAGAGGGAGTTGCGACCTGGCCAAAGCGAAAAGAGTGTCAAGAGAAGATGGCTTATGCAGAAAAATATACTCTTTTGTCTTCAATCATCTTTTTTGGGTCATTTTTAGAGTTGCCTCGCTAGACATAAATGGGACACCTAAAATATTCCATAAACACTGTCTGGAGATATTCCATTTGACTACCAGAGATTGGTTCATTGATGCTGAGATAATGATAAAGGCTAACTATCTAGGGCTAAAGGTTAGAGAAGTGCCGGTAGAGTTTTTACGTCGAGAAGAGGGCAGTTCTCATGTAAGGTTTACTACTATCTTCGAGTTTGCCAGGAATATGATTAACTATAGACTTGGCAGCGGGATGAGGGAATGGAAGCAAAGAGCATTAAGGTCGTGATCCTTTGTGGGGGGAGGGGTGTGAGGTTTCACGAGGCAACAGAGTATCAACCTAAGCCCCTTATTGAAATAGGGGGCAAGCCTATACTCTGGCAGATAATGAAGATTTACGCCCATTATGGGTATCAGAGGTTCGTGCTGTGCCTTGGCTACAAAGGTGAGATGATTAAAAGGTACTTCCTCGATTACCAACTGATGAATAGTGATCTTACTATCCACTTGGGTGATAAAAATAAGACTGAAGTTCATAGTTTACCCCAGGAGCAGGGATGGAGGGTTACCGCGGCTGAGACTGGGCTATATGCGATGACGGGGGCTCGAATCAAGCGCATCGAAAAATATATTGATTCTGATTTATTTATGCTCACCTACGGGGATGCCGTAGCCGACTTGAACATCGCACATTTAGTCGATTTTCATCGCACTCATAATAAAATTGGCACAATAACCGCGGTCCGTGCCTTGTCAAGATTCGGTGAACTACACGTAGGCGGGGACAATATGGTTAAGGAGTTCAGAGAAAAGGCAGTAATTGAGGGGGATTATATTAACGGAGGTTTTTTTGTATTCGACCACAGAATATTCAGCTATGTGGAGGACAATGATAATTGCGTTTTCGAGGGGGAACCACTTGAGCGACTGACTAAGGACGGTCAACTAGCCGCCTATGTTCATAATGGTTACTGGCAATGTGTGGACACTTATCGGGATTGGCAAGTTCTAAGTCAGCAATGGGATAGTGGCAATCCTCCCTGGAAGGTCTGGTAATGGAGAACCAGTTTTGGAAAGGTAGGAAGGTTTTTCTCACTGGATGTACTGGTTTGCTTGGGTCATGGCTAACCAAGGCCTTAGTAGAGAAGGGGGCTAAGGTAACGGGGCTAATTAGGGATTCGGTGCCCGAATCCAACCTCAACTGGATGGGACTTAACGAAAAAATCAATGCTATTCGTGGAGACCTGGAGGACTACTTTATTCTGGAACGGGCATTGAATGAGTATGAAACGGATACCGTCTTTCATCTTGGTGCCCAAACTATTGTAAGCATCGCCAATAGAAATCCATTAGGGACCTTCGGGTCAAACATAAAAGGAACCTGGAATTTGCTGGAAGCCTGTAGACGCACCGATAGCATTTCCAGGGTTGTAGTCGCCTCTAGTGACAAAGCCTACGGTGTCCATGAAAATCTACCTTATGATGAAACCTTCCCTCTATTGGGTTGCCACCCCTATGATGTTTCTAAAAGTTGTGCTGATTTGCTCTCTTTTGCCTATCACAAAACCTATGAACTCCCGGTTTGCATTACTCGATGTGGTAATTTCTACGGTGGAGGAGACCTTAATTTTAATCGCATTGTCCCGGGGACAATAAGGTCGGTAATTAGAAACGAAAGACCAGTAATTCGTAGTGATGGGAGTTACATTCGTGATTATATCTTTATCTTAGACGCAGTAGAGGCATATTTATTATTGGCGGAACATATGGATGATAAAAGCATCCACGGCGAGGCCTTTAATTTTAGCAATGAGATTCAGCTAACTGTCCTCGAAATTACCCAGAAGATACTTAGCTTAATGAATAGGGAAGACCTTCAGCCAATGATATTAAACGTAGTTAAAGCGGAGATAAAGCACCAATATCTTTCTGCTCAGAAAGCCCGGGACATTCTAGGCTGGAAACCCAAGTATACGTTGGAAGAAGGCTTGAAGGAAACCATCAAGTGGTATCAAGAGTTTATTGAAGCACAGGATAAGGTCAAGTGACTACCACACTGGGCAACTTAAAGGTATTGGTTACCGGCATTTCTGGTTTCATTGGCTCTCACCTAGCCCGAAGACTGGTGGAAGAAGGGGCTGAAGTACATGGACTGGTTAGAAGCGGCTCTACCCTGTGGAGAATTCAAGACCTAAACAACCGGATTAACCTTCATTACGCTGACATAAAGGATTTCGGCTCAGTTAGGAAAGCGATTCAAGATATCCAGGCCCAAAAGGTATTTCACCTGGCGGCTTATATTGATGTCAGTCGCTCTTTCGAAGCAGCGGATGAGATGGTAGAGGTCAATATCAAAGGAACATTGAACCTTTTGCGGGCTTTGGAAGGAACTGGCTATGACTGTTTTATAAATACCGGAACTTCTGAGGAGTACGGAGATAATCCTGCCCCCTTTCGGGAAGATCAGACCCCAAACCCAGTATCTCTTTACTCTGCCTCCAAGGTTGCCACTACCATGTTTTGCCAGATGCTACACAGAACGCTGGGGTTACCCATTGTGACACTAAGACCCTTTTTAACCTATGGTCCAGGGCAAGAAAGCAATATGCTTATTCCATCTCTCATGAAAAAGGTGCTTAAGGGCGAAGCACTAGAAATGACCAAGGGGGAACAGACTCGAGAGTTTAATTATGTTGATGATATTGTTGATGGTTTTATGAAAGCCTCTACTAGTCCTGAAGCTGTTGGCGAGATAATAAATGTTGGGAATGGCTTGGAATATAAAATAAGAGAAGTGGTGGAGATGGTTTTGAAACTAGCGAACAGCCCGATAAAGCCGAACCTTGGGGCTCTGGCTTACCGCCGTGGGGAGACATGGCATTTTTACTGCGACAATACCAAAGCAAGGGAAATCTTAGGCTGGGAACCGAAAGTGGGTTTAGAAGATGGCTTAAAAAGGACTATCACTTGGTTCCAGAAACATTACCTTGAGAAGCTCGAAGAACATGGAGCTGGCTAGAAGGAATTAATAGAATGGCGTATGATTTTTCTGCACATAGCAGAGAATGTGAAGAGAATCTGGGCAAGTCTCATAGATACTTTATCCGAGTTAAGTGTGAAGAGCTGCTGAGGACTCTGAGAAAATTTAGTTACACTCAAGAAGAAGTCTTGGATTTGGGCTGTGGAAGAGGAGAAGCTGAGGAAATTCTCTGTAAGCACTTTGATGGGATAACCGCTATTGATTCATCAGAAGGCATGATTCATGAGGCAAAAGGGAAAAATATACCAAACTGTAACTTCATACTGGCAGATGTCTTAAAACTTCCATTTCCAGATAAGTATTTTGACTTGGTATTTTCATTTTGCTTATTTCACCACTTACCACAAAATAAGTGGCAACCGGCTATCGAAGAAGCTGTTAGGGTAAGCAAAAAGTCGGCCATTCTAGTAACCTTCGAACATAACCCTAGAAATCCAATTACGCGACGTGTGGTAAGTAAATCTCCGATAGACGAGGGCGTTATAGCACTAAGCTTGAGCCAAATGGAGGAACTATACCAGAAAGCCAATATACAAATTTTTGAAAAAAGGTCCATTATTTTCTTTCCTAGGTTTCTATCGTTTTTACGCCCGCTTGAGAGTCTTCTATCCAAGATACCCTATGGTGGCCAATATTGTATTGCTGGGTTGATAAGGAGGTAATGCGGGAAAATTTGAGGAATCCCTTGCGTAGATTAATAACCAAAAGAAAGGGGGAAATCATGTTTGCTCTGATATTAGTATTTATTTGTATCCTCTGTGCCGCGGGTGGTCAGACGGCGATGAAGAGTGGTATGAGCCAGGTTGGAGCGATAGGTAGCCTGAGACAACTTTTCAATCTTGACACCCTTTTTCATATATTCACGAACCATCGTGTCCTCGCTGGGCTATTCTTGTATGTAATCTCCATGTTTCTGTGGCTAGGTGCCCTGTCCACTTTGGATGTCAGCTTTATGTATCCTTTGCTCAGTTTGGCTTATGTGATAACAGCTATACTTGCCTTTGTTTTCCTGAAGGAAAGTATAACCTTGCTCCGCTTGGTGGGGATTTTGTTGGTGGTGGGGGGTTGCGTGCTGATTATAAGGACAGGCTGATAAGTGAATGGACCCCGGTGCTTCCGCCACCAATATTGAATTAGGGGCAAGCTCCACGTGGGCTTGCCCTCTTTATTCAAATGCAAGACGTGCAAGTCTTAAACCCCGTTTCTATTCGCTTCACAGCCATATTGGTTTTTGGTCTTCAGTGTATGATTAAAGCCAGGGTGATGAGCTATGGCTAGACTAAGTAGAGAGCAACGGAAACATAGGGAGCAGCGAAAAGAATTGATACAAACGTACCTTTCCCAGCATCCCGATGCTACTTTGAAGCAAATTGGTACTTTTCTTGGTGTTAGCAAGCAGAGAGCCCATGTTTTGCTTAAGCTGCTAGGCCTGCCAACTCGGAAGCAAAGCTGGAGCAAGTTTCCGACAGAACGTCAGATGGAGATTCTCCGCTACACTGCCAGCGCCTATACCAATAAACAGATAGCAGCCGCGTTTGGAGTTTCTGAGTGGACTATCAACGGACAAAACAGAATTATCTTTGCGAAGCTCAAAGCGAATACTAGAGCTGAAGCTGTAGCGTTGGCAGAGGAACAAGGGCTTGTCTGGCTCGATAGCTTAGAACCAACCAAGACTGCCTCAAAATAACTATCGCCCTATGAACCCTCAAGCTATCCTCAAAATTCACTGACCTATTGACCATTGAAATTGACGGCTGTTTATAGGAATGGATTATAATGGACTTGAGATGGACAAAAAAACACGAAAGGAGGAATACATTACGCCTGTCGGTATAGGCTTCATGGGCGAAATAGTCCCCGATTTTCTGAAAAAGGCTTTTGACGCCTATGAGAATGCTCTCGATAACTTCAAGGCAAAAGGAGAACCATTCCGGCACTCGGACCTACTGGAGTGCGTATGACAGCCGGAATCAAAAATGACAATTAACCAGCGGTACGGAGGGGAAACACGGACATCCCTTTGAATATTTAACTTGGAAAGAGAGGATAGAGCTATGTTGCAAACTAATCTTAAACATCTTGAGACTGAGGAGGAAACACGAGAAGCTTTGGAAAACGGCGAAAATGTGGTCATTTGTTGCGGCCGGATGGGGCCAATGTGTACCCCCGTATATGCTATACTGAGCCAACTTGAGTCCCAGTATCCGCATGTGCGTTTCTATGACCAGGACTTCGATATTCCGGCAGCCGGATTTATCAGGCGTCTCCCTGAATGCGTCTCGTTTATGGGGCTGCCGTTTACGGTGTATTTTCAGAACTCCAAGGTAGTAGCTGCTACTCCCAGTATTCAAAATGAGGGTCAGATACGCAAGATACTAGACGGGGAATTCGGTCAACATTCATGAGCTTAATCCACCGCTATTTATAAAGAAGGGAGAGAAATAGTGTGTTATGCTTCTGATTCAAATATTAACATATTGCATAATGTCACAATTAAGTAGAATGTAAAATCTGAAGAAACCGAAAAGGGAACTTATTTATCTTATTTCAGCTTAATACCCTGCCCTGGTATTCCTTTATATAGCAATTTGACTAAGCCAGACCATCGTGCTTTAACTCTAGGACTTCTTGCGCCTTTGGGCTTATTACAAGTTTATATGATGGAAACTTGGCCTGGAGTGCGCTCACAATAGTCTTTTCGACCTCGCTTAACTTCAATCCCTCTTGAACTTCTTCTGACCTAATATGTATACCAATATTCCATAGTGGTTCTGTTCCTATCCATCTATCTTCAACTATCATTCCTTTCTTCTGCTTTCCTGCCCATACTCTCATTGGTTTTACCTCCTTCCTAACTAGGCAAATCCTGCCACACAAGCGCCTGATACTCAGCCTCATGATTAAACTGAAGCTAGAATTTTGCTAATAATTTGCTAATAGACTTAATGAAACTGGTTAACACTGGTTGCGATTTTACGAACAAAACAGGCTTTTCCTTATTGACACAAAGGTTCTATTTTATACGTAAAATGACACTTTGGGACACTTGATAGCAAATTTCGAGAGCGGCACCATCAACCACTCGGTCACCTCTCCTTGATTATATAGCCAATTATACAATACAGAGCATCTTTGACTGGACGACGCTTGGCGGGCTTCCCTCCTATGTAGTATGATTGCCCTACGTTGCTTGTTTTCAGGAGCCACCTTTGGTTTGGTTAAAATTCGTTCTCTGCCTGGTCATTATCTTATTCGCAGGAATAAAGCTGGCTCGGTATGGGGATGCTATCGCCGAGAAGACGGGGTTGGGGCGGTTATGGATAGGGCTGGTGCTTCTTGCTGCTATCACCTCTATGCCGGAACTGGTCACAGGGGTCAGCGCTGCTGCCGTAGTTGGCTTGCCTGATTTAGCCCTGGGCACCCTCTTGGGAAGTTGCTCCCTTAACCTCTTCATCCTGGCTTTGCTGGATATCTTCCACCAGCGCACTCCGGTCTTGACCGAAGCAAGTCCAGGGCACGTCATTTCAGCTGGCTGGGGAATATTGCTTATGGCCATCGCAGCGGGAACTATCTTTGCTGGCGAACGGGTCTCTGGATTGGCCCTCGGGTGGCTGGGTATACTAAGCATTGTCATTTTCATAGCGTACTTGCTGGGGATGTGGCGGATGTTCCGTTATGAACGCAGTCGTCAATTGCTTGCAGCTACAGCCACCTCCCCAAAATATGATGAATTTACTACAAGGACGGTATATATCAGATTTGCTCTGGCAGCAGCGGCAGTCATTGCTGCTGGTATATGGCTGGCGTTCATCGGCGATGAAATTGGCGAGACGACTGGTTGGAGTGACACTTTTGTCGGTAGTTTGTTCCTGGCAATTACTACTTCCATGCCTGAGTTGGTAGTTACCATGGCAGCCCTGCGTCTGGGCGCCATAGACATGGCTGTCGCCGATATATTGGGTAGCAATATGTTCAACATCGCTATCATTGCCCCAGTGGACCTTTCCTATACCCAGGGGCCTATTCTTTCTTTAGCGTCAAGTAGCCATCTTATCACTGCTGCAGTGGTAGTGGTGATGAACCTTCTGGTTATTGCTGGGCTCAGGTTTCGGCAAAGGCGTAAAGTTTTTAAGGTGCTTAGTTGGTATGCTCCCGTTTTAATCGTGATTTATATTATTGGCGCATATGCCTTATTTGGCTCAGGCCTAGGCTTGTGATAGACTACTAAGAATTGAGTAGCCCCTGTAGCTCAGAGGATAGAGCACTGGCCTCCGGAGCCAGGCGCAAGGGTTCGAGTCCCTTCAGGGGTAGTTGTATGTGGAAAGGGGGGAACAATCATGGCTACTATTGGCAAGGAATTAGCAAGTGAAATTCTGCAAAGACTTGGTTTTGCTGCGGGGAAAAATATTCGGTCTTGCATAGACAGGATAAACCAGGAACTACACAGCTCTCCTGACGAAGAAACCAGGCAGCTTCTGGAAGAATACAAGGAGGATTTTCGCGAGCTACTGGTGCAGGCATATGCAATTATGGGCAAGCTTTCGGCCGATAGTGAAGACCCCAAAATCGCTCAGGGAATTGTTGGTATCACGAGGGAAATTTCTGGAGGAGCGGGATGATTAATCTAGATAGAGCAGCAAGCATAGCTAAAGATTTCCTTACCAGGACCTGCGGATTAGATATTTACGAGCTGGAAGAGATAGGTTTAGAAGAGGAAAGATGGGTAGTAATCTACAAGCCTCAGTATGGCGCTGGCTTGTACACAGTTGAGGTGGATAGGGGGAGCGGTGACATTCTGAATTTCAAGAAAAAGTCCTGAGCAGGAGGAATTCAAAGGTCTGAAATGGAGCTTCTTGAGGTAAGGTGGCATGGTAGAGGGGGGTTGGGGGCGGTAACTTCTGCAGAGTTAGTCGCCCGCGCTGCTATAAGCGAAGGGAAGTATGCTCAATCATTCCCCAGCTTTGGACCTGAAAGAAGAGGGGCGCCGGTCCTCGCTTTTCTCAGGGTAAGCGATGACTTCATTAGAATCAGGACGGCTATCTATGAGCCTGATGTAATAGCTGTGCTTGATCCGGGGTTGTTGTATGCAGTTGATGTGACCTCAGGGCTTAAGAAGAATGGCAAAATCATAATTAATTCCAGGAAATCGCCCGATGAGCTGAAGTCTGAATTTGGGTATAAGTGGCCTGTAGCTGCTGTTAATGCCACAAAGATTGCCAGGGAAACAATCGGGGTGCCTATTAGCAATACTGCGATGATTGGTGCACTATTGAAGGTTACTGAGATTGTGAAAATGGATTCTTTGGCTGAACAGTTGCAGGAGCGTTTTGGCCTACGAGCCAGGGTAAATGTGGAAGCCATGAAGAGGGCCTACAGTGAAACTGTGATAAAGGAGTGAAAAATGGTGGACAAGCTAACCTGGAGGGATATGGAAGTTGGCAATATAGTAAAAGAAGCGGGGAGTGCTAGCTTCCGTAAGACTGGTGACTGGAGGACGGAAAGGCCCATACTGGATAAGGAAAAGTGTATCAAATGTGCCTTATGCTGGATTTATTGCCCTGATGCCGCCATAAAGCCTAGTGAGGATGGATATTACGAGGCTGACCTTTACTACTGCAAAGGATGTGGTATTTGCGCCAGTATATGTCCCGTGGGAGCTATAAGCATGACAGAGGAGGAGGAAAAGTGAGCAGAAGAGTCGCATTAGAGGCTTCGCATGCTGCTGCTGAAGCGGCTAAAATGGCTGATGTTGATGTAATTTCTGCCTATCCCATAACACCCCAGACGCACATCCCTGAAAGGCTTGCCGAGATGGTAGCCGATGGCGAGTTGAGCGCTGCTTATATTCCGGTTGAGTCGGAGCATTCGGCCATGAGCGCTTGCCTTGGAGCGGCAGCGGTGGGGGCCAGGACTTTCACGGCTACCGCCGGCCAGGGGTTGGAGCTCATGCACGAGGTTGTCTATGTAGCTTCGTCCATGAGATACCCTGTGGTCATGACGGTATGCAACAGAGCTCTTTCTGCACCCTTAAGCGTCTGGGGAGACCATTCCGATGCCATGGCTGTCAGGGATATTGGCTGGATACAGGTATTTTGCCAGAATAACCAGGAGGCGTTCGATCTGACCCTGTGGGCCTTTCGTGTTGGCGAGGATCCCGAGGTTCTGCTTCCTGTTATGGTCCATCTTGATGGGTTCACCTTATCACACGTAATAGAACCGGTTATTTTACCGGAGCAAAGTGAGGTGGATAGCTTTCTCCCCAGATTCCAATATCCCTTCGCCTTGAACCCTGATAAGCCAATGACCCACGGGGCTTTTGGCCCACCTGAAATATACTCGGAGACAAAGTTAGCCCAAGAAGTGGCATTCAGGAACTCCAAGGGCATCATAGTTCAGGGGTGGAAGGAATTTGGAGATATTTTCGGCCGTTACTATCATCCTGTGGAAGAATACGAAACGGAAAACGCCGAAACATTGCTTCTGACTATGGGGAGTTTTACAGAGACGGCAAAGATTGTAATAGATGAAAGGAGGGACAAGGGTGAGGCTATAGGACTTGTAAGCTTGCGCCTCTGGAGGCCTTTCCCGTTTGAGGAGTTCCGCCAAGCAGTAAAAGGCGCCAAAATACTTATTGTTTTCGATAGGTGCATTTCTTTTGGCATGGGAGGCCCGGTCTTTTCTGAAGTCAGGTCAGCTTTATATGATGAAGAGCCTAGGCCGAGGGTGGTAGGTATCATAGGAGGTTTGGGTGGAAGGGATATGTCAGAGGAGGATTTTGAGTATGTTATTAACAGGGGGAAGGAGATTGCGGAGAAGGGATCGGAGAAGATGATTGAGACCGTGGGTATAAGATGATAGCTATCAGGAAGGGATAAGAAATGGAAACGAAAGCCGTAAGATTCGGGAAGAAACTGGTAACTACCAGAGAATTTCTTGCTGAAGGGCATAATTTTTGTACTGGCTGTGGGGAAGCTTTAGCGATAAGGCTTGCTATGAAAGCCCTGGGGGAGAATGTGGTAATGGCCATGGCTACAGGATGTGACGAAGTTTGCACCACGCCGCTTCCTTATACCTCGTGGCGAGTCCCCTGGCTGCATACGCTTTTCGAAAATACTGCTGCTGAAATCTCGGGCGTAGAAGCAGGTTTAAAGATTTTGGTGAAAAAGGGCAGAATGCCTGAAAGGGATATTATATTTGTTGCTATGGGCGGGGACGGCGCCACCAGCGATATAGGAGTTCAGGCCCTGTCTGGTGCATTCGAGAGAGGCCACGACTTCATATATATTTGCCTTGATAATGAAGCCTATATGAACACAGGAATCCAGAGGTCGAGTGCTACACCCTATGGAGCTTCAACCACCACTGCCCCAGCGGGGAAATTTAGCATTGGACAGATTACACGGAAGAAAAATATGGTTGCTATCGCTGCTGCTCATGGCATACCCTATGTGGCCACGGCCTGTCCCAGCTACCGCTTTGATCTGATGAAAAAGGTTAAGAAAGGGGCGGAGCTTAAGGGGCCAGCTTACGTACATATCCTGTCTCCCTGTCCTACAGGCTGGAGATACAGCAGCAATTTAACCATTGAGATGGGGCAACTCGCTGTGCAAACAGGTATCTTCCCTCTTTATGAAATAGAGAATGGACGTTACAGGTTGAATGCCGACCCACCCGAACTCAAGACCGTTGGGGAATATCTGAAGCTGCAAGGGCGCTATCGGCATTTGACAGATGAACAGATTGGAAGCATCCAAGAAATGGTAAACGAGGATTACGCCAAGCTTAAGGAAAAGGTGGCAGCTTTTCCCATGTGAATTGAGGGTACAAAAGCGATGGTTTCAAAGACAAAGAGCAAGAAATCGACAAAGTTTTCCAGCGCAGTAAGGAGGGCTGTAGGAAGTTATCAAAAAGATAAAGACATGTTGATTCAAATCCTTCTGGATTTACAAAGCATGTTTGGGTGGTTACCCCAGGAAGTATTAGCGGAGGTAAGCGAGCAATTAGAAGTGCCCATTACCCAGGTTTATCAAATCGCCAGTTACTACAAGGCTTTTAGCCTTATGCCCAGAGGTCGTCATATTGTCAGGGTATGCATGGGTACGGCATGTCAGGTGCGCGGCTCGCCGCAACTCCTGAATATAATCTCAGCCATGCTTGATTTGAAGCCATATGAGACCTCGCGGGATATGCGCTTTACTTTGGAAACGGTTAATTGTCTCGGCTGTTGCGCTATGGGCCCTGTGGTTGTAGTTGATGACGCGTACCACAGCAAGCCTGCGACTCCGGCCCTCAAGAAAATATTTGGGTCTGCTAAATAAGAGGAAATATGAGTAGTAAAAGGCTTTCCTCGGCAAAGGAGCTTGAGGAATTAAGGAAAGAAATATTGGCGAAAAGGGACCCCGCTAAGCCCGTTATCACCATATGTACCGGGACGGCTTGTCAAACTTATGGGTCATTAAAAATTTACCAGGAATTCGCTGATGAGATAAAAAAACAGGGATTGGAAGGCTCAGCAGTAGAAGCTAGACCCACCGGATGTCATGGATTTTGTGAACAGGGACCTGTTGTAGTCATCTTTCCTCAGGAAATTTGCTATGTGCGGGTAAAGCTTGAGGATGTTCCGGAAATAGTTTCCAGGACATTGGCTCGGGGAGAAGTTATTGAGAGACTCCTCTATGAAGACCCTGTAACAGGCGAAAGAATAGCCAAAGACCCTGAAATCCCCTTCTACAAAAATCAAATGCGCCTCGTATTTGGGAATAACAGGCATATAAATCCCAGGGATATAGATGACTACATAGCACTGGGCGGATATGCTGCATTATCCCGGGCTTTGTTCCAGATGACTCCGGAGCAGGTCCTGGAGGAGATAAAGAGATCTAATTTAAGGGGCAGGGGTGGAGGAGGATTTCCCACAGGAATAAAGTGGGAGACGACCAGGAATGCACCTGGGGAGCCTAAGTATGTGGTGGTTAATTGTGATGAAGGGGACCCCGGGGCATACATGGACAGGTCTATCATGGAAGGAAACCCAAACGGTGTATTGGAAGGGCTTATTATTGGTGCCTATGCTATTGGGTCGCACGAAGGTTTTATTTATGTCAGGCAAGAATACCCGATAGCATATGAGAACACCATTCAGGCTATAAGGCAGGCTGAAGAATGTGGATTTCTAGGGAAAAATATCCTTGGCTCAGGATTTGATTTTGAGGTTAAGGTCCACCGTGGGGCAGGGGCGTTCGTTTCGGGAGAGTCAACGGCCCTTATGAGTGCCATAGAGGGGAAAGTGGGCGAACCCAAGTTGAAATATATTCATACCGCGGTAAGCGGGATAAATGGAAGGCCGTCATGCTTAAACAACGTGGAGACCTGGGCAAATGTCCCGCTTATTATCAATAAAGGAGCTGATTGGTTTAATTCCACTGGCACAGATGGGAGCAAGGGAACCAAAATCTTCTCCTTGGTGGGCAAAGTGAATAATACTGGACTTGTGGAAGTGCCTATGGGCATGACCTTGAGGCAGCTAATCTATGACATCGGTGGGGGGATACCAAAGGGGAAGAAATTTAAGGCGGTCCAAACTGGAGGCCCTTCTGGAGGGGTAATTCCCGAGCAGCATTTGGACACTCCGATTGATTTTGATGAACTCACTAAACTTGGTTCTATGATGGGTTCCGGGGGAACGGTGGTTATGGATGAGGATACCTGTATGGTGGACACAGCGAGGTATTTCATCAGCTTCTGCTGCGAAGAATCTTGTGGGAAGTGCATCCCCTGTCGCGAGGGATTAAGGATGCTTCGGGAGATTTTGACCGATATTTGTGAAGGGAAGGGACAAGAAGGAGATATAGAAGCTATTGAAGATATAGCAGAGGTGATGCAGGACGCTTCCCTGTGCGCTCTGGGCACTACGGCCGCTAATCCTGCCCTTAGCACTTTGAGGTACTTCAGGGATGAATATGAGGCTCACATAAAGGAGAAGCGCTGTCCAGCAAAAGCCTGCAAGGTTCTTACTTCGTATTATATTGACCCCGAGAAATGTACCGCCTGCAGGATTTGCTTCAGGAATTGCCCTACCGAAGCAATTCATGGAGACAAAAACATAGTCCACTGGATTGAGCAGGAGAAATGCATCAAGTGTAATACCTGTTTCGAAGTCTGCCCGCCTCGTTTCAGTGCCGTAAGGAAGATTTCGGGAGAGCCTCTGCCTCCGCCTCCAGCTCCTGGGATTGAGGTTATCCGTGAGAAGAAGAGGTAAATGGAAATGACCGTGACTTTGCAGATAGATGGGAAAGAAGTAAAAGCCAGGGAAGGGATGACCATACTGGAGGCAGCGAAAGAGGCAGGCATAGAGATACCAGCACTGTGTTATCACGATAAATTAGAGCCTTATGGTGCCTGTCGAGTTTGCAGTGTGGAGGTGGAAAGGAAGGGGAGAGTTCGAATAGTGGTCTCTTGTGGTTATCCTGTAGAAGAGGGCTTGATAGTAAGAACGCGCTCTCCCAGGGTAGACAGGATTCGAAAGGTTCTCATCGAATTAATCGCTCCCACGACAATGGTTGATGGGGAGGTCGCTGGTGAGATAAAGAAGCTGGCTAAGGAGTATGGTGCGGATATTCACAGGTTTGAATCTCGCTTCAGGACAGTCCCAACGAGATGCATTCTTTGCGGGAAATGTGTACGCTACTGTGATGAGGTTGTCGGGGAACATGCTATAGGCTTTGTAGGAAGAGGGATAGAGCGGAGGGTGGTGTTTTTCCCGGAAGAAGCCAGGGCTTGCCTGACCTGCCAGGCCTGTTTTAATTTATGTCCCACGGGCAAGATTCCCGCCGAGACCGATTTTGTTGTTTTCGATGGTTTTTCCATTGATGACTATCTTCCGGGAAAATCATAGAGATTTTCTCTGGTCTCGGCTATCTTTGCTAATTAGCATGGGGGAAGTTAATTGCTCTAATCGTCCTTTGCACATTGTAATTTTCTAGCCTGGTGAATCCTCTGCATGCAGGCAAGAGCCTCTAAAGACCTGTCATCTCGCGGTTTTGTCGGGCTATGCCGGGAATGTAATAAATTGGTCGTTGGCTTGCTGGCTTGTGGTATAATCGAGGCACCATAATTTAAAGGGGGCACGATGAAGGAGTTGACTAACTATAGCGGGGAATTCGACCCCAATGTCAAGTTTGAGGATTTCTCTAAGGGCTTCCTCCTTGAGCTTCTAAATGCCTATTCCGGGTATATTCTGAGGGTGGATGGCTTCTGGTATCTCACCGTCAAGGAGCGCAGTGGTGATGAGGAGGCTTTCGCCTGCGACACGCAGGTATGGGGGAAAATGCAGGTCTACGAGCTGGAGATGGTCTGCAAGCTATTCAAAATCCAGGGCAAAGATGTGGCCACTATGATGAAAGCCCTTCAGGTGAGCCCATGGATGTGGATTTATACGTATGATATAGAACTTAAGAGTCCAAACCATAGCATCCTTACTATTACCCACTGCCCTACGCTGCTAGCTTTAGAAAGGGAGGGGGAGGGAAGAGAGCAGAAGATATGTCAAGTGCTTGAGCCTAAGCTATTCAGATTGGTGGCAGACTTTTTCAACCCGAAGATAGAGGTGCGGGCGATAAGGATACCCCCCAGGGAAGAAAAAGACGAGATTTGCTGCCAGTGGGATTTCAGTCTAAAATGAGCAGTCAGGTAATTACCTTTGAAAACCCAAGTTTTTCATGAGGTATTAACTACGGGGTGTGGCGCAGCGGCTAGCGCGCATGGTTTGGGACCATGAGGTCGGAGGTTCAAATCCTCTCACCCCGACCATAAAAATAGGATAGAAAGGGCACCGGTAAGCGCCATGAAACAGCGATTCCAGTGCCCTGTATTCATCTTCCACCCCAGTCTCATCCACATAATTCGGGGATGAGCCCTGCCTTTTAGTATATCACCCATGTTGCCCTGCACAGGATTTTGGCAAAATTCAGGCGGAATCAAGCAGGGTCTGGCGAGTTTATTTGGAATTCCTTGCAGGAAAGCTGAGAAACAGGCCGTTCAAAGAGCTCCGGGCAGAGCACAAGCTGCTCTTCCCGTAAAAAAGACTACACTAAATTGCTCCCCGCCGCTTTCCTCACGAGGTTCAAATCCTTGGGCTAGGCTTCACAAGTCTTATCCCAATTGACCATGCTGCTGGGGTGAAACCCCTGGTGCTCGATGAAATTCTGCAACTCATCGTCACCCTGACGAACGAGTGCCCGTATCTTTTCGACGCCTTTAGGACGGCAATGACTTGATAGCGCACTGACTAGTGCAGAGCCGATGTGATGCCGCTGATATTCAGGGTCGACGGCAATCACGTGAATAAGACAAACTTCAACCAGTGGTACATATATATATTCCAGACGAGCTAGAACAAAGCCAGCTAGCTGACCTCCAACCTCAGCCGCAAGACTCAAGTCAAGCGGCCCACCGATATCATAGGCAATCAAGTCTTGATAAACACCATGAGGTTTTACGTTGGTGACTTTGTTGATGATGGCTATCATGGAATCTATATCGCTAATCGTCATGCGCCGAATATTTATGGAATCTCTTCCTATTGCACTCATTTTAATCAACCTCCTGAATGTACTGCCCTTTTTCCACCCCGGTCTCGCCTGAAAGATTTGTGGGCAAGCCCTGCTTCTTAGTGTATCACACATATCAAAACCCTCATAGGATCTTAGTGGATACGGGAAAATATGGCTACAATTTGGGCCCAGGAAAACCTTGACGGGGGAAATGAAACGCATTATAATGTTAGACGCGTCTAACAATTCTGGAGGCAGGCAATGGTAAAACAGGAAGTGCGAAGAGGGCAGACCGCCAGTATGGAAGACTATCTTGAGGCGATAGCTAACCTCGGTGGAAGAAGGCAGGTGGTAAGGGTAAAGGAGATAAGCGAAATGCTGGGAGTTAAGATGCCCAGTGTCACATCCGCTTTGAAAAAACTCTCGGAGCGGGAGCTTGTGGAGCACGAGAGATATGGCCGCATAAAGCTTACTCCCGAAGGAGACAGGGTTGCCAGTGATGTGATTCTCCGTCATAAAGCGCTGACCCGCTTTCTTGCTGAAGCACTGGGCATAGACCAGGAAACGGCGGAAGAGGATGCCTGCAAAATTGAGCACGTAATCAGCTCGCTTAGCCTGGAAAGAGTGATTAAATTCATAGAGTTTATAGAGGCATGTCCGCTTGGAGAGGCGAGCTTTCCCAAGAGGTTTAAATACTATCTGGAACATGGACAGCCTCCCGAAGAGTGCCGGGAACGGAGTTTGGGGGGAGGGAAGTGAGAAGGGCGAAAAAATTTGTATTTGAAAGTTAAGAATGTCTAACTTATTTATTAGAGACAGGGGATAAGAATGGCCATGTATCAAGGGAGGCAATTGACGCTGGCCCAGATGAGAACTGGGCAGGCTGGCACTGTGGTTGGAGTCATGGGAGGGATGGGCTTAATGCGGCGGCTGGATGCTTTGGGTATCAGACCGGGGAAGAAGGTGACCAAGATAAGTTCTGCGTTGTTTCGTGGTCCGGTTACTCTCAGGGTGGATAGTGCCCAGGTGGCGCTTGGTTTTGGCATGGCTAAAAAGATAGTGGTGGAAGTAGACAAGTATCTGCCTGATAGGCCGGTCCGGAGATAATGCGTATCCTCCTTGTGGGCAATCCCAATGTGGGCAAGAGCGCCCTTTTTTCTCGACTGACCGGTACGCGCATTATCGCCTCCAACTATCCCGGCACCACCGTGGGGTTCACCAAGGGGTATCTGAAGCTGGGAGAAGAGCAAGCTGAGCTTATCGATGTCCCCGGCAACTATACTCTTGAACCAAGTTCTAAGGCGGAAGAGGTGGCCGTGGAGATGCTCAAAGATGGAGACTTGGTCATAAATGTTGTTGATGCCACCAATCTGGAGAGAAATCTTAATCTAACCTTGCAGTTGCTGGAGAGACGGACTCCAGTAATAGTTGCCCTCAACATGTGGGATGATACCCGTCACCGCGGTATAAATATCGATGTTGCCAAGCTGGAAGAACTTCTTGAAGTGCCGGTTGTCCCCACCGTGGCAGTGACCGGCCAGGGAATCAGGGAATTAATCAGGCGTCTTCCCGAGGCGAAGGTGCCTAAAAGCACTCATACTTATTCTGATAGTGCTGCGCGGTGGGCGATGGTGGGTAACATCGTGGAACAGGTGCAATCATTGAGCCATCGCCACCATACCTGGTATGAGCATTTGGAAGATGCCAGCAATCATCCGGCAGGTGGGGTGCTTATTGCCCTGCTGGTCCTTTTTGTCACCTTCTGGTTCGTCCGATTCGCTGGCGAAGGAATCATTGGGTACGTAGCTGAGCCCCTCTTTGAGTGGCTGTGGACCCCATTGCTAGTGAAATTGAGCCTTGCTCTAGGGCCAGGGAGTTTCTGGCACAGCGTCTTGATAGGTAACCTTATTGGGGGGGGAATTGACTATTTTCAGTCCTTCGGTTTGCTTAGCACCGGGCTTTACATCCCCTTCGCTGCGGTGTTGCCGTACATCGTCTCTTTTTACCTGGCGTTGGGGATATTGGAGGATGTTGGTTATCTGCCCCGCCTGGCGGTACTGATGGATACCATAATGCACCGGTTGGGGCTACACGGTTATGCCATCATACCCACTGTTCTGGGCTTTGGATGTAATGTGCCTGCAGTTATGGCAACACGTATTTTGGAGAGCCGCAAACAGAGGTTTATTGCGGCAACCTTGATTTCTATCGGCGTTCCGTGTGCGGCGTTGCAGGCTATGATAATAGGACTGGTGGGGCAGCAGGGGATGGTGTACGTAGCTATGGTCTATGGGAGCCTGTTTCTATCCTGGGTTATCATAGGGCTAATCCTTAATCGTAGCGTCAAAGGATTCAACCCGGAACTTCTGGTGGAGATTCCCCCCTATCGCTTGCCGCCGTGGCGGGTCATCGGTGAAAAGCTCTGGCTGCGGGTCTCCGGCTTTATTAAAGAAGCCCTGCCCATAGTCCTCGGCACTGTGCTGGTGGTAAATATCCTCTTCAATTTTGGGCTTTTCGATGCTATTGCTAATATTGCTGCCCCGGTATTGACCAGGGTGTGGGGGCTGCCTAAAGAGACAATTGTGGCCTTAGTAGTTGGCTTTCTCCGTAAGGACGTGGCTATGGGTATGTTAGCTCCCCTGGCCTTAACTGCGAAGCAACTGGTTATCAGCAGCACGGTTCTGGCTATGTTTTTCCCCTGCGTGGCTACCTTCGTGATATTGGCCCGGGAGCTAGGGGTGAGGGACGTGCTTAAAGCTGTTGGAATAATGATAGCAGCAGCACTGATAGTGGGTGGCTTGCAGAACCTGGTCCTGTGAGACGAGGATTGTATCTATCCGCCGCTGGCAATTTCCCAGACTTTCGTAAGCCAGGCAAAGGGGAGACAGGCAGGAGTACAGAGAAATACATCGGCAAACCCGTGGCGGGGTATTTTTGGACTATAGGGAGAGGGTGGGGGTGCTTTTGCTAAAAAGAGGTGAGCATTGATAGTCCTCAGAGACACGGTTGAAATTGAAGCAGCTCCAGAACAAATCTTTAACTTTTTTATCCATTTTAAGGACAATTTTCACGATTGGCATCCCGATCATGTGGAATGCCGCTACCTTAACTTTGAAGGCACTCCAGAAGAAGGCTCGGTTATATATATAGAGGAATATCTTCATGGGAAACTGCACAAGCTTAACTTACATATTACCAAGCTCAAGCCAAATGCTCGGATAGAGTACAAGACTTTCCTTGGCAGCAAAGGAGTTTTTATTATAGAGCCACGAGGAGATAATTCGTCGTTTACTGCAGAGATGTATATGGGGACGAATGTCCGCCTGCTTGCAAACTTGGTGGACATAATTATGAAGATATTTATGTCGCGCCGACTCCAGGGCATAGAGCAACATATGTCTGAGGAAGGACAGAACCTGAAAAGAATCTTGGAAAAATCGAGTGAAAAAGGCGACTCAGGGGTGAGAAATGAAATTTGAACTTAAACCTATAGGAATAACCTACACCCCTTGTAAAGACAAATCAGAGTGATAACCAAACACTCTCTATACGCCGCACCAGGTGGCTATAGCGCTGACTGGCTCTCTGGCGCTCTGCAATTTATTTGCCGGAAAGTCCCAATCGGGATAACCGATAGCCATGCCGGCAACAATTTTCTGGGATTCAGGGATGCCAGTGATTTTTCTGATTACGTCAGGATAGAGCACCGAATTTTGTTCTATGCATGTGCCTAGGCCAAAGCTAACTGCCACCAGCGCAATGGTCTGGCTAATAATGCCGAGGCTGAATATAGATGAGAAACTGTTGATTTCCTCATCCATGCCGATAATTATGGCATTAGGAGCATCGAAAAGGCGAAACGCCCTCGCCGTCCATTCCAATCTCTTTCCCTTGTCCTCTCTGGCAATGTCCATAAGTTGAAACAGGCCCTTGGCCAGGTCCACCTGGCGGGTTCTATAAATTCCCGAGGGAAGGGGGGATGGGGGCAAATCGGGGTGCATCTCCACCCCAGCCAGGAATTGCTCTTGCAACCCCTCTCTCAGCTCAGCCAATACCTTGCCGCCCAGAATAGTGAACTTCCAGGGCTGGGTATTCAACGCCGAAGGAGAACGGGTGGCTATTTCCAAGATTTGGGCCAGGGTTTCTTTTGGCACTGGGGTTGGCTTGTAGCCCCTGACGCTCTTTCTCGAGTTTATAGCTTCTATAAGGTCCATTTATCGTCCTCCTTGGGAGCAGGCAGCGGGCGCTTTATTTCTTCCGGATGCTGCTCGGTCTTTTACGCCAGGTGCGGCGCTTGCCTATCCATAATCCCCTGAAGAAGGTGTGGTCCAGCAGATTCCTCTGGTCTGAAACATCCAGAAGGTCCTTGGAAATGTTATTCTCAAAGTAAGCTACTTCCACCTGCTTACCTATGTTCTTTACCGTCTGCAGGGCGTAGGCAAAATCTCCGTCTCCGCTTACCAGGATTGCCACATCATAGAGGTTGGTCCAGGCGAAATAGAGCAAGTCTGTGGCTAACATAATATCGATGCCCTTTTCTACGGGAACGCCTTGGGCCATCTTGGTCCTCCCCAGCCTAACCTCGAGGTAGGGCATATGATGCAGGGCTTCCAGGAAGTCCTGTTGTTCTCGATGGGCTTCAGGATATTGGTTCTGTTCCTGTAGAACGTTGTAGTAATATGCCCGGAAGAGACGCCGGTCTCCGCAGAGCTTGTCTGCAAATTTCACGAAGTTAAGGTCGTAGCGCTTGAAGTTACTGCGCAGGGCGTGATACAGATTACTCCCATCTATAAATATTGCCACTCTGTCTTCCATAATTTCACCTCGATAAGTTGAGAGGGATTCTCGATCTTGAGAAATCCGAGTTTTTTTGCATTTATGTTAATAAGTCACCAAAGATAATTATAAGCACCCTATCTGTCTACATTGTAAACCAGTTTATGCTCTTGAGCAAGCAGGGCATAAATAGACTAAGCTCCATTTGTTGATGCTTGTTTCTCAATCCTTCCCTTCCGGGGTAACTTGTGCACAATTGATTAATGATGTTCAGGAGAGAATAAGGCGCGGTCCCTGGTAAGAGGGCAAAGTAGAAGATAAGTTGTTGAGTTAGTTAAAGGTTTCCAGTATCGTAGCGGTGGATATAGGGAGTAAAAATTAAAAAGGAAGTGTTCTTGTTGATACATGGGGGAACATTCAGTCCTGAGCTAATACCATCGGTGTGGCATCTAACAATCCGCCCAAGTGTTACCTCGGCAGGTCAGAAGGTCTGCTGCTCTGTATGTCTCCGAAACTGCTACGAGCTGTTGGCAGCCTGACGTTCGTCAACGTTGGAACACAATACGACCGAAGGCATCCCTTTTAGGTTAGCTTTGACCAACTGATATAAGAGATTACGTCACGAAGTCTTGCTCGGGAACTCGCATGTTTTAGCCAAAGACCAGGTGAAGCTATGCCAGCACCTATATAAGGCCCAGGCGATTGCCAGATGAAGAAAAGGGGCGAACCTCTAGCTTTCCTGTAACTCTTTAATAGTGGCCTCGATTTTGCTCGACCATTCCGCATACACTGGCTCTGTGGTCGCACGAAATGCTTTGACCTGGTCGGGTGTTAGTTCGGTTATAGTCATGCCCTTATCACGCAAAAGGCTCAACTGGGTCCGGGCGGCATCGCGTGACAGCTTTACTTGTTCCTCTGAAGCCTCGGCTGCGGCCGCCTTGATAATGGCCTGGGCAGTGGCGGGTAAGCCGTCCCAGTCATTTTTGTTCATTCCCAAGATGATGGCATCGTAGGAGTAATTCCAGATGGTGATGTACTTCTGGACCTCATAGAGCTTGAAGGATACAATAATATCTATAGGGTTCTCCTGGCCGTCGATTTGCCCCTGCTTGAGCGCGCCAGTAACCTCGCCAAAGTTCATCGTTATTGGGATAGCCCCCATTGCTTCGAAAATCGATTCATAAAGCTCGACATCAGGGATACGGATTTTCAAGCCGCGCAGGTCATCGGGCACACAGACGTCTAGTTTGCTGTTGGTCAACTGGCGGAAACCGTTCTCGCCGTAGGCGAGGCTGACTATTCCCTGAGCTTCTGCCGCCTTGAGGAGTTGGCTACCAGCGGGCCCAGACAGAGCCGCATCAACCTGGGAATAGTCTGTGAACAGACAAGGCATGGAGATTGCCGCAAACGACTGGTCAAGGTTGGTATAAAGCAGATTGGAGTGATAGGTAAAATCAATGCTGCCATCTCGCAGCATGGTCAGTTCTTTTACCTGGTCTCCGCCCGCCAACTCGGCATTGGGGTAAACGGTTATTTGTATCCGCCCCCCGCTTCGCTGTTTGACCAGGTCAGCGAACAAATGCGCTCCCCTGGTCCACGATGAATCTTCGTTGGTCACAACGCTCATTTTCCAGTTGCGAGCCGGGATATCCGATACTGATGCTGAGGAGCAGGCGCTTGCAGTCAGAAGAGCAGACGAGAGTATGACCGCTACCACGCAATGAAGAAAGCGATGTTTCATCGTTTGATCCTTCGTTTTGTTACCCTGACGATGGTATAGTAAAACTCGCGAATAGTTCTGTCAACATTGTGCATATCTAGGTGTTTGTTTGAGGCAGGTCGCCAATTCATTACCACGGTTTTGGGTAATGTAATGGAAAGGAGAAAGGTCAGACTGGTCAATACGTTCACCGGGTTCGCCCCATTTCAGGCGCTGGCCTGCCTGGTCGGCGAGTGGGGGAGGGAGTACCTGGCGCTCAGGTTCCTCGCGTCGGTCTGGGAGCGCCCGATGGCGGAGGTGAGAGAATGAAGGCTGGTATCCTAAGGTTGAATTGGTTCAGGCGGGGTTTTGTCTGGCTCCCCGGGCAGGACTCGAACCTGCAACCAAGCGGCTGCGTTCCAGCAATAGACATCCCCTGAGGCCTGGGCCCCGCTCTCGATGAGATGATGGGCAAAATGTATCATGCCCAAGAAAACGCCGAAAGTGCCGGTAGAATGAGACGGGCGGTGAGTAACGAAAGAGAACTGGGCAGAGCGGTCCGGCAACAGTTGCAGAGAGCTTCAGCCCTGCTCTCGATAAAACTATATAACAAAATTGCAGACATCAAAGGAATGCGGAAAGTCGTGATAGGATGAAACCGGTGAAGAATAACGAGAGAGAACTGGATGGGGCAATCAGGGCGCTGCGAAAGCTGTCGCCGAGAAGCCGCGACGCGGTGGGCACGGTGATAAGGCAGCTGGCCGAGAAGGAGGACGTAGCCACAACCACGGAATACCTGCTGGCGGTTGACGGCATCCCCCCGTGGGTCGCCAAGCTCAGGGCGCGCTGCTCCGAAAGGACAATTGGCATCTACACCTTCCTAGCACGGCAGTTCCTCAGGGAACACCCCGACCCGACGAGGCTAGAGATACAGCAGCACCTCGCCAGGAGACTGGAGGATGGGGTCTCTACGAACGCGGTGGAGAACACCAGGAAGGCACTGGCCAGCCTCTTCAAGTTCCTCTACGAGGAGGGGTTGCGGCCGACCAACCCGATGGCGGGCGTCGAGCCGATTAGGATGCCGCGCAAGGAGCGGTGGTGCCCGAGCCCCGAGGACGTGAAGCGGGTAGTAGACATCGGGTACGCGAGGGCCGCC
This sequence comes from uncultured Dehalococcoidales bacterium, assembly GCA_964638975.1. Taxonomy (GTDB): domain Bacteria; phylum Chloroflexota; class Dehalococcoidia; order GIF9; family AB-539-J10; genus RBG-13-51-36. The sequence goes on from CAZXAJ010000013.1 coordinate 49,112, forward strand.
GACGCGGCGAAGATGAGGACCATCACGCTGCTCATAGCGACGACCGGGCTGAGGCTCGGCGAGGCGGTGAGCATACTGAAGGAGAACATCGACCTCGGTCGCGGCGAAATCCGGGTGATGGGCAAGGGCCGCAAGGAGCGGGTGGTCTTCCTCGTGCCGGAGACCGCCGAGGTCCTGGCGAAGTATATGGAGGAGCGCGGGGGAGGGTCGCCCTTCCTGTTCCCGGGCAAGACGAAGACCGGCCACTGCGAGGTCAGCAACGTCGAGAAGACCCTGAAGAGGGCGTGCCTGAGGGCTGGGGTGAGGCCGTTCACGCCGCACCAGCTCAGGCACTTCTTCGCAACCGAGGCCCTGAGGGACGGGGCGAAGCTAGAGGTAATCAGCAAGATTCTCGGCCACGCCGGCGTAGGCATAACAGGCGACATCTACAGGCACATCCGGGCCGAGGAAGTTCGCGAGGAGATGCTGAGGCACACACCCTTGAACGGTATGGGGTTAGGGTCGCAGAGAGAGAAACCCTGAGTTCGGCCTTCTACTTTACCGTCCCAAATGCGCCAGGGCGTATAACTTGTGGGTTATGCGCCCGATGTGCTTCCGTGGCTGGTATGCCACTGAACGAAATGACATTCTGTTCAATTTCGATGTGGGACTGGTTCAAACATTCTTCCATTTAGCATTTCTGATGGTCAATGCTGATATCCTTTGAATCACCGGGGTAAATGGCCAACAAGGAAGATGACGTATTACTTCACTAGGGAACGTCATGCGTTTCCGCTGTATTCATGGGAAGCGTTCTTCAACTTTATCTTGGTTTCCGTTGCTTCAAGTATGTCTTCAGGCGTAAGGAAAAGGTCCTTGGCAGGGGGCTTCCTCGTGACTATGAATTTGGTGATCTCCCCAGTCCAAGTGTTACGGGCCAGAAGGTCCACGGAACCGAGAACCTGGCCGTTTCTATCCACCACTACAGCCCCAGGTTTTATTTTCATGTGTCCCTTTTTCTATGGCACATCAATCTTGTACTCGAGTTAAGCGGCTTCCGCAGGGCACGTTGTCCAAATTCACAGACAAATGGCCATGAGTTTATCCTATCGGCCCTTGGGCTTATTCTTTGGACCCTTCTTAAGATAAGCGCCACTCTGTTTATACGTTTTTTTCTCCGTTTTCTTGATCCCTTTTTTCCCCATGCAATCCAACCATAGCTTAACGCCCTCTTAACTATCAACTGCCCTATCGCTAATTACAACCAGTTTTTTTATACCGTCGGCATTGTCTTGGACATCGAGGGTAATTCCTTCTAACGTAGGTGCTAGCTCGGATTTTACCAGCAGCACATTGACTCCCTCATGCTCTACTACCTGGTCCCCAAGCTCCTCCTTGCCCAGCGCCAGGCCGAGTTGCCCAGATTCCTCCCTTAACAGCCTCAAACCTATCTCCGGGTCATCGGTCTCGCCGAGCAAGGTCTCTCTCAGCAGCTCCTTGGCACCTTCGGTCACTTTTAGCATTTCTAACCCCCTTTGTTTTTTTGCACATTTTTATATCCTATCGCACAAATAGAGCCGTCTCATACTCTATATCCTGGCACTCTACGGTCTTTCCATCGAGCAACTTAGAGTACTCGATGCCGACAAGTAACACCTTGAATCCCTCATACTCCACTACCTGATCACCTGGCAGCTCAGAATCCAGGGTTAGTATAAATAAGCCATCTGGGCGAGGCAGAAGCCTCAGCCCTTTTTCAGGACCTGCCTCACTTGCAATCAGCATCATCTTTAACTCCTCCTTGGCACGCTCTGTTACTGCTATCATTGTTCACCCTTTGTGCGAGACTTTGGCTTCTGGTGTAGTTCCATCATGCTAATTCTACCCGCCTTTGACCTCTCGCATTGTCTTCAGAAAAAATCCACCGTCAGCCTCACCCTCATAATCAAGCTGGCAGTCGCTGATTTGGGCCTCGCTAGCTGGGTCCCAAAATACTTTGACTCCGTTTGACTCCATGACTTCGTCTCCTCGGCGCTGTCTATCCAGCTTGATACCGAAGCTTGTGCTGCCAGGCTCAGTGGTACCAACAACTATCCTGAACCCTATACCGGCCTCAAAACACTTGCGTGTGAGTTCCTCTCGTAGCCGAATTGCTGCTCTATCACTAGTGCTGACCAGGCTCCACATCCTACTTTTCAGTCATCATTTTTGCCGGAGCTTCTTGTTCCTTAATTGCGTCATCTCTTTTGGCCACGCTTGAAGTCAACCACAGCCCTCCAAAACTCCCTCTCATCACTGGTTGGTTCCCGTCCCATTATGGTTAAGAAGTTGTTGAATGTATACTCAATCTCTTTGAGAGGCAAGTTCAGAGCACGTCTAACCCTGTCAGCCTCCGGCAGGAATGCTACTTGGCGCCCGTTACGGATGACGGCTATCGCATCCCCTTTCTGTCGTTTTGTTTCCGGGTCATCAAGCTTTATCTCTCTGAACTCTATCTCCTCCACCATGCATGACCGTAGATAGTTTAATTTGGCTGGGTGAGCACCCGGTCCTTCCAAGGCTCCTTCTTGGGCAGCTCAACCGTACCACCATCACTGTAAATTCTATCTTGCCGTAAACCACATGACTATACTGCATTCGGGTTATTTTGGCGTACAAAAAGGGTTATCTTGCGATAACCCTATCGGAATTGCCCTAGTTTGTTGTTTTACGGGTTTAGACCGACTTCTCTTCCGTATCTGGTATCTCGGTCACTAGGCCCTCCTGTACCGCGTAGGCTGCTACCTGTTGTCGGTTGTGGAGTTGTAGCTTCCCTAAAATATTCTTAACATGAACCTTAACGGTATACTCACTAATAAATAATGTCTCAGCTATCTCCTTATTGGTAAGCCCCTTGGCTAGTGACTTCACTATTTCTTCCTCTCTGCCCGTGAGTCCAGTTCGCTCCTCAGGCTCTTTTTGCCTCATGGAAGTGAGCTTGCTAACAAGGTTTTCGGCGAGGGGTGCCGACACGACGACCTCGCCTTTCCCGATCAGGTCAATAGACTTAACAAGGTCCTCAACTCTCATAGCTTTCTGGAGATATCCTGTAGCCCCTGACTCTATGGCAGAAAATAGATCCTGTTCATTCTCAGAATCAGTTAGTATGGCTACCTTTACCCCCGGAGATGATCCCCTTATCTCCCGTGTGGCTTCATCGCTACTACAGTTTGAGATGTTGCCATCGATTAAAACTACGTTAGGCATTGTTTCTTTGACCTTATCGATAGCCTGCTGCCCATTGACGCATTTAGACACAACCTCAATGTATTCCTGTTCCCCTAATAGCCTAGCCAGCCCTTCACGGAACACCTCTTTGTCGTCTGCCAAGAGCACCTTTAGTTGCGCCATCTTGTACCCCCACCCAGAGTATGATATGCCTCCCGGGCTCAAGCAATACAATAATGAGTCTAACATCCCCACGTCGGCGAGTCAAAGACCTTTCATCTACAGCACAACAGCCCTTCGGTGAGGAGTACCCAGGGCGCTGGATTGTTGGGTGTTCATGATATTCCTTCTGCTGTCTACTCAGAATGCAATTGGTATGGATATCTCAGAGGCGAAGCAAAGCTTCTGCTATTGTTAGCGCTTCGTCACCAGGACTTGCTTGAGCCTTTGCAGACGTCCTCTTGTCCGGCCCCGATGATCTTGCTAGCTATCAGCCTTCAGTTAATCAATTTGTTAAATTTGTGTCGGATATTTGAATTGGTCACAGATTCACTATCAAGTAGAGTATGATACCCTACAGCGGTGGCGGGTTTCGGCCTACCTAACCATCGCTGCCTAAACCCCAATACATTTCCGAAACAATCCAAACTCAGTTCGCAGAAAATTGGGCCTGAGCCTGGCGAACTGGGGGGCCTCTCCGTAATTCGGGTGTGCATATTCGTTGGCGGTTAACCCGCCGGTTGTGGGTCCCATTTCCCAGAGCATGTGCTCTAGTCGGGTGGGGGAAGGCGGGTTAATCACATAATGCGAGCGGGCGGAGACCACGGCGCAAAACGGGGCACGCCGGACTAGCTCGCGAGTGTAGGACAAGGGCGGAGAGTTTCGGGGCCGATGTGGAGGTCCTGGGGCTCGCCTGGCGGAGAAAATGCGAGAGGGGGGGAATGAAACGGTACATTCAGGTCCATAACTTAATGGTTTTTCAGCCAGATTTTCAATTGATTTCCATATTTAATCTTCTAATTCAAGAAAATACTTTAATGTTAAATCCTTGTTGTAAAGAGTAACAAACCAATGAATTACAAATTTCCTGGTATTGAAAGATGATGGTCAGGCTCTTGTCATGGAGTATTGCTTCTCTGGGTCTTAAGTGAGCAATGCCGATTACCACTTATGGCGCTTCTTCTAATTTGTAGGGCCAGCGCTGCCTATCTAACACGTCTTTGGCCCCTGTCTTAACCAGATCAGCATTCTCTTCAGCGATTCTTGCTCTTGCAGCCCCCTGAAGGGTTGGGTCATGGCAAAGCTTAATGCTAACGGACAAACTCCCAGGGACAATGGAACACTCTAGCATCCCTTTCCTAGCATTTACCAGTTTCTGTATGGCATAATATCCACTGTTACCCGGATGTAACCCTCCGATGACCCTGAAAGCCGGGTCCGACACTCTATGCCTTGTCGTATCCATCACATCACTCAGATGGAACAGTGCACTCAGGTTCTTTGTCTCGACAAGTTGGTCGTTGATACGAAGTGCTTTGTCCTCAATTCTGTCCTGTTTGAGGTCTGAAATACTGTACACCTGGCCCTCGGCATTATGCATTTCAACTATTTTCGCGATGAGACGAGTGCATGAGGAGTCCATATCATCGGTTTTGAAAATCTCCGCGTCCTTGAGAAGAAGCGCGGCGCAATTTCGGGCATGATAGTCTTTTGCAGGTGGAGGATCAGCCAGGAGGTCTCCTTTTCCAACATCATGAACGGCTGTGGCTATGCTCATCATTGCTCGCTTTCCAAAGGTGTCCAAGGCCTGATCACTTCGAATAGAAGGAACGCTAGAGTAAAGTGAATAAAGATTATCTAGAACCTGAGCACAATGCCTCATTCCTTGATGTGTTGGTCCCCGCTGAAAAGGATGGAGATCCCTTACTGAGTTGGCCCAGACTTCCTTCAGTTTCTTGAATAACGTAGCATTAGCTGTAAGTAGGCCTTTCGTTATGCCAACGTCAAGGTCTATCGCATATCCAAGAAGCGTTGTGACATACAAAGCAGCAAGTGAAACAGAGCCGAAGCCCCAGAGGCAGGGAACGATTATCATCCCATTCCCGAAGTCCGCCGACCCCACGCGAGCCTTATCGGCATTTTCTTCCGATACCAATTCAAGCCTCAGTAGTTCGCGTAGCGCATAATCTGGGCTCTTGAACACTTCAATGATCTGGGAGGGATACCATTGACCTGCTTCTGCCATATTGAGGATATCGCGATCCCTGCCATCCTTTTTATCGAGCCATTCCTGAAATCTCCCCAGGGTACGTTCTACGTCCCAATTGGTCTCTGATAGGAACAACAGAGCCTTCTCCAATAGGAATTCCATGACCTTGTCATAGATTACTATTCTCTCTGCTTTCTCTAATGCTTTCTCTTGAAAGTATCTCATCTCAGGTAGATTAATTATAATCCTATTTTTGATTTTATCAATAACCTTCGATTACTACGCTGAATGGGAATTAATTAATAGTGTTATACCGCCTTGATTGGATAGGGGATAAATTCAAAGTCAGGTTAACAACTTGGTCGATCGGTGACCTGCAAATACATTGTTCATGTACCACTCTATGTGATGTATAATGGTTAGGAGAGGTATATAAGGAATTACTGATCAGTGTCCTATTCGCTGCTTGGTTGGTAACGCATTAATTGAATAGCTTAGAAAATAGGAAGTCATGCTAGAAGAATCATTGCAACCAAATATCCCAGGGCCGGAAATAGACAATATTATTAGCGACCTGGAAGTCCTTTCCGAGAAGTGTAAACGAGATATTGCGAACAAATTCTATTGGAGCACTATATATTATTGTAGTGAATTCAATCGTATCCTTGCTCAAGTTAAGCAAATTTATCCCGGGAGATTTGAAGATGTCTGTGATATTGTAATCGATACTGATGCTCTTGGAGAAATAAGGGGTGGGTCGGTAACGGCGAATGCAATCTCATATCTTCATGAGGTTGATGCTGAGATTAGTAAGGTCTATGCCCGTATACGTGGAGAAAAAGGCAAATACCGAGGTAAGGCTGAGACTTTATTAACCTTAGAAAGGGTATGTGATCGCTTTGACCAGGTCGCCAGACAATTAAGGGACCGACATAATTCCAGACAGACAATCGATATTAGTGATGAGTATGATGTCCAGGATTTGATACACGCATTACTGAAGATACACTTTGATGATATACGAGCAGAGGAATGGACACCGAGCTATGCTGGAAGCTCTAGCAGGATGGACTTACTCCTAAAACCTGAGCAAGTAGTGGTCGAGGTAAAGCGAGTCAGTGACAAACTACGGGATAGGGAGGTAGGCAAACAACTTATAGTGGATATTGCACAATACAATCAACATCCTGATTGCAGGACTCTTGTCTGTTTTGTCTATGACCCTGAAGGGAAGATTGGCAATCCGACAGGGCTTGAAAACGACCTATCTAAGCTCTCATCTAGTGATTTAGATGTAAGGGTATTTGTTCGCCCTAGATAGTGTACGTGAACTAAGCTATTGCCATGTAACAGGCAATTTATACTCACCACAGGAGTTGAGGAGGCTTCTCATCCTCGTCCACACTGGATGCTGGGAGATGGTACGTATTATGCAATGTGGGACTTTAGCGATAAACTGTCACAGGCTATTGAAGGTTAGAGTAACTAGAGGTAGAATGAAACTTGGGGAGAATCAAGTATGGATGGGGCAGCCGAGCTGTGCGATCGTCTGCCTTGATTCTGGAGAATACTATTGCAGGTATCTATTTCTGATGGATGGTGACAATTGACAGAGAAAGACCTGAAACGAGCCGTTCTGGAATCTATACAGAAGACTGGATATCCATTAGAACAAAGGGTTGGCAAATGCTTAGAAAGACATGGGTGGTCACCTTGACCTTACCCCGTTCTATAGGCCACTGTGGATGAGAGTTTTCTCGGTGTTTTC
>CAZXAJ010000014.1:0-55676 GCA_964638975.1 uncultured Dehalococcoidales bacterium
ATTTAGAATTTAGACATTAGGCTTTCTTCGAGATGAAAGCCTATGGTCAAACTAGGTTTAGAGTTAATGTCCCAAATACCAAAAGCCTATGAGCCAGGCAGTATAGAGAAGAAATGGTACGATTTCTGGCTAAAGCAGGGCTATTTTACTCCCAAAATAGATCCCAGTAAGAAGCCCTTCGTCATTATCATGCCCCCTCCTAACGTTACTGGTGAGCTCCATCTGGGGCATGCCTTGACCACTACGCTGGAGGATATTATGGTCAGGTGGCACAGGATGAGGGGGAATCCCACCTTATGGTTACCAGGAACCGACCATGCTGGCATCGCCACGCAAGTGGTTGTGGAGCAGCAACTGGCTAAGCAGGGGCAAACTAAGGATGAGATTGGCAGAGAAAAATTCACAAAGTTGACTTGGCAATGGGCTGATAAGAGCCGGGAGGATATCAGACATCAACACCAGCTACTGGGAGCTTCCTGTGATTGGACAAGAGAGCGCTTCACCCTGGATGAAGGTCCAAGTAAAGCAGTCCGCACCGCTTTTGTCCGTTTGTACAACAAAGGGTTAATTTATCGGGGAGAGCGAATGATAAACTGGTGTCCCCGCTGCCAGACTGCCCTCTCCGACCTCGAGGTAGAACATAAAGATATTGTCGGACACCTTTATTATGTTCGCTATCCTTTAACCGAAAACGATGGCTTCGTCACAGTAGCTACTACCCGTCCTGAGACTTTCCTTGGCGACACGGCTGTTGCCGTTAATCCTGAAGATGAGCGCTACAAGAATATCATAGGTAGGAACGTAACCCTCCCCATTATAGATAAGGAAATCCCCGTGATCGCTGACGATGCAGTTGATACTTCCTTCGGCACGGGAGCATTGAAGATAACTCCAGCCCATGACCCCACTGACTTTGAGGTAGCCCAGAGACATAATTTGCCACTGGTAAATATCATGAACTCCGACGCCAGCATGAACGAGAACGCCGGGCCGTATCAAGGACTGGAAAGGTTTGCCTGTCGAGATAGGATAGTAGCTGACCTGGAAGACAGGAAGCTCTTAGAGAAAATCGAGCCATACTTTCATTCGGTCGGACATTGTGGCCGCTGCCAAACGATGATTGAGCCTGAAGTCAGCCTGCAGTGGTTTGTCCAAACAAAGCCCCTGGCTGAGGCAGCTATCGAGGCGGTTAAAGCTGGCAAAATCACTATAATTCCTGAACGCTTCACCAAGATATATTTTGACTGGATGGAAAATATCAGGGATTGGTGCATCAGCCGACAACTATGGTGGGGACATCGTATACCAGTATGGTACTGTCAGGACTGTGGCAAGTTGACTGTGTCGGTAGATGAACCTTCAGCTTGTGCTCACTGTAGTTCAAGACAAATCATCCAAGACCCCGATGTCCTTGACACTTGGTTTAGCTCGGCGTTATGGACACATTCTACGCTAGGCTGGCCGGAGGACACTGATGACTTCCATTATTTCTATCCGGGATCGGTAATGGAAACTGGCTATGACATCCTTTTCTTTTGGGTCGCCAGGATGATTATGATGGGGCTGGAGGATACTGGCGAGATACCTTTCCACACTGTTTATCTCCATGGTTTAATTCGCGATGAAAGCGGAGAGAAGATGAGCAAATTACGAGGGAATGTTATAAACCCTGCCGAAGCCATAAGCAAGTATGGTGTTGATGCTCTCCGATTTGCTGTGACTACAGGGACTTCACCAGGGAATGATATAAATCTGGGCAAAAGTAAATTGGAATCCAGTCGCAATTTTGTCAATAAATTGTGGAATGCCACTAGATTCATACTTCGGAGCCTGGATGCTGAGGGGCTAGGAGGGCAGGCACTAGATGTACGACCGCAGCAAATAGAAGACCAATGGATCCATAGCCAGCTAAACCAGCTTATCAAAAATGTCACCGAGCTGGTGGAAGAGTTCCAATTTGGTGAAGCGGAGCAGCAGATTTACGATTTTGTCTGGTCTAAGTTATGTGACTGGTATATTGAAATTGCCAAAATACGTCTTCGCAGTCAGTTAACCCCCTCACCTTTGCCCTTCCTGGTCAATACACTGGAAAAATCACTCCGTCTTTTGCATCCTTTCATGCCTTTCATCACCGAGGAGCTCTGGCAAAGTTTGAAGCAGCGTCTACCTGACGAGGACCAAATGCCAGCTTCCATAGTGATAGCTCCTTATCCCATCGCTGATGATAAAGCCATTGCTCCAGAAGCAGAGCGAGTGATGGATTCCGTGATAGAGATTATACGCTCTATCCGTAACGTTCGGGCGCAATATAATGTAAAGCCAGACAAGTGTATTGAAACTCGAGTTTACACTGATGAGCTTCTTTTCAGTCTCAGCACGCAAGCGAACATAATAGAGATACTGGCTAAAGTTCGGCCCTTGAAAATGCTCGGGCGTCAAGAAAGGAAATCCGATAAAGACAAAGCTCTCGTTTTGGTGTTGAAGGAAGCTGAGGTAGTTTTGCCTTTGGCGGGGATGATGGACCGGCTGGCTGAAGAGCAACGGCTCCTAAAGGAAAGCGAGGAAACCAAGGCGAGAATTGCTCAGCTTGATGCCAGACTGAGAGATAACGCCTTTTTAAGCAAAGCGCCGTCCCAGGTTATTGATAAAGAGAAACAGAAGCTGGCTATTCTCGAAGACAGGTTGAAAAGGTTACACCAAGAATTATCTCAACTCAGTTCTTTATCAGCTGATAGCTGACAGCTATTGACTTTCTGAATGTGAAGATCGAAGCGATCCATCTTTTAGCTTTAATAGCCCGTGCAACTTTAGTAAGGCTTTCTTAGTATCACTGGCAACACGAGATTTATCACAATTTTTTGTACGGTATTTAAATAGCCAATAGGTAAATTCATTAAACTCGCCTAAGCCTATGGACTTGAGCTGAGGATAATGTCTCTCTTTTCTGAACTGCTTTAATAATTCCCTCTGAGTGAGGCCGTAAATAGTCTGGTGAGCTTCGTCAACCATTCCGTTATCGCTGTTCAAGCCTAAGACGCTCTTTCTCTTTCGTATCTCGTCAGTTACAGCCAAAATGAGAAATTTTTCCACAAGAATACCATAGAGATAGTTGAGGTGAGCCTGGTATTTAGAATCACCAATTAGGTTCTTGAATTCGTCTTTAGATAACTCTATTGGTGGTATATCGAAGAAGAGAAGGTCAGTTCGCTCTCTTTCGGGAATAAGTCCATCAAGCTCTTCGCATAACCTCTCCGCCAGAACCAGCCAATCGAAAGCTTCGTTGTCAATAAGATAGTGATAATGCCGCCCGTCATGGTCCTCTTCAGGACTAGTCCACAGCCGGATGGCTTCCAGCAGGGCCACATACCAATTCTTGCCTTCAGCAATAGCACTTCTCAGCCGTTGAATCGCCTGAGTATCTCGGGCAGACACTCCAGCCACCTCCACAATTATTCCAGAAAATCATCTTCATATTATAGCCCCGCTAACCCAAAGACTCAAGGCTGAGCGTTCATCCTATATGATTAACAATGTGGTAACACTTATCATTATGAGCTATGAGCCGAAGGCGTGACAGTCCGCAAAGGGGAAAAGGAAGCAGTAGCTAGAACCTCATGAAAAATTGCCTCGCTGCTTTTGATGAAGATCCCAGAATGCCACTGGATGAACCTGGGGCCCCCTGAAAAACAAAGTTTTTCAGGGGTAATTATCTAGAGATGAGCATCCCAAGCATATCGCCTAAACAAGGTTAGACAATTGCTCATTACTCAGGACACATAAATTTAGGTATTCTTCGAACATTGCCCTCGGCGTTAACGCAGGCCAGGATGCTCGAGCCCTCAGCCAGGATTGCTCCGTCGAAGCAACGAACGAGTCGGTAGGCATGCTGAAGTTTGCTGGCGTCTATGCCTGAGCAACTTGTTTCCAGTTCCAGGTCCTCATCGTACCTGGCAGGCATGTGATACTTTATGTGCAACTCGGTAACAACAAAGAATATCCCCGCCTTTTCAAGGTCCTTATAAACCACGCCCTTAGCTCGCAACAACTCTATCCGGCCCATTTCAAACCACACTGGATAGACGCTGTGATGGATAACTCCACCCTGGTCGGTCTCAGCATAGCGAGGCGTAATATTGATCGTATGGCTTTGTATGGCCTTTGCTTTGCGGGGATTCATTTCGCGCTTCTATAATAGCACAATGTGCGTACTTATTGGGAATAGTCATCACTGCTGTTTGATATGTTTTTTGCTCCGTAGCGGAAAGTGAGGGTGCCATGCCCTAGGTGGGCCAATCTTGAGATAGTAAGCTACCTATCTCTCTCAATAGAATCAGGCAACATGCGCCAGTGATTATGCTCAGCCAGGCGACGCAAATCTTCGTCAGGATAAGTTGCCACAGGATTATCTACCTGCTTCAATAGAGAGGCATCAAAGATGCTGTCAGCATAAGCGAAGCTTGATGACCTATCGATTTCCAGTCCATGGCGATTAAGGAACTCTTTGAGCAACTCAACTTTATTTTCACCAAAGCACATAGGTTCAATAATTCTGCCCGTGTGTTTGCCATCAATTACTTTAAGCTTTGTGCCAATTACATTAGACACGCCCAATCTCTGTCCCACAATCTCCACGAGGCCGCTGAAGGCCCCGGATACAATCACCACTGTATCCCCCCGTTGCTTGTGTCCGTCTAAAATCTCGATTACATCATTGCGCAACGATGCAAATATATAATTTTCGGCGACCCAATGGAAAACTTCCAGCACCTCTTCCTCGCCTGCCCCCTTGAAGATGCCGCTTAAATCTTCCATCCACTTCATCCTGCATTTCTCTTTACTATACAGTTTGCACTTCGCTAATAACCATAGAGGTAAGTGCATGACCCAGAATGCCAATATCCAGGCTCTCCTCTTTTTGTGCCTGAAATGATACTGGAAAAACCCGCTCCAGATGCTTCCAGAAGATAGGGTCCCATCCAAGTCAAAAAGGGCCGCAGTATTATTCACGAGGAATCGTTTAAGAACCTCCTATTTCCAGAGTCATCAAAGTCGAGTCGTTTTTATACAGCAAACTTGGCTCCTCAGAAATTTAGTAGCCATTGAAAGTTGCAGATTCTGAGTGGCCTGAGTTATCTATTCTTATTTAAAGCGGCAGGCAATTCTGCTAGAGGCAAGGTATTTAGTATATGTTGTGGCTCACACCACGCCCGCCGAGCAACGCCAACCCCGAAGCGCATAAAGCCCAGATGAGCGACGCCATGAGCATCGGTCCCGATGGCAAGCTTCACCCCCAAATCCCTGGCACGGAAAGCATGAATATCTTTCAAATCGAGGCGGTTGGGCATGGCGTTAATTTCCATGACCTTATTATTCCTAGCTGCCGCCTGGAAGACGGCTTCTAAATCTATGGCCACGGGCTCGCGCTCTCCCATAAGGCGGCAGGTAGGATGGGCAATAATATCGACATCGGGATTTTCTATGGCGCTCAATACCCTCTGTGTCATTTTTTCCTCGCTTTGGTTCATGGCCGAATGCACTGCAGCAATCACTATATCCAGTTCAGACAGAATTTCGTGTGGCAAATCCAAGCTGCCATCCGCCCGAATATCTACCTCTGTGCCAGTAAGCACGTGAATTCCGGTCAAGCGCTCATTAAGAGCTTTGATCTCAGCAACTTGCTTCCTCAGCCTCTCCACATCGAGTCCACGTGCAATACCCCTCCCGGCAGAATGCTCGGTGATTGCTATATACTGATAGCCCCCCTCTTTGGCAGCCAGAGCCATCTCCTCGATGGAATTATGCCCATCGCTCCATTCAGTATGCATATGAAGGTCCCCTTTTATGTCGGACAACTCCACGAGCTTCGGCACAGCTCCCTGCTCAGCCTTTTCTATTTCACCTTGGGCTTCTCTGAGTTCGGGCGGAATATACTGAAGTCCCAGTCTATGGTAGAACTCATCCTCAACAGCAAATTTCTCCAGCTTATCTGTGGCTACCACAGTTATCCCATACTCGCTCAGCTTTAACCCCTGTTTACGCCCTCTTTCTCTCAAGGAAATGTTATGCTGTTTGCTGCCGGTGAAATACTGGAGCAGGGAGCCAAAACAATCGTGTTCTACCATCCTCAGGTCAACCTGCAGGCCCCCGCTCAAAATGGCGCTTGCCTTGGTCGGTCCTTGAGCCAGCACCTGTGCTATCTGGGGCAGGGCAACAAAAGCATCTATAACTCCCTTGGGGTCATCGGCAGTGCCCATAAGGTCGATATCGCCCAATGTTTCCCGAAAGCGGCGCAAACTACCAGCAGCAGTTAGATTTTTCACGCTGGGGATAGGGTGGAGGGCGTCCAGAATTTCCTCGACAATGGGCAAAGCTTCGCCAATGGGAATGCGCTGGTCTTTGCGGCGCAATGCTTGGATTTGTTGAAGGATATTATCGGCCGTCTTATCGCCAAGGCGGAAAAGTTTGGCCACCCGGCCGCTATTGATTGCCTGTTCCAAATCATCCACCGAGACTATCCCCAGTTCGCTGGAAAGCCTGTTAGCTGTCTTAGGGCCAATGCCTGGTATGGCCAGGAGATTGGTTATCCCTTGGGGAAACTCAGCCTTCAGATTCTCATAATAACCCAGCTTCCCGGTGGTCACCAGCTCGGTAGTCTTCTTAGCTATTGCCTCACCCACGCCGGGAATACTCTGTAAGTCCTCCCCTTCATCAATCATAATCTTTAATTCTCTGGGATGATGCTCGATAGCTCTAGCTACCTTCTGATAGGCGCGAATCTTAAAGACGTTCTCTCCCTTAAGCTCTAGAAGGTCAGCAATATCCTGAAATACCTTAGCGATAGCTGTGTTTTTCATAGCTAGATAGACCAGCGTTTCCTTATGGCTTCAGCCCCTGTGATAATGCTTTCGATGAGCTCTTTTGCGGTCATTACTCTATCAATTACCCCTACAGCTAGCGAGCCTGGGACAAATTCCAGCACTGCCTCTATTTCGTCCCCTTGGAACATCGCCTTTAACTTCTCTTTGTCTATTGACCCGTGAGTTAACGTCGCCTCCAACTCCACCAACCACTCGTCATCGGGAATAGTTCCTCTCTTTTCCAGCACTTTAGCATAAGCTTCGGTTTTTGTGGGTGCCAAATTACGGTCGCGAAACCTGGGGTCAGAAGGACTTCCTTCTACCAGAATCTGCTTGTAGCGGTCAGGTATGGGACATTCCTTGGTTGTTAAAAAAGCTGTGCCCATGTACACTGCCTCGGCTCCCATCGCCAGGGCTGCCATAAAGCCGTGGCTATCGCCAATACCTCCCCCAACTATGATGGGGATTTTTATCTGACTTACCGCCCAGGGTATGCCTATTAAACTTGGAAGCTGCATTGGGCTTTTGAACCCTGTGCCCTCCAACCCGATGATTACCACGGCATCTGCCCCGTGCACTTCAGCAGCTAGTGCGTGCTTTATTGTAGCTACCTTGTGAATCCATTTTATGCCGGCTTTCTGCAGTCTTTTGCCATAAACATCACCTCGGTAGGCCGAGGTCTCCACGACAGGGACTCCTTCATTGATAATCACGTCCACCATTTCATCCAGGCCGGCGGTCAGGGTCATGGTCAAATTTACGGCAAATGGTTTATCCGTTCTTGATTTCAGGCGACGTATGTCCTCACGCAACCTCTCTGGGGTCTTGAGGGCATATGCTGTAATCATCCCTAAGCCTCCGGCTTCGGACACTGCCGTGCCCAATGCCGACGTTCCGAAGCCGCCGAAGGACCCCTGAATGATTGGGTACTTCATGCCCAGCATCTCGGTTACCCTGGTTTTCCAAATGTCCATTAATCCCCCTTGGTGATTAGCTTAATTTCCCCCTTATCCACTCCCAATCAGGCTCGCCATGCTCAAAGAAAGACTTGAAGTTGTCCTTCAGCCACTCGTAATAATCATCTTCAACATACTGACAAAAAGCTTCCACGAGTTGTTCCTTTGAAATATCCTCGGGGATTTCTATATCCAGCCCTCCTCAATCCCAGATCTCATCCTCGGCGAAGCCTTCCTCCAGGCCTAATTCGTCAGCTTCTTCCTCGGTATATCTATCGAAGGTTTCCTCCTGGCTGAGAGATTCTTTCAGGCACAAGAAGGGGCGGGAAACGAGCCTCCTTACCTCAGCACCGCATTCGGGGCATCTGCTGAGCGGTCTGTCATTTAGCCCCTGTCTCACCTCAAACCTGGCTTTACATAACTTGC
Source organism: uncultured Dehalococcoidales bacterium (assembly GCA_964638975.1). Lineage (GTDB taxonomy): Bacteria > Chloroflexota > Dehalococcoidia > GIF9 > AB-539-J10 > RBG-13-51-36. The sequence continues at coordinate 8,240 of CAZXAJ010000014.1, forward strand.
AATGAGCATCGCCTACAGCTTCGTACTCATAAATCGGCATCCCACCCTCACCTTAGTCCTCTCCCTTCAAGGAAGGGGAGGCTGATTATTTTCCGCAGCAATGCTTATATTTCTTGCCTGAACCGCATGGGCAGGGGTCATTGCGACCCACTTTGCTGCCCACCACAACCGCTTCCTTCTTTCGTGGAGCTTCCTTGGCAATGCCAACATGATAAATCCTGCGAGCGACATCGTGTTGAATGCTGGCTAAAAGGGCATCGAAAAGAACATGCCCTTCCTTCTTATAGACTACCAGTGGGTCCTGCTGCCCAACACGCCGCAAACCAACTCCCAGGCGCATATGCTCCATGGCAGTCAGGTGCTCCATCCATAAACTGTCGATAACTCGCAGCATTACCAGCCTCTCCGCCATTCGCATATTATCAGGACCTATCTCCTGCTCACGCTGGTTGTAAAGTTCTATGGCATAGTCACTCAGCTTTTCTGCGATTTGCTGGGCGCTGAGTTCCGAAAGCCCGTCGCTTCCCATTTGTGGTGGCAAGGGGAAGATTGTGGATACATCCTCAAGCAAGACGGACAGGTCAGATTGCCCCTCTTCCAGCTCATAGCTAGCATTGCTGAAATGATTGGCTACCAGGCCTTGAATTTCATCCTGAACCATAGATATTATGTTGGACTTAAGGTCAGCGCCGCTGAGGATTTTTCTCCTCTCGGCGTAAATCACCTCGCGGTGCTTGTTGACCACATCGTCATACTCCACAAGATGTTTGCGAATATCGAAGTGATAGCCTTCCGTCTGGACCTGGGCATTGCTTATAGCTTTGCTGACTATGGGATGCTCAATGGGGCTGTTCTCATCTAGTCCTGCCCACTGCATCACTCCCTTAACACGGTCACCGCCAAAGCGGCGAACAACGTCATCCTCCAGGGAAGCATAGAAACGAGAGCTACCGGAGTCTCCCTGCCTTCCTGCCCTTCCGCGGAGCTGATTGTCAATGCGCCTGGCTTCGTGGTGCTCAGTACCGACAATGTGCAGCCCGCCAAGCTCAACCACCTTGTTATGCTCTTCCCTCCATTCCCCTTCAGCGCGACCCTCGGGATTGCCTCCCAGGATAATATCCACACCACGCCCGGCCATATTCGTGGCCACAGTCACCCCTTCCAGACGCCCGGCCTGGGCGATTATGGCTGCCTCCTTTTCATGCTGCTTGGCATTTAAGACCTGATGGGGAACGCCGTTCTTTTTAAGGAGGTCGCTTATATACTCGGATTTCTCGATAGAGGTTGTGCCTATAAGAACAGGCCTTTTTTGGTCGTGTAACTGCTTGATTTCTCTGGCAGCGGCCTTGAATTTGGCTTCCTCATCTTTGTAAATCTGGTCAGGATGCTCGGTGCGAATCAAGGGCTTGTTTGTGGGTATGACCACCACCTCCAACTCATAAATCTTGTGAAACTCCTCAGCTTCAGTGAGAGCGGTACCGGTCATGCCCGCCAGCTTTTGATACAGGCGGAAATAGTTCTGGAAGGTGATGGTGGCTAAGGTAACGCTTTCTCGCTGAATCTTCACCTTCTCCTTGGCTTCGATAGCCTGATGCAATCCCTCGGAATATCTCCTGCCGAACATCAATCTGCCAGTGAATTCATCCACGATAATGACTTGCCCATCCTTAACCACATAGTCACGGTCTCTCTTAAACAGGACATGAGCCTTGAGGGCACTGTCCAGATATTGCGTTAGAAAGTAATTGGAGGGGTCATAAAGGTCGGGCGCTTTGAGCAAACCTTCCCTTTTCAGCATCCTCTCCATCCTGGTGATGCCAATGTCATCTGTAAGGTGGACTGAGCGCGTTCGCTCATCAACAGAGTAATCCTCGTCCTTCTTAAGCTGGGAGACCAAACGGGCGAAGGTATAATACCTTTGAGTTGCTTCCTCGGCGGCACCGCTGATAATCAGTGGAGTGCGGGCTTCGTCGATAAGGATGTTATCAACTTCATCGACAATGGCATAGTTCAAGGGACGGTGGACGCATTGAGACAAATCCAGAACCATATTATCTCTGAGGTAATCAAAGCCAAACTCGTTATTGGTGCCATAAGTTATATCCGCCTCATAAGCCTGGCGGCGGGTGATAGGGTGGAGAAAACTCCACTTCTGGTCTTCCGACTCATAGCTGGGGTCATAAATATAGGAAGGGGCGAGTTGTCCGGCTGTTTGTTGAGCATTAATACATGCTACGCTCACACCCAGGGCGTGGTAAATAGTGCCCATCCAATGGCAGTCCCGCTTGGCAAGGTAATCATTCACGGTGACCAGATGGCAGCCTTGCCCGGTGAGGGCATTGAGGTAAAGGGGCAAGGTAGCGACCAGGGTTTTCCCCTCGCCCGTTTTCATCTCGGCTATCTTACCCTTGTGAAGGACTATTCCCCCTATTAACTGAACATCAAAATGCCTTTGCTTTATGGTTCGCTTAGCTGCTTCTCTCACAGCAGCATAAGCCTCGGGTAAAATCTCGTCTAAGCTTGTGCTCTCTCTTAGCCGAGCCTTGAACTCATCGGTTTTAGCTCGAAGTTCGGCGTCGGTGAGTCTTTCAAAATCAGGCTCCAATGAGTTTACTTCAGACACCAAAGGCTGAAGGCGTTTTAGCTCCTTCTCATTGGAATCAATCAGACCGCTAAATAACTTGAACATTCTCTCTAAATCCTAATTTATAAGCTATAAACAAATCTCTTTGAAATGTAAAAGGCAAAAACGCAAAATGACGGGGCAAAATTTAAAAGGTTTGTACTTTGACTTGACATTTTGACTGCTGACATTTGATTTTCAATTTTCTACATGCTTAGGATTTCGTATTTCCTCACTCTGTCTTTGCTTTCGCCAATTTCGTTACTCAAACATTGCTCCCACAGATAAGCCAGTATGAATGCGGTGGATGGCTTCCCCAATAAGCGCAGCCATGGACAGGACGGTGATCTTGTCCAGTTTCTTATCGCTGTTAACAGGTATGGTATCGGTAACAACCACCTCTTTTACCGGGCTATTGGCTATTCTTTGGACAGCTTGACCTGAGAAAACGGGGTGAGTGCAACAGGCATAAACCTCGGTAACGCCATGTTTTAGAAGAGTATCCACCACCCCAACCAGAGACCCAGCAGTATCAATCTCATCGTCAACCGTCAGGGCTCGCATCCCTTCAACCTCACCAATTATGTTGAGAGTTTCAGTGGCATCGATATTTCCCACACGTCTCTTTTCAATAATAGCCAGCGGTGTATTGAGCTTTTCGGCTAAGTCACGAGCTCGTTTGCTGATGCCAATATCAGTAGCTACCACTACCAAATTATCCAGGTTTCTTTCCTCAAAGTACTGGCTCAAGATAAACAAGGCAGTTAGCTCATCTACAGGTATAGTAAAGAAGCCTTGAATTTGAGGGGCGTGGAGGTCCACGGTTAGCAGCCTATTGGCCCCGGCGGTGGTAATGAGGTCAGCAATCAAGCGAGCAGTGATAGGGACCCTGGGTTGATCTTTCTTATCAGTACGGCCATAGCCGTAGTAAGGAACGACAGCGGTAATTCGCCCCGCTGAAGCTCGCCTGAAGGCATCGAGCATGATAAGTAACTCAACCAGGTTTGTGTTAACCGGGGAGCAAACGGGCTGAATGACGTAAACATCTCGCTGCCGGACATTCTCCAGAATGCGCACAAAGATGTTCTCATTGCTAAACTCAAAGACCTCAGCCTCCCCCAAAGGTATGCCCAGGTAATCGCAGACAGACCTTGCTAAGGCAGGGTGGGCAGTGCCGCTAAACACTTTTAATTCGTCCATCATTACCCCTTCGCTATCTAAATACTAGTTTGATTATAGCATGAAATCATCGCTCTTTCTTGGGGAAGGGTTGGCAAAACCGAGTAAAGAAAGTAGCCAATACCACCTGGAAAATTCACTTTGCTCTTTTTCACTGGGGCCCCGGAAATGCTCATACATGGATTTTGGGCCACCTGAAAAACGAAGTCTCTAGGGGTAACTAATTGAGGGAGGAGATGTATCACGCTAGCCCGGGAATGGGGAACTGCTGGCACATCTCTTTTACTTCTTGGCGAACTTGTTCCTGCGCCCGCTTATCCCCCGCATGGGACAGCACTTTGACTATAAGAGAGGCAATGCGCTCCATCTCTTCAGTGCCAAAACCTCTAGTGGTTACCGCGGGGGTGCCTAGCCTGATGCCACTTGTAATCATTGGTGGTTTGGGGTCAAAAGGAATGGAATTTCTATTTACCGAGATGCCCACTGCCTCCAGAGCTTTCTCAGCATCCTTGCCGCTTATCCCCTTAGAAGAGAGGTCAACGAGGACGAGGTGGTTATCTGTGCCCCCGGAAACAATACGCATCCCATAGCTCTGGAGTTCGGAGGCCAAAACGCGGGCATTCTCCAGCACTGACTTCTGGTAATCAACAAACTCAGGCTGCAGGGCTTCAAAGAAGCACACGGCTTTGGCAGCGATGATGTGCATGTAGGGGCCACCCTGCATCCCAGGAAAAACCGCATCATCAATGGCTGAAGCCAGCTCTTTATCACACAAAATGAAGCCACCTCTAGGTCCCCGCAAGGTCTTCTGGGTGGTGGCGGTACTAACTTGAGCATAAGGCACAGGAGAGGGATGAAGTCCAGCAGCGATTATTCCTGCCGTGTGAGCCATGTCAACCAATAACTTGGCACCTATTTTGTCTGCTGTACGACGAAGCCTCTGAAAATCAATGATGCGAGGGTAGCTACTTGCCCCAGCTATAATTAGCTTAGGTTTATTCTTTAGAGCTAACCTCTCAATTTCATCGTAGTTAAGCATCTCGGTTTTACGATCAACTCCGTAAGGGACAAAGTTATACCACTTGCCGGAAAAATTGACATCAGAGCCATGGGTGAGATGACCCCCGTGGCTGAAACTCATACCCATAACGGTGTCTCCATGTTCCAATAGAACTGAATAGGATGCCATGTTGGCTTGGCTGCCACTATGAGCCTGGACATTGGCATGCTCTGCTTTAAATAGCTTTTTCGCTCTCTCAATAGCCAAACCTTCAATTTCGTCTATGTAGACACAACCGCCATAATAACGATGCCCGGGATATCCTTCAGCATATTTGTCAGTCAGCACAGACTTCTGGGCCTCGAGCACGGCCCGGCTGGCATGGTTTTCAGAAGCAATGAGATTTATGGTGCTTGCCTGCCTCTTTGCCTCCAGATTCAGGATTTGAGCTACTTTGCTATCACTTTGTGCCAAGGAAAATGCCTTCGCGGTTTCCAGGTTTGTGCTATAATACTACTTAATATTTCATTCTCGGTCAACAAGAAAAACCCATTAAAGTATGCGCCAGCAAACGCCGTTGACAGAATGCGTTTACGGTGATAAATTAATTTATTTAGCAATTGAAGAGGGGAAGTGCTAAATGGCTTTGAGGGAAAGAAGCGAAACCGTTCTCAGAGTGATAATTGAAGATTATATCACTAGAGCAGCACCTGTAGCTTCAAAAACTATTGTGGATAAGCATGGCTTGAAGGTAAGCCCGGCTACCATCCGCAATGATACAGCATACTTAGAACGAGAAGGATATGTTATCCACCCTCACCATGCAGCCGGAAGTGTACCTACAGATAAGGCTTACCGCTATTACGTGGAATTAATAAGCGAAGAGATTGGACTTTCCGCAGTGGTAGAAGATTTTATCTATCAAATATCGCGTGAAGCGAGAGAGGAATTGGAACATTGGTTAAAACTTGCCGCAGGTTTTCTGGCACGCTTTGTTCACAATTTGGTGGTGATAACCTCTCCTAAGGCAAGTTATTGCCGCCTTAAACATCTGGATCTGGTGGTTTTACAAGATTTTATGGCTTTGTTGATTGTGGTTTTATATGAAGCAAAAGTTAGGCGGCAGGTCTTATCTTTCCCCAGAAAGGTTAGTCAGGATGAACTGACGAAGTTGGCCAATATGCTTAGCTCCATTTATGCTGGGATGACCAGCAGCGAGATTTTGGCCAGAAGAGAGGGACTTTCTCCTGAAGAGAGACAGGTATCCGAATGTTTAGCAGAAATGATAGCTGCAGAAGATAAGCTGGAATATGGTGAGCCTTATCTGGAAGGACTACGTTTGCTGATAAGTCAACCAGAGTTTACCAACAGTCCTAGAATACTTAAGATTTTAGAAGTGCTGGAAGGAGAGGATTGGCTTAGAGCCATATTTTGCCAGGAATTTAGCAAGGGTGAGGTAAAGGTAGTCATTGGTGAAGAGAACCCAGAACCAGCATTACAAGAATTAAGCTTAATAACCAGCCAGTATGGAATACCTAGTAAAGCCAGTGGCATTGTGGGAGTGATTGGTCCAAAGCGGATGGACTACGCCAAGGCTATTGCTTCACTTAACAGCCTCTCAACATTGCTAAGCAACTCAGTGGCTGAATACATCTGAAGGAGGTCTAACGTTGGCTGAAAGTGACGAAATAGCTGAGGATGTGGAAACGTTAGAGCAAGCTCTATGTGAGGAAAAGGAAAAGGCAGAAAGATATCTGACCAATTGGCAAAGATGTCAGGCGGATTTTGCTAATTATAAACAACGTACCGAGCAGGAAAAAAAGGAGATTATTGATTTTGCTAATAGCGCGCTTATCTCTAAGGTGCTGCCTATCATGGATGATATGGAGAGAGCGTTTGCTTCGATCCCTGCTGAGCTTGATGACTCAAGCTGGACTGAAGGTATCAAGCTCATTTATAATAAACTCAAGGTAACCCTGGGGGCACAGGGACTAACCGAGATTGAAGCTAAAGGAGAACTCTTCGATCCTCACCTGCATGAAGCTGTAATGCAGCAAGAGGGGGAGGATGGGATAGTAATTGAGGAAACACAAAAAGGCTATAAATTTAAAGAAAAGGTAATTCGTCCCAGCCTGGTGATAGTTGGTAAGGGCGAGGAAAAGGAAGAGCAGAGCAAACAACCGAGAAGGAGGAGCAGAAATGGGTAGAGCTATAGGAATTGATTTAGGTACTACATTAAGTGTAGCAGCGGTGATGGAGGGAGGCGACCCCAAAATCATACCCAGTGCTGAAGGCGGCAATCTTGTTCCTTCAATGGTAGCCATAGGTAAAACTGGTGAGAGATTAGTAGGAGAGTTAGCCAAGCGCCAGGGGGTAGTCAACCCTGAGAATACTATATTCAGCATAAAGCGCCTTATTGGGCGTAAGTTTAAAGATGCCACTGTTCAAAGCGATATAAAACGTTTACCGTATAAGATTACCGAAGCCTCCAATGGCGATTGCCGGGTCGTGATGGGGGGCAAGGAGTATAGTCCCCAGGAAATATCAGCCATGATACTTCAGAAATTGAAGACCGATGCCGAGGCTTATCTCGGTGAAAAGGTTACCGATGCCGTGATTACCGTGCCAGCCTATTTTAACGATAGCCAGCGAAATGCGACTAAAGATGCCGGCGCCATAGCTGGGCTTAACGTTTTGCGCATTATTAACGAACCTACAGCATCATCACTGGCTTATGGACTGGACAAGAAACAGGATCAAACTATTGCTGTTTATGACCTTGGCGGTGGAACCTTCGATATTTCTATCCTTGACATAGGTGGGGGAACCTTCCAGGTTAAGTCAACCAATGGCGATACCCATCTCGGTGGTGATGATATTGACCAGAGGATTATGGACTGGGTATGTGATGAATTCAAGAAAGAACAAGGCATCGACTTGGGGCAAGACAAGATGGCATTACAGAGGTTGAAAGACACTGCTGAAAAGGCGAAAAAAGAACTATCTACAGTAGCTCAAACAGAGATAAGCCTCCCCTTTATTACTGCCGATGCCAGCGGTCCCAAGCACCTTAGCATGACATTAACTCGAGCCAAGCTAGAACAACTATCTGCTGATCTCATAGAAAGGAGTATCGGGCCTTGCCGCCAAGCCCTGAGCGATGCCGGGCTCACAGCAAGCCAAATCAATAATGTAATTCTTGTCGGTGGGCAGACAAGGATGCCCAAGGTTCAGGATACCCTTAAGCAATTCTTTGGCCGGGAGCCTGTCAAGGGAGTTAATCCCGATGAGGCGGTGGCTTTAGGCGCTGCCATTCAAGCCGGGGTGCTTAAGGGTGAAGTGGGAGAAGTCCTTCTCCTTGATGTTACTCCCCTCACTCTGGGCATAGAAACGCTAGGGGCAGTAGCTACACCGCTTATTCCCCGCAATACCACTATACCAACTTCGAAGAGCCAGATTTTCAGTACTGCTAGTGACAATCAACCAAGTGTCGAAATACATGTTCTTCAGGGAGAGCGCCCTATGGCTGCTGATAACCGAACATTGGGACGCTTTATGCTTGATGGTATTCTACCTGCGCCACGAGGTATGCCCCAGATTGAGGTGACCTTCGATATAGATGCTAATGGCATTCTTAATGTTAGCGCTCGTGATAAAGGTACAGGCAAGGAGCAAAAAATCACTATTACCGCCTCCAGCGGACTGAGCAAGGAAGAAGTGGAGAAGATGAAACATGAGGCTGAGCAACATTCTGCTGAGGATGCCAAACGTAGAGAGGAAATAGAGGTTCGCAATTCTGCTGACAGCCTGGCTTATACTGCGGAGAAAACTCTGCGTGACTATAAAGACAAAATACCTGCCGACGTGAATCAAGAAATAGAGAGCAAGATAGCCAGTGTGAAGTCAGCTCTTCAAGGGCAGGATATAGACTCCATTCGCAATGCTGCGCAAGAGCTATCACAGGCTATGCAGAAGGTCGGGGCATCGGTTTATCAAGAACCGGGACAGCCACCACCCAGTGGGGAGGGACCTAGTGGGGAGGAACCTGGTGGAGGAGAAGAAGGTACGGTAGAAGGCGAATTCCGCGAGGTCTAAACAGCAGAACACCGACCCAGCTTTGAAATAAGGCTTTTGTGACGGTTGGTGACCTTTGACAATTTGTCCAGAAGCTTGATATGGCTTAGAATAACCGAATTAGGAGGAGGATAGGAAGTGACAGAGTCCACTGAACTTTATGAAAGGTTAAAGAAAGAGAAAGCGCAGTTACTAGAAAAGCTGGAGCAGTTGAGAGCTCGCGGGCAGCCATTGGCAGAAAGAAGGGAAGGCAGTCCATTTGGCAAAAGGGAGGAGGAAGCAGATGAGGCCTCTGAGCTAGAAAAAAGGCTGGCCTTGGAGAAAAGGCTGGCAGAGTCCCTCAACGAAGTAGAGCATGCTTTAGAAAAATATGAAGCCGGCACTTATGGGTTGTGTGATTCCTGTGGGCAACCCATAGAACAAGCTCGCCTAGAAGCTCTGCCACAAGCAAGCTTATGTTTGAGCTGCAAGGCAAGCCAGGCAAAGGATGCAAAGGGGGCAAGGTAACGGCTCTCCAGGTGAATTGGGGGGCCACAAAATAGCAGATTTTGTGGGTGAAGATAAATCAAAGGTTTCTCTGCTTGGGCATAGAGGAAAATTAGGACTATTTCTGATTGTTGTTGCTCTGGTGGTTGTTCTTGACCAGCTGAGTAAGTTGTGGATTAGAGCCAATTTGCCTCGAATAGAACTGCTGCCAGGGTTTCTTGATTTAATTTACGTCGAAAATTATGGCTCAGCCTTTGGTTTGTTTGCCAACCAAACATTTCTCCTTATCACTATTAGCTTAGTTTGTTTGCTCATTATCCTGTTATTTCTTCGTTACCTAGCTCCGGCTACCACCTTGAGCCTAATAGCCATCGCTCTGATTTTGGGCGGTGCTATAGGCAATCTAATAGACCGTCTCCGTTTTGGTTACGTAACCGACTTTATCGATATCCATTTGCAGAGTCTTTTCCATTGGCCTGCATTCAACGTTGCTGATGCAGCTATAACGGTGGGCATCATTACCCTCCTTTTTTCATTTTATAAGTCTGGGGTATTTAGAAGAGCATATGAACAAAATCACAGACCCGAAAATTAAGACATTTCAATTCAACTCACCTGTCCCAAATATCCGCCTTGATAGATACTTAACCCAAGTTCTGCCACAATTCTCGCGCGCTTATTTACAGAGCTTAATTGTGCAAGGTTGCATTCTGGTCAACGGACAGGGGGCGAAGGCAAGCCAAAAATTAGATGAAGCCGACAGGATAACGGTCGAGCTTCCTAATTTTCCTACCCACCCTTTGGCTGAGCCAATCCCTCTAACCATAATTTATGAGGATACGGATATATTAGTCATAGATAAACCTGCAGGTTTGACTGTCCATCCTGCCCCAGGACATTCTAGCCATACTTTGGTCAATGCTATCTTAGCTCACTACCCCAGCCTGGCCATGAGCAACGAACTGATACGCCCAGGCATAGTTCATAGGCTAGACAAAGATACATCAGGGCTCATAGTCATCGCCAAAAATGACCCTGCTCGGGGATACATAGCCGCACAGTTCAAAAGCCGCGCTGTAACCAAAGGATACATTGTCCTTGTTAAAGGAAGGCTATCGCCGGAACAGGGGATAATTGAAGCGTCTATTGGACGAGACCCTCATAGTAGACAGAGAATGGCAATAATAGAAGCGGGAAAAGAGGCCAGCACTCGATATCAAGTCCGAAAATACCTGGATGACTACACTTTGGTCGAAGTCACTCCCTTAACAGGGCGCACACATCAAATCAGAATACACCTGGCAGCTATCGGCTATCCGGTGGTAGGTGACCCTATTTATGGAGTGAAGTCGGCTCATCTTGACAGGCAATTCATCCATGCCTATCGCCTGGGCTTTCGTCTACCATCAACCGAGCAATATCAGGAATTTAGCTCTCCATTGCCTGTAGACTTGAAGCAAGCCTTGGAATACTTAACACAAAACGCCTAAAAGGCTTGTTGAAGAAAATACTTTTGCTGCTTAATTCTATCGCTTAATTTGTCATGCAGGCCAACACGGAGCAAGCATGGGCTTCCATGGGTACAATGGTAATGCCCTGTCTTTCTTGGGAATTCAAGAGGGGTTATTGTCCTCCTAGCGACATCTATTCTCCACTAAAGAAAAGGAGTGATGGGCGTGGGATGGATAATCCGGATCTCATCGCTTCAGCGTCCCTTTCCCCTCTGTCAATCTCCCCTGCAGAATGGAATCCGCGGTGAACAAACCAGCTTGGATTGAGCTAAATATGCCCGAACCGGGATACGTCTTTGCCCCTGTCAAATATAAACCGCGTATTGGTGTCTTGTTTCTAATTCTGCCTAGGATAGCCTGTTGTGGCGAACAATCGATATCATACCAGCCTCCCTCTGCTGCCCCTGTGTATCGTTCATAGGTGAGAGGAGTGCTGACATCCTTAACAATGACATGCTTGCCTAAATCGGGAATTAAGTTTTCGGCAGCTTTAATCATTCTCACTGAAATATCCTCTTTCAACTTCTTATATTCGTCCTTTGTATCTCTTTTGAAGTATTCATATGGTGCAGGCATGTAGATTAGATCCAGTACATGCTTTCCATCTGGTACCATTTCCCTGTCTTTGAGTGTTGAGACTGCCATTCCAAGTCCCATGGTATTTGCATCAAGCTCCATTTCCCCCTTCTCCCAGAGTCTGAATTGGTGTTCCTCAGTGTCAAAACTCGGGAAATACATAACGCATCCACAGGATAAAGTTTCGGGAATCTCCGTATCCACTACAAGATGGACAACAACCCCTGAGACAGATTGTTTGTAATTTCTTACTTTTTGACAGAGTTTCTCCGGAACAAAGTCTTTTTCAATAAGATTAAGGAAGGTGTTCTTTGTGTCAGAATTAGAGACGATATTCCTAGCAAAGAATTCCTCTCCCTTGTCTGTCATCACCCCAACGGCTGTTTTGCCTTTAATCATTATTCTCTTAACTTCGGTACTGGTCTTAATCGTGCCACCATACTCTTTGAAATTCTCGGCAAGGGCATTTGAAAGATTCTGATATCCTCCTTTCGGATACCAGGCTCCCCCCGTGTGATAGCTCATCAACATAGCTATCATATAAATCGCTGAAATTCTAGGCATATTAAGACCATTGTAACCCCAGCCGGCACTCAATACCTTTTTTAGTTGATAATTGGCCGTAAATTGGTCAAGTAATTTCTCAAAAGTCCAGTGTTGATACTTAACGAGCTTAGAAAATCTTATGGGATATACTGCCAGCTTCAAGATTGATGGGCTATAATAACAGGCCAGTGTCTGCTTCCATACTCTAGTCATCTCACCCGAGACTCTGTCGATGGTCTTCTCTTCCTCCGGGAAGTTATTCTTGAGTTCAGCCCAGTACTTTTCCATGTCTGTGTAGCAGGAGATATCATATCCGGGGAAGCGGAAGATAAATACCTTTTCAACTTCGCTAAACTGGACTTTGCTATATAGATTGAGGTACTTAAATATTCTGTCTACAGGGGCATCGTCTCTTAATCCCCCAATCACATGGACCACGTCCATAGGGTACCCTTTCCGCTTATAAGTGGTCACGTATCCCCCGACCTGAGAATGCTTTTCCAGAATCAAGACATCCTGGCTGTTCTTGGCAAGGAGGTTTCCAGTAGTTAGTCCTCCGATGCCAGCACCGATTATTATTGTGTCGAAAGTATTCTTGCCTGCCATGAGATTGCCGTCTCCTTCTAGAATATCTCAAAAAGGCTAGACCAGGTTATTTAGCAGCCGGAGCTTTTTAGTGGCTGAGAGCACAACCTCACCAGCCGCTGCCAGAGAAGACAGCATGTTTGATCCTCAGCCTGTTGTCCGTTTTAGCTGTTCAGTCGTTTCTCCTCATCCAGCAATTTCTAGCAGGATACCCACCCTTTGTCAATAAAATGCAAAGGCACTATATCAGCCAGCTAACCCTGGATAAAACTAGGGCTCTATGTTAATGGGGGAAACTTGATTTTTAGCCGATTTTACAGCATACTTATACGGTTTGAAGTGATATCAGCAAGAGAAGGAGATTTGAAATGCAGTTTGCAGGAGAGAGCACTATGAACGAATCCTTTTGTCCAAGCCGAAGAGTCAAGCCGGGTCAGTATGAGATGACTATTACGGCGGAAGAGGCGAAGCTGGGAACCAGAAAGATGTTGCCGGTGAAGAATACAAGATTAGAGGTGAATATCCCAGCTGGAGTGAGAACAGGCAGTATGGTGGAATTAGCCAATGCCCGCCAGATAACCGACGGCCATCCTGGAGATGTCCTGGTTCAGATTAAGGTCAAAGAGGAAGAAATGGCAGCGGGGGTTATTGAAATTGACGATGGAGACTTTGAAGATGAGGTTTTGAAATGTGGCTCGCCTGTCATGGTGGCTTTTTGGGGATTCGGGTGCGCACCCTGCCAAATGGTTGCCCCCATCACGGAGAAACTGGCCCGGGAGTATGCAGGTCGACTCAAATGCTGCAAACTAAACATAGATGAGAACCCCCAGGTGGCTTCAAAGTACCAAATCATGAGCATCCCACAGATATTGTTCTTCAAATCTGGCGAAGTAATTGAACAAAGCATTGGTGCTGTTCCTGAGCCTGTGCTCCGTTTAAAATCGGAGTCGGTGTTAGGGCACAATAAGCTCGCAAATTAAGAAGTCTTTACATAGGAAAGAAGAAAGCTGGGATTCAAGGGATAACACGAAGGCACTCGGGCGGCTGCTGTGCTGCTTTGCCACTTCATTCATCACCATCAACCTCATCCTCACCCTAATCCTCTCCTGTAAAGGGAGGGGAAATTCAGACTCTCAGTGATGAGGGAGGAAACCATACATCGCTACTGGCGTGAACGGGCGTAGTTTCCTTGCGGGAGGGAGTCTTATTTGCTATGATTGCGGCAGGGCTAAGCAGCTTCAGTGCTTGGTTCGGGGTGAGACAGAGGTTCCCAGAAGGACCTCGAGAATGTGGTGTCTTCGTCCCTTTGAGAATTTGCCAAACTGAGGAAGGCTAGATAACAAGCTAGTATGTTCTGATATTGTAGATATCTCAACTTCGAAGGAGAGATGGAATGGATAGAATAGAGTTAGAGGTTGCTAACCGAGAGATTCTCGGCAAAAAAGTCAAGCATTTGCGCCGCCAGGGAATTACCCCGATGAATCTTTTTGGTCACGGTGTCCAGTCTCTGGCATTACAGTGTGACACTGACAAAGTCGAGAGAGTGTTAGCTCGAGCAGGGCGGACAGGGCTTATCAATCTTAAGCTTGGTGAGGAGAAAGAGCCGAGGACTGCTGTGATTCGCGAATTTGATAGAGATTGGCGGAAGGGGCAATTACTCCATGTAGATTTTTATCAGGTAAGAATGGCAGAGGAGATAAAGTTAGAAGTTCCTGTTGTTTTAGTCGGAGAAGCACCAGCCCTGAAGTCTAAAGACAATATGCTAGAACACGAGCTTGATACTTTGACTATCGAGTGTTTACCAGCGAAAATACCCGCTGGTATAGAAGTGGACATCGGTTCCCTCACTGAGCCGGAGCAAGCGATACGAATCAAGGATATCGACATGGATAAGGACATTGTTGTTCTTAACGACCCAGAGTTGGTTGTGGTGAAAATTAGTTCACGACCTGTAGAAAAGGTAGAAGAGGAACTGGTAGAGGTGGTGGAGGAAGCAGTTGAAGCTCCTGAAGAGGCTGCGCCAGGTGAAGAAGAAGCAGAAGAGGCATAATCGTCTGAATTACCTGGCAATTGCTTCTGTATCTATACGGATATCCTGAATTTGCCTGGCTAGCAAGTCGCTGATATAATATTCAAAATTGACTATTAGCTCTCTCCGAGCTGTCTTGCCTAAAGAATAACCATGGTAGGCAGCCGGTAGGCTAAAAAGCCTCGAGGGTATAGATAGAAATATCTATGCCTCCCATGCTTGGAAAGGAGAGAAGATGGATTTCACCGATTCTACTACAGTGTCTTTGTTAACAAGGCGCTGTTTTTCGTCACCTTTATCCATTCTCTCATTACACTGGCATTCTGCTTTCTGTGCCCATTTATTTGTGACGGAGTCTCAAAGCACATTAGAGAGCTTTGTAGGCTTTAGCATATAAAAAGAAGTCAAAAAATAAGTTATTTGTATCGATTTTGCGGCTTTGCCGCTGGAAAGAGGAATAATATGGCTAAAATGACTGGGTGGAAAAAGCCAGATAGCATGAGCATAGTCTTTATCCTGCTTGGTGCACTTATATTGCTTTTCATTTTCGCTCCTCCGCTTAAGACGGTATTCTCTTCCTCTCCCGGGACTTTGTGGAACACTCTGCTCCAAGAGGATGTATACTCCTCTATTCTGCTCACCCTCTTCGCAGCATTGATAGCTACCTTGATAGGTCTCTTTCTCGGCGTTCCTCTAGCTTATCTTTTAGCGCGGCGTCAATTTCAGGGGAAGAAGTTTGTAGAGGCAATTATAGATGTACCTATCGTAATCCCTCACTCTGCTGCTGGTGTTGCCCTTCTGTTTGTTTTCGGTAGCAATTTTCTCTTGGGCAAGGTTTTGCACAGCATAGGCATTGGATTCTTTGGCGCTTTTTCTGGAGTGGTCATCGCCATGATGTTTGTTAGTGTTCCCTTTCTTATTGACTCGGCTAAGGAGGGTTTCAAGGCTGTAGATGTCAGATTAGAGAAGGTAGCTAGAACTTTAGGTGCCTCTGCCTGGAAATCGTTTTTTCGGATTTCACTTCCCTTGGCTTGGAGAAGCATCTTCTCTGGTTCGGTGCTCATGTGGGCCAGGGGCTTGTCTGAGTTTGGCGCCATAGTCATCATAGCTTATAGTGCCTCCTTTTTCGGATGGAACACTAAGGTCCTCCCTGTCTTGGTCGCTGATCGATTTGATTTTGGCTTGGATTACACTAGGCCGGTAGCAGCTTTGGCAATCCTTATCTCTCTTATCGCCTTCATTGTGCTCAGATCAATAGCCTATAGAGGTGAAGAGGCATGATCGCAATAAAGAACCTGAAGGTTAATTTAGGTGATTTTCTCCTTCAGAGCATCAACCTCGATATAAAGCAAGGGGAATACTTTATCATACTTGGCCCTACTGGGGCGGGGAAGACAGTACTTCTTGAGGCTATTGCTGGGCTCTATCCAGTCCTTGAAGGAGAGGTCTGGATTGGCGGTAATGAAATCACTGACCTAAGTCCGGAGAAAAGGGGGATTGGGATTGTCTATCAAGACCAGGCGCTGTTCCCCCATCTTTCTGTGGAGGAGAACATTGCCTTCGGACTGAAGATGAGGAAGCGTACCAAGGATGAGATAAAGTCAAGGACCGACGCCATAGCAGAGGTAGTGGGAATCTTGCACCTGCTTAAGAGAAGTCCTGCTACTTTGAGCGGTGGGGAGAAGCAAAAGGTGGCTCTGGCACGGGCACTGGTCACTGAACCTAAGGTGCTCTTGCTGGACGAACCATTAAGCGCCCTTGATCCCGAGACCAGGGAAAGGATGCAAGGGGAGTTAAGGGAGATGCATCGCAAGATTATGGTGACCATCATCCATGTTACCCATGACTTTGAGGAAGCAATAACTCTGGGGCATAGAGTTGCTGTGCTGAACGATGGCTGTATAGCCCAGATAGGGACGCCTGAGGAATTTCTACGGCAGCCAAGCTCAGAATTCGTGGCTCGATTTGCCCTCTCAAGAAATATCTTCTCTGGCAGGGTTATGGAAATAGAGGATGGTTGTGCAGTTATCGACGTCGGTGGGACAAGAATCAGGGCAACCACGGAGACAAAGGGCGAGGTGCGCCTTTCTATTCGTCCTGAAGATATCCTCGTTTCCCGAGAGCCGCTCCAGTCTACGGCGAGAAATTGTTTTCAAGGCGTGATCAGTAGCATTGCCGACCGAGGCTCAGTTATGTATGTCACCGTGACTTTGCCGCCAGATTTCATTTGCATTATCACCCGCCAGGCGTTTGATGAACTTAGATTGAGAAAGGGGGTAGAAGTATGGATTACATTTAAAGCTTCAGCAATTCATGTCTTCTGAGAAGGTTTCTAAATAGAAAAGGAGGTTTCCGTGAAAGGCATTTCGCTTAGAATAGCTTCAATTATTTTAGCCCTAACATTGCTCGTAACAGTTCTTGGCTGTGCTCCACAGGGTGGGGAGACGCCTGCAACTGGAACGTTGAAAATCTCTCATGCGGGAAGCTTGGCGGTGCCGTTCGAGGATTTGAAAGCAGGTTTTGAGAAAGAGCATCCCGGCGTTGATATCGTGTTTGAATCGGGAGGAAGCGCTGAGATAATAAGCAGAGCAATAGCACAAGAGCAAGCTGGTGAGGCTCCCCCAAATATTATTGCCTCCGCGGACTACAAGCTCATTCCCGACAGGTTGTATGGAGATAGCTACGCTGATTGGTATATCGCCTTTGCCAGAAACATGATGGTGCTTTGCTACCGTGACGGCGCTCCTGGCTCAGACGCTATAGCAGGTGGCACACGTGCCTGGTATGATGTTCTTAGAAATGAGCCGGTGAGCTACGGGCACAGCGACCCAGATGCTGATCCCTGTGGCTATAGGACTCTCCTGGTTGCCCAACTGGCTCAGAAGTATTATCATGATGAGGCTGCTGAATTTGGTCTTACTCCCGACCCCAGTGCCGATGGGCTATATGATGCTCTTATTCCTGGAACCGAGCATGAACGGGGTAGAGTTGGTGGCACCAGCGAAGCCAGGCCCAGTGGCAGCGAAGAAGTTGTGAGCAAAAAATCGGTCGATCTTATTGTTGCGCTTGAGACTGGTGATCTGGATTATGCTTTTGAGTATCGCTCTGTAGCTGTGCAACACGAGTTGAACTTCATTGAACTTGATGACCAAATTAACCTGTCTAAAACGAATGCCGAGCTTTCTGGCGTTGAAGACTTTTACAAGGAAGCGTCTATAGAGATTATTAAGGAGGCTGGCCCTCCGCCAACTTATTCAGCTAAATATGGTGGGGCCATAGTATATGGCATCACCATACCATTGCATGCTGAGAATAAGGAGCTTGCTGCGGAGTTCATTGAGTTCCTTCTTTCTGATTTAGGAAAGCAAGTAATGGAGGTTGAAAATGGTCAACCGTTTATTGAGCCGGCAATATGCGACCATCCTGAAAATCTGCCCGCTCTATTAAAGGAGGCATTGTAGGAGGAGATTTAAGACGGGAGCCCTGGACGATTTAATCTCTAACATAGGGGAAGACAGCGTAGTTCGTGAGGTACATACCTGTGTCTTCTGGACAGCAGTGCTAAGCAAGCACTGTGGATTGGCTTCTACCTTTCATGAGGAGCACCCATATCACAGGCCAGTGAGAAATGCGGGGAGCTTAACCCAACTGTCGGCACTGGAGCTGGCACAATATGCCAGATCGGACAATGTTCTGGAGGCGTCTATCGGGATGGCAGCCATTAATTCGCTAATAGACATTGATGAGGCTAGGTGCGTTAAGGAGAATGCTCTTGATGTACTGGCACTGAAAGGAAGGGGCAAAAATATAGCCATAGTAGGTCGCTTCCCGTGGATTCCAAAGCTGCGGAGGATAGCAAAGACGCTTTGGGTGATAGAGCAAAGTCCTCAAGAGGGAGAATTGCCAGCAGAGGCAGCAGAAGAAGTATTACCTCAAGCTGACGTGGTTGGCATTACGGGAGCTTCATTCATAAATCACACCGTGGAGAGCTTGCTAGGCTTAAGTAAGAATAGCTTTGTTGTCATCGTAGGGCCTACCACCCCTTTATCACCGGTTTTGTTTGATTATGGTGCGGATGTCCTTGCTGGAGTGAAGGTGGTCGAACCTAATAGGACAATTCATTCCATCAGCCAGGGTGCTATTTTCAGCCAGGTAGAAGGGGTGAGGCTTGTGACTATGGCCAAGGAGAGAGAATGACGGGCATTCTAGATTCTTTCGGACGCAGCATAAACTACCTCAGGATTTCAGTTACCGACCGCTGTAACCTGCGCTGTCTGTATTGCATGCCACCCGAGGGTGTCCCTCAAATATCACACAGTGAGATTCTATCCTACGAGGAGATTCAGACTATTGCCCACGCAGCGGCAGAGCTAGGCATGAATAGGATAAGGCTCACTGGTGGTGAGCCCTTGGTCAGAGCCGAGTTGCCCAAGCTAGTTCGAATGCTATCTCAAACGGAAGGAATTGAGGAGCTATTTTTGACTACAAATGGGACATTTCTCAAGAGGCATGCTCCGGAACTTAAGCAAGCAGGCCTAACCAGAGTCAATGTGAGCCTAGACACGCTTAAGGCCGATAAATTTCGTTACATAACCCGTCTTGGAGAATTGAAGGATGTTCTCGAGGGAATTGAGGCAGCGAGGGATGCTGGCCTTCAGCCAGTTAAAATAAACACAGTGGTTATGCGAGGCATAAACGATGATGAGGTGCTGGATTTCGCCAAGATGACCTATAAAGACGGTTGGCATGTCCGATTCATCGAACTCATGCCCTTCAAGGATGTAGCAGAGTTTGTACCATCCATTGAATTACGACAACATATTGAGTTGCTCGGCAAGCTTGAGCCCTGTACGCCCATCATTGGCAGTGGACCTGCTATGTACTACCGTTTATCTGGAGCCGCGGGCACTATAGGCTTCATCAGCCCCGTCACCGAGCTTTCCTTTTGCTCCAGATGTAACCGCATACGACTCAGTCCAGATGGCAGACTACGCCCTTGCCTTCTAGCAGAAGATGAGATTGACTTGAAAACACCGCTACGCAATAATGCCTCGATGGAGGAGCTAAAACGCCTGATTCTAATGACAGTTGCTTCTAAGCCGGAGCATCATAATTTGGGGGCAGGCAATATTAGCTTGGTAAATCGAAGAATGTCGCAGATTGGAGGCTGAGAATGGAGTCAGGGCAAATTCGCATGATAGATGTTACCCAGAAAAAAGAAACAAAACGCCAAGCAGTAGCCAAAGGCAAGGTGCAGATGGAATCTGCTACATTAGAACTTATCCGCAAAGCGGGACTGGAAAAAGGAGATGTCTTAGCCGTAGCAAAAACGGCTGGAATTATGGCCGCAAAAGAAACTCACCGTCTCATACCTCTGTGTCACCCGCTCCAGCTCACCAACGTTGCAGTTGAATTCTATCTCCCCGAAAATGGCAATTTTGTTGAGATTACCGCCAGCACTAAGGGAGTAGGGAAAACAGGATTTGAAATGGAAGCGCTAGTAGCTGTGGCTATAAGCGCTCTGACTATTTATGACATGTGCAAGGCAGTGGACAGTGGTATGACCATCGGAGAGATTCGCCTGATAAGGAAGAGCGGAGGCAAAAGCGGGCTCTATCTCGCTAATGGCTAAGTTAGTAATAATAAACTCTGACCTCATTTAAGGTTGGTGTTTCAGAGGTATCCGAGGTGGTCAAGGTCGCCCGCCACTGCATGTAGCGGCCTGAGGGTAACCCCGAGGTAACTGGAGAGGTCCCGCCGACTGAAGTCCAAGAGGGGCTAGCATCACCTTTGGCAAATAAGGTATCACTGGCTCTCACCTCAAAGGTAATGTCGGTATTGCTTGTCAATATTTCATCCCAGAATAAGACATTCCAACTTGCTCCAGCAACTCCAGTATCGAGAACCTGAGAGGCAAGGGTGCCTGGGGAGACATATATGCTTTGAGAAGCATATTTTCGGACTCTTATATTATCAAATCTTGCGTATGTTCCGTAATGATTTGCTAATCCAATTTCACCTGGTCCTGAATACTGTGTGTTGGTTACAGTAGACTTGAGGCTGTCATTACTGTATATCTTGAATATTGAACCATCTATAACCAGTTTTGCTTTCTGCCATTGCATTGCTATTCCAAATCTCGGTACTGCTGTCCCAAAAGCCGCCCATCCACTGTATGGAGGCTTCATCCAAGGCGATTCGGTCCCAGAACGGCAATCCCACCTCCCTTTGTAGCCGGTATTTGCAGAATAATCCCCCCTAAATATTATTTCGGGAAGCGCCACTGTTGCTGGATAGATATCAGCCTCAATTATTCCGTCTTGAAATCCGGTGTAGGTTGCATCCGAGCCAATAGCGGCAAATCCATAAGGAGAACCTGTAATGCCTCCACTGATTTCCAAGCACGGAGCTGGATTACCATAACTAGATGTAATAGCTACATCCGTATCTATGTGAATATTCCATTTGCTTAGATCACCACTAAAATCATCAAAAAATACAAAGGTCTTATCTCCATCGCTGGTGCTGCTGGCAGCGTCATTGCCATAATACATGTAAATTGTTTTAGTGCCCGAAGGGATGGAGGGAACCTTGACCCAGAAGATGGCCGAAGTTGAGGCAGTATAGCTTTCTCGCCAATGAGAAAGCTCGGTTGAGTCATCAGAATCTACAAACCTGATGTCATCGAAGTTAGCCTGCATGTCAGCGTCGTAGGTTATATCAACCTCGACCTGATAATCAGTCAGGCCGGAGCACGGGTTATTTATAACTACAGGTGCCCGGCGGCTCCACCCATCTTCTGCCCCTACACTAGTTGTCGGCTCTGGGTCAGCGTATTTGCGAACTCTAATATTATCTATCCTTCCTGACCATTCTATTCCGATGAAAGTATTGCCGGCAGTTGTCCTAAGAGTATATGGTGATGTTGGCTGATAATCACCATCTATCCAACCATTAGCTTGAGTTGAGTCAATCTCGATTCTTGCTTTATACCAAGTACCGGTTGAATAATATGTACCAGATGCAGGAACTCCCCAGTTGAATGCTGTCCAGTTATCTTTCCATGCAAATCCTGACTTCTCACCTGTCCTTCCCTCTAACCTGAAATGCTGCCCATAACCAGCAGAACTGACAAGAAAAGGTACATCCAATACGTAATACGGACCGAGTGATGTATCTGTTTGCATGTCGAATTCTATGATTTTGTTTGTCGTCAAACCAATATCTCTTTTCATGTATGCATAACTGGAAGCTGATGGTGAGTTAACATAATACGATGGGGCGGGATTCCCTTCTGTTGAACTTTGGCCAGCCGAACCAGTTCCAACTTGCCCGGTGGTCCAACTTGATATCTGATCCCCTTCATCAAAGAATTCAAATGTGCTATCTCCATTGCTAGCCGTATTCACAGAAGGGTTTCCATAATACATGTAAATTGTTTTATCGCCCGAGGGGATGGAGGGGACTTTGACCCAGAAGATGGCCGAAGTTGAGGCAGTATAGCTTTCTCGCCAATGAGAAAGCTCGCTTGAGTCATCAGAATCTACAAACCTTATGTCATCGAAGTCGGGCTGCATGTCGTCGTCGAAGGTTACATCAACCTTGACCTGATAATCAGTCAGCCCCGAGTCTGGATTGCTGATAGTTACCGGCGCCCGGCGGCTCCAAGACGTAAAATACCAACTTTCCTCTGAACCTATGCTGGTTGTCGGCTCTTGCAAGGCAATTTCGAGTTTCACATCCCCAGCACTTGAGGAAGTATCTACATTATTTAGAACGCCAGCTTCAAAATCCGACTGGGAAGTTTGCTGCCACAGAACAGAGGTCCAGGCCTCAAAGGTGTTGCTGCCGGAGCTTTCCAGGTC
The DNA here is from genome assembly GCA_964638975.1 of uncultured Dehalococcoidales bacterium. Lineage (GTDB taxonomy): Bacteria > Chloroflexota > Dehalococcoidia > GIF9 > AB-539-J10 > RBG-13-51-36. The sequence continues at coordinate 30,714 of CAZXAJ010000014.1, forward strand.
AACGAAGGAAGCCATGGTTCCCCCAACGCTGCTTGCCAGGAGGACTATTGCCAAGCCTACCGACAAAACAAGCCACTTTTTACCTTTCATCTGCTCGCTTTATCCTGTATTCCCTCTCAATCTCGTCTCCGGTAAGCGTGTGCCAGGTATTCCTCAGTTCCATCACAATAATGATGAGCCCAGGTAGGCATAGGGTCAACAGAAAGCCCAAGGGGGTTTTGACAAATTGGGCGACATAGCCAAGGTAAGGAATGTGAAAGCAGACCTCCCCCACTACATTCTCAGCAGGCACGCTAAAAGGGTCGGCATCCTCGTTGGCATCCCCCTTAGTCTGAAAATGAAACGGTGAGCCACCTTCTGTCGCTATGACCCTGTGGCTTGTCATTTTCTCACTCAGCGGGGAGTAAAAGGTGATAATGTCCCCCACCCTGATCTCCTCTGCATCCACAGGGCGAGTTATTACCACAGCTCCTACCTTAAGCTCGGGTTCCATACTGCCCGAGACGATGGCATCCACGCTCCAGCCAAAGCGCGGTGCCAAAAACGTGAGCGCGGCTGCCGTCATGAGCAGAATTATCACGACGGAGCCAAAATTCTCAGCCGTTTTTTTCATATCAGGTTCCTTTGCTGGTTCAGGGCAAAAAAGCCCTGCCACCCCTCTCATATGGCTTTCAAGCAATCCCGCCTAAGGTGGCGGAGCCTTTCCCCACCCCACATATACGGCTATGCCTGGTTCAATGTGAACGTGATGTTGAAGACAGCGCTATCGCTCTGGGCACGGTCATCATTGGCATCAGTTGGGAAGTCATAGTCAACTATAAATTGAAACTCATCTGTCCCGCCGGCACCAGAGTCATCCCCAGTCATTGTGACTACGCTGCTATAGCTATCTCCACCATAATTATCGAGATAATCGTAGGGCAGCGTGTCACTGCCACCATTGGTAAGGGTGCTACCGTCTGACTTAAGCGCAATGTCCCCCGAATTCCAGGCGTCACTTTCGTCAATATCTAGCCAGATGGCCACCTTCAGCAAGCTACCCAGCTCGCCTTGAGTGGCACCGCTAGTCGTGTCTCCAGCAGCATCTTCTGGCTCCGTCAAAGTGTTCTCGTTATTGAATATTGAGCCAATACCCACATCAAGAGTACCGCTAATCGAGCCAATATTTTTGGTGAGCCAGGTAGCTGCAGTGCCAGTGTCGGTGGGCTTTAGATCAGTAATGTTAATGGATACAGCCGTCGGGTCATCATCCCCAACCTTAAGGTTCAGTGTACCGGTGGTAAAGGTGTTCCCCGTGCTGGTCTCGACGTCGCTGAAGTAGGCATAGATGCCTCCACCGATCAGAGCACCTACCAATGCAATAGTCATTATGCTAAACAATATTTTCCTTTTCATTTCCTTATAACCTCCTTTCTGGCTTGGTTTATACTTTGCTCTAAGCTGCTATTTATCCCTGCTTCATAAACACCTCCTGTCTAGTTTTATAAACGAAATCAACAATATCGTCTTTAGCAAATCTGATGTTCTGGCGAGGTCCAATTCTATACGCCTTCAGCAGTCCGTTCTTCTCCCAGCGCCTAACTGTACTAGGATGAACACTGAGACCAAAGGCAACTTGTTTTACACTCAGCATCCTTTCAGACAATCCATTTTCGTGATTTTCTGTTTGCATTGTTATCCTCCCTAAATTGTAAATAGCCATAGGTAGTGTTATATAGTTACAGCTATATTCAAGTATGCACTGGTGCTTTTTGACGTGCAATAGGAATCAATGGGAATTTAGTCCTGTAGTAGGGCAGAATTTAGTACTAGGGCAGGTACTTGATTGGATAATGAGGCTGAAGGGAACGCAGAGCTTGGCTACACCTGAAATCAGAAGATTAGGGGAGAAAATGCCACTAGCCCCTCATCTCGCTTGAAAAGCATTATAGCTGACAAGGTAATCCTAATTGATGCAAATCCTGAATCCACCGGAAAAGGTATGTCTAAGCGTTTAAGCTTTGGCGATTCCAGCTATCTTGAGCAACCTTTGGGTATACTCGTGTAGCTCTGGCCACATCTTGGGAAGGTTTTTCTTTTCGACCCACAAAGCTTCACCAGCATCACTACCTATTTTAAGCTCCCCACCAAGTAGCTTGGCAATATAGTCGATGTAGATAACATGCAAGCTAGTTTTCTCACCCAATTTGACAATCCTGTCAAAGGGAACCAAAGGTCTGACCAGTTCTATCTCCAGGTTTGTCTCCTCTTGAACCTCTCTTTTAATCCCTTCCTCAATTTCCTCGCCAAACTCGAGTACTCCTCCATGGCAAATCCATTTTCCTTGCTAGTAGTCATCCCTCTCTTTCTTATGCTTCACCAGAAGGATTCTATCCCTATCATCCCCGATAACCGCTCCTACGGCCATTAAGATGTGTTGTGATGGCACCCTTCAAACCTCACTTGTTTATCTCTTATGCGGGCGAAGGCAATCTCATTTCCACTATCTGAGATTGCTTAAGGACTCGGCCTGCACAACGAGCCCTATGATTTATCATGATTGGCTCTCAGGGAGATGTTTGGAATTTCAACTCTTCCAGCACCATCTTAACCGCTTCAGGAATCGCTCTCTCTACCTCGGGAGTGCATATCTCACCAAAGTTGGTAATGTCCTTGGCCTCCACTGCAAATATAGTGATTTTCTGGGGCATCGCTAAGTCGAGCACCTTCCCTAATTCCAGGGCAGTAACCAAGTTTATTTGATGAGGTGAGGAAATATGTTTGGCGAAGGAGAAATCTCCAGGCCCCATACGATATATCTGGCCTGCTTTCCCCTTTTGGGTTTGGATAGCATCGATGATAATGACTTCATCATAACCTATAATAGAATCTAAAAGGCTAAGGCCAGCTGCACTGGTTTCAGATACAGTTATTTGGGGGTCGTTGAGCTCTTTCCCTACTCCTTGCGCCACCCTAATCCCCACTCCGTCATCGGAAAGAATAGGATTTCCTATTCCTAAAACCAGGGTTTTCATTGCGATTGGCGAAAACTTGTTATTAGATGCCTTGGCTCAATTTTTTGAGCTCATTGCCTTGGGCATCATAAATGGTCACTTCCAGAGGCATTTGCCCAGGGAGAGAGTGGGTGGCACAGGCAAGGCAGAGGTCGTAAGGGCGCCAAGCCATCTCAATGCGGTTAAGTAAACCTTCGGTTATCTCTTTACCAGGTTTTATCAGGTCCTCAGCTGCCTTCTTAACCGACATATAAAAGGCGGCATAATTATTGGTAGTGCCCACGATCAGGTTACACTTCTTTATGACCCCTCTTTCGTCAGTAATGTAATGATGGGTAAGGGTACCCCTCGGTGCCTCCACGATGCCTACTCCTTCATCAGGAGTTGCCTTCGGTATGTTGCGAATATCCGTGCTGGTTATCTCCGGATCTTGAACAAGCTCCAGCATCCTTTCGGCGGCGTAAACAATCTCAACGAGGCGTGCCCAGTGGGTTGCCAGGGTATAGTGCGCTGGCTTGCCACCGAGAGTGGAATACATCCGTTCATATTCTTCCTGGGCCAGGGGAGTTGCCATGCCATCGGCAGCGTTTAGCCGGGATAGAGGTGTAGCTCGATAGACTCCACTATCTTTGCCGTCAACAAAACCCTTCCACCCAACTTTCTTAAGATAAGGAAACTTAAGATATGTCCAGGGCTCAACATGTTCCGCCAAGTGCTCCACATAGTCCCGAGGGGCGTACTTGATAAATTCCTTGCCTTCAGGGTCAACCACCCGAACCTTACCATCATAAAAGTTAACCTTATTATTTTCATCAACCAGCCCCATAGAGTAAGTTCGGTGGGTGAAGGTATCGCTCAGGACCATATCCAGGTAGTCTTTATTTTTGAGAACAACATCGTCAAAGACTTTGAGTGATAACTTGCCGAACTCCACCGACGATTTGGCTATTTCTTCTATCTTTGCTCTTTCCTCTTCATTTATGGCTTTGCTTACACCGCCGGGCAATCCGAAGCAAGGGTGTATTGGGCGGCCACCAATTGTCTGGATAACCCAGTGATTGTCGTGGCGGGTTTTGATTACGGCACCTCCCAGCTCCAGCCCCACCTTAGCGATTACCCCGAGAATGTTGCGCTCAGCAGGTGGAGCATCCGGCCCCATAACGAAATCAGGGCCAGCAAGAATATAGAAGTGGGTGGTATGGTCAGTTACGTAGAACGCGCTATAAAGAAGCTCTCGAAGCTTTTTGGCTGCGCTGGTTGGTTCAACATGAAACAGGGCATCTAGGGTTTTGGTCGATGCCATGTGGTGGGCTTCAGGGCAGACACCGCAGATACGCTGAGTTATCTGAGGCATATCCTCGGCCGGGCGCCCCTCGGAAAATTTCTCGAAACCCCTGAGCTCGGGAACCTGGAAATAAACATTGGCTACCCCGCCATCGTCATTGAGGAAGATGGCAATCTTGCCATGTCCCTCAAGACGGGTAACAGGGTCTATCATTATTTTTTTCATTTTATCCTCGCCCTCCTGAGTAATGAATCTGGCAGACTGTAGCGGTAAAAAGTACCTGCTGGGTCAGGAATATCATCAATTATCCTTTGAATCTCCTCGGGGTCGTTGGAATCAATGATAGAGGCCAGAGCACTCAAAAAGTGAGCTCCCTGGTCAACTACTCCTTCTACTGGTCCGTAACAGCCGGTGCAAGGCATGTTAGCCTGAGGGCAGAGAGCGCCACAGCCGCCTCGAGTAGCTATGCCATAGCATAGTAACCCCTGCTCAAGTAGACACTTTTCCGGGTCAGGGATTATCTCGTAAGGCCTATAGAACTTTTTGACCTTCTTCTCTTCTCTAATACGAGGACACTCATCGCAAAGAGCCTTCGCAGAGTGACTTATGACAGTGCCTTTAGGTGGTAGCTTGCCTTCAATCAAAGCTTCAAGGGCAAGCCAGGTAGTCTTTTCTTCCGGGGGACAACCAGGGACGAAATAATCCACGTCCACGGTTTGAGCTAGAGTCTTAACCGTATCATAGAACTCAGGAAGCTCGAGTTCGCCTTCGGGCACCTTAACTTTTGTCTGAGGAAGGATTTTCTCAGGATTATCAGTCGTTGGGGTCTCGATATAGGCTCGTTCGAACGTCGTCTGTCGATCATAAAAATTAGACAGTCCTGGAATACAGCCTTCATAAGAACAAGAGCCATAGGCAATCATTATTTTAGATTTGGCTCGTAAGAGCTTGGCAATATGCTCATTCTCCGAAGTTCGAATAGCGCCATTAAAGAGACAGGCGTCAATACTCTTATCTGGCATCTTCTCCACATCAGCGTACTTGAAATCTAAGCCTACAGGCCAGAACACGATGTCGGCAGCTTCGGCTAGCTTCAAAATTTTGTCGCCTATTGCTAGAGTAGCAATGTCACAGCCGCCACAACTTGCTGCCCAGTAAAGAGCCACTTTAAGTTTAGCCATCTTTTTCCTCCTCAGAATCCTGTTTGGAAGGATGTAATAGACTTGGCCCAAGGTTTTTTACGGCTTGGGTGAAACTATCAGCCACCTCTGCAAATCTTGCTCCCTCAGATGCAGAAACCCACTCCAGTTGAACTCTTTCTTCTTCTACCCCAAGCTGCTTCAACATCTTCTTAAGCAGCGGAATGCGGCGTAATGTCTTGTAATTTCCTTCAATATAGTGGCAATCACCGGGATGGCAGCCAAGAATTAACACGCCATCAGCACCGAGGCTAAATGCCTTAAGCACAAAAAGGGGATTTACCCTGCCGCTACACATCACCCTGATTATCCTTATATTAGGAGAGTACTGCATTCTAGAAGTGCCAGCAAGGTCAGCACCGGCATAAGAGCACCAGTTACAGCAAAAAGCTACTATTTTGGGGTCAAATCTATCCATCTCTCTCCTTAGCAAAGGGAAAGTGTAGTAATTAATCGACCCTTACTTATCAGCTTTATAACACAAGCTCACAATGGTAGCATATTTTTCAAAAAAAAGACAATCCATCCCATCTATCTGATCCGGGTAATCGGTTGGCCAGGATTTTACAGAGTCCTTCATCCTCTATCAACCCTCAATTACCAGACATTTACAGCCCAGAAACCTTACGATGCGTCCAAGTCACCTAAAATCTCTCAACCAGGTATCAATGGCAGTGGCAGCCCGTCGTCCTGCTCCCATGGCGCTAATAACTGTAGCTGCCCCCGTGGTAATATCACCTCCCGCCCAGACTCCCCTCTTGCTGGTCTGCCCCGTTCTTCCATCAGCAATGATAGTCCCCTGTTTGGCAATCTTGAGGTCTTCAGTAGTCTGAGAAATAAGCGGGTTTGGTGTTGTTCCCAGGGCCACAATTACCGTATCGGCAGGTACGATGAACTCGCTACCCGGCTTAATAACCGGGCGGGGTCTACCGGTTTCGTCAGGCGCACCAAGCCCCATTTCATAACATTCGATGCCGGTTACATTACCCATTTCATCGCCAATGAATCTCTTGGGGTTGACGAGGAGCCTAAAATCAATCCCCTCGGCAGTAGCGTTCTCGATTTCTTCCTGTCGGGCGGGCATCTCGGCTCTCGAACGCCTATAGATGACACGAACTTCTTTAGCTCTGAGTCTCAAAGCACAGCGTGCTGCATCCACAGCGACATTGCCACCACCGATCACTACTACTACTTTTCCGATATTTATTGGAGTACGGTATTCTGGGAAGAGATAAGCTTTCATCAGGTTAACCCGTGTCAAAAATTCATTAGCTGAATAAATGCCGCTAAGATTCTCCCCGGGGATGTTTAAGAACATTGGCGAGCCTGCCCCTGTACCCAGGAAAACAGCAGCAAAACCATCATGCAAAAGTTCATCAACACTGATTATCCTACCCACCACCCAGTCGAGTTTGGTATCCACGCCCAGAGACTTTACATAATCAACCTCAGCCTGAACAATGCGTTTGGGTAACCTAAATTCAGGAATGCCATACATTAGAACGCCACCAGCGGCATGCAATGCTTCAAAGATAGTAACCTGATATCCCAGTTTAGCTAGGTCAGCAGCACAGACTAGCCCAGCCGGGCCTGAGCCGACTACCGCTACCTTTTTGCCCCGACGTTTAGCCAGTGGACTTTCCGCCCCCACCGATGACTTATGAACCAACTCCCAATCAGCAACGAAGCGCTCTAGCCGTCCGATAGCTAGGGGAGCCCCCTTTTTGGCCAAGGTACACATAGCTTCGCATTGCGTTTCTTGAGGACAAACTCGCCCACAAATACCAGGCAGGCTATTCTTGCTCTTTAATATTCTTACCGCCTCAGGCAGGTCAAGCTCGCATATTGCTCGAATGAACCCTGGGATATCCACTTCTACGGGGCAGCCAGTAACACAGGGCTGCTTAGGGCATTGAATGCAGCGGCTGGCTTCGCCGAGAGCCCAGTCTGGTGGATAACCCTGCGCCACCTCATCGAAGTTTTTTACCCTGTCTTCGGGTGTTTGCTTGGGCATGGGGACCCGATTCAGGTCCAGCTTTGGCATACGATGCTACCTCACGCGAATCTAAAATTTCCTTCCACAAGTGAAAGGATTCACTTTCCTTATGGTGATAACTGCCCTGGCGAATCATCAGCAGTGGCCAGTCAACTTCATGTCCGTCAAATTCTGGACCATCAACACAGGCGAATTTGGTCACGCCACCAACAGCTACCCGGCAGCAGCCACACATCCCGGTGCCATCAACCATGATGGGATTGAGGCTGACTATTGTCTTGACGCCAAATGGCTTTGTAGTCTCACAGCACACTCTCATCATTATGGCAGGGCCAATGACAATAACCCGATTAATAGTCCCCTGCTGGAGTAGCTCATTAAGTGGCTCAGTAACCAGCGCCTTGCGAGCATAAGAGCCATCATTTGTAGTCACTATTAGCTTGTCACTAACACTGGCTACCTTTTCTTCCCAGAAAAGAAGGTCTTTGCTTCGGGCGCCGATTATGGAGATAACCCGATTACCTGCCTGTTTCAGGGCTCGGGCAATAGGCACTATCGGTGCGATGCCTATTCCTCCACCGACACAGACTACAGTTCCGAAATTGTCAATCTCACTGGGCATGCCCAGAGGACCAGCCAAATCAGCAATAAATTCCCCAACTCCCTTGGTCGCCAGGATAGTGGTTTCAGTGCCTACCTCCATAAAAACCAGGGTAATGCTACCTTCACTGCTGTCCCAGTCAGCGATTGTTAAGGGAATGCGCTCCCCTTTCTCATCCACCCTTACAATAACAAACTGCCCCGGCTGTGCTTTACTGACAACTGCCGGGGCTTCAATTTTGAATAAATGGATTTTCGTCCCTAAAGTCTCTCGAAGAATGATTCTAAACACTTAGCCCTGATCTCCTCAGCCAAACAAAGCTTCGACTTGGGCTAAAATTTGCTCATCTGTGAAGTGGTGCATAGTGATTGCCCCTGAAGGACAGGCAGCGCCACAGGTGCCACAACCCTTGCATACAGCTTCACTGATGTGGGACACTCTCTTATCATCTCTAGTCTGTAGCTCAATAGCTTGAAAGGGACACAAAAGTTCGCAGATCCCACATCCCGAACACTTATCTTCATCAACCAAAGCGTTTATCGCCTCAGCCTTGATATAGCCCGTTCTCATGGGACCTGCCGCTTTTGAAGCAGCAGCGTAGGCTTGAGAGATTCCTTCAGCTACGTCTGTGGGCCAGCGTGCTGAACCACAAATGTAGATCCCATCCATGGCAAATTCCACAGGTCGGAGCTTCAAGTGTGCTTCCAGAAAGAAGCCAAACTCATCCAAGGAGACTTTCAGCATCTTGGAGATATCTTGGTTATCTTCACCAGGGGTAAGGGGTGTGGTCAGAACAAGCATGTCGCAGGGGAGTTCTATTTCCCTTCTCCAAAGTTCGTGGTACACCTTTATCCTCTCAGCTTTCCCATCCCCAATGATTTCAGGAGGTCTCTCCAAACTGTATCTAATAAATCTCACCCCCAGCTCCATGGCCCTTCGATAATAGCTCTCGAAATCCACCCCATAAGCCATAATGTCTCTGTGTAATATCCACACATTCGCCTTTGGGTTCGCTTCCTTAATAAGGAAAGCATTTTTGATTGCCGTCATACAGCAAATCCTGCTGCAATAAGTCCTCTCGGGAACCCGAGCCCCAACACAATTGACCATTACAATGTTCTGACCCACAGGCTCCCCACTCTTCATCCGCTCCTCTAGCTCCAGTTGAGTGAGGACGTTAGTCATCTCACCATAGCCATATTGTCCAGTCGGTTTAAGCGCCTCAGCTCCAACGGCTACTATAATAGTACCTACATTGAACGTGTCCTCTTCTCCCTTCTGGTCTAAATTGACATCGAAGTTGCCTATAAATCCAGTTACCTGTTTTACTTTGGACGAGATATGAGTCTTGATCTTGGGATGGGTCTCAATTTGTTCGATAAGTGGATTGATTAACTTTGTTGCTTCTTGATTCGTGGGGAAAAGTTTATGGACACTGTTGAGTTTTCCACCAAGTTTTGCTTCCTTTTCCACCAGATGAACATCAAAACCTTGCCTGGCCAAATTTAAGGCTGCCACCATCCCTACAACCCCCCCACCAATCACCAAGGCCGAAGGAGCTACCTTGATCTCAATCTCCTCCAGCGGCTCAAGAAACCTGGCTTTGGCTATTCCCATCCTTACAAGATCTTTAGCCTTTTCCGTAGCTTTCTCAGGCTCACGCATATGAACCCAGGAACATTGGTCTCTTATATTGACAAACTCGAAGAGATATTTGTTCAACCCCGCCTCCTCACAAGCAGCTCGGAAAAGTGGCTCATGGCTCCGGGGAGTACAGGAAGCCACTATAACCCGATTTAGGTTGTGTTCCTTTATACCCTTCTTAATTGCTGAAATCCCCTCCTCGGAGCAAGTAAACAAATTACGCTCGGCATGTACTACATTTGGTAGCTGTTTAACGTAGTCAACAACTTCTGGTACGTTGACATATGCCCCGATATTTATACCACAATGACAAACAAAAACGCCGATACGAGGCTCTTCCATATTACTTGCCTCCCGCTATAGCTTCAGCCGCTCTGCCTGCTGCCCCCGACGCCTGAGTTACCGAATCCGGGATATCCCGCGGGCTATGAACATAACCACAGGCAAAAACACCTCCCCTCGTAGTATCTAGCGGTTGTAGCAACTTATCCACAGTCTTTACAAAGCCGTCTTCGTCCAACTCTATGCCTAGTATTTCCGCCAACTCCTTGGTAATCTGAGGAACCATGGCTTGGGCAAGAACCACCAGTTCCGCCTCAAAACTCTTTATCGCTCCGCTGGTGGTTTCCTCATACCAAATAATGGGGTTGTCATTCTCAGAGTCTACTTCGATCCTCCCCGGACGCGCTCTGATATAAGTGGCATTGTATTCTTTTTTAGCCCTGGCAATGTATTCCTGGAATCTTTTGCCTACGGCTCTCATATCCATGTAGAAGATGGTGGATTTTGTCCCTGGATGATGCTCAAATGCCAGCATCGCCTCCTTAGTGGCATGCATGCAGCAGACACTGGAGCAATAAGCTTTATTCCTAAAATCGCGGGAGCCGACACATTGGATAAAGGCTATATTCTCAGGTATCCTGCCGTCCGAAGGACGCTTAAGTTCTCCCATAGTGGGTCCGGAGGCAGCAGTCAACCTCTCAAATTCCATGGCAGTAATCACGTTCTTTATTTTTCCGTAGCCATATTCTGTTAGCGATGAAATATCGTACAAGCCAAGACCTGAAGCAAGGATTATTGCACCTACATTGACTTCGATGTCTTCGTCCTGCATCGTATAAACTATGGCTTTTGGCTCACATCGCCGCTCACACTCATGACATTCAATGCACCCTTCTATCTGCCCTGCAAGACAACGCGAACTCTCCTCTGCGGCTTCCTCTAGGGAATATCCCAAAGCCACTTCACGAAAGTCTTGCACCCTCTCCTTAACAGGCTCCTCTCTCATCTCTACCTTGTTTCTGGAAGGAAAGCGTTTTTTTCGGTCCTCTATCTCCTCCGGGGAGAACTTCTCTGCTTCCTTCCAGGGTTCCTCAGCCTCGAGAGGTTGTCCATCTAAATATTGACTGATAGAGCGAGCTGCCTTTCTTCCCGCCGCAATGGCATCAATCACAAAAGCGGGCCCGGTAACCACATCGCCTCCGGAAAATACGCCCTCAACGTTAGTTGCTCCAGTCTTTGAATCGATTTGTATCGTTCCTCTCTTAGAGAGCGAGATTTCTAATTCCCTAACAAACTCTGTTTCCGGGACCTGTCCCAATGCAGCAATCACCGTATCCAACAAGGTAGTAAATTCAGAACCTTCAATAGGGATAGGTCGAGGGCGCCCGCTAGCATCCGGCTCCCCGAGCTTCATCCGCACACACTCCATTTTGGCAAGCTTTTTGTTCTCGGCGGAGAAGCGGATTGGAGTGGTCAGGAACTCGATCTTTATACCCTCTTCCTCTGCTGCTGTTACTTCTTCCTCGGAAGCTGGCATCTCAGCGCGAGAACGACGATAAACAATGGTTACCTCTTTTGCTCCTAGCCGCTTCGCTGTGCGGGCACAATCGATAGCTGTATTACCTCCACCAATCACCGCCACTTTCTTTCCTACTTTCACTTTCTCCCCGAGACTTGTAGCGCGGAGAAATCCTACTCCCTCCGTTACTCCGGGAATATCTTCACCCTCCACTCTGAGCTTCATACCACCGTGTGCTCCAACAGCGACGAAAATGGCATCGTAGTTTTCTTTCAATTTTTCGAGGCTAATATCTTTCCCGACCTGGACGCCCGTTTTTATCTCCACGCCAAGCTTCTGGATGTAGCCTATCTCCTGGCGTAAAATTTCCTTGGGAAGGCGATATTCGGGTATGCCTACACGAAGCATGCCTCCTGGTTCAGGAAGGGCTTCAAAGATAGTTACATTGTGCCCCTGTAGGGCAAGGTCATTGGCAGCAGCAAGGCCTGCAGGGCCAGAGCCTATGATTGCCACCTTCTTATCCGTTTTCGCGACAGCCGGGACTTCAAGTTCCTCTATATTCCATTGGTCCGCGGGGACCCTCTTGAGGTCGCGGATACAAAGTGGCTCATCTATTTGCCCGCGATTGCAGGCTTCCTCGCAGGGGGCATAGCATACCCGCCCAACACATGCAGGCAGGGGGTTTGTCTCTCTTATAAGCCTATAAGCCTCTTTGAAATGCCCTTCTGCAATAAGCTTGATGTACCCGGGCACATTAGTATGGACGGGGCAAGCATCCATACAGGCCGCTTTGCAAGGGCGCTCTTCCCTCTTGTCTATAACACATTTCTTGGGAACAGCCTGAGGGAAGAGCATATATATAGCCTTTCTCTTTCCAATCCCATTATCAAATTCATTTTGTATGATAACAGGACATCCCTCTATGCAGAGGCCACAGCCAGTGCATTTATTCCAATCAACAAAAGTAGCTTTTTTTCTTATCTTGACCCTGAAATTACCTACTTCTCCGGAGACATTTTCCACTTCAGAATAAGTCAAAAGTTCTATGTTACTATTGGAGCTTGCCTCAATCATTTTTGGTGCCAGAATGCACATGGCACAGTCATTGGTAGGGAAGGTTTTGTCAAGCTGCGCCATCCGCCCTCCGATGCTGGGCAGCTTATCCACTAAATATACCTTGAAGCCCGTGTTAGCTAGGTCGAGAGAGGCTTGAATCCCGGCTATGCCACCGCCGATGACTAAAACGGACTTATTCACGACTCTTACCTCCTAGAGCATTGGCTACCAGGGTCACGATATCCATGACTTCCATTCTTACGTTGGAACCTTTCTCGGCACCTTTGTCCACCATAGCACACTTGAAATGAATCTGACATTTGGGGCAGGCGGTAACCAGCACCTCTGCGCCAGTAGCCTTAGCCTCAAGTAACCGCTCCACTCTTATCTCCTTGGAGTAAGAGCCACAGTTAGTCCAGGCACTGGTGCCACAGCATATACTACCCTCGCCTTGGTGCTCCATCTCAACTAGCTTTATCCCCGGTATAGCCTTTATTATTTCCCTCGGCGGTTCATAAATCCCCAGGTGTCTTCCTAGCCTGCAGGGGTCCTGATAAGTTACCTGTTTGGCGATTTTCTTAAGACCAAGCTCATTGCTCTTAAGACCTTGAGCCAAAAGCTCGGTGATATGCATTAGCTCGCAATCAAGCTCCACATACCGAGGATAATCAAGCTTGAACGTCCGGTAGCCCTCGGGACAGGAAAAAACTATCTTTTTGGCGCCAGATTCCTTTATCATTTGAGCATTGAACTGCGCCAGCTTCTTGAATGCCTCCACATCTCCAGTCCACAAGAGGTCATGTCCACAGCATCTCTCATCAGGAAGCACCATAGGCTCTATTCCTAAGGCGTTAAGTATTTTAATACTATTTCTGGCAATATTCACCGGATTGACCTCAATGTCTTCAAAAATTGGCTGGAAATAAGGGGCGCAGCCCACAAAGTACAATACCTCGCTCTTCTCTGAGGTACGGCAGCCGTCAAGCCATTCCAGCCGTCTCTGCCTGATATCGGGGCGGGACATAAGTCTCATTAAGGAAAAAAGAGTTCCTGAATGAGCACAATCACCATGCTCACCCTCAACAGCAGCTAGGTTCCTCACTTTCTGCGTAAATACGGGATAATCAACGTCCGCCGGGCAGAGATCCGAGCAAGCGTAGCAGGTAAGACAGGAAAATAGTTCCCGGTCATGAATTAACTCATTTCCAAAACCCATCAGGGCTCTTTCCAGCATAAGCCTTGGTGAAAAATTGGAATTATGCCTTGCAACTGGGCAGAGGCTCGTGCATTTGCCACATTCCAGGCAGTAGTATGTCTTTGTCTCCTTGATAATATCTTCGAGATTCAAACCTTAACCCTTTCCCGGAGAGGCGAAGGACCCAATTTCTTAATCTGTTCAACCATCTCCTCGATTACCTGGGCAAATATTGGCGACTCAGAAGTGGATATCATTTCCCGCCTCAGACGCTCACCCTCTAAGCCAAGCGTATTGACTACTTTCCTCAACTTTTCAAACATGGCATCACACTTCAGCGGACCGTTAAGATAATGGCAATCTATTTCATGACAGCCGGCAACTAAAACGCCGTCAGCACCCATTTCAAAGGCTTTCAAAACATATATCGGATCTACCATTCCGCTGCACATCACCCTGACAATACGCACGTTAGCCGGGTAATGAATACGGCTTGTCCCTGCGATGTCAGCGGCAGCGTAAGTGCACCAGTTGCAGGCGAAAGCTATAATCCTAGGTTCAAATTCAGCCATTTCATACCTCTAATAAAGCCTCGACCATGCTGTTTAGTTGCTTCCGGGTGAAATGCCTTATTGACATAGCCCCGGTGGGACAGACAACGGCACACGCACCACATCCCTTGCATAACGCCGCATCAACGCTTGACACCCTGACCCCATCCTTACTGATAACCTTGGGAGCATGAAAATCGCAAATCTCCTCGCAGCGTCCACAAGCCTGGCATAAGGCCTCATCCACCTCAGCTATGGTAGGCTCGATTACAATCCGGCCTCTACTTATCACTGAGAGAGCTTTAGCGGCAGCGGCTGAAGCCTGAGCCACGGTATCAGGAATATCTTTGGGCCCTTCACAACAACCAGCGATGAACACTCCATCTGTAGCTGTAGCCACCGGGTCAAGTTTCACATGCTTTTCCATAAAGAAGCCGTCCGCCCGGCGGTTGATGGTGAATATCTTGGCAACACCCTCAGCATCAAAGCGAGGCTCCAAAGCCGGGCACAAAATTACCATGTCTACAGGGACGCGGATTATTCCACCCAAAAGCGTGTCTTCAGTGACGACAACCAATTTCCCTCGTTCCTCATCAGTTAGCGCCACGTCGGTGACTTTAGCTACCTTGCCTCGAATAAAGTTGACACCTTCATCGCAAACACGGCGGTAGAACTCCTCAAATCCTTCCCCGAAGCAACGCATGTCAATATACATTTGATATACTTCGGCCTTGGTAAGCTCTTTTATGAGGTGGGCATATTTGAGAGCATACATGCAGCAAACCCGCGAGCAATATTCGTGATAGTTCTCGTCCCGGCTGCCAACGCAGTGGACAATCGCCACACTCTCAGGCTGTCGGCCATCCTTAAGGAGGAGTTTGCCCCCGGTTGGGCCTCCAGCGCAGGTCATTCTCTCAAACTCAAGCCCCGTCAGGACATTATCATATCTTCCATAACCATATTGCACTATGCGCCCGGCATCGAAAAGGTCGTATCCAGTGGTAAGGATAATCGAGCCTACCTCTAGCTCGATAATTTCATCCTCCTGCTCAAAATCAATAGCGCCGGCATCGCAGAATTTCTCGCAAGCCCGGCATTTACCCTTCAGGAAGTAGACACAGCGTTCTCTATCAATAGTAGCCACATTGGGAATGGCCTGGGCAAAGGGGATATAGATTACTCCCCTCTTCCCCAAACCCATCTCAAACTCACTGTCCACCTTCCATGGACATTTCTCCTCACAGACGCCGCAGCCCGTACATTTTTCCTCATCCACATAGCGAGCTTTCTTTCTCACTCTAACCTTAAAATTGCCTACCGAGCCGGAAACCTCTTCTACCTCACTATAGGCCAGAAGTGTGATGAATGGATGTTGACCTACTTCGGTCATCTTCGGGGTGAGAATACACTCAGAGCAATCCAGGGTGGGAAATGTCCTGTCAAGCTGGGCCATATGACCACCAATCGACGGGTCCTTTTCTACCAGATAAACCCTATGCTCACCATTGGCTATGTCCAATGCGGCCTGTATGCCGGCGATGCCACCACCAACAACCATGACATTGGGATTAAGCGGTATCTCTTTAACCTCCAGCGGCTCCTGATAATGGACTCTCCTTACCGCGGCGCGGACCAAATCCTTGGCCTTCTCGGTGGCTATTTGCCTGTCGTCATGGACCCAAGAGCAATGCTCTCTAATATTGGCATGCTCGTAGAGATAGGGATTTAATCCAGCATCCTGGCAGGCTCGGCGAAAAGTGGGCTCATGCATTCGAGGCGAACAGGAGGCGACCACCACCCGATTAAGACCAAAGTTCTTAATGTCATCCTTAATAAGGGCTTGCCCGGGGTCAGAGCACATATAGCGATAATCACGAGCTACCACTACCGATGGTAACCCTTGGGCATATTTGGCTACCTCCTCCACATCGACTGTGCCCGCGATATTCAATCCGCAGTGACAGATATAAACTCCGGTCTTTATTTCTTCCATTTCATATCACCCTCAGTGTCAACCATATTCAACAGCGTTTCATTTGCTCGCGCTTTTTTTGAAGGTCGGCGTTCTTCAACGCTGCCCTGGCATTTTTCCTAGTCCGCATATTATGAACCATAAATCTCAAGATTTGACAATGTCCAAAAGGGCATAAAAAGAGGCAGCTCCTAATCCTTCCTTAGCTGCCCCTCGGCTTATTGATGAAAGCTGTGTAATAACCTCCTTAATAGCCTTTATCCATACACCTCTTCAATTTCCCGAGCTTTGGCAAATCTCAGCCTGGCGATCACAGCTCGGTTAACATTCTGCGCTACCCTGTAGCACATAGCTGCATTTTCGTCACAGTAATCCTGGAACTTTTTGGTATCAATCGCGATGACTTTAGCTTTTTCCACCACAACAGCCGTCGCAGTTCGCTGATAGGGAAGCACTACCGTTGACCAGCCAAGGACATCGCCTTCGGTGGCCGTATAAACAGTCCTTTCCTTATTGTCTTCCTTGACTCGAATAGCTACCCTCCCCGATTGAACGAAATACATTGTCGTAGCATCATCCTGTTCTCTAAATAGGACAGTGCCCGGCTCAGACACCATTGGCTCACCGATGCTTAGTATCTTCTGCATCGCTTCTTCACTAACCCCATGAAATAGAGTAGCCATCCTCGCCTTTTCCCCATAAACAACCTCAGCTTCAGGAGCCTCTTCTTCAGGAGCCTCTTTTTGTGCCGCGGTTGGACGAATTGGTGGTGTTATACCTTTGCTGGTGACTGTTTTCATTACTGCAGGATCGGGATTGACTGGTCCGCCACATTCCGGTCGATAACAGGTGACATCGGTAAAGCTGCACCTCAATGAACAACTGGGACAAACATCTGGCGGTCTATTTGCTTCTTGAACGAAATATCCACATTCTACACACTGCCACTTCGGCATCTTATCCTCCTTTTCGTTTTTTCCTCAATTTCGCAGTAAGTTTACAGCCTTTTTCCCGTCTAGTCAAATCCCTACCTTCTCCCCAGCCCGCAGCGGTCCCAGTTCTTTTATTTCGGCAGTCATCTTATTGACCACATCGACAAACCGGTCACCGCAAGAGGCACATATCCAGTGCAACTGTACTCTTTCCTGCTCAATACCGAGCTGCTCCAGTACCTTTTTGAGCAAGGTCATACGCCGTATTGTTTTGTAATTGCCTTCTCTATAGTGGCAGTCACCAGGGCTGCACCCACAGATGAGCACGCCATCAGCCCCTGCTTCCAACGCTTTGAAAATAAAGAATGGGCTCAGTCCACCACTGCACATCGTGCGAATAATATGGACATTGGGGGCACATTTAAGTCGTGAAACTCCTGCCAGATCAGCTCCAGCGTAAGAACACCAGTTACACAGAAAGCCGACAATCTTTGGTTCGAAATTATGCATTATAACCTCCATCATATTTACTCGCTCGATGTTGGCATATATTTCTTAGCGGTTAACGATTTAGAAGGTTCGCACGTTCCGTACATGGACTTTCTCTCACTGCGCTCTTCAAACGTTCTCGGTCGACGTCTGCAACTTCATTGCCCTTAAGAGTACTCCTAATAATCTGAACCAGACAATCGTAGGATCCTTCTATCCCTTCCGCATCAATTGAATATAGCACCCATAAGCCATCACGCCTTGCTTTTAAAATTCCAGTATTGTAGAGCGTAGTCAAACCCCTGGAGGCGCGTGTCTGCGATATTTTCATCGCTTGCATTACTTCGCAGACGCAGCATTCTCGCTCCAGAAGTAAATTTACAATTCTGAGTCTCGTTTCATCTGAGAGAGCCTTAAATAACTTAAATGTAGCCTGCATGTAAAGAACCACTAACTATATGCGTATCAACGCATATAATTTAGCCTGAAATAGTATGCCTTGTCAAGGCAGGTCCAGAGAGAATGGAATTTTTTCATACTGAAATCAAGGTTTTTGCTCGATTCTCACTAAGTGGTGTGGTTTAAACTTCTTGCTAAGTGAGGTTCCAGGTCGGGGATGGTTTCTGCCGCAGCATTCGCCCAGGCAAGGGTTGAATGGCGCTATTTATTTGGGGAACCACATCTGGAATCGCTCTGTGCATAAGGAATTCCCCTGGCACAAATTTATACTCTAATCCTCCCGGGTCTGACCACCTGCCCAAAATTCCTGGGGGCTCGAATTTCATCCAGGGCAGATAGCCTGCCTAGCTTTTCCAGGCGTTTAATAACCAAATCCCAGGCGCAGTCCTTCTCAGGGTCAATCTCGCATTTGCCATGTTGTGAGCCTCCGCAGGGACCATTAAGCAAAGATTTGGCGCATCTGGCGATGGGACAAATACCACCGGTTATAGCCAGCATGCAGTCTCCGCAAGCAGCACATCTTTCCTCAATAGTGCTGTCTTCTCTAATCTCTGCCCCGATAAATAGGGTGTTTTGAGATGGGAAGGTGGGGATATCGGGCAGAACTTGAGTTATAGTTTGCACTCCCAGACCACAAGCTAAAGATAGAATAGCCTCTATGCCTTCTATTTGGGCCTGAAGCGTAGTTAGTGTCAGGTAAGAGTCGCATTGCTTGGGTAATGTAGTTACCCTCAGGTTGAAATTCTTACTTCTCAACTTTCCGCCAAGCTCAAGCAATTGAGCCAGAGTCCTGGCTTCTCTCAAGCCTCTTGGTGGCTGGGTACACCCATCGCAGCCCGCAATTAAAATAGAATTGTAAGGAGATAGAATATCCAGAATTTCATCCAAAGGTTTCTGAGCTGTTATTATCACTGTCTGACCTCCTTTGAACAGGCGATTTCTATCATTACCTTGAACTGCTTTAGCTCTTCGCGGAAAGCTTCAGGATATCTTGGGGCTACGGAGCAAAAATGAAGCCTTTCTTCAAGCCCAATTTGGCTCAAAGTCTTCTTTAACGCTGTGGCTGACCTTCGAGCTTCCGTACTTCCTGTCTTCGACTTACAATCTTCTTCGGGGCAAGCGGCTATCAAAATGCCGTCTATTCCTTGTCGGAAAGCTTCCAAGATGTGCAGAGGGTCGACTCTGGCAGCACAGGGCATATCTATGATGTGAACGTTGGAATCAAATTCCTCATCAAGTTTTGGGAAAACTGACCACTGACAGCGCAGCACTAAAATATTCGCTTTCTTCTTCTCCTTGGGTAACTCGGATATTAAGGCCGATATTCGGTCCTCTTCCCAGTGATCCAAATCCAAAGCAAAGGCGGGACATAGAGTTACACATAAACCACAGCCGCGGCATAATTCTAGATTGAAGATAGCTGCTCCATTATCCAGTTTAGCAGCATCGTAAGGGCAGTAGAACACGCAGTTGCCGCAACTGATACATTTGTTCCTATCTGCTTTGACCTTCAGACTATTTCGCTTGAGCTTGATTAGCTCTTTACCATAGCCAGATTGTTCCAGAAGAACATTGAGCGCTGTGATTCTACGCCCTGTGATCGAGCTTCCCCTTTCAAATCGGCAGTAATCCTCATCGCAGGCGAGAATATAAATTTTCTTTATTCCCAGGGGGAATAGGGCTCTCAAAAGAAGCTCCGGTGGGATACGCCCGACACAGGGGACGGATAAGGGAATAAATTTCGAAATTCCAAACAGCTTCTCTACATCTTGAAAGTCAGGGGCACTTCCTTTACACAAAATAACTAACGAATCAGACCTATATTCCTCTTTTGCGTTTTCCAGATATCTGGTTAGGGAATTCATATCATAGTAGATAATATCTATTGCTTTGGCAGGGCAGCCAGAGTAGCAAATTGCACACACCTGACACTTTTCTATCTCGAGAAACAATTTACCTGTTTCAGGGTCTCTCTTTATCGCTTCAAAAGGGCAGGCGGAGAAACACATAGCACAGCTACTGCATGCTTCCTCGTCTATTTTAAGGGCAAACTTTGGCTGATTATCTGATAGTTTCAGTTAGCGCACTCCTTATTGCCAATTTATGAAAAAGCACAAATGAGCACTTTCGGCTCCAGGTTCCTCATTTCCAGAAATTTTCGAATATCTACACCGCCTTAGCTAGGACGAAGTTCGGGCCAAGACAACTAGCCCAGCCGATTGCTTAAGATCTTGCTGATTGCAAAAGCTTTCTTTCCATACGCTATTCGATTTCGGCAAATTCTTCTGGTGTAAATGTGGCAAGGGGAAGACCTTCCTCTATATCTTTCCCTGGTAGATAATCAAAAGCTCTCTGAACTGCTTCGCCCATCTTCAAAGAAATAGCCCATAGTGGAATATTGGCAGGACACACATCGGCACATTGGCCACATCCTACACAAGATGTGCTTATGTGGAACAATCTTACCAAGTGGTAGAATGTCGTGTCGGAAAGCATGCTCACACATCCTTTTTTATCCAGTTCTGTTTCATAATAATCTGACCCATGTTCGCTGTCCTTACTGTCGAAAAAGCATAGATGGCAATAACAAATGGGACAGACTTTGCTGCAATTATGGCATTCTATACATCTACTAAACGTCTTTGTCAGGTCGTCAATACCCAGGGTTTTCGTTTCGACTTCGTCAGAAAGTTTCTGCTTCTCAGCTTCCCGCTCCTTCCTTATCTGTTCCATCGTCGCCGAGTCGGGTTCTTCTTCGCTGTAATGTCCCGGTATACCTTCGACAAAACCTTCTGCTTTTTCCGTGTTCAGGAATAGCACACTCTGTTTGTCGATTTCCTTATTTCCAAGTAACGATATGGTAATGTCGGAGTTGTACGGCACAAAATACGTACAAGCTTTACAGGCAGGCCTCACATCAGGAATAAGCTCACCTTGTTCAACTGCTTCCCAATATTGAGCTAGCTGTCCCTCGATATCCCCCGCCACAGCCATTTCCAGTGGATAGACTCCACCGCAGGTTGAACCTATGAACAGAAAATTGTCCAGGCTACCTTGATTTCGTTTCACAAGTTCTACAAATGCCCTCAGTTCGCAAGGTCTTAGAACCACAGCGATAGGGTCAGTAGCAGGTTCCATTAATGTGAGACGAGAAAGCTGTTTACCCAGATTCACTGGCATCAAAGGGAATAGGGGCAAGGTAGAGTCGATATCGTCAGGATTGGTAATGAGTGAATAAGAGATAGCGCCATATTCGCCCATCTTTCTCAGCGTCAAAACGCCTTTTACCTTACCGTTTTCTAAAAGAAACTTGAGTAGCTCTTTCAGCCCTTCCTCGGAGCTTTTATCTATCCTTAATGCCTTAGTCATCCTGGTCCTCCTGTTTGGCAGAGACTCCTGCATACGACTGTTCTACCTCCAGGAACTCTTGCTCCTCAAAAGTCGTCAGCGGAAGAAGTTCATCTATAGTCCTACCAGGGACATAGTCAAACGCTTCCTGATTTTTATCACCAACCACGGTGAAGATTTGCGCTACCGGGATAGCCATAGGGCAGGCATCCTCACACATACCGCATGATACACAAGAGAGGGACATATGCAGCATCCGTCCGATATGAAACAATAAAGTGTCAGTAGGAATCATCAGTCTACCTCTTGCTTTTGCCCTCGTGATGTAATCCTCAAAAGTGAATTTCATATTATCCGAATCGAAATTACACTGCTGGCAGTAGCATATGGGACAAACCCTCATACAGTTATGGCAATTTATGCATGCGCTGAAGGTTTCTACCAGTCTGTCTATTCCTTCAATGTCCTCTCTTAATGCGTCGTTAGCCTGCTTTCTTTCCTTCTTTCTCTCTTCGGTCAACTTTTTCACTTTGGCTTCCCAACCAGATATATCCTCTTCAAGCGGGATGCCTAGTTTGTTCAGGATATCTTCACCTTTGGAGCCATGGGGAATAAGGAGAATATTGCCGCTATTTGTTCCTAGTGTGCCTACATGTAAGTCCTCTCCACCGCTGGCTGAAAACTTATCACATATTCGGCACACCGGCCTCATTGGCTTGCTATTCCAATTTTGAGAGGCATCTTTGAATACTTCATCACCCTTTGTTGGATCTTCAAAATAATCAGACAGAGGTATCACACCGGGGCAATCCACAGTGATAAGTATCATATTTTCGAGGTCTACTTGCCCAAGTTTGGCTAGCTCGATTGTCGCCCTTGCCTCGCAGGGCCGCATGATAGCAGCTATTCTTTTCTTCCCCTTTCCACGTCTTGTAAGGCTGGAAATAGCTCTGGCTCCCTGGACTGGCATAATTGGGGACAACGGAGACGCTCCTTCAAGAAATGCCTCATTTTGAGCCAAAAAGTAGGCAAACGAATCACCCGTTGGCACTCTAGCGGGAATAAGGACAGCATCAAAACAACCTTGACTCAGTGCCTGCTTTATGAAATTGAGGATAGCTTTTTCCGTGCCCTCCTCTGCCGCCAAAATTGCCCCTTTTTGAGTAATAACCATGCTAACTCCTTATCAGTCCTGAAATACCTCTATAAAGTATTCTCTATGGTTTTTTCTGTGGGGAGTGAGTGAAAATCAGTTGAAGACATTAGCTTCACTGCATCACTCACCCCTCTCTATATCAATTACTATCAGTCATTTCTATATATATATGACTAGTTCCTCATAGGTTCTGCATAGGTCTGACAAACCAGAAGTACGCTAGTGTCCAGCATCCGAATATGATAAAGGCCCCATTAAGTATGGAACTCAGGGCAAGCTGAGGTACTCCAGTAAGAATATGGGTTATGTTACAACCCCCACCGAGAGCCGCTCCAAAACCCATCAAGCAGCCACCAAAGAAGGTCTGGATCAACACCTTTGGTGCCGGTGCCCGTAACTTAGCTTCCCCGGCGATTTTGGCTGCTATAAAGGAACCGAGTATAGTGCAGAGCAGCATTACAGATAGCCAGCCGATGAGGTTTTGGCCCAGGAGTAGACTTTGAATGGTTGTCCAGTATCCACCGCAAATGGCCAGACCATAGCTCCTACCGGCAGCAGTTGAGGCGATAAAAGCCAGGATTCCTATAATGGCTATGACAATCGCTGTTGCCTGCCATCCCCAGCCCTTCTTGAATATCTTGGTGCCTAAAGAGACACTTTCCTCTTCTTTTTTAGGAGATTCCTTACCTCGCATAGAGCGGATAGCCCAAACAATAAGGGCGACACCTGCTATGCCAAAAGCTAACATATAATGAGGAATGCCGAATATGTTGGCTAACGTGAGGTTTGCCCCATCCGCCAAGGTCACCGTTGTTGCACCCCTGAGAGCAACAACTAATGGGTGGAACGCACCCATTGTAGTCATCAGTCCCACGAGTATTAAACCAAGTACTGCTGACATTGCACCTACCATGCCTTCTCCGAAGCGGTAAGTTATCCCGCTGGCACATCCCCCCGCCACTACCATGCCAATTCCAAAGACAAAGCCGCCGAGCATATTGGCACCCCAAAAGAACGTATTGGGGCTTATAGTAATTACCCCTGCCATGTCCAGGGCTGCAAATGCTACCATCTGGATAAGAATCGCAAGCCCCACCGCCTTCAGGAGTGCGTACTCTTTCAGTACGATAATGTCCCTAAAAGCAGAGTTCATACAGAACCTGCCC
Source organism: uncultured Dehalococcoidales bacterium (assembly GCA_964638975.1). Lineage (GTDB taxonomy): Bacteria > Chloroflexota > Dehalococcoidia > GIF9 > AB-539-J10 > RBG-13-51-36. The sequence continues at coordinate 54,557 of CAZXAJ010000014.1, forward strand.
CTCTGCAAGGCAAACCCAAAGGCTAAGCCAATGGGAATGCCTAGGAGAATCAATGGGTTCATTTTTGTCCTCCCTGAGCTTCTATATATATTTTATGGTTGGGACCATCAACACGCTCCACTTTCAGTACCTTGTGTCCGTTCTTTTCAGCATTGCCCGGAATACGTTCTACTGAAAGTGGATAATCAACCAGGACCTCCAGGATTTGCCCCTTTTCCATCTTCTTGAGCTTCACCATCGTCTTAACATCGGGATTGGGACAGATTTCGCCCCTTACATCAAGAGTCTCGTCGGGTTTAATCTCTTCTGCCATTTTGTCTCCTTTCTTAATACTTAATTTGCGAATTCTACTTTAGCCTGGCTAAAGCCAGGTCAGTTACCTGCCTTATCCGCAACCGCCGCCACTGTCTCCACTTGGTACTGAAACCGCCTCTCCAGCACCAGTTGCGAATGGATAATCAGGACTGGTGTCTGGATCAAATCTCTTGTCTGCCACTACGGGGTCTTTGGTCCAGCCGCTCATTCCCCACAAAAGGTTCTTTGCGTTGTAACCCAACACATTCAGGATCGCCGTTGCCTGGCTTCCAGTGCGGCCAGTGTAACAATAGACTACGATTTCCTTATCAGGATCAAGCTTCTGTAAGTTTTCCCTCTTCGCTATGCTCGTGAAAGCTATGTTGACTGCACCGGGGATATGGCCCTTGGCATAGTCCTCTGCCTTGCGAACGCTGATGATAAGAGGGTCATTATTTGGGTCACCATCGGTAATCAGCGTATTCAGGTCGCCCGCCGCAATATTCTTCAAGCCAGCAGTTGCATAGTTATCACAGGCAATCCGGATAATCTCTAGCTTGTTGGTTGAAGAAGTTACGTCGATTGTGGGGAGGCTGTATGTTCCAGTAAGTTGATTGGCTGTAGTCTCAGTTGGCAAATCTGTGCTTGGATTGGAAAACTGCTTGTTGGCGACGTTCTGGTCTTTGGTCCAGCCCATTATTCCCCAGAGGAGATTGGTGGCATCATAGCCACACATGCTAAGCATAGCGGTAACTTGGCTTCCGCTGTGTCCTGTATAGCAGTAGGGCACAATCTTACTGTCTTTGGGTAACTTGGCCAGATTCTC
>CAZXAJ010000015.1:0-39923 GCA_964638975.1 uncultured Dehalococcoidales bacterium
GCTTCACTGACATCGCCGAGCGCAAGGAGGCGGAGGAAGCGCTGCGAGAATCTCAGGAAAGATATAGCCAGCTTTACGAGAACATAAACGAGGCCGTAGCTTTTTACAGATTTCCCGACCTCAAGATTAGCCATTGGAATAAGTGCTATGAAGACCTTCACAAGCTACTATCTGCCAAAGATCCCGAAAACATGACTTTATCTGATATAGCTGCGATGGTTGAAGACGATGATTGGGATAGGGCAATGGAAGGGATGGCCGAAACGTTAGCTGGTGAGCCTATGCCAGATGCAGACGTGTTAGAGATTAAGATGAAGGACCTGGAAGGGAAGAGGCGAGTTCTTGAAGTAAAATCAACATTGTATAAGGAAAAGGACCAGGTTGTGGGCGTTCAAGTGGCGATGGCGGACATCACCGAGCGCAAGAGGCAGCAAGATCAATTGATGAAACAGGCAGGGGAGCTTAGAGAACGCAACAGAGAGCTGAATTGCCTGTACCAGATTTCCGAAATTGTGAGAGGGGGAGAAGTTTCACTGGAGGGGACACTGCAAAAGATCGTCGAGGCCATCCCCCTTGCCTGGCAATATCCTGACGAGGCGTGCGCCCGGATCGTACTTGACGCACAAACCTTTACCTCCAAAAACTTCACCGAGACCGCATGGAAGCAAGCCAGTGAAATCGTGGTTCATGACAAGAGTGCCGGGGCTTTGGAAGTGTATTACCTCAAAGAACTGCCAGTCCACGACGAGGGGCCTTTTCTAAAAAGTGAACGGTCCTTGATAGATTCACTTGCTGAAAGGATAAGTAGAATCACCGAGCGCAAGCAGGCACAGGAGGCGCTAAAGGAAAGTGAGGAGAGATATCGGGGCTTGTTTGAAAATGCCAACGATTTAATACAAAGTGTGAATCCAAGTGGTAAATTCACATACGTTAATCGGAAATGGCTGGAGGTATTGCAATATACCAAGGACGAAGTTGAAAACTTGACCTTATGGGATGTCTTACGCCGCGATCAAATACCTCATTGCATGGAACTTTTCAAAAGAGTCTCCAGTGGCAAGGACGTCACTGGTACGGAAATTGTATTTATATCAAAAAGTGGAAAGGAAGTCTATGTAGAGGGAAATGTCAACCCTCGTTTTCAAAACGGTGAATTTGTTGCGACTCAAGGAATATTCAGAAATATCACCGAGCGCAAGGAGGCAGAGGAAGCGCTCCGAGAATCTCAAGAAATGTATATGCGGCTTTATGAAGGCCTAAACGAGGCAGTGTCTTTTTACAGACTCCCTGACCTCAAGATTAGTCATTGGAATAAGCGCTATGAAGACATTCATAAGCTAATACTTACCAAAGAAATCGAAGACGTCACTATCTCTGACATAGCTCCAGTAGTTGAGGCTGATGACCGGGAAAGGGTGATGGAAGGGTTTGCGAAGACGTTAGCTGGTGAGCCTGTGCCAGACGTAGACGTATATGAGGTTAGGATGGAGGACCTGGAAGGGAAAAGGCGAGTTCTTGAAATAAGGCCATCATTCTATAGGGAGGAGGACCAGGTTGTGGGCATCCAAGTAGCTATGGCGGACATCACCGAGCGCAAGCGGGCTGAGGAGGCGCTGAGGGAAAGCGAAGAACTTTTCCGAAGCTTGTTTAATGCTATGTCTGAAGGCGTGTTTCTGATGGATACTGACGGGCAAATCCTGCAAGTTAACCCTGCAGCCAAGTATTTCCTCGGACTCCGACATTCTGAATCGCGGGAGCCTATTTCTAATCCGTTACACGTAGAAGTTATCCATCCCGATGGGAGCCCAATGCTTCCGGAGGAGATACCCGGCTTCAGGGTGATAAAGGAAAAACGCCCGGTAAGGGCTGATCTCACGGGCATCAAGCACCCTGACGGAACAAATTTCTGGTTTATTGTTAATGCCATCCCCTTATTTGGTAGCAATAATGAACTCAGCGGTGTTCTTACTACCTTCACCGACATCACCGAACGCAAGCAGGCAGGGGAGGAGCGGGAAGCCTTGCTCCGTGACATAAAGGAGATCAACCGAAAGCTGGAGGAGTCCAATAATGAACTCCAGGATTTCGCCTATATCGCCTCTCATGACCTGCGGGAACCGCTGCGAAAGATATCTTCCTTCGGCGCGCTCCTCCAGGATTCACTGCAGGGCAAGCTGGATGAGGACCAGCAGGAAAACTTTGGGTTCATGATAGACGGTGCTCAGCGGATGCAGGAGATGATAGATGACTTGCTTACCTATTCTCGACTTACCACCAGAGCCAAGCCACCCCAGCGGGTAGATTTAAATGAAGTAATAGAGGAGTTAGAGAAATTGGAACTGGCAACTTTGCTGGATGAAACCCAGGGGACCATCCGTGTTCCACAGCCACTGCCGCCTGTTCAAGCCGACCTATCCCAGATGCACCAGCTCTTTCAGAACCTGATTGGGAACGGGCTGAAATTCCATAAGAAGGGGATACCCCCGGAGATAACCATCCGTGCCCGTCAGGTTGAGAACAACATGATTCAAATAGAGGTGGAAGATAACGGAATAGGAATTGATGGGGAATACTATGAACAAATATTTGTTATGTTCAAGCGCCTTCATTCCCGGGAACAGTATGAAGGCACTGGGATTGGTCTGGCTGCGTGTAAAAAAATCGTAGAGCGCCATGGGGGTAACATCGGAGTCAAGTCTACCCCTGGTGGGGGGTCGACATTCTGGTTTACGCTCCCCAGAGGGAGTTACTCAGGAGACAGTTAATGAAAGGAGGTGCATGATGGATGGATTAGAACCGCTTGCCATATTACTGGTAGAGGATGACCCGGCAGACCAGAAGTTAATTAAGACTTCTTTGAGAAATCAAAAAATTGCTAATGACGTTTACACTGTTCAGACTGGCGAAGAGGGGATGGACTTTTTGTATCGCCGTGGCAGTTACAGCAATGGGACCCCTCAGCCTGACTTGATTCTGCTGGATTTGAACATGCCTGGGATGGGAGGGAAAGAATTTTTGAGGCGGGTCAAGGGGGACGAAAATTTGAAACAGATTCCCGTGGTCATTCTGACAACTTCGGACGCTGAGAGGGATATCATAGACAGCTACAAGCTGCAAGCCAGCGGATATGTGCGTAAACCGGTGACCTTGGATGAATTCAAAGAAGCCATGAAGAAACTTAAGGAATATTGGTTCGTGCTCTGCAAACGGGCACCCAAGGAGAACTGATGCTGCTGGAAATAGAGCACCCGCTGATTAAAATCCTCATCTGCGATGATGACCCGGCAGACCGCAAGCTGGTGCGAACTTATCTACATCAGGTAACTGACAGGGAATTCGCGTTGCTGGAGGCGGGTCGGACAGAGGAAATCCAGGACGCTCTAGATAAAGGTAGAATTGACCTGGTCTTGATGGATAATCAGATGCCAGGGAAATCGGGGATGGAGTGGCTGGCCGAAATCACAGAAAAGCAGCTTGCTCCCGTAGTCATGATGACTGGGTCTGGAAGTGAGGAGGTTGCGGTGCAGGCTCTTCAGGAGGGAGCAGTCGGCTACCTGCCAAAGAGAAACTTGTCTCCAGAGAAGCTAGTGGAGACCATTGATGCCGCACTGGCTAAATGGACGTGGCTGCAGCAGGGCAAAGCCGATAAGGAAAAGCTGGAAAGAATGGCAAATTTTGATTCGCTGACCGGATTGCATAATCGGAGTGCAATTTTGGGCAAACTAAATGAGACAATCAATCATGCCAAGCGCTACAGAGGGAACCTCAGCCTGATTATGTTGGACCTCGACCATTTTAAGATGGTAAATGATCGATACGGGCACCTCATCGGAGACGATGTTTTAGAGAATGTTGGAGCTTTAATTCATCGGAATATTCGGAATACGGACGTAGCAGGACGATATGGAGGGGAGGAGTTTATAATTATTTTGCCTGAAACTGCTTTACCTTCCGCACTTGGTGTGGCTGAGCGGATTCGAAATAAAATCGAGATGGCTAAGATGAAGGACTCTGCGGGGAATGAATTTGCTATAACCGTGAGCCAGGGGATATCCAGTTGGGAACCAGGTGAAGATGCAGATTCACTTATTTCTCGTGCCGACGAGGCTCTCTACAAGGCTAAAGAGAATGGTCGAAACCGAGTGGAAATCTTCATCGGTTCAGAATTAAAAGGGGAAGAAGAAAAATTTAAAGCCCAGGAGGATTTCCAGAGGCCAGTAAGGGAGAAATTGTAACTTATAGGGTTCTGCATAGTATTATGCAAAGATTCCTCTCCCAGCTATATAAAATTCCGAACTCTGATCTCTAAACCCTAAACAACTTCAGCTTTGAGCATGTAGCTACTAGCCCCCAGTAGTTGGTAGACAGCCCCTTTAGAGTTGACAAAATTGAGAGGATTTATTAACATTTAGTATAGCCATTGACCTTTGAGGCGGTGAGCGGAAGAGCTTAGGTAATTAGAGGTTCCGCTTGGATCGGCAGCGACCGAGACGGAGATAGAGGACTTAGCTTGATAACCCTCTCGGTTATGCCGGGAGGGTTTTTAATTTATGGTTATGTTTGGCGCTATAACCGATGTCCCAGGAATCAAGGTAGGCCATCACACGGATAAGCGGGCAGTGACTGGCTGCACGGTGATACTTTGTGAACAAGGGGCTGTGGCTGGAGTTGATGTCAGTGGCTCATCGCCGGGGACCAGGGAAACAGACCTGCTCCGCCCGGGAAATTTAGTGGAGCAGGTCCAGGCTATTGTCCTCAGTGGAGGCAGCGCTTTTGGCTTGGATGCTGCTACTGGAGTCATGAGGTATTTGGAGGAGCGCGGATTCGGTCATGAGACTAGCGCTGGGAAGGTGCCGATTGTGCCTGCTGCCATTATTTTCGACCTGAATATAGGTGATTCTAAAATCAGGCCCGGGGCTAACGAGGGCTATCAAGCTTGCCTTGCTGCTAATAATAATGAAGTTGTTGAAGGATGCGTGGGCGCTGGCACCGGGGCAGTAGTGGGCAAGATTCTCGGCTTGGAGAGGGCTGTTAAGAGTGGGTTAGGGACTGCCAGTCGAAAAATAGCCGGAGATATTGTGGTAGCTGCCCTGATAGTGGTAAATGCCATTGGAGATGTGGTTAAGCCTGGAACGGGGGAAATTTTGGCTGGACCTCGCAAGCCAGACAGAAGCGGATTCCTATCTACGTCCGAGCTGTGGAAAGGCGAATCAGGGGAAACAGTTCCGCCTTTTAATACCGTAATCGGTGTAGTAGCTACTAATGCCAAGATTAGTAAAGCTGCAACAAGTAGACTGGCCCGCGTGGCCCAGGTTGGCATCGCCCGCACTATTGACCCATGCCATACCATGTATGATGGCGACGCTTTATTTGCGCTTTCTTTAGGTGAAAAGGAAGCTGACGTTAGTGCTCTGGGGGTAGTGGCTGCCGAGGTCGTGGCTGAAGCCATAGTTAGAGCAATTCAAAGGGCTGAGACTTTAGCTGGTGTACCAGCGGCTAAGGATGTAAGTAAATGCTGAAGATCGGGTTTATTGGCGCTGGAACAACGGGCACTGCCCTGGCAGTAAGGCTTTCTCAGAAGGAATGCCCGGTGGTCGCAGTATCCAGCCGAACTTTGTCCTCGGCAGAGAAGCTAGCCGGGCTGGTGCCTGATTGTCAGGTTTATCATACGGCTCAGGAGCTAGCCGATGTTGCTGAGCTGGTCTTCATCACCACCCCTGATGATGTTATAGCCCAGGTATGCAGTGAAGTTCAGTGGCGTGGAGGACAGAGCGTGGTGCATTGCAGCGGCGCTCATTCCGTTGATATTTTGGAAGCAGCAAAAAAACTCGGAGCTGGTGTTGGCTCCTTTCACCCACTGCAGACTTTTGCCGGTGTTGAACAGGCTATAGAGAATTTGCCTGGCTCTACCTTTGCCCTGGAAGCTGAAGAACCACTATTAGCGACGCTGAAGGAGTTAACTTCCCTCTTAAATGGCAGCTGGGTGGAACTTAGGCCGGGGGACAAAGTGCTGTATCACGCAGCAGCCGTTTTCGCCTGTAATTATCTGGTAACCTTGGTCAAGTTGGCTTTGGACTTGTGGCAGGATTTCGGAGTGTCATCGAAGGAGGCGACCAGGGCCTTGATGCCTTTGCTTGAAGGCACGATGAATAATATTAACAATATTGGCTTGCCTAACTGTCTTACTGGTCCTGTTGCTCGCGGAGATTTGGGTACTATAGAGCGGCACTTGAGCGCTCTTGAAGCCAAAAGCCCCTCTTTGCTCATTACCTATAAGGAGCTGGGGCTTCAGACTATTCCTATTGCTTTAGCTAAAGGCAAGGTTAGCGAACAAAAAGCAGAAGAGATGAAAGCTCTGCTTAAGAAATGAAAGGAGAGAGAAGTATGAGAACCATGCTGAAGAGTAAGATCCATCGAGCCCGGGTTACTCAGGTCGATTTGGATTACGAGGGTAGTATCACCATTGACAGGGCTCTCATGGAGGCCAGCGACATCTTGCCCTTTGAAAGGGTGGAGGTGCTAAACATTAACAATGGGGCTAGGTTAAGCACTTACGCTATCGAAGGTGAGGCTAGTTCGGGGATTATCGGTATCAATGGTGCTGCTGCCAGGCTGGTGGCAAAGGGAGACATAGTTCTCATCCTTGCTTATTGCCAGGTTCCCGATGATGAGGCAATTAGCATGACCCCAAGCATAGTTCGTGTGGATAGGCAGAACAGAATCATTGAGCTTTCGTCTATAGTCCCTCTCCGTGGATGGCAGAGGGAAGGAGTGGGTGTGAAGGCAGCAGAGAAAATCCTAAGCACTAAATACGAAATGCCAAACAATACAGAAATCTAAAAATCCAATGACGTAAGTGATTAGAAATTAGAATTTGGTTCGGGTTTAGATATTAGAATTTAGATTAAAAGAGGTGAGGCAATGCGGGTTACCATTATCGATATAAAAGAAATGAAGCAGAAGAAAGAGAAAATACCCATGCTTACCGCTTATGACTATGTGACGGCCAAGATGGTTGATGAATCCGGCGTGCCTCTGATATTGGTTGGGGATAGTCTGGGGATGGTGATGCTGGGCTATGAGTCAACCATCCCGGTGACTATGGATGAAATGATACACCATACCAAAGCTGTAGTGAGAGGTGCCAGGCAGGCCTTAGTCATCGGCGACATGCCCTTTATGACCTACCACACCAGCATCTCCGATGCTTTACATAATGCTGCGCGCTTTATCCAGGAAGGGGGGTCGCAGGCGGTGAAGTTGGAAGGCGGTGAGGTTGTTGCCGAACAGGTCAGGCGCCTTGTTGAATGTGGCATCCCGGTTATGGGGCATATCGGGGTTACTCCACAATCGATGCATCAATTGGGGGGATTTAAGGCGCGGGGTAAGGTGGTGGAGGAGGCCAAAAAGTTGCTCAACGATGCCAGTATTCTGGAGGAAGCTGGCGCTTTTGCCATCGTTTTGGAATGCACTCCGGCACCCCTTTCCAAGCTGATTACTCAGAAGCTGACTATCCCCACCATCGGCATCGGCGCTGGACCTGATTGTGATGGTCAGGTTCAGGTAATCAGCGATATTCTGGGCCTTTACACTGAGTTCGTGCCCAAGCATGCCAAGCGATATGCCAAGTTAGCCGGAGAAATTAAGACTGCTGTCGCCGATTACGTATCTGAAGTCAAATCTCTCAGTTTCCCTACTGCGGAACAAAGCTATGCCATGGATGAAAGCCTCATCAAACAGCTAACGGCTGGCAGCTAGCAGAATGCAGGTAGTAAAGACTATACCCGAGATAAGGGCATTGAGGCAGCAGCTCGGCGGCTCAGTGGGCTTTGTTCCCACTATGGGCTATCTTCACGAAGGTCATCTGGCTCTGGTAAAGCGGGCCAGGGCTGAAAATTCCGCCGTTTTTGTCAGTATTTACGTCAACCCTACTCAATTTGGCCCCAGGGAAGATTTCGGCGCTTATCCCCGGGATCTTAATCGTGACCTGGAGCTGTTGCGGGGGGAAGGGGTGGACGTGGTCTTTGTCCCCTCCGATGATGAGATGTATCCGCCTGAATTTAGTAGCTGGGTGGATGTAGAGAAGGTAACCGAGCAGCTTGAGGGGGCTTCTCGCCCGAGGCATTTCAGGGGGGTAAGCACTGTCGTGGCCAAGCTGTTCAACATTGTCCAGCCATCCAGGGCTTACTTTGGACAGAAGGATGCCCAGCAGGCGGTGGTCATTAAACGCACGGTTGCTGACCTCAACATGGGGCTGGAAATCGTGGTTGTGCCTACGGTCAGGGAGAGCGATGGTCTGGCTATGAGCAGCCGAAATGTTTACCTCGGCCCTGAAGAGCGCCAGGCAGCGACGATATTGTTCAAGGCTCTTACTCGAGCCCGGCAGTTGTGGCAGGGTGGGGAAAAGGATGCTGAAGAGATTCGCCGGCAAATGACCTCACTTATCCAGAAGGAGCCTCTGGCCCAAATCGACTATGTCAGCATTGCTGATGCTAACACGTTAGAAGAGTTAGAGATGATCGACCGCCCAGCCTTGGCTTCTTTAGCCGTCAGGATAGGCAGAACGAGGCTGATAGATAACATCCTTCTGTAATAAGTGCCTCGGCGTGCCGTCGGGCGGCCAATTTACTCTCCCTTGGCGGGAGGGGATTAAGGTGAGGGTGGTGACGAAAAGAGGCAGTCCTTCTAAATTACAGATTATCCCCGAGCAGCACCCAGAGGTCTATCATGGCTCCAAAAGCCAGCCGGAGCCGAATCAGAGGGTACTGACAGGTACTATCCGGAAGGAAGTAAAAATATTGAATTTAACTACAAATAAACAGCACCCAGGTTCGGATTTATTTGACAGTAGAGAAGCCTTGTTGTATAATCGACATACTCCTTAAACGGGAGTATTTTTGCACGTTAACAATTGAATAGGTTTTGTGTTCTGCCTGGCGTGGGTCAAGGGAGAAAGAGCATAGGGTGGATGCCTTGGCATCAGCAGCCGAAGAAGGGCGTGGCAAGACTGCGAAAAGCCTCAGTGAGCTGTCTAGCTAGCTTAGCTGGGGATTCCCGAATGGGGCAACCCGCTTGGGTGAAACCCAAGCACTCGCTAAAGCGAGGGGGAACTGGGTGAACTGAAACATCTTAGTAGCCCGAGGAAGAGAAATCAAAAGAGATTCCCTAAGTAGTGGCGAACGAAAGGGGAAAAGCCCAAACCGAGGTAGCTAAGTGGGCTTGGATCCTAAGCTATCTTGGTGTTGTAAGACATGAGGGGCAGATTCCAAGGTCTGCCACAGAGTTACAAAGCTTTTTCTTAGTCCAATGCTTCTGGAAAGGGCAACCGTAGAAGGTGATAGTCCTGTAGGCGAAAAGGAAAAGCCTCTGCTTGTGTTCTTGAGTACCACGGGACACGAGGAATCCTGTGGGAAACTGGGGGGACCACCCTCCAAGGCTAAATACTTCTGATGACCGATAGTGAACCAGTACCGTGAGGGAAAGGTGAAAAGCACCCCGGGAGGGGAGTGAAATAGAATCTGAAACCCTATGCCTACAAGCAGTCAGAGCCCAGCACTCAATTGGGCAGGAGGGAGTGAAGTGTATTGCGTTTATGTACTCAAGAGTGGAGCTGGTGAAATCTATTATGGCTTCACTTCGGATTTAGAGAAACGCCTTGCTCAGCATAAGCGTGGTGAGAATGTTTCCACCAAAGGACGTGAATGGATCCTTATTTACTATGAAGCGTTCCGTTCGGAGGAGGATGCCCGTGAGCGAGAGCGTAAATTGAAACTTCACGGTCAAGCCAAACGTTGGCTTCGGGAGCGTATTGAGCGAAGCCTTAAGGTTTGACTGCCCAATTGAGTGCTGGGTGATGGCGTGCCTATTGGAGAATGAACCGACGAGTTGATCTGTGTGGCTGGTTAAGCAACTTCGTTGCGGAGCCGAAGCGAAAGCGAGTCTGAATAGGGCGAGGCTCAGTTTACTGAGCAGGTCGCATGGATCAGACCCGAAACCGGGTGATCTACCCATGGCCAGAGTGAAGCTCAAGTAAAATTGAGTGGAGGCTCGAACTTGTGAGCGAGGCAAAGCTCTAAGATGAGCTGTGGGTAGTGCAGGTGAAATGCCAAACGAACCCGGAAATAGCTGGTTCTCCCCGAAATGCATTTAGGTGCAGCCTCAGGAAGTAATTTGCGGAGGTAGAGCTCTGGATGGGCCAGGGGCCGTGAGGTTACCGAACTCAACCAAACTGCAAATGCCGTAAATGTAATCCTGGGAGTGAGACTGTGGGGGCTAAGCTCCATAGTCGAAAGGGAAACAGCCCAGACCATCAGCTAAGGTCCCTAAGAGCAGGCTAAGTGGGAAAGGAAGTTGTATTGCAGAAACAGCCAGGAGGTTGGCTCAGAAGCAGCCACCCTTTAAAGAGTGCGTAATAGCTCACTGGTCGAGTGGTACTGCACCGACAATTTAACGGGGCTCAAGTCTGTCACCGAAGCTATGGTATCGCCTGCAAAGGCGATAGGTAGGGGAGCGTTGTCATGGCTGCGAAGCAGTGGTGTAAGCCATTGTGGAGCAATGACAAGTGAGAATGTCGGTATGAGTAGCGTGAAGGCATGTGAAAATCATGCCCACCGTAAACCTAAGGTTTCCTATGCAACGTTTATCGGCGTAGGGTTAGTCAGGCCTAAGCTGAACCCTAATGGGGTAAGCGATGGACAGTAGGTTAATAATCCTACACCGCTTAGCTTTTGTTTTAAGGCAAAGGGGGGACACAGTAAGGTAGGTTGAGCATGCCTATTGGACATGGTGTGTTTCCAACTCAAGGTGCATCAGGGCAGGCAAATCCACCCTGATATTAAGCTGAGGGGAGGGAGAATTTGAGGGGCAACCCGATAAAACTCAGCTGAGCCTATACTGTCAAGAAAAGCCTCGTTGCTAAAAAGCTAAGCGTCTGTACCGCAAACCGCCACTGGTAGGTGGGGATAAACGTCCCAAGGTGTTCGAGAGAACCCTCGTTAAGGAACTCGGCAATCTAACCCCGTAACTTCGGGATAAGGGGGCCCGTCTGTAACAAGGCGGGGGCACAAAATTGGCCCAGGCGACTGTTTAACAAAAACATAGGTCTCTGCTAAAGCGAAAAAGCTGAAATATAGGGGCTGATACCTGCCCGGTGCCAGAAGGTTAAGGGGAGAGGTTAGGGCATTAGCTCGAAGCTTTGAACCGAAGCCCTGGTGAACGGCGGCCGTAACTATAACGGTCCTAAGGTAGCGAAATCCCTTGTCGGGTAAGTTCCGACCTGCACGAAAGGTGTAACGACCTGGGCGCTGTCTCAACGAGGGACTCGGTGAAATTGCAATGGGGGTGCAGATGCCCCCTACCCGCGACAGGACAAAAAGACCCTGGCAGCTTTACTATAGCTTGGCACTGAGCTTAGGCTAAGCATGTGTAGGATAGGTGGGAGGCTGAGAGACTGGAGCGTCAGCTTCAGTGGAGCCAACGGTGAAATACCACTCTTGTTTGGTTTTGGTTCTAACCCACCTCATGGTGGGGACAATGTCTGGTGGGTAGTTTGACTGGGGCGGTTGCCTCCTAAAAGGTAACGGAGGCGTCCAAAGGTTCCCTCAGCACGAATGGAAACCGTGTGTAGAGTGCATTGGCATAAGGGAGCTTGACTGTGAGACACACAAGTCGATCAGGGACGAAAGTCGGGCAAAGTGATCCTACGGCACTGTGTGGAAAGGCCGTGGCTTAACGGATAAAAGCTACGCCAGGGATAACAGGCTTATCTTGCCCAAGAGTTCACATCGACGGCAAGGTTTGGCACCTCGATGTCGGCTCGTCGCATCCTGGGGCTGGAGAAGGTCCCAAGGGTTGGGCTGTTCGCCCATTAAAGCGGCACGCGAGCTGGGTTCAGACCGTCGTGAGACAGGTCGGTCTCTATCCGTCGTGGGCGCCGGAGATTTGAGGGGAGCTCTCCTTAGTACGAGAGGATTAGGAGGGACAGACCTCTGGTGTGCCAGTTGTTCCGCCAGGAGCAGTGCTGGGTAGCTATGTCTGGATGGGATAAGTGCTGAAAGCATCTAAGCGCGAAGCCCACCCCAAGATGAGATCTCCCACTGGGTTAACCAGGTAAGGCCGCAAGTAGACTACTTGCTTGATAGGCGGCATGTGTAAGCGGAGTAATCCGTTTAGCTAAGCCGTACTAATGGCCGAGGCCTTGACCTACGCCAGGCTGAGCACAAAACCTAGTCAATAGATTCCCGCAAAGGTCGTGGATTTTTGTGGGTGTTCGTCGCGGGGTAGAGCAGTGGTAGCTCGTCGGGCTCATAACCCGGAGGTCGTTGGTTCAAATCCAACCCCCGCAACCAAGTAATCAAACGGCACGGATTTAAGTTCGTGCCGTTTTCTTTTTATACTATTTGATACCAAACGCCAGCGAACAACGGCGGAAAAATGAAAGGGGGGTATTGTAAAAATGCCCGAGACAAAGGATGGTGGATTCGTACTAGATGATAGCGACATCAGCACTCCACCTTACGGAAAAAAGAAAAAGAGGAAGGGGTTGCCGCCGACCAAGACTAAAAAATAGCTTTTAACGCAACATGCTGACTTCTTCTAGTTGAGTTTAGCTGGTGCTATAATTGCTTCAAGAGAGGGTGGAGTTGAAGAAGTCGTTCTTATTAGCTACTTTTGCAATCATGCTCGTAGGCTTACTCTTTTTGGGGCTGAGTGATACTGACATTTCTATCGCTGCGGGAGACCCCTACTGCGAATGGGAAATCGTATAGGCAACAACAATAGGAAGGATAGCATGGAGAAAAGGGAACTGTCATTAGCCGAAGTACAGGAGATACCAGAGGGCAACCTGATCTTGCTGTCAGGCCCTCCGGGAGCAGGGAAATCCACTTTCTGTCACCAGGTTGTGCTCAATAACCTGGCAATGGAAAGGCCGATTCTGTTCATAACCACGGAGCACAGGCCTACCGAGGTCATAGGTCTTCTAAGAGAAGGAGGCATGGGTGAATCCCTACCTGGCGCGCTCAGTTTCATTGATGCCTTCACCGAAACAGTGGGTCTGACCTGCGCTCAAAGCCCAGAGACGATATGCGCCAACTGCGCCGATTTAAACAGCCTTAGCATGGCTATTGCCAAAGTGCAGGAGAGAATTGGCAAGAGAGATATCCTGCTCTCTTTTGATTCCTTGACATCGCCCTATCTTTTTAACAAGGAGGAGGTGTTCCGATTTATGAGGCTATGCCTGGCCAAGTTCGCTTCTGAGGGGAACTCGGTGTTGGCTTTGATGGATGAGGGCTGTGGCAAAGAGGAGGACCTTACAGCCATGATGAGCACGGCGGACGGCATCATCAAGATAGAAACAAAGGGGGATAAGCGGCTCTTCAATGTCGTGAAGCACCCGAAAGTGAGACCGACAAGGATTGAGATTCCCATTGACCCAGATAGGATTAGACCCGAAGAAGCTGTCTTCAATCTCGATGTGCTGGCAGGGTACGTTCGGGGAGATACAGCAGTGATGAGAAGGGAGGTTGGAGACTTTGTGAACTTGTTCTGGCCTAATCTCGCCCACTGGAGCGGGATGCTCTGGGACCCCAAACGGTTCCCAATGATGGTGTACGAGATGAACAAGGAGGAGGGGCCCTCCATGTTCAAGCTGATGAAGGAGAATGAAGCGGTCAAGCGCACCATGTTTTCCTGGTACGTAAGACTTTACTTTAAATTTTTCATGCCGAAGAGCTTCAGCAAGGTCAAAGACATGAAGAAACTGGTGAAAGGGATAGAGAGATCACCTGGCGGCCTGAACCAGGAGCGCTTCGGCATCTATGAATACCTTGAAGACGCATCGAAGCCCGATGAACACTACTTTAGATTATACGAATCATCCGAATGCTGGGGATTCGAAAACGTCGGGGCAACGATGGGATTCTATATCGCGCCTGTTTTGGCAGGGATGGTTAAGGGATTTGAGAGCTGGCAGGGACTTGAGAGGGACTGGAACGCCATTGAGACAAAGTGCATCGGCCTCGGGGACCCCTACTGTGAATTCAAAGCTGTGCCTGGGGAAATCGATGGGCTGAAGGATTCTTTAGAGAAGGACATCTCGGTTATCGAAAGGATACATCAACGTTTGATGCATCACCTCATGGAGTTTCTGCTGAACGGGAAGCCTCTCTTGGAGAGACCTACGCTGGGAAGCATGGTTGGCATGGACAGGGTCTCGCACGCCATGTTCCTGCCCTCTTTAGCTGGTGAGAGGTACCGAATGGTGTTGGGGATGGGAGGCGCCAGGTCGGGGAAGCAGGTTGGGGAACGCCTGTTGGAAGCTGGGTTAAGTGAGGACGAAGCAATCAAGCGTGTAATCGACTTCATGAACTACTGCAAGGTGGGCAAGGTCACTCTGGGTGAGACGATTAGAATAGTGGAGAACTGTGAGGGCTCCCAGGCGAAGTGGTCAATGACGAAGGAGAAGACCCCCTCGTGCTCTTTCACCACCGGTTTCCTCAACGGTCTTTTCTCAGCAATCAGGAACCAGCACGTGAGAGAGGTAAAGTGCATCGCCGCTGGGGATCCCTACTGCGAGTGGGAAATCGTATAGGCTGTGGCAACAGGACGAGGTGGCAATATGGAGAAAAGAGAGTCGTTACTAGCTAAGATACAGAAGATACCGAGGGGGAGCTTGACCTCTCCTATCTACTTGACCTCTCCTTGTCCCACTTGTAATTCAATTTTTCTCCCATTTACCCAGATTTACCCAAGTTATTATCTTTAAATTGTTTTTCCCCCAGCTACAAAATACTCTCCGCCGTCGCACACCCGGTACTCGCCTCACAATTCTGGCGCCGGGGTTTACCCCGATTTGCCACGTGTGGCCGCAGCTAATTTTCAGTTAAAAAACTGGAAAGTTGTTGGCTTTATCTTGGGCGGCGGTTTAATTATTAGCTCTTTACACCTTAACAGGTAAAATGGAAGGGAACGAGACAAAGAGAAGGGAGAACGAGTTAACCGCTGAGTTAACTACAGACAAACGCCCCTAAGCAGAGATTTGCCAACAAAATGACATTTTGTTATGCTTGTGAATAAAGCCGAATCCCTTCTCAAAAGTTGCTTAATCCTCCGATAAAGCCTCAAACCGTCCTCAAACTTCACCGAACTAGCAGGTGGTGTAATTAGGATGTATACTTTACCTGATGGGTGGTTCAGCCAGCGGATTTGGAGAGGGATTCCAATGATACAATAACGCAAGGGTTATTGCGTTTGATAGGAGAAAGATGGCTCAGAAGAAAGCAGCTAAGAAAACGGGGAGAAAAGACCAGAAGAAGTCGTCTGAGTATCTTCGGAAAGGTCCAAAGAAAGGACGATGAGGGTGGGTTTGTCCGCAATCTTGGGTTGATTGGCAAGCTGCCCCATAGGCGGATAGTTACTGCTCTTACGGGTGGCATTGGTAGCCCAGCCAGCGGATTTGGAGAGGCATTCCATGCAAAAGGGTATAATAAAACGGCTAATTGCAGACCGTGGTTTTGGGTTCATCAAGACAGAGCAGGGAGAAGAGCTCTTCTTTGGCCGTAACCAGCTTCAAGGGGTGGACTATGGTTCCCTTAGAGAAGGGCAAAAAGTGGAATTTGGGGTTACACGGGACCCCAACGGTCGCCCCCATGCAATCAGGGTGAGGCTTGCTCAGCCTGAAGGCGAATAGCAGCAAGTCCAGCCAGCGGATTTGGAGACAAAGCCACAAAGCATCCTCAAACTTCACCGACCATGCCTATCTTACTTGACCCCTCCTTGTCCCATTTTTAGCTCAGGCTTTCTCCCGTTTACAGGCTCGATTTCCTAGATTTTGTGGAATTTTGGCCTATCTCTGGAGCTTAAGACCCTTGACAGCTTCAACCCTTCCTATCTTAGAACTAGACTATACACGTAAACGGATAAAACAAATGGAGAGGAAGGAGACAAAGAGAAAGGAGAACGAGTTAACCGCTGAGTTAACTATAAGGATGAGTTCGAACAAACCGGAGGTCGTTGGTTCAAATCCAACCCCTGCCACCAAGCCAAACTGCCGCTTCCGGAAAACGGGCTTGAAATCCTAAAGCGTTTTTTTCTTTGTCCGTCGTCATTTGTCGGCCTCATGGGCGCCGGTCCCACCAACGGATCAGGGGTCGGCGCACTCTTTTTACCGAGCTTTAGCAGCCTGAAGTATTGGCCCATTGGGTTTGCCTCTTCCCTAGTTCCTGCGTATCCATCCCATCAGTTCCCACTCCTCCATGTCTCTCCAGAGGGTCAGGTAGTCCTGCCCCTCCTCGCCGAGCAGTAGCGCTAGGGCCATTGTGACCAGGTCTGCCAGCGGTATTTTGAGCTCTTGTTGGTGTTGGTTCATTTGACTTCCATTTCGTGTGATTCGGCCCCGGTGTCATATATTTGGGTGACGTTAACCTTTTTTCTTTTTGCCCTCATCCCATCATGTTGTCTCATCACTTGCTTCGTCCTAGACGTGTCCGTGAACCTATGTATATTGTAGAATGGTGCTGAAATCTCGTAAACTCCCGTAACCCCACATAAGCTACATAAATTCGGAAAAGGTCGTCGAAAATAGTCCTAGGACATAGGAACCGGGCTGCGTTACCGGGAAGGTACCTTCGATTAAAGTGGAACCATGGCCTACTCCTGGTTGATACTTGTATTATGGGCGCACTCGCGGGCTTAATGGAGTCCCCTCCCCGGGGGAAAATTCCTGCAAATTTGGCACCACATGTGGCGGACCGGCAGAGACAGGTATGGTCTGGGGGGATTATTTGACTTCACGCAGGTCTTGCTCTAGAATTCAACATCTTACTATGCCAATAAGGCTTCTAACCCTTGAGGTCATTCTGGAGGTGGGCTGTGTCCCACCAGATGTTAGTTGTTCCAAATTTCAAATGTGAGGTGACTATGAAAGATTTTCCATCTGTGGACGAAGATTACAAACTGTGGGTGCTGCTGAATCAGGCTGCGGACACCACGCTGAGAGCCAGACAGAAGGAGCTTGACAAGTACGGCATTTCAACTGCGGAAGCCGCCGTTTTGTTCGCCGTTCAGGCTATCGGTGAAAGGGCAACACCGGCTGAAATAACACGGTGGCTGCTGCGGGAGCCTCACACGGTCACCGAGATCCTGCACAGGATGGAGAAGGGTGGGTTGGTGACAAAGACCAAGGACTTGGAGAAGAAGAACATGGTCAGAGTCTCCATAACCGAGAAGGGACGCCAGGCTTATGAGCAGTCAACCAAGAGGAAGTCTATCCACAAGGTTATGTCTGCCTTGTCTAAAGAAGAGCGCCAGCAACTGGGGTCATACCTGGAGATATTAAGGAATAAGGCGCTCGGGGAGCTTACGGAGGAGCGCCCTAAGCCGCCCTTCCCATAATCCCAATGAGCACTGCAATTCGAGCCGACCTAGACCTGGCCCACAGGTAGGTAGCTTGGGTCAGGACGAACTGGGGCCCGCTTTTCCCATTGAAGCGTAGTCACAGCCGGGTTAATCAGCGCACTTATCACAATGCAGTGAGCTAACTAAGGTAGATTTGTAGCGCCTGCCGCACCTAGGACAAGTAAGCTCCCACCACCGAGTCAATGTTCCATCGGGATTGAGGTGAAGAACCCTTTGTGGGTCGACACCTCGCATGACCGCGTCGAACTCGCGTATCTTAAGGAGGTGCTTGGCTCTCCGTTTGATTTCCTCCGGGGTCTCGTCTTGCATCCTGTTTCTCCCGTTTCACCATTGCCTTCTTGTGTTTATCAGTGGCACAAAGCAGAACACAAGAGCAAGAGATATTAGAATAAGCAGTCTTACTTTGGTACTCCTTGCGCTCAACAGCGGTCTAGCCATTTACTTTTTCACATCCTCAAACTCAAACCCTTTGTTCTTGAAGAGCCTCAGGCAACTGTCAACTGCGGCAGAATCATAAAGCCTGCCCTTGTTGCACTCAATCTCGTTCAGGGCTTCATCGATACCCAGGCTCGGTCTGTAAGGTCGGTGAGAGGCCATGGCTTCTACAACATCAGCTACAGCCAGAATTCTGGCCTCTATTATTATTTCTTCCTCTGACAGGCCCGATGGATAACCTGAGCCATCTAGCCTTTCATGGTGCTGAAGTACAGCCTGGGCAATGGGCCAGGGAAACTCAATATTCTTTAATATTTCATATCCAACCATGGGGTGCGTCCTGACAATTCTCATCTCAGCGTCCGTAAGTCCGTCAGGATTAGTCAGAATCTCCGACGGGATGCGAACCTTGCCCACATCATGAATAAGTCCAGCAAGCCGAATGCCCACTAACTGGTCTTCAGGCAGTCCCATATCAGCGGCTATGGCACAGGCAACCTGGGCCACTCGTCTTTGGTGCCCCGCAGTATATGGGTCTCTCGACTCTACCGTCATAGCCAGGGCCTCAACCATATCCTCCAATGCCTTCAACAATTGCCGCATACTAGATGCTGCTTGTTCCTCTGCCTTTTTGCGCTCTGTGATATCCTGTGCAATTACCTGAATGCCAACGGGTCTCCCATTTTCCTTGATTAACTCTCCAATGCCGGATACATATTTAAGTTGTCCATCCTTGCACCTGACCACCACTTCCATCGGGGAAGCGGGCCTGCCCGATAGTTTCTCCATGGCTCTACGCATCAGCGCATTTACATCTACTGGGAGTATAGCTAGCGTTGCCCAGTGTTTACCTATGACTTCACCCTTTGAGTAACCCGTGATATCTTCGAATTTTTTGTTTACATAGGTGACTTTGCCTTTGACGTCTGCGCTACAAATAATGACGGGGGCCGTTGCCAGCAAATCCTCCAGTTGCTGTTTGGATTTTCTTGTTGCCTCTTCTGCTTTTTTGCGTTCGAGTAACTCGTGCTGTAGCCTCCTGTTCACTAATCTAAGTTCGCGCGTACGCTCTGTAACTATCTTCTCCAGATTATTATGATGTTCCCGCAGCTCCTCCTCCTTCTTCTTCATTCCACTGATATCCCGCGCTATTCCGAAAGCCCCAATGACATTCCTGTCAGGGCCCGATATGGGACATGAGCTGTTCAGGATAGTCATGTATGACCCATCCTTCTTTCTATACCTGTATTCCAGGTTTTGTATTCTTCTGCCTTTACACAGTGAGGCGAACCTGCGCCGCACTCTGTTGAGGTCATCGGGGTGCAATAACTGAAAGCCGTTTATTTTCTTTATCTCCTGTTCCGAATATCCCAATTGACTGTATATGGCCTTGTTAGTCAGCAAAAAATTGCCATCAAGGTCCACGGTAAAAATTATATCAGTCGACATTTGGAGAATTCGTTTGTATCTCTGTAGTGTTTCATTTTTCCTTTGCTCCGATTCCCGAAGGGCCTCCTCCGACCTCCACCGCTGGAGCGCTAGTGAAGCCAAGCTTACGAACGCCTTTACCAGTTTCGGATCAATGGAATCGGCGTCTTTTTGCAGAAGAAAACTGGCGCTACCCAATAAACTTCCATCCCAAGTAAAGCCAACGGCGTATACATCACCCATGTCGAGTGCCTTCTCGACTGCAGTGCATACTGATCTCGGGAAAGCTCTCATTGTTAGCTCATGAAAGCCTCCAGGTACTTGCTTGAGCGTTCTGCTGGTGAGTCCTCGCCTTGTTTCATCATTTATGGCTAAGGACATTCCCACCGGATGTTTACCTAAAATTTTGGCCAGGTCCGCAATGCGCGTATTAACACTGACAATAGCCCTAACACGGAAACGACCTGATTTTTCGTCGAAAGAATTTATCGAGACTACAGAATCAGGAACCAGTTCTGACAATGCTTCCCCAATGATTTGACAGGCAGCATCTTCAGATGAAGAATCAGCAAGTCTTATCGACATTCTAGTAAAGATTCCTAGAGGGCGAACTTGACTGCGCTGCCCTTCGTTGTCAAGTTCTCGTACTAGTTTTTCGACCAGGTCTTCTACCGTTCTATTCTTCGTTTGCACTTATCTATCTATCCTCTCAAAGCGTCAAACTTTGGTTAACATATAATCATCATTCCAGTAACAGATTGTGCTCGTGTTGCTGACGGCAGAGGAGTACAGCAGGCGTTCTCTCCACGGGGCTGTCGGGGTGGCAATATGATTATCTGACCTTGACAGCCCTTGCTCCATCTGCCTGCCGGGCATGAGGTCATTGTATTTGGCTACGATTAAATTTAAAATGGTAAAATGGTACTGTACACATAGTAGTTTAGTACTGGCATGATAGCTCTTCACTTCATGTTGAGATAGACCCATTATCTACGCACACAAGACCAATATGAGCGTCCCGTTTCCAGGACCAAGCAAGATGCAGCCCACAGTAGAACGGTTCAGGGTGAGATGAGCCGGGGGCTCTTTCTTTTCGGGCCTTGGACTGAAATATGTGTGACTGGATGGTTGTCAATGTGGACGCGTTTCGTGAACTAACACAACAGCAGCCCAAAGCAGCAGCATGAAGGGGGCTCCTCCGTAATCCTGCCGCGCTGGATATGAACGGGTGATGCTACTTTTTGTTTGGTTTTGAGGATATTTGCCGAGACCAAATTAAAGCTTCGCCAGTTGAACACGTTAGCGAGGATTTCGTCTAAAGCGTGACCTCCCAGCGGCAGGCGACCTCGTCCTTGCTCTTACGGGGAGGGTTCTTCAGGGCGGTTACCTTCATCTCTGGGTGGAAGAGCCGGGCCGCCAGGTTGAAGCCGTGCCACTCGAATCCCTCGGGGCCACAGCACTTCTGTATGTATTCATCCTGCCCCGTCCTCTCAAAATACTCCAGTGATATACAGCGGGTTACCGTCATGATGCCGTGGTTCGGGCTTTTGAGCTCCCACTCCATAGGATAGAGCAACCCCAGCCCAGGGTTCATCTGCATATACTTGAAATAGGCCTCGACATCGTTGCCCTCGATATTCAGTGCCTGGCAGACGGACTCCTTGTTAAAGGGACAGTGATTATCCCAGGCCTCGACAGTGCATTCGAAGGAGGTATCGCCGCCCCATCTCTTGGTGATAGTGTTCTCGTAATCCCCGGAAAGCCTGAGATATAGCCTGGTAGTCTGAAGTAGCAAATTTGCCAGGGCTTCCTTGGAGAAAGAGCGCAACAGCGTCTGGGGGTCAGTACCTCCGCTGATGAGCCCTCTGCTGTAGTCTTTCAATTCACCCATATTAACCTCCTTCAGGTCGTATCAAAGGGTATCGATTACTTCCGCAACGCCCGGCTTGGGCATGTTGAAGAGCCCGAAGATCTTGAGCGCCATCTCATGGTATTCGAGTGAAGGGGTCGCGCAGCAGTCCGCCGGCACCATCACCTCATAGCCCAATTCGAGCGCATCCATGGCTGTCTTCAGGACACAGCCAACAGTGGCCACCCCGACCACAATCAGGCTTTGCACTCCCATCTGCCGCAGGGTGAAATCGAGGTCGCTCCCGAAGAATCCGCTCATCATTCTCTTCTCAATGACCACATCCGTAGACTGCGGCCCCAGCTCCTCGATTACTTTCACCCCCTCGGTACCTCTGATGCAGGAAAGCTTGTGTCCCCACTTGGTGAAGAGAAAGTCATTTGGGTACCTGCTGTCACAGACGAATACCACAGCGATCCCCTTTTCCCTCGCCCTGTCCAAGAGGAGCTTGATATTCGGTATAATCCCCCGACAGAACCCGCCGACATTGTCCTTTTGCATATCCACCACCACCACCGCCTTCCCTCCCGAGTTCTCCTTTCCCAGCATAGATACATCTCTCCTTTCAACCAGGATTTCCAAATTTCAATGAGCGATGAAGCATCCTAGTCCCTCATCGCTCCAGTCGTCAATAGTATAGCCAGGGCACCTACTTGTCAATCTTCATGCCGCGGTCCACAAGTGACGGTCATCTATAATTCCCCCGCACTGGCTCATGTGCTGAACGCGTGATAGAACTGGGCGCCCCGGAAGATTTTCGACACGGAGCCGAGATATAGGAGGTCACCGAGGTATGAGGTATTGGCTGAGTCCTGGCATGATTTTTCCTCACATTTATGGAGAGGCCAAAATTCGGGCATCTGGCTCTTTAAGTGGCTGGGGGAGCCTTGGACACATTAATAATCACCCTTATGAATCTAACAAGTGCCGCAATTCCTAATACAGCTGTTATGACGGCGAGAACCACTATGGCAACTGTAGGGGAAACCGCGGCTATGGCGGCATGAGGTATGACACTGAAATCGAAGGGGAATATCCTCAGGAAAGTCAAAACCGTGGCCAAGCCGAGTAGATTCAAGACAATCAAGGTAATTTCGCGAAGCAAGTACCTGTCAAAGATAATTGCAGCGGTATGGCCCGCTATGGATAAAATCAGTGTTACATTTAGAATTGGCAGCACTAGCCTGAAGTCTTGTGTTAGAAGCGGATATATATTCCATTTAGTAACGCCGTCTGTTGTTACACCTTGATAAAAGGCCAGATATTGACTAAAGAGGTTGAAGAAAACCAACAGAATGACACTCCAGGCAATGGCTCCGCCAGACGATGAAATTCTGCCGCTTCTCATGCCCTTGAAGTACCTATCTGATGTACCCGGAGTGCGCTTGTCTTCTTTGGCTAAGGGAGTAGAAGGTTGTTCTGGTTTCGCTCGGGTTCTAAGGTGTTCAGCTTTTCGCTCAAAATCTTCTTTGCCGATACCATCCAGCTTAGTCAATAGCTTCAGGGCCAGATCACCAGACAAGGGGACTTTAACTAGGTGGCCATTATAGGTCCGGTACATCAAGACTATCCACAATACGATGCCAATTGCCAGGAATACTCCATAGACTACTGTGGCACCAATCAAGTGTGGGTAAACAAGCCACACCCCGTCCAACGAAGCCAGCCAGTGACGAACAGCATTAGCGATGTTCAGGATAATTTGAAGGATGCCAAAAGTGACCACGGACTGCATGGCGTGAAAACGGACCAACGTGTTTTTCTTCTCTATGATGAGAAAGACTATGCCTGCTACCCAGATACCGACATAGCACAGCAATCCAGCAACGTTTGTTTTCAGACCGGTTGTTGAATCGCTTGCTGAAGCTTGTCTGTCGTTTTGTTCCGGTGACGACCCCATTTCAAATCTCCTCTTGGTGGTTTCTAACTGCGAAGAGCTCATCCAGGGAGCCCGCAAGAACCACTTGAGATGGTAGCAGGATTATAGAATATCTTCGGCGTCTGGGATAGTAGTCCGCTGTAGCACTGCCCAAAATCGCGGCGGGACAGCAGCTATAACTTCCAATGCCAATGAATAGAGACCAAAGTAGCAAGCCCTACAAGGTTTGTGGCAGCGAATGCAATGGTAGCGTTTTTGCCCCAATCGAAGATAAGCTCATTGAGCAAAAGACCGACCGTGCCGATGAAAATTAGGATGAAGCCAGCCAGTTTCAGAGATTCTCTCATCAACATGTCCTGTGAATCCTTCTTGGTCGTTAAACTGTTGCTACACGCTTAATCTAATCTCCGCTGGAGTCACATAGTCTACTAGAATATTGACTCCTTCTATTCTTATTTCCCTCTGCTTTATAGGAAAAAACAGATTCCAAGAATATCCTCGATAAAAAAATTCCCATTTCATTTGCACGATAGAAAAAACCTTTTCAGATGGCATGCCAGCATAAACAATGCGGTCTTTCCCAAATCCTAGTTTATACTTGTCACCAACGGATAATACAACAGACCTGTCCATGATCCCTCCTTTTCGACTATCAAATGTTGTATGAGCTGCTTATAGGCACTTGTGGGCTTGGCTATTATATGAAGTATACGACAAAGCGTTATGTCCAACGACTTTTGCTTGCTTTCCTCAAGATTAAATATGATACTATCGAGGCAACTATCCCGACGGGCACTCCAACAAACAAAGAAGGCCAGATAATTTGATTCAGAAGTTCGGTGGTAATAACCATGGCTGCAAACCCAATGAGTATAGATATAACTATGATCAAAATTCTGGTTTTCCTCTTCATGCTGATAGTTCGATGAATAATATTTGTAATAATACCATCTTGGCAGCTGAAGTGGTGTAAAGCGCCAGCAGCTAGTGGCTTTCCTAGATAGGCTGAGGAACAAGGGGCTCGGAGAGTTCCAAGTAGAGCACAAGCCGCCCTTCCCGTAATCCCGTGAGCACCGCAATTCGCTACAATCCGAGCGCGGCCCGCACTGAAGCGCGCTGGATGTCGTTAGTTCGAAGCCAACCCCCGCCACCAAGGAATCAAGAAAGGCAATATAACTTTCAGAATTACCCCGCCTTTTTGTGTTTTTGTCGCCTGGCTTATATACACCTAGTAAAAAATTATTGTGTATGGTATTATGTTCTAGATTATATTAAGAAAGAGGAGCGTCATTTGAAAGTACTACTTGTTTATCCGCGAAATCCGGATACATTCTGGAGTTTTAAGCATGCTTTGAAATTTATTTCTAAAAAGGCAACTTTTGCCCCGTTGGGTCTATTAACTGTGGCTGCAATGCTTCCCGAGGAGTGGGAGAAAAAGCTTGTAGATATAAACACGACAACCCTGACAGACAGGGATATTAAGTGGGCTGATTATGTGTTTATCAGCGCTATGGTAGTGCAGCAGGATTCGGCAAAAGAGGTCATCGCCAGGTGTAAAAAGTTAGGAACCAAGATTGTTGCCGGTGGTCCCCTTTTCACCCCTGGCTATGAGGAATTTGGTTTTGATGATATAGACCATATAATATCTAAGGAGGCTGAAAATATACTGCCGCTCTTTTTAGAAGATTTGGAGAAGGGATGCGCCAAGCATAGTTACACAGCTGAAGAACGACCAGATATAACAAAAACTCCTGTGCCTTTGTGGTCACTTGTCGACAGGAAAAAATACCAATCGATGAGCATCCAGTATTCCCGAGGCTGTCCTTTCAATTGTGAGTTCTGCGATATTGTTATACTGAATGGGCATGTGCCACGAACCAAAGACAAAACTCAGGTAATAGCCGAACTGAGTACGTTATACGATTTGGGATGGCGAGGTAGCGTATTCTTTGTCGATGATAATTTCATCGGCAACAAACGGAAACTAAAGTCAGAAATTCTGCCGGCAATAATCGAGTGGATGGAGGAGAAAAACCACCCCTTCTCACTTTTTACGGAAGCATCCATAAATCTTGCCGATGATGAAGAGCTAATGCGACTCATGAAAGAGGCAGGATTTGACATGGTATTTGTGGGCATTGAAAGCCCCAATGAAGAGAGTTTATTGGAATGTAATAAATTGCCCAATAAGAACCGCGATTTGCTGACATCGGTTAAGAAGCTGCAGAACTATGGCTTGCAGGTACAGGGAGGATTTATTGTTGGGTTTGATAGTGACCCACTTTCAATCTTCAAGAGCCAAATCGATTTCATTCAAAGGAGTGGAATCGTTACCGCCATGGTTGGTGTACTGATGGCTCCTCCAGGGACAGGACTATATAAACGTCTGAAGGAGGAGAGCCGTCTACTGCCAGGCGGCTCCGGTGACAATACAGATGGGTCAACCAATTTCATCCCCAAAATGGGCCACGAGGCACTTGTCAGGGGTTATAAGCATATCCTAAATACAATCTATGCACCTAAGCAATATTACGAACGGATTAAGACCTTTCTAAGAGAGTATGAGCCTGGGAATAAAAGAAAACTCAAGCTTTCTCTTCTCCACATCGTAGCATGGATAAGGTCCATGTGGGTTTTGGGTGTCAAGGAAAGAGGCAGAGAATATTATTGGAATTTGTTTGTCTGGACCTTACTGAAAAAACCCAAGTCTTTCCCGTTATCCATGACGCTTGCTGCTCAAGGATTTCATTTCCGCAAGGTCGCCGAGAAAATACATGTACCCCCGATCAGGGATATCCGCATGCTGGAGCAAGAAAGAGACCTGCTGGTTGAGAATTAGTCCTAGCTTAAAATCCTTGTCAGATGTTCTCGCCTTGAAACATACCTTGATAACCGTGGGGCACCTCTTGGCTCAAGAGAAAGAAGACCATCTGAACAATTCGAGCGTTCCTGTGCAGCCGAAACCCCTGAGAATTGTAGACCACCATGAGAGATTGTGACCTGCCGGAGTAGCCAGCGTCCCAAACCGCAGTATGAATGCTGACCCCGCAGCGTAAAAGACTTGACCGGGGCATTGCCAGAGCCATTACGTTCTTGGGAAGATTAACCACCTCATTGTACGTAACCAGATAACAACCGGGCAGCAGGTCGATACGGCCCAGGCCGTCGAAAACGAGTGGGGAAGTACTGGAAAGGGCTCTGCTTTCATTGCTGAGGCCCAGGCTGCCGGGCGAAGAAAGCAGAGCTATTTCCTTTAGGGTCAAGTCCATGCCATTGGGTTGAACTTGCTGCTGGACATCACAGAGGTACTCCACCAGGGGAGGACTTGCCTCCAGCATCTTGAGGATATCTTCTCTGGAAAGTATACCAAACACTCATTCACCAACAGATTAGGCTGGTGTAACCCCGAGTTATCGGCATTTAGTATAATCCATGCTGGACTGCCGGGCAAGGCGCTGTAATCATTCATATGATTGGTGACGAGCGGTCTTCTCCCTTGCCATTGTCTCTTCTTGTCATCGGGGCCAAATTGTTGTCCCTTGGCAAGAGTGGAGCAAGGCTTGTGCTGGGCTTGTCGGGAGGACTTTTGATAAGGCCTGGGGTTTTTCCCTATGATAGTTGTGTAAATCCTGTTAATATAAGAACTGCCGCAATCCATTTGTAAGATATGTGTAAACCGTGAAAGTGGTAGCAATTGTTGGTATGGCAGGTGCAGGCAAGTCAGAAGTAGCCAGGGTATTTGAGGAGCATGGCTTTAAGAGGGTACGGTTTGGAGATATTACGGACGAGGAGCTCAAGAACAGGGGACTGAATCGGAATGAGGAAAACGAGCGTCATATCAGACAACAATTGAGAGAAAAACACGGGATGGCAGCCTATGCCAAATTGAACTTGTCCAGGATCGACAGCTCACTGCAATCGTCAGATGTTGTGGTAGACGGACTTTACTCCTGGGAGGAGTACACTTTATTGAAGGAGTACTATGGCATGCAGTTTACTACGGTTGCCGTCTGGGCACCGGCAGCAACCAGGCATAAAAGGCTTACGACTAGAGCAGAGCGGCCCTTGACGCTGGAGGAAGCAGCCAGTCGAGATAGAGAGGAAATAGAAAATATCAATAAGGGTGGGCCAATTGCCATGGCTGACTTTACCATAGTAAACGAAGATTCCTTGGAGAAGCTGGAAAGGGAGACGGAACGAGTTCTATCCGCTTTGAAATGAAGAAGGAAACCAGGCCGGACATCGACGAATATTTTCTCAAGATAGCTTCTGTGGTGGCAGAACGTTCCACTTGTCGACGTCACCATGTAGGCGCTGTGGCAGTGAGGGACAAGCATATATTAGCCACAGGCTATAATGGGGCTGCTGCTGGGCTTAAAGATTGTCTTGAGCTTGGCTGCCTCAGGGATGAGATGGGTATAGAATCTGGAACCCGGCATGAAATATGCCGTGGTATTCATGCCGAGCAGAATGTAATCATACAGGCGTCACTCCACGGGGTAAATCTCGAGGACGCCACAGTCTATGTTACCCATTCACCGTGCATACTCTGCGCCAAGATGCTGGTCAATGCCAAAATAAAGCGATTCGTAACCTTTGGCAGCTACGCTGATGATGCTTTCATGGACCTGTTCCAGGAAGCTGGTATCAAGTTTGAGCTACACAAAAAACCACCCTCCAATATAAATCACCTGCCATAAAACGGAGGCCTCTCTTATAGAAAGGCCTCCGTTTAAGCAAATCGTCGGGTTGTTAGTAATCAGGCGATGTAGTTTGCCGCAGGCAGTTTACGAATCGCGCCATCAATGTCCAGCGAAAATCATTGGATTTTAATTGCGGCTTTCATCTTACTAACATGGTTAAGTTATCTATTTACAAACTGCTTTGTTTTGGTGTATAATGTATTTAGTGGTTTCAGTTTAGGTTGTTACAAGCTTATTAGGATTCCGTTAGATTCATATCGAGTATTGGATGACCCGAACTCCAGCTAAATTTTTGAGAAAGGAGGTCATCCAATGAGTTTTCAGGACAAATCGATCCAGTGTTCCGATTGTGGGACTGCCTTCACTTTCAGCGCTGAGGAACAAGAGTTTTTTGCCTCTAAGGGCTACACTAATGATCCCAAGCGTTGTCCCTCATGCCGCCAGGCCAGGAAGACAGAGCGATATGGAAGTCGTGGTAACAGCTACGGGCTCCCACGCGAAATGTTTCCTGCCATATGCGCCGAGTGCGGCAAAGACACCGAAGTGCCTTTTGAGCCTATCAATGGCAGGCCAGTCTATTGTAGCGATTGTTACAGTAAAGTCAGACTGACTAGATAATGCCGGTTTGACCACAAGACATGCATGGGCCGGGTACACCTGGCCCGTGTGTGTCTCTTAAGCGGAAGGCGCAGGAGAATGCCAGACGAAGGCGCAGTTGTGGTAAGCCAGAAAGCAAGCGGTAAACTAATGATTATGGCCATACTTTGCACGGACATTTGATATGCTGACCAGGCCCTCGGCGAAGGATTGCGAGATTAAGCGAAAGGAGCATTAGTATGAAGATTTATGCAGGCAACTTGCCCTATGAGGTAACTGAAGAGGAATTGCGTCAGGAATTTGGGGCTTTCGGAGAAGTGAAGTCTGTGAGCATCGTAACAGACAGGTACAGTGGACGCCCTAAGGGATTCGGGTTTGTCGAAATGGCAACGGTGTCCGCCGGTCAAGCCGCAATTGCTGGCCTCAACGGGAAAACATTGAAGGACCAGACCCTTATCGTTAATGCGGCTCGCCCTCGTTCTGAGAGCAGAGGTTATGGGTCTTATGGTGACAGAAGAGGCGGTCGGTCTGGTGGTGGAAAAGGGAGAAGATATTAGACTTCTTCTCATTCATTTCTGCCTGAGAAACAAGATATATATCAGTACTGGGAGGGCTATTGGTTTTGTTACTGGTGACCAACAGCAGGCCAGGAATAACCCGGCACCACAGCATAAATCTTAATCCCAGTTGTATCACTTGCAAGGTCTTTGAAGCCTAAGGATAGTCTGAGGATTTGTCGGAGGATTGGGGTGGGATTCAGTGATGTGCCAAACTTTTAGACTATTTCCTAATCAAACCTGAAGGTGCTCAGCACCAATTCAAAACAGTCGAGATAGTCGTCATACAATTCGGGCGTCGCACCGTAACTTATTGTGTAAACAAAATTTTCCTTCATGAAAAATGCCATTGTAACCATCGGTGTAGTTCCCGCAAAGTCTTCCTTCCAGGTCCATGCTATAGCAGCCAGGCCATCGACTACAGCATCATACTCATCCACCTTCTCATAGTTGCTAGCATTCTCTTCAACCCCCAACTGAAAGAGGCGAACATATTCTTCGAGCGTCACCCCCGGAACCCCGGTTGAGTTCACTGCTTATATGTTTACGTTTATTGCCCTCCCCGTTTCCTCCTCGACAGGTCCCACGAACGTGACAATTGTTGCCATGAACACTGCTGGGACATACCAATCTTTGGGGTACTCCACGGAAAAACCATGCTCTGAATCGGTATAGGTCAAAGTCTCCATTGGGGGTGGTGGAGTCGGACTAGGAGTTGGAGTTGGTGTCAGGGGGGGGAGCACAAGCGGCAACCAGAAGCAGAGCTGCCAATCCCAGTGCTACGAGACAGCGATTCCAATGCCCTCTATTCATATTCTGCTCCAGCGCCACCCCAGGAATTCTGGGACGGCCTAAGTGTTGCTTGTTATATCAAGCCTGTCAACAACTCCAATCAAGTTTGGGATAGCTTGAGGCTGTGCCGGATAATTGAGACTGTATGCAGAGCCCAGCAGGTAGTCTAGGATTTCTGTAAAGCGAAAATCTGGAGAGCAGCGAATACTATTTTTCCCGTTCGAGGACATCGCAAAAGTAAAGCATCCATTCCTCTAAGGCGTTCAATGCTTTCTGCCTCAAACCCGCCTCTTTGAGCTGTGTCATCAAAACATCCTTAAATTGTCTGGCAACATCAGGCCTATGCTCTGTCAGGGCTGCGAAAGCCAGACTGAATGCCCAAAGTGCGATGAGTCTGTTTTCTATCAATGTGGTTTGTGCGTCCATAAACTTCGTCGTCACCTTCTCTAATTGTTCAATCCTCGAGAAAATGTCCCATTCCTCTTGTTTGCTCATAGCTACCTCCAAACCTAACTAGATGGACTACTCATATGGCAAAAGTATACATTGCATCGGGGTTGTGTACCTAATTCACACCGCCAGCTATCTCACTGTCTACTAGGCCGGTATCGGCAACGGAAACGACAGTGTCACTTAGCAGCGAATAGAGCTAACCATGCCAGCATTATTGCCAGGACTGACAAAGAGGACTAGCCTCTTCAATTCCATTCCCCTAATTGAATTATACCACCAGCCAAAGCCCAGATAGAAGAATCCGTGAAGTTTAGAGGAGCTTGTCAGCTTGGGCATTCGAGCTGCTTGGGCACCGCCGCCTATGAGACAGGGAGTTCCAGCTATCAAATAAGAAGCTGAATAGAGTCAGGTGTATAATAAGGAAAGCGGGTCGTGATTACAAAGTCATAAAGGGGGCAAGTCATGGCAGGGAGATACTTCGAGGAGCTAAATATCGGTGAGCAGTCCATGAGCGAGAGGAGAACCATCACCGAGGCGGATCTGGTAATGTTCTGCTCGCTATGTGGGCTACAAAACCCCCTGTTTGTCGACGAAGAGTTCGCTCGGAAGACAGCGTTCGGCACAAGGGTCATCCCCGGCCCGCTAACGGTGTCTTATGCCATAGGACTGGGGGGCTATCTATACAGCGGGACGTCGACAGCAGTGCTGAGCTGGGACAATATAAAGTTCACCAGGGCAGTGAAGCCGGGTGATACAATAAGCCTTAAGACCATGGTGACGGGCAAGAGGGAGAGTTCGTCGCAGCCCGATAGAGGAATCGTAAATCTCCAGCATGAGGTTCTCAATCAGCACAATGAAGTGGTCTGCACCTTTGAGCGCAGCCTGATGGTGCTGAAGCGGCCTTAGGGACAAGGGGAAAATACTGGTTGCCGCACCACAGGTCTACGCACATTTGAGGTTCTATCAAAGGAGTGGAGCTTCGCGCGAACAGGACTGACTCCTTGCCCATAAAATGAGCGCAGGGAAGCAAACAGGGCAAGACGTGGGAAATGCGTGTGAACTTCGGTTTTAGGCTGTAGAATGGCACATCCCGTAGCGATTTCAGAGTGCCCAATTCGGTTGCGGTTGGTCAGTGTTGATTGCCCGCAGTAGAGAAGAATTCTTTCGAATGGCATAGAAAAGTGCCCCAAGTAACCTCCCATCCTTTCTGGTTTCCTCCCCTCCCTTTCAGCTTCCGCCTACTCAGTATCGGTTCTTCGGCCCCCAAATCTCTGTTTGGTTACTTGGGACATTATTACTATAGCACACTCCAAGGTGCCTTGTCAAGTTTCTGTTTTTCGGCCTTGGAAATGCTGTGTTAACAGGGGTCTGGTCTATTTTGCGCAGGAAAATGTTAGGGAAAGCAAGGTATTGACAAGTGCCGATAAAGAAGGATTGAATATATATAAGGGGATAAAAACAAAAAAGGAGGTCTTAAAATGCCGCGTATATTCAAGACTCTAGCATCAATAGCTGCTTGGATACTGTTCGTTGTAGGTTGTATAGGAGTGATTCATTTCTATGTGACTGCGGCCATGGGTGAAACAATATACGTCTGCATGGGGCTCACAATTGCCTCTCTCATTTTGTCAGTATGTGCCATGAAGCTAAGGCAAATGCTGGAATAAGGCTTGCGGTGACACCCCCAGGCATACCGCTGTTGCTCCAGACG
The DNA here is from genome assembly GCA_964638975.1 of uncultured Dehalococcoidales bacterium. Lineage (GTDB taxonomy): Bacteria > Chloroflexota > Dehalococcoidia > GIF9 > AB-539-J10 > RBG-13-51-36. The sequence continues at coordinate 31,880 of CAZXAJ010000015.1, forward strand.
AGGGAAGTAGCTATAATGTTAAGTTACTGGGGATTAGTCTAGCGGTAGGACGACTGACTCTGGATCAGTTAGGCCAGGTTCGAATCCTGGATCCCCAGCCAGGTTAGTACATCCGTCTAGAGGCCTAGGGTACTTCCCTCTCCATGTGAGACCAGACCGACAGGAATGAACATATCTGCCATCCAGTACGGATTCTCTGTGTACGCGTTAATTTTGTGCATATGAACTGCTCCTGTTTAACAAACTGCTTCAAAGTTATGGGCCAGTTCGGATAGATGGGTGGCGCTTCCAAGCGCGTATATGTCCGGGGTAGCTGTAATAGGCCTTTGTGTCATTGCCAGCCCAGCGTGGCAATCTCTATCTTCAGTCGCTCCACACAGATTGCTTCCTCGAGTTCACTTACTCCGCTCGGGACAAAGCTCGTAATGATGCGGGGAGAAAGGTGCTGCAAGGCTGGAAACCAAGAGTTAAGATGAACAGAATCAGGGGGGGCAAGCCCACTGTAGCTTGCCCTATTGGTCTTGATATGAGCTGCCTGAATCATGAACCACGTTTTCATGACGTCTGGCCTGATCCTTTCGTTGCTACTATCATAGTGATTTTGTGAGTATAGGGACCATCTTCGACATACTGGTTTTTGTACTATCGGTCAGAGATATTCGATTTTGAGGATAGTTTAGAGTAGAATTGATGGTGAGCGAAGTAAAGGTCATTGAGGCTTCGCCATCTTTCCAGGCAGTGGCCAAGGCAAGGACGAAATAGGGCTTAAGTTGAATAAGAAACGGCTGGGGCAGACAATTGTTATAGTTGCGGGAGGCGTAATGGTTACCACAGCAATTTTTGTCTGGCAAGGGAAGTCCGATCTTATTAGCGTGCTGCTTTTGCTGTTTGGACTGACGGCCATACTCGTGGGTGCTTTGTTCTTGGGGCGGTCTGGGTAAAGCTTGGTAGTTTGGCAATTGTGTACCAATACGACATGAAAGGAGAACATGGTAATGGGTGATTGGGGTGTTGGTTATGCAATAGGTATAGCCACTGGCCTTGCTATTGGCTTTGTTGCTGGAAGAAGACAAGAACGATGGTCTGAACTAACTCAGAAAGAGAAAAGGATTAGAATTAGCATAGTCGCTGCCGGAGTCGTTCTACTGGCAGTTGGAATTGTTGTGTTGTTAACCAGGTGAAATGATAGCTATCAATGGTGGTTTTACTTGCACTTTGTGGACGAGATGCGATAAACTTTCCCCGCAGCACAGTCATGAACTTTTGCCCCAGAGAGCGACGGGATGACCAGGTGCTGACTTGTGGCGCATTCGTCTAGTGGCCTAGGACACCTCTCTCTCAAGGAGGAGATCACCGGTTCGAATCCGGTATGCGCTACCAACCACATTTCTTGGCTGATATCCTATTCCGTGAATTCAACCACTACCTCTTTGACATCCCATAACGGCTCTATCTTCTCTAGTATTTCCTCCTTGATGGCGTGAGCGAACTGGTGATCTCGAGGTATATCAACAAGCACCCGGACAGTCCCATCCTTTACCCCAATGTCTTGCACTAGGTTTGTACGCACCACATTTAAGCCGGTCAGGGGGTTTACAACTTTCCTGAGGCGCTGACGAACTACCTCAACAGTGGTCGGTTTTTTCTCTTTGACCAGGCCATGACGCTCTTCATAGTTTTGTATCGCTGAGCGCAAGCCTTCTACGGCCAGTACAGAGCAATGGGCTTTAATTTTGGGCAGTCCTCCCAGAGCGTCTGAAGCTTCCTTCCAGGTAATGTTCTTGGCCTCATCCAAAGTCTTTCCCTTGGCCAGTTCCGTAATTATAGAGCCGGTGGCTATGTTGGAGGCACAGCCGTAAGACTCAAACTTTATGTCTTCGATAGTATGCGTCTTGGGGTCTACATTTATGTAGACAGAAACCATGTCCCCGCAGGCTGGGCTGCCTTCGGTTGCCTTGCCATTAGGATTTTCAATTTTACCCACGTTGCGGGGATGTCGAAAGTGTTCCAGTACTGTGTCCGTATACGGAAATTTCATTTCTAACCCTCCTCCTTTTCTTCGTTTTTTCCCAGGGGACTAATGCTTCTCAGTTCTTTGACTATCTCAGCTAGTGCCTCGACCACAGCGTCCACATCTTCCATGCTGTTATAACGCCCAAATGTGAAGCGTATTGACCCGTGTGCCCTTTCGTGGTCGCCGCCTATCCCAGAGATAACGTGGCTGGCTTCCAGGGAGCGGCTGAAACAGGCAGAGCCGGTGCTCACGGCAAAACCACGCATATCAAGATGCAGTGTGATGGACTCACCCTCCACAAAGTGGAAGGTAATATTGGCATTCTGTGGGAGCCTCTTCCGGCGGTGGCCATTCAGGGTACTGTGTGGTATCTCCGCAAGCATGCGGTCAATGAGGTGGTCGCGCATTTCTTGCAGGCGCTTGGTTTCTTCCGAAGTGACCAGCTCCAGCGCTTTGGCAAATCCCACCGCCCCAGCTATGTTTTCCAGCCCCGCCCGGAGATTGAATTCCTGAAATCCGCCATCCACCCATTTGGCTATTTGTGTTCCCTGGCGGATGCACAGGCCTCCGATGCCCTTGGGGCCGTGGATGGTGTGTGCCGATACAGTGACCAGGTCCACAGGTATCTTCTTCATGTCCAGGGCAAGCCGCGTAAAGGTATGAGTGGCATCGCTGTGGAAAAGCACCTTTTTCTCATGGCAGATACGACCGATGGCTTCGATGTCCTGTACGGTGCCTATTTCCTGGTTGGCGTGCTGGATGGAAACTAGAATGGTCTTATTGGTTATGGACTCTCTAAGCTGGTCAAGATTCACAAAGCCATTCCCATCCACGTCCAGGTAGGTCACCTGAAAGCCCTGTTTTTCCAGTGCCTGTGCGCTGTGAAGCACAGGAAAATCCTCAATTTTCGACACAATTATGTGTTTGCCTTTCTTATTGCCGAGAGCCAGTGCCACTCCTTTGAGGGCAATGTTGGAGGACTCAGTGCTTCCCGAAGTGAAGATGAACTCTTCAGGAGCAGCACCTAAGGCATTGGCAAGAGCCCCTCTGGCTTCGTCTAGGGCCTCTCGAGCTTCTATGCCCTGAGAATAGCCAAACTCCGAGGTGGCAACCGCGTATGTATCAAAGAAATACGGTCTCATCGCCTCCAGCACCCGCTCATCCAAACGGGAGGCTGCGGCGTTGTCTAAGTAAATAAGGCTGCCTGTCATCTCCACCTCCCTTCATATAAAAAGGGTTATTGTTGATTCCTTAGCCTCGTCTATATACGTACCAACTGCACAGTAATCCGATATCAAATCGTCACGGAGGTTTTCTTTCTTTATGCCCATTATCTGCATTGTCATATCGCAGGCGAGTATCTTCCCTCCAAGCTCGTTGAAGTCCTGCAGTAGCCTCTCCAGAGATGCTGCCCCGGCTTTCTTCATCCTCCGCTTCACCATCCATTTGCCAAGGCCCAGCATGTTCATCTTAGATAGAGGCCCCTTTTCCAGCGCACCTTTCTTGAGGCGCTGGAGCCCCCAGAAGGTGAAAAACAAGGATGCTTCCATCCCCATTGCAAGAGCCCCGTTGGCTATAATAAGGGCGCTGTATATCTTATCCATGTCACCGCTATGCACTATTATGGTAGTTTTGCCAGCCATAGCCTTCTCCTCCTTCTACTTGCGTATTCTTATTTTCCACACCCCGCCTTCCTCTTGGATATCAATGAGCTCCAGCCCTAAAGATTTAACCGCCATCGGTATCTCTTTCTTGGAAGCGGGATGAGTTCCGACGACCTCGACAATATCACCTTCTTTCGCTTTCCTGAGGGCCTTGCGAGTCTCGACTAAAGGAACAGGGCAAGTTTCACCTGTACAATCTACCTTTATCTCAGCCATTTCGCATCACCTCCATACAGGCTTAAAGTTTCCCCTGGAGTCATGTACAGCTGTCAAGAATTGGTCCGACCCCGCCGTCTCACTCAGTCTCTCCACCAGAGTTCTCGTCACCCCCCTCGGATTTCGTCGAGTTAATCTAATCTATGAGCTTGAACATTCTCTTGGGTGCCCCACAGACGGGACATTTTTCAGGGGCTTCCCCCTCAACCGTGTTGCCACAATATTGGCAAACGTAAATCGGTTTCTCCCCAATATTTTCACCCTTCTCAATCTTGCTTAGGGCCGCGTCAAACAAGCCATGATGAATCTGCTCGACCTGATTTGCCAGGTCAAAGCTATCTTTGGCTTTGTCTTCGCCTTCGGCCTCAGCCTGCTTTATGAATTTGGGATACATTTCAGTAAACTCATAATTCTCGCCACTCTTTGCAGCCAGCAGATTTTCTTTCGTTGACTTTATTCCCTGCATAACCTTCAGGTGATTTCTGGCATGCACTGTCTCAGCATCGGCTGCGGCACGAAACAACTTCGCTATCTGTTTGTGTCCTTCCTGCTCAGCCTTTTCAGCAAAGAATATATACTTACGGCTGGCCTGGCTTTCTCCAACAAAAGCAGCCTGCAAATTATCTTTGGTGTTACTCATAATACGCTTCCTCTCACTCTCTTTAAGTTTATTGTAAATCGTGAGATAGCCTCATGTATGTAACTTAGGTCTCGCATGAACGATGAAAAAAGTACTCTAATCATCTTGAAAAGTCAACAGGAAGCTTCGGGTATTGATTGGGCAGGGGCAAGTTCGAAGTGTAGCCTGTTGAAGTAGGCTAAAGCGAAAGTCTTCCCCACAGCCTTGCCTTCTGTCCGGTATGCGCTGCCAATAAACAGATCTCGCTAACCTACTCGAAGACTTACTCATATATACGTTGAGGTTATGAATATGCCCTGGTTACCTCAGCTTGCCAAGGTACCAGGGCCATTCAGCTCTCTAACTATCTACAGCCCATATTGAGCAAGTGGGCTTAATTTGCCGGAACTATATCTAACCAAACCTGCTTGATTTGTTGAGGTGGTATATGAAGCCAAATTTCCTTGACCTGTTCGGGCAGAGGGATAAGGACTCGCTTGATTTGCTGACGTGGTAAGTGCAACCAGACCTGCTTGATTTGTTGAGGTGGTAATTCTATTTGGGCTTTCCTAACTAGCTGATGCCTGTATACGAATTGGGGTAAGACTTTGACAGTGCTGGCGATGAGACCAACATCGGCTTTAATAGCTACTATTTTTGTTCGATCACCTACTTTTATATCTGCGAGGGCAGCTTGTTCTTTACCAGGAACATCGTATTTAGTTTCCGTGGTGACTAAAATCCTGACATGTCCCTCCCCTGTTTTCAGCTCAATAAAGCCTTCAGCGTTGTTTGTTTCGCCTATTTCCACTACCGTGCCGGAAATATTGAACACAGGGATTAGTGAAGGCTCTGCAGCAAAGACATTGCCCATACTGCCTAGCGTTAGCCCTAAGACCACTGACAGAATGACCAGAATTCGTGTGACTTTCATTATTGTTTCCTCCTTTTCACGATATTTTCCATCGTTTTATGTGTTATAACGGGGGAAGCTACTAAAAGGTTTATGGTTGCCATGAATCTGGTGCATTTCCAGAACCGGTCCTCGGGTCTAGATAATAAATATCGTTGTAATAAGCCCATACTTGGATCACAGGATAGTCATGGTTCCCATAATAATTAAAGGGAGCGCCACCTTTTGTAGCCAGTTTTCCTTCATCATCATCCCAGTAAGGACCAGAGGTAGACTCCAGAGCTAACCACCTCCCATTGTGCCAAAGCTCTACCCAAGCATGCCCTCCCTCTTCATCACCAAATTTGACCTTTCCTAAAACCACCCTAACATTCTCTGGATTAACGCCTTCAGCTCGAACCAAGGAAACTAGTGTGTTAGCTTGCTCTTCACAATCACTAACGACATTCCCCTTTAACGGGTTACCAGGATAATTGGGTGTATCAGATAAAAATTCACGGGGCATTAACCATTTCTCGGATTCGCCATGAAGAGTCTGGTCTGAAACCCAAATCCACTGGACTGCCTCCCCGTAGGCTTCTTGAGCTCCATTTATCCGCCCTGACAATATTCCTACGGCGGGGTCGTTAGGAGTTATGTAAAATTGGTAGCGAGATTGCTTATCTGGAGGGAGAACAGGGTGAATGATTTCTAGCTGCCTCTTTAGCTTGTTCTCATCTATACGACTCTTCCTTAGAAGCGCTGGTGCTACTAGAGCTGGTCCTTGTTTTAAAACTGGCTTTTCCTGCGGCTTTTCCCACCAGCAGCCCTGGCAAAGAAGGAAGCAAGTAAAGAGAATCATCACTACCAGCAAACCAAAAATCGTGTTTTTATTTCTTGACATTCCTTTTTCCTAACCTTGTAATCTTATATTAACATTCATTTTATTCTTGTGGTATAGCATACCTCTGATAAAACCTTTCGAGATAATAGCTTCTATCCATGGTCACGTTATTAACAATAACGAACAAAGAGGGTATCGAGTTTATATAATGCGAGCAAATTTGATATTAGGGTAGCTGAGTTGTGCCACATAGACGTTAGCGCCGATTAGCCAAGTATATGAAAGCAATCGCTCCTCTAAGTTACTTCTAGGTTGTTTAATAACATTCTCTTGACATTATGAGCGAAGCGAAGAATTTTATAGATTCTTCGTCATCTAAATTCATTTAAACTCCTTAGAGTGACATCACTAAGCGCGCTCTTATTTCTAGCCTTGTTACCCACTCCCCTTGCATGCTAAACTCTGTTAGCAAATAGATGAGAAAGCGCGTTTTCTCTGGTTTTCGTCCCACGGGTAGACAGCATATTGGTAATTATCTAGGAGCCGTACAGAATTTCGTGGCCCTTCAGGATGAATATGATTGTGTCTATTGCGTGGTGGATATTCATGCTCTCACTACTCTTGAGAGTACAGAGACGCTTAAGGAAGATATTTATGAAATGGTGCTTGACTGGCTGGCGGCCGGCATTGATCCAGAGAAGAGCATCATCTTCGTTCAGTCTCACGTTCCTCAGGTGGAGGAGCTCCATACTTTGTTCAGTATGCTGACTCCTTTAGGTTGGTTATTGCGGGTTCCTACATTCAAGGAGAAGGTTAAGATGCAGCCACATAATGTTAATTATGGGTTGGTAGGATATCCTGTTCTCATGACTGCCGATATTGCCCTTTACAAGGGAGAGCTCGTTCCTGTGGGCGAGGACCAACTCCCTCATCTCGAGTTGGCTCGAGAGATAGTACGACGGTTTAATTCCATTTTTGGATTCGTATTTCCTGAGCCACAGGCGAAGCTTACCTCCTTTCCTTTGGTCTTGGGCCTGGATGGGGCACAGAAGATGAGCAAAAGTGGTAATAACTATATTGAGATAGCAGCCTCTCCCCAAGAAATTTCAGAGCGAGTCAAGACCGCCTTTACAGACCCGGCACGGAGATACCGCTCTGACCCGGGGCATCCTGAGATATGTAATGTTTTCCGCCTCCACAATTTTTTCACCCCGGCACGAGTAGAGGAAATTTCTTCAGAGTGCCGTGGCGCTCGCATCGGCTGTGTGGATTGCAAGAAGATACTGGCTCAGAGCATCAGTTCAAATCTGGAGCCTTTCCGGGAAAAGCGGGCTAGCTTAGCCTCCAAGCCTGATTACGTCACCCAAGTTCTTGCCGACGGAGCTAATCGAGCTGAGGCTATAGCTAAAGAGACTATGCGGGAAGCTAAAGAAAAAATGAAGCTTCTTCAGCGTATTCCTGTAACAACCTGCGAGATATATGGGACAGTGACAGATGCGACTACCTCTCGACCTCTGGAAGGTGTGTTGGTTACTATTGGTGGTTATACTGGTTTTACGGACTCTGACGGCCGTTATAGGATAACTGGCATTACGCCGGGGAAATATCACTCAATTACATTTAATAAAGAAGGTTATGAGCCGATTGAGTTAACAGAATTAACAGAATTATCCGGTAAGCAAAGAGAGCGCCAGCTTACCACCAGCTTACAGCCAGCTTTAGCTTGAGGTGCGCGCAGCCAGCATCTCGAAGAAGTCCTCAAGAGTGGCATCTAGCTGAGCTTCGGAGTGAAGTC
>CAZXAJ010000015.1:40023-55587 GCA_964638975.1 uncultured Dehalococcoidales bacterium
AGCATCTCGAAGAAGTCCTCAAGAGTGGCATCTAGCTGAGCTTCGGAGTGAAGTCGCGGATCACACATGTCCGTCTCGAAAACTACCCCCGGTATTCCCGTTCTTCGCTCCACCCCTTCCATGATGTCATAAACCCCGACGTTGAGTCCCTTACAGGTTCGGCTGATCTGCATCGCCAGACCATTCAGGTGATATTTTTCTACATGTTCCACCAAGATATCAGTCCTTTGTTTTGTTCCTCGGTTAGAGTGTGGTGTAAGCAGACACTTCGCTGTGCTTTCCAGGGGTTTGGCAGGATCCAGGCTGGCAAAGCTGCCGAAGCTCATCGTGTACACATGGCTGAGCGGAGCGGCACCATGGGAGGCAAATTTGCTGGCCATGCCCTTCAGATCAAACCAGACGGGGACGCCATCCAGGTGAAGCCTGAACCTTTCGCCAGGTATGGCACTCACTTTGTTAGCTACCCTCTCTGCCAACTCTTCTTTAAATTCCTGATAGTAATCTGCGCCTTCAGCAGTGCCCCTTAGACCCAGGATAGGAAAAAGGTGGGTGAAGATATCGAAAACAGTTACAGGGGAGGGGATGTTCTGCCTCACCTCCAGCGCCTCCTTCCATAGCTGAAACATCCTTCTGCTATTGGCAATATCCTCTCGGAGCCTGTCGTAATCGAAACGGCGGCCGGTAAACTCCTCCAGGAAGGAGATTAGCTCTTGTAACTGTTCTTTTACATAGGCGTGAGCTCGAGAGTAAGTCTCTTTGTCCATATCATCGTGCAGGAAAGGCACGTCAATGAGGATGACGGGGACATCGTAGAGCCATCCCAGACTCTCAAACCATTTAGGAATGGTGTGGCACTGACCGTTGCCGACGATGAGCAAGTCGGGCTTGGGTTGCTTGAGGGGACTCTTCGACTCTCCACCGGCCAGCGCGGAGCCGATGTCAGTACGGGCATAGGAACAAATATCCGGGGCATAGCCCTCGGCCTCAGATATCTGGCAAAGCTCCAGACTGACCCCCCGAACACCACAAGTTGCCGAATGGTTCATGCAGTAGATGGTGAAAAAGTCCATGGCGGTGAAAAACTCGGCAGGCACCATTCCTGAACACCAGACTACGCGTTTCCCCGTTTCCCGTACCTGGCTAGCCTTCTCCCAATATTCGGCTGTTATTCTCCGCAGTTGTTCATGACACTTGAGTTTGACAGGCTTATACCCAGTTTCCATATTACCATCCTAAAGTTTCAATAAAGGCCTCGAGACGAGTCCGCATAACTCCCAGGGAAATAGGTGGGTCCACCTCGATGAGCAAATGAGGGATACTGCGTCGTGTTAGCTCGGCTTTCACCACGGGATAGGCGAAGGAATACGGCTCGCAGTACTTAACCATTAAGATGATGACTCCCTGGGCTCCGGATTCCTCTGCCAGGTCAGAAAGATGCTCGGCATATTTTTTGTCCTGGTTGTGCTTGGTAGGGCAAGGTACATCGTTTATGTAGTGTTCAGCTAGAGCCTCTATGGGAGGAATGGTTTCGCTAACGTTGGTGGCAAAGTATCTTCTACCCACATATAAGTCGTCGTTCACCACCATAGCTCCTAAGTCTTCAATCAAGTCAAGTATCTCCCATTGTGGCTGATCACAGGGGCCACCCGAGACCAATAGTCTTACGTTGCCCTCTTGCTGCCTTCCTTTGTCCTCTGCCTTCTCTAAGAATTCTCGCAGGAGGGCAGTATGCTCTTCTTTAGGCATAAGCATACTTGTCATAATTACTGTCGCCACGTCCCTGGCCTTAAAGATCCCAGGCTTCTCTACTCTTGTCCGATATACTTTGTGCAGCAAATCTCTATTCTGATTATAGATAACGATACTGCGCCTTAAGTCATCATCTGTGATGTCTCTACGGGTGAATTCCTCCAGCGCCCTCTTTAGTCTATTGAATTCGCTGATTAGATAGCGCTGGCTGGAGGCGGAGTTAAGTTTCCCTGCCACCAGAATGTTATGCTGGAAGGGCATAGAGTGATGAATACTCCATATATCTGGCAAAAAAAGGAGCACGTCACATATGTTGGGAAATACAACGCCATCTAGGAAATCCAGCCTGCCTTTTAGGGCCAGGTCAAGGTTGCTACGTGGCACATGGCATAGGTAAGGCTGCAGATAACTGTCTGCTAAGGTAACAGTCTCGTTAGTGCCAAGAAGCGTGATGGGCAAGATACCGCTGGCATGGATGATTTCCTCGGGTACATACATAGGAAAACAACCTATCACTCTCTTACCTGTCTCTTTCCAGCTCTCGGCCCTCTGCAGGGGTTTCTGAGCGATAGTAGCAAGATCACCTATAATGTCATTCATGTCAAGCCTACCTTAAGCTATGCAGCTAGTTTCACGTATAGCGCCTCGGACGATCGTTCCCTTCGGAGCGAATAGATAAGACTTAAACTTATTCCTAATTTGCTTCTTACGTTGTACTTAGCTTATTTTTTCTTACAAACCTATCCATTCTTCCCAGAGCTACTTCGATATCAGATACCGAAGTAGCATAGCAGCAGCGGACAAAACCTTCACCGCACGGTCCGAAGGCAGTGCCCGGGACTACGGCAACTTTTTCTTCTATCAACAGCTTTTCGGCAAAGTCTTCTGAATTCATTCCGGTGGCTTTTATTGAGGGGAAGGCATAGAAAGCGCCTTTGGGTTCGAAACAAGGCAAGCCAGTCTCATTCAATCTTTTGACCATGAGGCGGCGGCGTCTATTATATTCTTGAACCATCCTTTCTACCTCACTATCGCCGTTTCTCAGGGCCTCGATAGCTGCCATTTGTGCCATTGTCGGAGCACAGAGCATGGTGTATTGATGGATTTTTGTCAGGGCTTGGATGAAGCGGCGGTCGGCTGCCACATAGCCAATGCGCCAACCGGTCATGGCATGAGATTTGGAAAATCCGCTAATCAAAATGCTGCGCTCCTTCATTCCCGGAAGGCTGGGAAAGCAAATATGCTCTACTCCGTAGACTAGACGGGCATATATCTCATCAGATATCACCAGTAAATTATACTTTTTAGCCAGCTCGGCAATAGCAGCGGATTCTGATTTAGATATGACTGCGCCCGTGGGATTGGCCGGGTAGCCTATCAAAATAGCCTTTGTCCGTTTCGTGATTCGGGCTTCAATGTCGGTTGCCTTGATGGCAAAGTTGTTTTCTGCAGTTGTGGGAGTGGAAATTGGCACGCCACCAGCCAGAATGATATTGGCGGGGTAAGCAACATAACATGGATCGGGGATTATGACCTCGTCACCTGGGTTTATAATTGCTCTCATAGCAAGGTCTAATCCTTCGCTACTCCCTACAGTAATAAGAATTTCATGCTCAGGATGATAGCTCACATCATAACGAAGCTCCAGGTAGTTGGCCAATTCCTGGCGTAGTTCGAGCATACCGGAATTTGAGGTATACATGGTATAGCCTTTTTCCAGAGAGTATGTACCTGCCTCTCTGATATGCCACGGGGTAACGAAATCAGGCTCACCTATGCCAAGTGAAATGACATCTTCCATGGAAGAAAGTAGGTCGAAGAACTTCCTGATGCCTGATGGCGAAAGACTATCCACCTTTTGCGAAATCATGCTATCCCGGGCTTCGGTTGTAGTGGACTTTGTGTTCAACATATTACGGCGTTATTGGTAAACGTCTATTTGTTTCCTTGGGAAGATGAAAGGTCTCCCCGCTCTCCTTATATCGTTTGAGAAGAAAATGGGTGACAGTGCTCTGCACCCTCTCTAGAGGAGCTAGCTTCTCGGTGACAAAACTGGAGATCTCATGCATATTCTTACCTTTCACTAATATAGCCAGGTCATAGGTGCCGGAAACCAAATAAGCAGAATGCACTTCGGGGAACTGGTAAATGCGCTCGGCAATAGCATCAAACCCGACATCACGTTGTGGGGTTATCCGGACTTCAATCAAGGCCCATATATCTCCCTCGCCTAATCTAGGCCAGTTTATTATAGTCTTATATTTCAGGATGCTCCCATCCTTCTCAGCCTGCCTGATTATTTTTTCTACTTCACTAACAGGTTTATCCACCATGGTGGCAATCTGTTCTGGAGTCGCCCGGGCATTCTGTTCCAGAATTTCAAAAATCTCTTTCATGGTTTCTCCTCAAGGCGTCAATTCGATAGCAGACCATTGGTCATTCGTTTCATTGTAGCACAGTTCAAATAGTTTCCCATCCTCAGTGACAGCTTTAAATAGTCTCTTGCCCGGCTCCTGCCAGGCTTTTTCTATAGACTTTATCTTATTTTCTCTCTCCTGCCAGATGAAAGACTGGGGCTCCTGAGCATAGATATAGCCTGAATAGCATTTCACTTGCACTGTTTTCACGATAGTGGAGGTTTTCTCTTATTCCAATCGGTTGCCTGCTCGTAGGCGAAGGCGATGCGCAGCAGTGTTTCCTCGCTGAAAGGCTTGCCCATAACTTGCATGCCTATAGGTAGATTATCGGCAAAACCGGCGGGTATGGAGATAGCTGGGATTCCAGCTATGTTTATAGGCAAAGTGCAGACATCGCTGAGGTACATCTGCATCGGGTCTTCTAATTTCTCGCCCAGCTTAAAGGGCACTGTCGGCGAAGTTGGAGTGACTAAGGCGTCATATTTTTCAAAGGCTTGCTCAAATTCTTGTTTTATTAAGGTGCGCACCTTTTGTGCTTTGACATAGTAAGCGTCGTAATAGCCAGCGGATAAAGCATAAGTGCCGAGCATTATGCGCCTTTTAACCTCAGGGCCGAAGCCGAATTGCCGCGTTTTCTCTGTTGCCTCGATTACGTTACTGGCAGTGCGCTCCGAAAATCCGTATTTCACGCCGTCGTAGCGAGCCAAGTTCGCCGAGGCCTCGGATGGAGCAAGTATATAGTAAGCGGCCAGAGCATATTTAGTGTGAGGTAAAGAGGCTCTCCAATCTATTTCTGCGCCTAGCTCCAGCAGTTTACTTATAGCGGCTTCCAGAGCTGCTCTAACCTCACCCTGCATGCCTTCGACAAAATATTCTCCGGGAATGCCAATCTTTAGTCCTTTGATGTCAGGAACCAGCTGCTGGGTATAGTCTGGAACCGGAAGCGGTACTGAGGTCGAATCCCCGGGGTCATACCCGGCAATGGCATTCATCACCAGGGCACAGTCAGTGACATCCTTGGTTATTGGCCCAATTTGGTCGAGGGAGCTGGCGAAAGCAACCAGGCCAAAGCGGCTAACCCGACCGTAGGTTGGTTTGAGTCCCACCACATTGCAAAATCCTGCCGGTTGGCGGATGCTGCCCCCAGTATCAGAGCCCAGAGTGTAGATAGCTTCATCAGCAGCCACTGCAACTGCTGAGCCACCGCTGCTTCCTCCTGGGACTCGACTTAAATCCCAGGGATTGTGGGTGGGGAAGAAGGCGGAGTGCTCCGTAGAAGAGCCCATAGCGAACTCATCCATATTCGTTTTCCCCACTATTACCGCCTTTTGTGCCAGCAATTTCTCCGACACCTTAGCATTATAGGGGGGGACGAAGTTTTCCAGCATCTTTGAGCTACAGGTCGTTCTTATCCCCTTAGTACATATGACGTCCTTGATTAAGGTGGGGATTCCAGCTAGGGGGGGGATCTCACTGGCAGTTTTGATGTAATTATCGGCTTTCTCTGCCGCTTCCCTGGCGAGGTCTTCAGTAACAGTGACGCAGGCGTGAACTTTGCCTTCTATCTCAGCGATACGCTTCAGTACAGATTTTGTGAGTTCCACTGAGGAAATTTTCCTTTGTTTAAGAAGCTTGTGTGCTTCATGGATAGTTAGCTGGTGTAGTTCTTTCGCCTGCATGCCTAGAACCTTTCCTTGAGGCTGCTGCGCTTGATAATCCTGCGCCAGTTACCAGCAGTTTTCGTACGCATTTCTTTGACCCTAGGGGCATATTGTATGCCCACAAATAGTGGTAGCCCTATGGAAAAGAATATCAAATGCTCATGGTGATAGATTAGCCAAGCAACAAATGGGATAGTAATGAAGCCTATGGCATAACAAAAGGTGGGATTGCGAGTAACAAACAAAGCTATTACAGCAGCAATGACGAAAAACGGAACTGCTTTGGGCATCACGAAGAGGAGGATTCCCAGGCTGGTAGCTCCTCCTTTACCACCACGGAATTTAAGAAAAACGGGAAAGGCATGGCCCACTACGGCTGCTAGCCCAGTAAGAAGTTGGAAGGTCAAAGAAAGATCCAGCCAACGAGCGAGAAGAATCGCCGCTATGCCCTTGCCCACGTCAGCCAGGAGCACTAAGACTGCCTCCAATAGCCCAACTTGATAGTAGACATTCATAGCGCCCATGTTTTTGCTCCCCACCTCGCGGATGTCTATCCCCTTTCTGAGGCGAGCAACGAGATATGCTGAAGGAATAGAACCTAGGATATAGCCACTTATGATGGCGGTAACGATGTTAATCATTTGTCAGATGTGATTACTCTAGTATTGCCTGAACCTCAAAACAATTTTCCGCTTGTTTTGGTGCGTTCGATAAAATCTCTGCTTGTGAATATGATTCAGCTACTTCGTCTTTCCTGAGGACATTCTGTAGCGGGACGGTGTGAGTCGCTGGTGGCACGTTGGCTGTATCTACCTGGTTAAGTATTTCGAAGTTCTCCAGAATATTGGATAGTTGGAGGCTAAACTTTTCCACCTCCTCCTCGCTTAAGCCTAAGCGAGCTAGCCAGGCTATGTGCCGCACTTGTTCGTAACTTAAGTTCATCGTCAGTCTATCTTTGCATTATAGCATTGCGCTTCGCGATGTAACAATGCTTGCTTATCTCAGAGGACAAGACTATAATGGAGAGTCGTGCAAATCCGAAATGTTGTCTTACTATCTCATCAAGGAGCGGGGAAAACCTCGCTTACTGAGTCTATGCTCTTTACCTCGGATGCTATTCAGCGTTTAGGAAGCGTTGAAGATGGTACTGCTACCTCGGATTATGACCCGCTCGAGGTAGAACGTCATATGGGCATCAACCTGTCCTTGCTTCCATTTGAGTGGCAGGGGACGAAGCTAAATCTCATCGATACTCCTGGATATGCTGATTTTATTGGTGAGGTAAGATCGGGTCTGAGGGTAACCGAGGGGGCAATAGTTGTAGTATGCGCTGCTTCGGGTGTGGAGGTAGGCACAGAGCAGATTTGGGGTGACGCTGAAAAAGCGAATTTGCCTAGGTTGATATTTGTTAATAAGATGGACCGAGATAATGCTGATTTCTTCTCTGCCTTGGAGGGAATTCAGGCTAAGTTATCACCAAGATGTTTGCCAGTTCAATTACCCATAGGTTCACAAAGTGATTTTCAGGGCATTGTAGATTTGGTAACTATGAAAGCTTACATTGGCACTGCCTTGAACGAAGCAGAGATACCTTCGACACTTCAGGAACAAGCAGAGGCCAGCCGTGAGAAATTAGTAGAGGCTGCTGTGGAAATTGATGATGAGCTTATTAACAAGTATTTGGAGGGCGAGGCCATAAACAACGAGGAAATTTCTGCTGTGATAAAGAAGTCTACCATTGCCGGTAAGTTGGTGCCTGTTTTTGTTGGCTCTGCCTTGCAGGGCATTGGCATCCAGCAGCTTCGCGATGGCGTTTGCCGTTACTTGCCTTCGCCTGAAGAGAGGGATGCCTTTGTAGCTAAGAACGTGTCCACTGGTGAACAGGAGGATATCAGACCTAGTCCGGAGTCGCCTTTTGCCAGCCTCGTTTTTAAAACCAGCGCAGACCCCTATGTTGGCAAGCTCAGCTATTTCCGGGTTTATTCGGGCGTTATTTCCAGTAATTCTCAAGTTTGGAATGCCAACAAGAATACTATGGAACGGATTGGCCAACTCTTTACCATGCTGGGCAAAAATCAACAGCCAGTGCCACAGGTCGCTGCCGGAGATATCGGGGCAGTGGCGAGGTTGACTTTGACCACCACTGGGGATACCCTCTGCACTCGTGACCATCCTGTGATATTCGAAGGTATTGAGTTCCCCCAAGCGAATTTCAGTATGTCAATCCAGCCTCAGACGAAAAGCGACTTAGACAAGATGAGCACCGTGCTGCCCAGGATTTGCGAGGAGGACCCTTCTCTCCAAACACGCCGCGAACCTGATACTAGCGAGTTTATTATTTCCGGAGTTGGTGAGAGCCACCTGGAGACGGTCAGGGAGAAAATGCGTCGCAAGTTTGGAGTAGAGGTGAAATTGGACCTGCCAAAGATTCCTTATAAGGAATCCGTCACTGTGTCAACCAAGGCGGAATATAAACATAAAAAGCAGACAGGAGGGCACGGTCAGTATGGACATGTCCTTCTGGAGGTGGAACCTTTGCCTCGGGGTGCGGGATTTGAATTTGCTGAGAAAATCTTTGGTGGAGCGATACCCCAGAACTATATTCCATCCGTTGCGAAGGGAGTCAATGAGGCAAAACAGGAGGGGGTTTTAGCTGGTTATCCCGTAGTGGACATGAAAGTGACCCTTTATGATGGCAGCTTCCATTCGGTAGATTCCTCAGACATTGCTTTCAAGATTGCTGCAGCACAGGCCTTGAAAAAGGGATTATCTCAAGGACAGCCGGTATTGCTTGAGCCTATAATGAATCTTACTATAACCGTGCCTGAGACATGTACCGGGGATATTGCTAGCGATCTTAATACCAAGAGGGGACGTGTGCTCGGGATGAATCCTGGGGATGGTATTAATGTCATCCAGGCCCAGGCACCTTACGCAGAGTTGGTTCGATACGCCATAGATTTAAGATCAATGACACAAGGGCGTGGTGACTTCGCGATGGAATTTGACCATTATGAAGAGGTGCCAGCTTATCTAACTCAGAAAGTCATCGAGGAGAAAAAGACAAGCAAGGGTGTCTGAGATCACCTGGAAGCTTAATTTTGAACCTTGAATGAAAGGCCCGCTTTGTACCACAGAGCGGGCCTTCCAAGTTCTTGAATGCCTTATATATTATTTCAGCCGGCTAATAGCTCCTTTAGCTTGCCAGTCAAGGCGGGCACCACTTCCTCAAATTTACCAACCACTCCAAACTCTGCCTCCCTGAATATGTTCGCCTCAGGGTCTTTATTGATGGCTATGATGTGCTTGGAACCTGAACATCCAGCTACGTGTTGGCTAGCACCTGAAACAGCTATAGCAAAGTAGATATCAGGGGCAACAATCTTTCCAGTAAGGCCGATATGCAAAGCCTCTGGCACCCAACCATTATCAGCAGGAGGGCGCGAGGCGCCTACTGCACCATGCAGCAGGTCAGCTAGCTCCTTCAGTGTAGTCTGGAAGGGCTCGGGAGCACCCAACCCTCTGCCTCCACAGACAATCACAGGGGCGTCCTCAAGCTTAAGGCCGACTGCCTCTTCTTTAACAGTCTCTAATATCTTTGTCCTTACTTTCGACGTATCTACGTCAATCTTAGTAGGTATGACCTCTCCTTTCCTTGAGTCATCGCGCTCCAACGGTGACATCGCCTTGGATCTAACGGTAACCACCTGAGGCATAAGCTCGCTCGTAAATACAGCTTGGGCATTGCCGCCATAGACAGGCCGCGTTTGGACGAGCAACTTTGTCCCTGGGTCTATGCTTAAGTCGAGGCAATCTGTTGCCAGGCTGGTGCCTAGTCTGAAGGCAAGGCGCGGAGCTGAGTCTCTACCCATGGATGTTTGCCCTGTAAGTATCGCCCGGGGTGAAATGTCTTTGACCACTTGTTCCGCGACTTGCATATAGGCATCTGCTTGATATTCTTTAAGAGCGGGGTGTTCTACTGCATAAACCTTATCTGCTCCGAAGGCAATTGCTTCTTTAGAAGCTTCGCCGACTGCATCGCTGGCCAGCAGGCAAGATAAGTCTTCCTTTAGGTCATCAGCAAGCTTCCTACCACACCCTAGCAACTCAGTGGTAATGGAGGCTAACTTCCCATCTGCTAGTTCACCACAAACTAATATACCTTTGTATTCAGCCATTATTTCCTCCTTAACTTTAAAGCAATTTGGCTTCCCTGAGCCTTACGGCCAGATTAGCACCAGCCTCTGCGGGGGTCTCTCCTTCGATTACTTCACACTTGGCTTCCTTGACTGGCTGGAAGAGCTTATCTAACTTAGTTCGCCTTCCAGCAGCGCCAACTTGTGAAGGCTCAAGCCCAATATCGGCTGGTTTCCAAATGACGGGTTGTTTTTTAGCTGCTGCCATGATTCCTTTCAAGGCGGCATAGCGGAGCGCTCCTAACTCACTGGTTACCGTAATTAGAGCAGGAAGCGCCACTTCAACAGCCCGGTAGCCATCAGGAATAACTTGCTCGACCTTCGCTTTTCCATCGGTGACCTCTACCTTCCGAGCCAAAGTCACAGCAGGGATTCCTAAAATCTCAGCAATGCCCAGACCAACTTGCCCGGCATCCCAGTCGGATGATTGCCTTCCGCAGAAAATAAGGTCATATTCTCCTACTTTCTTTATTGCCATCGCCAAGGCGTTGGCAGTTGACCAGCTATCACCCTCCTCAAAAGCTTCATCTTCCAGAAGGATAAGTTCATCACCCCCTACAGCTAACGCTTTCTTAATAACGTCCCTAACAAAATTATTCCCTAAGCTAAGCGCAGTAATTTTGCCCCCCACCGTGTCCTTGATTTTAAGTGCAGCTTCCAAGGCGAATTCCTCGTATTGACCGATTACAGGTTTCACGTCTGGTGGCAAGGTCATTTTGTTGTTTACTACCTTAAAAACCGTCGGTGGCGCTTCAGGATCAGGCACCTGCTTGCAGCAGACAATCATATTGACCGGCATTCCATAACCTCCTTAACGACAAATTTTGCAGCTAAAAGATATAGGAAAATCTCCTTTCTGTCAATAATCCAAATCACGCACGTTTGATATGGCCATTTTAAGATATTAAGTGGTGACAGCTACTTTAATCATGGAATTAATGCTAAAATAAGTGAAATTGTTATTGTGGGAGTAATATGTCACCTGTCGGGCAGAAAGAAGAGCATATCCAAGCAATTACACAGGGTAAGCTGACTTGGTTCTATATCGAAAATCCTACTTCTAAAGAAGTGGAATTTCTGGATCAGCGTTTTCATTTCCATCCCTTGGACCTGGATGATGTCCTCAGCCACATACAACGCCCCAAAATTGATGAGTACGAAGATTACTTATTTATAGTCCTCCATTTTCCGGTATTTGACAAGCAGAATCGTATAACAAGGCCCAGCGAAGTGGATATCTTCATTGGTGAAAATTATGTTGTGACCGTTCATTGTTCTGCTAACCTCAAGCCGCTGGCCAAATTTTTTCATGAATGCGAAATCCACGAGGAAAGTCGTGAGACTTACTTGGGGCGAAGCTCAGCATTTCTTCTCTATCACATCCTTGATAGACTGGTCACCTACTGCTTCCCCATACTCAATAAGATTACCCAAAACGTTGATGATATAGAGGACATTATTTTTGAAAAGACCGTTCCGCAGACTGTCCACCAGATTTCCCTGATTCGGCGGGACCTTATATCCTTTCGCCGCGTCATTCATCCCCAGACCGCTGTAATTGAGACGTTGGAGAATGAAGAATATCCCTTCTTAAAGGAAGAGCAAGAGGTTTATTTTGGTGACATTGCCGACCACACTCGCAAAATCTGGGATGGTCTTGAAGATTGCAAGGAGGTTGTAGATGGGCTTGCTGAGACTAGCAACTGGTTAACCTCAAATCGAATCCAGGAGATAATGCGGGTGCTGACTATCATTATGGCAATCATAACTCCAGCTACTTTGGTAACCAGCTTTTTTGGTATGAACATTCCTTTGCCTGGAGGGGTAGAACCTGGCAATCTCCTGCCTTTCGGCATTTTGTTTGGCATCGTAGCCCTTGTAGGCCTTGTAATGCTTATTTTCCTGCGCCGTCGGCGGTGGATTTAAGCTGGCTAGCTGCATGCTAATCAATTACTCTTATATCAGCCCAAATCAGCTATGGAAATTAGATTCATTGCAGATAATAATGTTGGTAAGCTAGCCCGATGGTTGAGGATGATTGGCTATGATACTCTGCTGTTTAAGCAAAAGGACGATACCACAATGATTAAGACTGCTCTTAGCGATGGCAGGGTGGTTTTGACCAAGGATGCTCAATTTATGAAAAGACGCCTAGTCACAAATGGCGAGCTCAAAGCCATGCTCATCAGGTATGATGACCCCAAAACCCAGGCACAGGAAGTGGTGCAAACTTTAAATTTAGATTATCATTTCAACCCTTTTTCGCTTTGCCTTGAATGTAATCAGACATTAGTACCTCGAGGTAAAGAAGAGGTTCAAAGCCTTGTTCCTCCTCACGTTTTTGAGACTCAGACTCAATATACAGAATGTCCTGCCTGTCATCGTATCTACTGGCAAGGTACACATTGGCAGGCGATGGTCAAGAAGTTGCGTGACTTACAAAGAGAGGGTGGCGAAAATTATGCCTCCAGCTAACGCTCGCATATTGACATAAGGCTCCAGCAGTAGCATGGATTAGATAGTAGTGATATACTCAGCTCACATTTTGAGAGTATGAAGGTAAAATAACTATGGCTATAGAATTCAGAAAGGAGACTAGAATATCTAGCTTCCTCGACCCCGTTAATAATTTTACCGAGAAAAGCCTCCCTATCGAATTCAGGTACAACCCGTTGACCATGGAACTGGGAGTCCTGGTTGAATGGCGAGCCAGGCAGCCAGAAAAACCGGACCTTTCTCAGTTAATCGCCAAATCTCTGGAAATGAACTGCCCCTTTTGTCCAGAATTGATTGACAAAGTGACTCCAAAATTTATACCAGCTATCTGCCCGGAGGGTAGAATCAAGGTTGGCGAAGCTACCGTTTTCCCTAATCCTATGCCTTATATGCCTTATAGCACCATAACCACGCTTGGCGCTGAGCATTTTGTCGGTCTGAGTGAGTTTACTCCGAAGATGCTATACGATGCCTTCCTGGCAAGTCAGAGCTATTTCAAGAAATTACATGAATATGACCCTGAAGTTAAGTACTGTTGGGTTATGTGGAATTATATGCCCCCTGCTAACAGCAGCCAGATTCACTCGCACCTTCAAGTCCTTGCCAGCTATTCTCCACTGGCTTACCATCAAAGGCTAATAGAGGCGTCACAAGAATACCGGAATGAAAATGGCGCAAACTATTGGAGCGATTTCATCGCCGAAGAGAGAAGACTTCAAGAAAGATACATCGCTACTATCGGCAATACTGTTTGGCTAACTAGTTTTGTCCCCAGATCCTTACACTTGGATGTCATGGCAATATTTCAGGGGCGGGATGCCATTACCTCACTTACGTCAGACGACATAGATGCCTTCTCCCAGGGATTGACAAGGGTGTTTAAGTATATGGATGACGAGAATTTCTACAGCTTCAATTTATGCCTCTACTCAGGTATCCTTGAAGAGGGTAATTTCTGGACCCAAGCCAGGATTATACCAAGAGCGATAACGCCCCCGCTGGGTATCTCCGACATTGCCAACCTCACTCTTCTTGGTGACACAAAAATGATTGTCAGGTCTCCTGAGTCAGTGTGTCAAGAACTTAAAGCTTATTTTGGTTAACTGTCCATGTTATTAACAATTGATATCGGAAACACCAACGTTAAGCTGGGTATATTTGATGGTGATAAGCTAAAAGATACCTGGAATTTAGCTACTGGAATTCACCGCACTCCAGACGAATACGGGGGGGTATTGCTGAACCTTATGGAGCGTCAGAATTTTTTACCTTCAAAGGTTACCGGAGTAACATTATGCGGTGTCGTACCACCGCTGCTGCATACATTTGTGGAACTGTGCCAGAAGTATCTAAATGCCAAACCTTTAGTGGTCGAAGCTGGTGTGAAAACCGGTATGCGTCTTGCTGTGGATAATCCTCGAGAGGTTGGCCCTGACCGTGTGGTCAACGCTGTGGCTGCCCAACATCTCTATGGAAAGCCAGTAATAATTATTGACCTTGGTACTGCCACCACCTTCGACGTTGTTTCAAGGGAAGGCGATTATCTCGGTGGTGTCATCGCCCCAGGCATCGGTATATCTAGTGAAGCATTATTCACCCGCACTGCCATGCTGCCTCGAATAGAACTAATCCGCCCCAAGCAAGTCATTGGCAGAAATACTATCTCAGCTATGCAATCAGGTATAATATTTGGTTATATCGACCTTGTCGAAGGCATGATCCGGAGAATTGAGGAGCAACTGGGGGGTAGGGCAAGGGTGGTAGCTACCGGCGGCCAGGCTTACCCTCTTGCCCAAGAGGTAGCCACTATAGAGGTAATAAATCCCGATTTGACCTTGGTTGGATTGCGCCTCATTTATGAGATGAATAAGGAGCAGTAATGCTTAGCAACAAAACCATAGTTTTAGGAGTAACAGGAGGCATTGCTGCCTACAAAGCAGCAGAGATTGCCAGCCAGTTAACTCAGGCAGGGGCGAAGGTGAATGTGATTATGACTGAGGAAGCAATCCAGTTCATATCACCTATCACGTTCCGAGCCGTTACAGGTAGGCCGGTAGTCACTGAGATGTTTGATTTAGCCTCGGAATTTAGCATTGAGCATGTCTCCCTGGCACAATCTGCTGATATAGTGGTTATTGCCCCGGCTACAGCTAATATTATTGCCAAGCTGGCTGCTGGCATTGCTGACGACATGCTATGCTGCACTGTGCTTGCTACCAGGGCACCGGTGGTCATAGCACCGGCTATGGAAACCAATATGTATAGTAATCCAGTTACCCAGGATAATCTGTCCAAACTTAAAGCTCGTGACCTCGTGATTATTGGTCCAGCTACAGGCTGGCTAGCCTCGGGTAAAGAAGGCCTGGGGCGCCTCGCTGATATCAATGATATTATTGGCAGCATTCGCCGGGTACTGGACAGAGGCGGCGACCTGGCTGGCAAACATATTGTGGTTACTGCCGGCGGTACTCAAGAACCCATCGACCCGGTCCGTTACATCAGCAACCGCTCGTCAGGGAAGATGGGCTATGCTCTAGCCGAAGCAGCGCGTGACCGAGGGGCCAAGGTAACACTCATCACAGCACCTGTCTCGCTAACTGAGCTTGTAGGCGTTGCCGTTATCAAGGTTGGCACGGCTCGGGAAATGCATCGAGCAGTAGAGAATATAGCCTCCCAAGCTGACGCTCTGGTTATGGCAGCTGCCGTAGCCGACTATTGCCCGACAATTGCTGCTAAGGACAAGATTAAGAAGGGAGAGGCAAGGTTGATCTTAGAACTGGAATGCACCCCGGACATTCTAAGCAGTGTCAAAGGAAATTTCATTAAAGTAGGCTTCGCCGCTGAGAGTAGCAACTTGGTAAAAAATGCTGAGCAGAAGCTCCAGCAAAAAGAGCTCGACTTCATCGTGGCCAATGACATTACAGCCAGCGATAGTGGGTTTGGCACCGACACAAATCGAGTAACCATAATTGACCGCGAAGGTAAAGTTGATAGCTTGCCTCTTATGCCGAAGCGAGAGGTGGCTGACAAGATTTTGGACAAGGT
>CAZXAJ010000016.1:0-52059 GCA_964638975.1 uncultured Dehalococcoidales bacterium
GGGTACCGGGAAATGCTTTGCAAGGCGTTTGCCTCTCGCTTGAGGAAGTTGAGTCTATCCGTCTTAAAGATTTAGAGGGATTGGAGCAGGAGCAATGCGCTCAGCAGATGCGAGTTTCCAGGCCAACTTTCCACCGCATATTAGAGTCGGCTCGGAAAAAGCTGGCTGATGCCCTGATTAATGGCAAGGCAATTCAAATCGAAGGAGGCAATTTTGAGCTTCCTCAGCGTCGCTTTAGATGTGGCGATGATGGACATGAGTGGAATGTGCCTTTTGAGGCTATGGCACAGAGACTTCCTTTGTCTTGCCCGGTGTGCTTCAGCGGGAATATCCAGCCCATGCCTTTGCCTCCGTTTGGCTTAGGTAGAGGATATGGGAGAGGATTTCGCGGTGGCAGGCGAAGGTAAAAAATAAAAAGAAAGGAGGTGATGGAGATGCCGTTTGGAGATGGAACTGGACCGAGGGGACTGGGGCCGATGACCGGAAGGGGCGCTGGCTTTTGCGCTGGTTTTGGCGCGCCAGGCTTTGCCAACCCAATGCCTGGTTATTCACACCCTTATGGTTATGGTCCTTCAGCGCCGGTATGGCCTGGGTGGGGCTATGGCTTTGGTCGTGGCTTTGGTCGTGGCTTTGGTCGTGGCTTTGGTCGTGGCTTTGGTCGTGGCTGGCGAAGATGGGGACCTTATGGCTACCCTTGGTAGTAAGCTTTAGATTTTCCCTAAGGAGGTGGTAAAATGTGGCATTGGCAGGGGTTTTGGCATCCGTGGGGATGGCCCGGGTATGGAATGTCTTATGCATATCCTTATGCCGGATATGGCTATGGCTATCCTTGGGGAGCGATGCCTAAGGAAGAGGAGATAAGAATGCTTGAAGAGCAGGAAAGATGTCTAACTAGCGAATTGGATGGAGTGAGGAAGAGGCTTGAAGAACTTCGCAAATAGAAAGGAGGTGAACAATGCCTAACGGATATGGTAGAGGATTTGGGAGGGGAGGATGGGGTTTTGGCTTTAGAGGAAGCTCTCCCCCCTGGCCTTACGTTGGCCTGGGAAGAGGAGGATTGCCTAGATGCGGTTATTTCCTCAGTGGGGCTGCGGGGATGCCCGCCCCGCCGGGTTACCCTTATGGTGGCCCTGGGGCAATGCCTTATGGGGGAACAGCTTATCCAGGAGCTATGCCATATGGCGGTTATGCTGGGGCGCCTATGGGAGCAGTGCCAGGAGCAGATTCCTATGCTCCGCAGATGCCCCGGGAGCAGGAACTGGATTTCTTGAGAAACCAGGCTGGAGCGTTGGGGAGTGAGTTAGATGTAATTATGAAGAGGCTGGAGGAGCTTTCCGAGTAGAGAAGTGAGATTTGTGTACATAATATTTAAATTGAAAAGGAGGTGAATTATGCCAGGATTTGATGGAACGGGACCACGTGGAATGGGCTCAATGACAGGAGGAGGGAGAGGTTTTTGCAGCCCTTGGGGTATAGGGCGCATGTATGGTTTCGGCAGGGGATATGGTTTTGGGCGAGGATATGGCTTTGGAAGGGGCATGCCTTATGCAGGGCCTGCACCATATGGTTATGCTGGGGGACCTGTAGGAGCAGTGCCAGGAGTAGATCCCTATGCTCCGCAAATGACCCGGGAGCAGGAGCTGGATTTTTTGAGAAGTCAGGCTGAAGCAATAAAGGGACAATTGGAGCAAATTGATGCTAGAATAAGAGAACTGGAGACGGACTAAGTTGAAGAGAGGTGCATCATGAAAATTGCAGTATCAGCAACAGGGCTTGACTTGGATGCTGAGGTAGAGCCTCGCTTTGGAAGGTGCCAATACTTCGTTATCGTTGACCCCCAGAGCATGGAGTTTGAGGCCTTGGATAATTCTAATGCTATGGCCGCCGGTGGGGCAGGCATCAGCACAGCCCAGATGATTGCCAGTAAAGGGGCAGAGGTCGTGCTAACGGGTAATTGTGGGCCCAATGCCTACCAGACACTATCTGCCGCAGGTATTCAGGTGATCACTGGCGTTGCCGGCAGAATAAGAGACGCTGTTGAAGCCTATAAGACAGGCAAGTTTCAATCAAGCGCTCAACCCAGTGTAAGCGCCCATTATGGAATGGGAATGGGGTCTGGAATGGGTATGGGTAGAGGCATGGGCAGAGGCATGGGTATGGGTAGAGGCATGCAAATGGGGCCAGAAATGATGCCCCCAGCAGCGCCTCAAGCTATGGGCCCAGAGCAAGAGATAGAGATGCTTAAATCTCAGGCTCAGACGATAGCACAGCAGCTAAATGAGATTCAACGTCGTATCGAAGAGTTAGAGAAAGGGAGGTAAGCTATGCCAATTTATGAGTATCAGTGCATTCACTGTGGACAAAGGTTCGAAGTTCGCCAAGCTATTGGCGAAGATGGTTCCAAGTTGAGTTGTCCCAAATGTCATGCTGGAACCCCGAAAAGACTCTTTTCTTCATTTTTTAGCCCTGGTTCAAGTGGAACTGGCCCCTCAGAGGTGAGTTGCCCGACTTGTAGTTCTGGAATCTGCGGTCTCCCGCAGATGGGGTGAAACAAAAAAGCAGCTTTTAGAGAGGTGAATTATGCCTAGAGGAGATGGCACAGGCCCTTTTGGCCAAGGGCCAGGAACAGGAAGAGGACGTGGCTTAGGGAGAGGAATGGGGAGGCTGGGTGGAAACCGTCCTGGGGCAGGCCCCAGTGGGAATTGTCTGTGTCCCAGTTGTGGGGCAAGGATTCCTCACCAAGCAGGTGCTCCTTGCTATGATCTAAGCTGCCCCAAGTGCGGTGCCAAGATGGTTAGGGAATAGAATGATAATATCTGTTGCCAGTGGCAAAGGTGGCACGGGAAAGACACTGGTGGCTACTAGCTTAGCTCTTTCGCTAAGCGATGACTATAAGGTTCAACTGTTGGACTGTGATGTGGAGGAGCCAAATGCTAATATTCTTCTGCGTCTAGCTCTGGACCAAAGCCGACCTGTGAATATTCCCATCCCCAATGTGGACGAAGCAAAATGCAACTATTGTGGCAAATGCGCTGAAGTCTGCGCCTATAACGCTATCGCAGTAATTAAGGAAAAAGTGCTTGTTTTCCCCGAACTTTGTCATGGTTGTGGAGCCTGTTCCTATTTATGCCCTGAGTCTGCTATTACTGAAGAAGGAAGAGAGGTAGGGGTAGTCGAAAGAGGGAGTTCAAAGGATTTAGAAGTAGTTCAAGGAAGGCTGGCCATTGGCGAAGCAATGGCCCCCCCTGTAATCCGGGAGGTGAAGAAGTATATCGACCCTGCAAATGAAGTTATTGTTGATGTTCCTCCGGGAACTTCTTGTCCCGTAATAGAAGCGGTAAAAGGGAGCGATTTTTGTCTCCTGGTGACCGAGCCTACCCCTTTTGGGCTCAATGACCTTTCACTGGCAGTTGAAGTAGTGAGAAAACTGGGCATTGCATGCGGAGTGGTAATTAATCGTGTTGGGGTAGGAGACGAGGAAGTAGAGCGATATTGCCATCAACAGGAGATACCAATTTTACTGAAAATACCTTTAGATAGAAAAATCGCCATGTTATATTCCAAGGGAATTTCTTTGATAGAAGGGATGCCTCGGTGGCGTGAGGAGTTTCTCAGACTTTTTCAGGACATCAAAAGCATAGTTGCTGCCAGGTGGGTGGCAAAATGATGGACTGGCAGGAAGTTGCCATAGATGGGGAGAAACATCTCAAGCGGTTAGTAGATATGTATGGAGAGCTCGGCTTTGAACTTCGCCTGGAGGAAGTTAAGCCTGAAGATCTTGAGCAATGCACCCTATGTCTAGAGGAGAGCGGTGAAAAGATATACCAAGTCTATGCGCGGCGCAAGTCGGAAGTTCAGGAATAAATGAAAGAAATCGTGGTTCTAAGCGGCAAGGGAGGAACAGGGAAGACATCTATAGTGGCATCCTTTGCGGCCTTAGCCCAAAGTAAGGTATTAGCCGACTGTGATGTAGATGCCGCTGACCTTCGCCTCCTTCTCAAACCCGTAGTCAAGGAGGAAAAGGAATTCTGGAGTGGGCAAGTCGCCGTTATCGATAGAGGGAAATGCACAGAATGTGGCTTATGTCAGGAACTATGCCGCTTCGAGGCCATCAGGGATTTTGAGGTCGACCCCGTCTCCTGTGAGGGTTGTGGCTTCTGCTATCAGGTCTGTCCTGTTGATGCCATTGCTATGGAAGACAGCATGGCTGGGCATTGGTTCATTTCAGAAACCGAATACGGTTATCTGTGCCATGCTAGGTTGGGCATTGCGCAAGAAAACTCAGGGAAGTTGGTGGCACTGGTAAGGCAAAATGCCAAGCTCATTGCTGAGAAGCAAAACCTTGACTATATCATCACCGATGGTCCTCCGGGCATAGGCTGCCCGGTTATCTCCTCACTGTCGGGAGCAAGTTTGGCATTGCTGGTGACCGAGCCCACGCTGTCGGGGATACATGACCTTGGGCGTGTCATTGGTGTGTGCCGTCACTTCGGCGTTCCTGTTTTGGTTTGCGTGAATAAATATGACCTCAATAAAGAGAATACCTATCAAATTGAAAGTTATTGTGGTAACGAGGGAATAGAGGTAGCTGCAAGGATTCCTTTTGATAATGTAATGACGGAGGCAATCGTTCAGGGTTTGCCTGTAGTAGAATACTCCGATAATGAAGTAACACGGCAGATAAAAGAGCTGTGGCAAATTATTCCAGCGAGACTAGACAAGTAGGAGGGAAGGAATGCCTATTTATGAATACAAATGCCAGGAATGTGGAGGGACTTCAGAGATATTTCTCCGCAGCCTTAATAGCCAAAATGTTCAATGCCCAGTATGCGGTAGCCGCAAGTTAGAGAGGCTTCTCTCTGCCTCGTATGCTCTAAGGATTGATACTCTTGCGCCAGGCACGACCTGTTGTGGCAGGACAGAACGCTGTGAGACGCCTCCTTGCTCCCTCGATGATACTTGCAGGAGGGATAGCAAATGAGATATGCAGTACCCGTGGCAGATGGCAAAGTAGCTGCCCACTTTGGCCATTGCAGCCATTTTGCCTTGTTTGATGTTGATGAGGCGGCCGTGGCAGTTGTGAACAAGGAAATCATACCATCGCCAGGACATCAACCCGGGCTTCTTCCCGTATGGCTGGCTGAAGAGGGGGTTTCCGTTGTGATAGCTGGCGGCATGGGTTCCAGGGCTCAGGCTCTTTTCAGTGAGCATCGCATTGGAGTCGTTGTTGGCGTGCTTGGCGATGACCCTGAGAAGGCCGTTTTGGATTATATTAAAGGCGAGCTGGCAAGAGGCGATAATATATGTGACCATTAGCCGTCAAGGAGATTTAAAGAATGGCTGAGGAACTCTATCCCATGTGTGCCAAATGTGCTAAAGTGGTGTGTAGCCCTGCTATGGGGGTTGATGAAGTGCCCCCCTTTGATGAGGCTCCCTCTTTCTGCCCCATGAAATTGTTTCCTGAGCTTATTGATAAAGCTGTCTCTGAATATGACAAACCAGAGGTCAGGGAATTTGCTCGTTTGGCCTCAGTACAGGAATTCGAATGCTATGAACGGACGGAGGAAGGGATAAGAACGAAGATTCCCCGCATTGAAGAGCTGATTCAGTTCGCCGGTAAGTGTGGCTACAAAAAACTAGGCATCGCTTTCTGCGTTGGCTTAAGAAACGAAGCACGAATGCTCACCGATATTTTAGAAAACAAAGGATTTGTAGTCGCCTCTGTTTGCTGTAAATTGGGTGCCACGGCTAAGGAAAGAATCGGTATAAGACCTGATGAGCATATCAGGGGGCCTGAAAGTTGGGAATCCATGTGCAGTCCCATAGTCCAAGCAGAGGTTCTCAATACCGAGGCAGTTGATCTGGCTGTCATGTTAGGACTTTGCATCGGACATGATACTTTGTTTATCAAATATTGTCGCGTTCCTATGACAGTGCTGGCGGTGAAAGACAGAGTTACGGGCCACAATCCTTTGGCTGCCTTGTATTTATCACAATCTGCTTATTATGGGAGATTGTTAGCTGAAAGAAAGAAGGCAAGCAGATGTCTAGGGTAGAAGGCGATGCCAGTGTCGTAGGCGTTTTGGGACTGACCGAATCTTGGCAGTAAGTTTTCCGATTGGGAAGTTTTCTTAGATAAGGAATTAGTAAAGGAGCAGATATGGTCTTAAGATATTTTAGAAATAAGTATGCTACTACCATGGACATGGAGGATGGGTCTCTTTTGATACGGGCTACTTTAGAGGACAGCTTCTTCGCCGGTACAGTGGAGATGGAGGTGAAGGTTCCCGATCTGGAGATAGCTTCAATCAAGGGAGAAATAAAGAGAGCATTCAATGAAGAGTGCCAAGAAGCTATTCCTCTGCTTCAGGAAGCGGTGGGTTTGCGGGTAGGAAGTGGGATTAACAGGACAATCAGCGATTTAATCGGAGGTTCAGAGGGCTGTCCCAAGCTGGCAGACCTGATTCTTGAGTGCATTGATGAAGTTATCCTTCGGTTTACTCTGCCTACGATAAGGGAAACGCAGTCAATAGACTGGAAAGAGCGAGTAGAAGGTATGAAGGAGATGCTCAGGAAAAACCCTGCCATGCTAGGTAGTTGTATCGCCTTCGCGAAAGATAGTCCGTTGCTACAAGGGGTGGAGTTAGAAAAGTAAATTTTAGGAGGTTAAATGTCAACACTGACATTTGCACGAAACAAGATTGTGGGCGTTGAGTGCCCAGATGAGAATACTTTCCTTGCCCACGGATTGCTGGATGATTATGTTTATGCTTTGGAGCTTGACGTTGAAGTGAAGTTGCCAGATTTTGAAATCGCTAGTGTTCATGGAAGGTGGAAGAGATATACTACCCCGGAATGTCCTAAGGCTATCGCCAAGCTACAGAACGCTGTGGGATTGCGTATTCCTGAAAAGGACTTTGCTCGGAAGATACGCCGGGTGGTAGGGAAGGAAGGGTGCACTCATTTTGCCAATTTACTACTCGAATGCTGCGATGGGATTATACAAGCAGCAGCTTATGGGGAATGGAAGGAGCTAGAAGAGAAAAGGGCTGTTCCCGAAAAGGGAGGATACCTGAAAAAGAAGTTTGAAAGCATCCCGGGTTTGGAAGATAGCTGTATGGTCTATGCCAGAATGAGCAAATGAAAAGGCTTGTGTTTAGAGGGCTAAATTGATTATCGATCTTCATGTTCATACGAAAGCACTTTCCAGTGATAGTAATTTGGATCCCGAGGAAGCGATTAAGGAGGCAAAAAGGATAGGGTTGGATGGCATCTGTTTTACGGAACATAATAAGGTTTGGGAAGTAGAGGAAATTCGCCGCCTTAGCCAGAAGTGGGGGTTCTTGGTAGCAAATGGTCTGGAGGTAGATACCGTTGAAGGACATGTGCTGGTTTTTGGCTTGCATAGGGATTTTGAGAGGATTATGCATGTGCATGAGCTTCGAGAAATGGCAAGCCAGGCAGACGGGGTAATGATTGCTGCCCACCCTTTTAAAAGTTTTCGTGTTTTTGGCGTTTCTGACTTGAGCCTTTCTCCAGAGCAAGCCTCCCAAAGACCTATTTTTAAGTCAGTAGATGCCCTGGAGGGGTTTAGCGGAAAGACGGCTGAGAAGGAAAATCTCCTGGCTCAGGAGGTAGCTCGAACGTTGGGAATGAATATGACAGGTGGGAGTGACGCCCATTCCTTAGAAGCAATAGGCAAATGCGTGACCATTTTCGAAAACAATATCAAGGACGAGGCTGGACTTGTTGAGGAATTAAAGAGAGGCAAATTCCAGGGAGCTTACTTCCGAAGATAAGGAGGATAATGATTATTGTTGGGCTTACAGGCAGTGTGGGCACGGGTAAAAGCACGGTGGATAAGTTTTTTAAGGAACTGGGAGCTTACATAATTGATTGGGATGAGCTAGCTCGGGAGGTAGTCCGTCCTCATTTAAAAGCTTGGGAGGAAATAGTAGAGCATTTTGGAAAGGATATTTTGAATGAGGACCTGACCCTTGATCGGCAAAAACTGGCTGATACAGTATTTCCCGACAAGGAAAAGGTGGCAAAGCTAAATCAGATGGTTCATCCCCAGGTCTTTAAGGAAGACGAGAGAATCACGAATGAGATAAAAAGCCTTGACCCTGATGCTTTAATCATCAAAGATATTCCGTTGCTGACTGAGGTCGCTCGTCCTCTATTTGTCGACAAAATAATCGTCGTCGCTGCCAGTGAGCAAACCCAAATAAGACGATTAGAAGAAAGGGGGATGAGCAGGGAGGATGCTAAGAACAGGATAGAGTCTCAGCTTCCTCTTGAGGAAAAAATCAAATTTGCCGATTTCGTTATCGACAATGATGGGTCGCTTGAGGAGACAAATAGACAGGTGCAGGAAGTATATGCTCTGTTGAAGAAAGGAGAGCAGCATGGAAAACAGGGGTAAGTGGGGTACTCTGGTCAGGAGACTGGAAGCTCTGCTGCGGCTAAAGACATTCCCCGTGGCTATCAAACTCTTGGAAGATCCCGAAGAATTAGCCAGGAGTAAATGGGTGCGCCGGCCAAAGAATCTTACTTTGTGTCAGTTAATTAATATTGTCCGCACTTTTGATTGGACGGTGGGGGTTACCGCCGATGATTTTCCAATCGAATGTGCCAGCATCGTAGGGCTTGTAGGCTTCAACGATTTACCAGAGCAGTTAAAGAATGGGACATTTAGAAACATAGTCTGGTGCAAAACTAAGGAAGATGGAAGGAAGTTTGAGGAGGCGATTCCAAGGATACCTGCTGGCAGGTACAAGGCCATAATGCTCGCGCCTCTGGTCTATGACCCTTTTGAGCCTGACATAGTCCTAATCTATGCTAACCCGGCACAGATGATTTTGGTTGTGAATGCTCTTCAGTTTGAAGACTATGAGCGACTTCAATTCTATTGTGTTGGGGAGAGCTCTTGTTCCGATGCCATTGCTCAGTGCTACATTTCAGGGAAACCCTCATTAACGATACCCTGCTATGGCGAGAGGAGATTTGGCCATGCCCAGGATGACGAGCTGGTGATGGGGTTACCTCCCAAGTATGTTGAAAAGGTGGAAAGGAATTTGGAGGAGCTTTATAAGAGAGGGGTTTGTTATCCTATTTCCTATGCCGGCTCTCAGCTGGATATAACTTCAGTGATGCCTCCTGGCTATCTGCAGTCTTTCGATAAGGAGATAGAGCTTGAGGGAATACAAATGCCGCTAAGGAAGATAACGCGGTGGTGAAGAAGTTGGGGTAATTAATTCAGGGCAGACTTATTAGCAGGAGGTAATTAAGTGAATCAAATTGAGGCGAGATCAATGGAAGCTCTTAATGAAGTGCTTGTACCTGGGGCGATGCGCAGCCTGGTACAGATGAACTTGGTTCGTAGCATTGAAGTCAAAGATGGCAAGGCGAAAATAGCCTTGGCTTCGACTGCAATCCCTGAGCAATACCATGGTTGGCTGAAGGACAAAGCAGCGGCAGCAGTTAGTGAGCTTCCCGAGGTGGAAGAAGCTGTGGTTGAGCTTGTTGAAGCTAAGCCCAAAGAACTTAATCAGGTTCAGAAAATAGTAGCGGTGATGAGTGGTAAGGGAGGAGTAGGCAAATCTCTAGTAGCTGGTTTACTAGCTACTTCTTTTGCGCGGGAGGGAAAGAGCGTTGGCATACTCGATGCTGATATCACTGGCTCCAGTATCCCCAAAATGTTCGGCTTAAATGCTCACCCCAGCGGTAGTGATACGGGTATTTTACCCGTATCATCGAGGTCTGGAATTGAGATTATGTCCATGAACCTACTATTGCCCAGTGAGGATGAGGCGGTTATCTGGCGAGGTCCTCTCATGTCCAAAGCAATCACACAGTTTTGGGAAGAAGTCCTTTGGGGCAAGCTGGACTATCTCATAATAGACTTGCCACCGGGCACAGGTGATGCCCCGTTAACAGTGCTCCAGGTAATACCAATCTCAGGGGTGATCGACGTTTTTACTCCCCAAGAGTTGACTGAGATGATAGTAATGAAGGCGGTGAAGATGGCGCAGAAGATGAACGTACGCGTGTTAGGGGTTGTGGAAAATATGAGCTATCTCGTATTACCTGAGACAGGTAAGAAAATGGAAGTTTTTGGCAAAAGCAAAGGGGAGGAGATGGCTAGTGCTTCTGGTGCTCCTCTTCTGGGAAAGTTGCCCATCGATCCGGAGTTAGCCAGGCTATGCGATGAGGGGGAAATTGAGAGGTACAGTTCAGACACCGTATCTGAAATCTCAGCCAATGTCATTGCCGCTCTAGATGGAAAAGGTAAAGGGTAGCTATATATTGCTAATTGAGCTTGCTGCCAGGAAGGATATCCTTGTAGGCAAGCTAGGTTATGTTTCTTTCCCCAAAGCTTCTTATGCCTATGTCGGTTCAGCTATGAATGGGCTCAGAGCAAGATTAGTCCGTCATCTGCGGGAAGAAAAGAAGCTCCATTGGCATATTGATTATCTTTTGAAAGAAGCTGATATTAAGGAGATAATTCTATGCCAATCCGAGGAAAGGGTTGAGTGTTCTCTAGCTCGGGCATTAGCCGGAGAAATCCAGTCCATTCCTGGCTTCGGAGCATCTGATTGTAAATGCCGAAGCCACCTTTATTTTGCCGGAGGGAAAGATAGGCTAAAGGCAAGTGTTGCAAAAGCAGTCAAGCAGGCAGGTCTTGCCTATGAAATCTTTTTTTCAATGGAGTAGAGAAAATGGCACAAGAATTTGATGACCGTTTCAAAGAGCTGGAGCAATCCGTCATGGAGGATATGAAGGAGGTCTATTCAGAAAAGGCGATTGACTATTTTCTCAACCCCAGAAATCTGGGTGA
Source organism: uncultured Dehalococcoidales bacterium (assembly GCA_964638975.1). Lineage (GTDB taxonomy): Bacteria > Chloroflexota > Dehalococcoidia > GIF9 > AB-539-J10 > RBG-13-51-36. The sequence goes on from CAZXAJ010000016.1 coordinate 10,841, forward strand.
AATTGCCGCCCCCGATGGATTTGGGAGGGTAACCGGTCCTTGTGGAGATACTATGGAAATATACCTCAAAGTAAGAGATGGCAGGGTCATAAATGCTTCTTTTTGGACAGATGGCTGTGGACCTAGTATTGCCTCAGGCAGCATGGTCACCGAACTGGCTAAAGAGAAGAGCATTCTAGAGGCCCGGAAGATTACCCAAGATGATGTACTAGATGCTTTAGGAGGACTCCCCGAGGAGAGCCTCCACTGTGCTCTACTGGCAGCTAGTACACTTAAAGAGGCAATCAAGGACTACCTGGCCTTCAAGAACGAACCATGGAAGAGAGCTTATAGGAAATGAAGGCTTCACCGGGTCCGAAAATGAGAATAATACATTTACAAAATGTATTTTGGCAAAGGGGGGGTAGAGATTATTTCTTTGTATTCCCTAGTTTTGACTGAAGAGATTGCTGAGTTTCTATTTGGAATTTCTTAATTCTTCCCTAAATTTTCGATTTTAGCCAAGATATCATCAACTTTTTGGGATAATGCTCCCACCTCTTTTCTTAACGATGCTGGAGAAGGAGGGGGGCCTGCTCTTTGAGCAAGAGCGGGCTGATAGAATTTATATCCATAGCTGAAGGCCGGAGCCTTCAATCCAATAATCTCACTTATTCTATAGCCTATCCAGGGATTTTGCTGGCAAGCAAAAGGTGATGCTTTCCCCTCCGCCACCGCTCTGGCAAATTGCCCGCAGTTACCATATCCGCAAAGGCCACAATTAAGCTTAGGTAAAGCCTCATAGATATTCCTTATTTTCTCCCTATGAGTGATTGCCATATTCCATTGTTATCCTTTTCCGCTTATTCGATGAATAATTGTCCTCAACTTTTGCTTTTTGCAGGCTACCACCGTTTTATCAGAAATTACCGGGGGGCGTATTTAGCCGAGCACATCTATCAATCTTTGTATAGGGACTGCTACTTGGTCCTCTTGAACGTGAGGTGAATAACAGCTATCAATCTGAACCAGTTCGACAAGAGGCATTCTATTTGCTATGGCAATAGCAAGCTTGTCAATTGTTCCGGATACTATCTCCTCGGATATCAGTTGAGCCCCTACCAGCGTCTGTGTCTTGGACTCGGCGATAAGCTTATACCAGGCTGGCTTGCCACCTCTTGGCTCCCTCAGATAGGGAGTATTAACCGTCGTAGATGTTACTTCTATCCCTTTCTCTCGAGCCTCTCTTTCAGTGAAACCTACAGCACCCACTTGGTGGTCAAATATTTTGGTAACAAAGGGCATGACTGTGCCTACATAGGAAATTCTATTGCCCAGGAATATGTTTCTTCCAGCTATGTAGCCAGTTCGAATCGCATTGGTAGCTAATTGATGACGCCGCTTGGAACCTATGATCATATCCCAATTCTCCATGCAATCCCCGGCAGCATAAATATCAGGATCGCTTGTTTGTAAATGTGAGTTCACGACTATACCTCCTGTCTCTCCTATCTCGAGCCCTGCCTTTTTGGCTAATTTCACATTGGGCTCTGTTCCAGTGCCAAAGAAGATAAAATCTATCTCTAGCTCTCGGTCAGAAAGAATCACACACTTCTTCCCGTTTTTGCTGCTTATTCTCTCAATCCTGGCAGGAAGAACTAACTCTACACCACCTTCCACAAGGACTTGTTTTAAGTTCTCGGCCATATCTTCGTCGAGATGGGCACGCATGATATCCTGCCTGACCAGCAAGTAAACCTTCTCATATCCCCTTGCTTTTAGCGCCGCAGCTACCTCAAGTGCAATGAATCCTCCTCCGATTATAGCCGCGCTACTATACCTCAGGATGGCATCCCCTAAATTCCTGCCGTCGTCCATATCTGTGCTTAGGGAAAACTCGTTTCTGCCGTTCAAACCGGGAAATGAAGGGATGATTGGAGTAGCGCCTAGAGCTAAGACTGCTTTATCATAGTCATGCCTTTTTCCATTAGCGACGATGCACTTTTCCTGCCTGAGAAAATCAGTAACCTTGGTGCTCAAGTAGATATTTATGTTCCTCTTCTCATAGAATGATTTGGCACGAAGGCCGCGAGATAACTCGTCCCAACTGCCAACAGTCCCACTGAGCACTAACGGCATTTCACATGGTGGGCATCCGAGATCCCCCCTTTCACTGAATACATTGATCTCTGCATCCCTGTCTAAACGGCGAATTTGCAGTGCCGCTAGTGCCCCTGCGTCCCCGGCGCCGATAATACATACTTTCATACTTCCTCCTTTGTATCATCTCTTCTAATTGTCTCTTTGGCTACCCCTTGTAGTTCAACTGATGATTGAGATAATCTTCTCATCATTCCTCCGTCTCTCTTGCTGTCTGCAGTAATATTAACGCTGATGAGCCAGCCAGCCTCAACGGGAGCGTTACTCCCTACTGTATCAAATTTACCCCCCAGTAAGGTCTTGGCAATTCCCCGTTCCACGTCTGGTTGTTCCCACTTGTCAACTAGGTTGCTCTTTTATCCAAATCCTATGCATTTTTTCACCACTGTCCTCAAAGCACTTAAAGCCTGTGGAGTCTATCTCTTCTACCTCTATTTCAAATCCCAGCTCCTGGTATTGAGCCAGCCAATTTCTGAAATGTGCCCCTCCACCAAAATAGACTTTTTTCCATTTGTTTCCCTGGCGATCGATTTTCTCCTCAACCAATTCTTCCTGGGCCATCTTTTCGCGGATCGTCATTTCTTGGTCCGCTTTCCTTTGAGCTACCTTTCCCTGAAACATTTTCTCCACATCATTTCCTTGCCGGTCCATCTATACTCCCTTATGAGCCAGAATTATGTGGTTACCATATTTAATATCTATGCTCTTTTGAGCATCAACGCGTTTAAGAAGGACTTTGTATATGTATTCGCCTCCGAGATGAAATTTGCACTTCCTATTTCAATTTGGATTGTTCAGAATATCCGTTATCCTGATCTTTGTAATTGGTACCTAATTTCTCTTCTGGCCTTAGCACGATGTGTTTACTGTTCTCTCCCTGGTTTTTCTGTTCAACTATCAAATCGATGCTGTTATGGACAGCCACAATCGCATCAGTGATGGTATCTGTCCTTACCACTATGCAGACAAATTTCTTAAGTAACCTCGGAAGATTGGGGCCGAATTTTCTGCCCACAAGAACATCCACGTTTTTCAGAACAGAAGATGTAGCCTTGGCTTTCTCGGGATCTCCATGTTTCACAGATTCATCTCCCTTGAACTTCACATTCTCTCTTCGTTCGACAAGCTCTTCCTTACCATTAGAGAAACTGTAAACGTAGAAATATTTCGCCATGCCTACGTGATCATTGTTCAAGTTCTCACCATCATCCGTCCCAAAAGCTATTAAGAGTTCCATCATTTATTCCTCTTTTAAAGTATAATTTTTCTCACCGGCATATATCGGTACTTCAAGCTGGTTCTCCGAGGGCACCAGGGGGCAGGTGTAATTTTCGCTGTACACGCACCATGGATTATATGCTTTATTAAAGTCGAGAATCCATTTCCCCTCGGCAATATGATCTCTATTAAATTCAAGATCGAGATACCTGCCCGCACCATACGTTTCCTTGCCAGAAGTTGCGTCTCGGAAAGGAATAAATAGCCTATCTTCCGCGGGGTCTCTTTTGTAAGCCTGAATTGCTTGCTCTCTGTCGCCGACCTTGAACCGAAACTCACCCCATTGTAGGTAATCTTGCTCCTGACCTTTGGTGTAGGCTATCCTTACTACCCCCTTTTTTTCATGCTCATGGAGTTCGAGTTCAAATCTACAAGCGGGATCGGGAGGGAAATAGTCAAGTCCTTTAAATTTAGCTCGGTCTTCAAAAGGAATTGGGGAGCCTGGATATCTGCTCCTAAAGAATCTATCTTTTGTTTCCCTTGCTTTTTCAATGTTTGCTTTCCATTCAGAGATTTCCATGACAGTTTCACCTCCTTCGTCTTTGCGAGTGATTTTTTATTTTAATTAGAACTTGGCTAGCTTCTCCTCCACCCTCTTCCCATCCCTCTTCCGTCTCTTGGCCCTCTACCTAAACCTCTGCCCGTTCCTCTACCCATCCCTCTGCCTGGTTCTGGACTGACTTGAGGAAATTCAATTTTTCCATAGCCAGAGCCCGCCACTGTTTCACCTTCAATATGAGGAATCGAGAAAACCCTCTCTGTTTTTTCGCTGCCACAATTGGGGCAGCTAGCCTGTTCATCCAGCTCTGAGAAACGACTAAAAACTTCAAACACCTTTCCACATTCCTTGCATTTATAATCATAGGTAGGCATGGTTCCTCCCTTTATTCAGGTTCCGAGCATAAACATATTCGCACTTTTCAAAATTATCGCCCACCTCCAGATCATTCAAAGAGACGCTGTGGATCTGAAATTCCAATGCTTGAAGATATTGGACAAGGTCCTCAACTGACTGCCCCAGTTGCTTCAAGAAATCATGGTGGATCTCACAAAATATCTTGACTTTGTTTTTCTGCAGGGTTTCTTTGGCCCCCTTAAGGACCAGTAGCTCGCTCCCTTCACAATCCATATTAATCAAATCTATTCTTTCTATCTTCTCCTCACTTAAAAATCTGTCTATATTAGTAGTGGGGACTTCAAACTTTTTAGCTCCTTCTTCAAAAACGATTCCACTGGAGAGCCCCTTTTGGTAAAAAGAGGCTCTCCCTACCTGCTCGGTCACTGCCAGTTTATAAACCTCAACGTTTTCTAATCCATTAGAAGATATGTTTTCCTTGAGGACGTCGAAGTACTGAGGAAGCGGCTCAAAGGAATAAAGCTTACCTCTTCCTCCTATTTTCCTTGCTATAGCTACGCTGCTAATCCCTATGTTTGCTCCAATATCTATGACGTCCATCCCTTCTTCGGCAATTGACTCCAGGAATTTTACTTCTCCTCGCTCATGAGGATTATCTTTCAGAAAATCATTGAAGGCAGGTGAATCATAAAGAAAAAGCTCCATTTCTAATTCTGAATACGTCAAGTCCGCTTGTTGCTTCTTACAACAGACACACCTCCCGGCGTTAGATCGACCCTATTACCTTCTATTTCTATAAAATATGAACTCTTGAGGAAGTTGAGATGGAATCTCAGTGCGGGGCCTGCAACTCCTACTCTTTCAGAAATTTCGTTTATTTCTAAAGCTCTTTCCTCTAAAACATTTAGAATGCGTCTTCGAACGGGATTTTTTATGGCTTCGAGAGAACATGCACCTCCCGCAGAGCCTTTCCCTTCCACTAACTTGTTAACTAATTCTTGCATCCACCTCATTGCTTCCTCATCAGTCATTTCTCTAGGATCTTGTCGAGTAGAATCCATTTCAACCTCGCATTCGATAAATATCGCCTGGATACATCCTTCTATCCCATTTCCTTTTGTTACTCTAATTTGACTCTTGCCTTTTTCTTAGATTCCAGAATATCGGCAATTTCCTTGATACCCTCAACATCCATATTGAATTCGTCGCCAGTTAAACCAGAGATAAATATCTCTTTATTTTCTGGAATAATAGCTATCACCTTCTCTCTATCTATTGAATTCAAAAGGAACTCTTCTGTTTCTTGGTTAGCAATACGATTCAGTATATAATAGACAGGCTTATCAACTTGTTGACCCAGTTCGGATATCTTCTGCGCTAAAAGTATCGATTCCCGGGAAGGGTCGATAATAACAAGAAGTATGTCCACTCCATTCTCCACTCCTCTCCCAAAATGTTCTATTCCGGCGTCGGTATCTGCAATCAAGAACTCTTTGTCCCCCAAAGCGAGGACTTTCAGAAACTTTGAGGAAAGAGCATTGATTGGACAGGCGCATCCTTCACCGAATTGATAGATTTTTCCCATCGATAAGAGTTGAATATTTTCCTTCGCAGCCAGATAATCTCTGGGTAAATCATCTAATGTCCATTTGTTTTGCATCTCCTTGGTTTTTGCAAATAAGAGCTTTTTACCCCCAAAGTAATTCATAAAATCTTCAGGTTTCTTCATTCCTAAACGGCTATGAAGGCCAATATTTGATTCGTCGCTGTCAATCACCAATACCCTATTCTTTCTTAGCGCCATCTCTTTGGCTAAAAGCGCCACAACCGTGCTTTTTCCACACCCCCCTTTACCACAGACTAATATTTTCATTTACCTTCCTCGTTCATCAGTATTCTTCACATGCATTCGGTGATTAAAGAATCTAATATCTGTCCCCCCTTCTTACCTTCCGCGCCTACCTCGGCCAAATCCACGGCCCCTGTTGCTACCAAGGCCCCTAGGTCGGCCTGGCCCCCTGCCTCTACCGAGACCTGGGCCTACACCTCTTCCCATACCTCTACCTACACTCAATCCAGGCTGGTAAAATCCGAGGCCAGGACTAAATTGGGCCGTTGTCTTTTCGGGGACTCTGGCTCCCATGATTTCACACACTTTAGCAGCCACCTGCGGTCCGCCGCTAACACATCCATAACATGGTGCCTTCCCTTCAGCTACTGCCCTGGCAAATTCTCCACAGGTCTTATGTCCACATAGCTGATCATCTAATTTAGGCAGGACCTCATAGATTTTTCTTATCTTTTCTTTAATATCCTTCTTATCTACCACTGTCTGGCTCCTTTATATCGTTAAGGTTTAAAACCCCACTAATTCATACCATTCGTATCGCTTTCAAAAGACATGCGGCTGAGCAAGAGCCACAGCCTATACACATAGCCGCAATATGCATGGGGAGGTCATACGGTTGCTCTTGAAAGAAAGCCTTATGTGGACATGCATGAATGGCAGCACAAATCCCGTGATCGCATCTTCCTGGCTGGCACTGATTAAAGTCTATTGACGGAACTGCCTTTACGAGCATTTTTCTATCCTGTTCGCAAAAAAAAGAACGGCTTGAGTTTGTAGAGAAGGAATCACACCTGAGTTCATCTCTTCTGCTAAAGACACCAATTTGTGCCTGGCTATTCATGCGACGGACTTGTAGCGCTGCTATCGCCCCGGCGTCTCTGGCATCGATAATACAGGCGCTTATTCTTCTTGCTCTATTTCATTTTCTCTACTTTTGCCCTTCTTTATCCCCTTTCCTGTAATTCGATCAGTAACTGGGATAACCTCTCATTTGCTTTTTCCATCTCTTGTGCTGCCTGTGATACGTCATCATAAATGGGGTCACTTTCTGTGTCCTTGACCTTGTCTTTCCATTCATTGAATTTCGCTCTATCTTGCTTATTATGCTCCACCCAGGAGCTTAAAAGCACTTTAAGCCTGCCGCTTTCATCAGTTGGGAACCTCTTGAGAATATCTTCAACCATTGTTCGAATTGTATGCTCCGGAACCGCGCCGAGGATCTCGTCGACTTCCTCACCGTTAGCGAAATACTTCTGCATGGGTATACTCATAATCTGATATCTTGCTGCTGACCGCTGGTTTTCATCAACATTAATCATGCAGAATTTAAATCTTCCTTCATACTCGTCGGAGAGTTTTTCGTATATCGGAATAACCATTCTGCAGGGACCACACCACGGTGCCCAGAAATCGACCTCTGTGGGGACATCTGAATTTAGGACCTCTTCCTCAAAATTTTCATCCGTGATTTCAACTATCTTGCTCATACTGCCTCCTTCTAAATTGATTAGTGTGAGTGGGATGAATCATGCCTTGAAATTCAGAACGCTGCGCTTTCCAAGATTTTTATCATGAATACTAAGCATTTGGGAAATCTCCTTTTCCAAGCGAAAATCTGCATTTTTGTCTCATCCTCAGTGCCTGGCTCTATCAAGTTTGGCCAGACTGAAATAGATGGAAAGGTTAAGGGTTTCATGTTCTTGTGAACCTCGCCCAGCAGTTTTTTCTATCGTCTGCCCGCAGGAAATAGAAAGAATGAAAGACATCTATTAAGAGAACTACATCTACAGACTCATCAGCTAAATCGACTCCCAGTTTCCCCGATGTCTTCATTCTTCTTATGTTTTTCAAACCCGCTGATTTAGCCCTTCGCGTAAGCTCATCCAAGGCTTCCTTACCCAAGGCGGATATCCTCCCTTGCTCACCCACTATTTTGGCAACCGGAATGGTACTCTTGCCAGAGCCAAAATCCAGCACAGTCTGACCGCTTCTAACTCCTATTTGTTGCAACATCTCAAGGACTCGTGATTCCAATTTCATTCCTTTGGTCTTGAACATACTTAAAAGCGGACATAGCAGCAGTGACGCCATCTCCAACAGCAGCAGCAACCTGGCGTGGTGAATTCCTGCGTATGTCGCCGGCAGCGAAGATGCCAGGAGCCGAAGTAGACATCGTCTCATCAGTAACGATAAATCCAGCATCATCTAGGTCTACAATATTGAAAAAGCCGCGGCTATTGGGCATGAGCCCAACGGCAACAAAGACACCTGCAACCTTCAAAATGGAGTGCTGCCCTGTTTTCACATTGCGTAGTTTAAGCTCCTCCAGTACCTTGTCTCCCAGCACTTCTTCTACCACCGTACTCCAGATGAACTCCAGCTTGGGCTCGGCGAAGGCTCGTTGCTGCAGTACTTGCCCTGCCCTGAGCTGGTCTCGTCGATGTATTACGTAGACCTTCTTAGCATGCCGACTCAACTCCAGGGCATCAGTGATAGCGGTGTCACCTCCCCCAACTACCACCACCTCCCGGTCGCGGAATAGAAAGCCATCACAGGTGGCGCAGTAGGAAACGCCATGGCCTGAGAGCCTTTCCTCACCAGCAACCCCTAGTTTACGATACTCTGAGCCAGCCGCTACGATTATGGCTATAGCTTCAAGGTCGCCCTCACTGGTGGAGATGATATAGGGTTGTCCTTGGGCAATACCTGTAACCTCAGCAGTCACCACTTCTAGGCCATATCTCAGTGCCTGTTGATGCATGAGTGAAGCCAGCTCGGCACCAGAGATACCCTCAGGAAAACCGGGATAATTCTCCACCAGTGTGGCATTTATTATCTGGCCTCCAAATATGCCGCGCTCCATCAGCAAGCTCTTGAGCCCTGCCCGCGATGTGTAGAGGCCTGCCGTAAGCCCGGCAGGCCCGCCTCCGATAACAATTACTTCATATTTTGCCATTAGCCGTCTTCCTCCGTAGCTTAGGTAGATGCTGGGGTCTCGCCTGGATGTAGACTGTGCCACTTAGCAAGCAGTTCAGCTCGGCTTTCCATATGCTCTGGATCAGGCACAGCGGCATCCACCGGGCATACTTCAACACACTTAGGTGATTCGAAATTGCCCACGCACTCAGTGCACTTGTCGGGGTCGATTACGTAAATCTCCTCTCCCTCTGAGATTGCTTCATTGGTGCACTCTGGTTCACAGGCACCACAACTGATGCACTCTTCGGTAATTTTGTAAGCCATGTGCTTGCCTCCTTCACTTTGTTTATTGTTACTTAATCACAGCGAGGATATCACTTGTCGAGATGATTAAATACTTTTTATCCTCAAGTTCGACCTCATCGCCACTGAATTTAGCGTAAATTATTGTATCCCCTACTTTGATTTTCTCGGCGAGCTCCTCATCCGTTCCAACCTCCAGAACCTTACCTCTTCTTGGTTTCTCCTTCGCAGAATCAGGAAGGATTATACCTCCTTTGCTCTTGCTTTCCTCAGCTTCCTCCGGTTCAACCAGGACCCGGTCCTCGAATGGCTTGATTTGCATTTCAAAAAAGCCTCCTTTCTTATTTGATGTTTAACAATTTATCGATTTTTGCTTTATCAAAACCAACAACGGGTCGGTTATTGATTAAAACGACAGGTACACCCATTATATTTCTACGTTTGAGTTCTCTGGCTCCCTCTGGGTCTTTTTCTACGTTTACTTCCTTGAACCTATACTTTCTATCCCTCAAATACTCCTTAACTTTGTTGCACCAGGGGCATGAGGCTCCGGTGAGGATTATGATCCTTGGTTGACTAGAAGCGGGCATAATTGCCTCTCCAGCGTTTTGAATAGCCTGTGAGCCTTGAATATTTCAAGCACATTTATGGCACCTCACTTCAATGTAGGATAGCCTTCCTGCAAGTGTGATAGGTTCCAAAGATGGGGCTCGAGTTGCCAGCAAGTTCGCTGCATTGCTTTTGCCACTGCCGCCTTTTCCGAAAACTGAAATCTTCATCTAGCTCTCGTAAGGTTTGCTCCTATTCTTCGCTCAAGAGAACCACTTTACCGCCTTAAGCAAGCGTAGATGTCCTCTTAGAAAGAGTTCCTCTTCGAGGCTTTTAAATCCTTGGGCCAGAAGCATTCCCTTTAGGTCAAGCCGGAGGAATTCCAAGGCAAGCTGGCATTCCCCGCGGATAAATGCCCAGCGAATAGGAAACCAAAGCCTCTCCAAATTGAATTCATTATAATCTAGAACATAAAAGGCCCCGCCTAGCTTTAGTGCCCGGTAAGCGTTGCTGATAATCCCGACCTTCTCAGCGTCCTCAAAGCCGTGTAGCACAAATGAGATGAATACCTTGTCGAATTCCCCCTGATATAGAAAGGGCATTTCAATTCGCTGCTCTCTAAATTCGACACAGGGATATGACCGGCAGCGTTTCCGAGACAAGTTCAGCATTTCTTTGCTAATGTCGAGTCCTAGGATTCTCCCCTTGGGGCCTACATTTTGGGCCATCAAGCTATCATTCCTGCCTGTCCCGGAACCCAGGTCCAGAATCGACTGCCCACGCTGTATATCCATCTTATCAACGATCCTTTTAATCAGACGAGCATAATACCCTAGCGAGATCACGTCCAAAAAAATATCATAATAGCGGGCCCTATTTGGCCTAACCTCCACTTTTGACCTTGGCGGCGTATTTATTTTACCTCCTTGCTATTTGACACTTCGGAAACACTGTAACTACCTGACTAACCCCATATTTATCGGCGAAGATAATTTCACGTTGCTTCGCCCATCCCTTTTGAGAGGTCCCCATCGGCTAACCCAATGAAATCTAGTAGCTGTCATCTCACTGATTCTTTGAGCTTCTTGGTCAATCTATTACCTACAATTTGGACAAACCTCGAAAAATTCTCCGGGTAAGCCGGTTTTCTTTTTCATGTGCTCTATTTGGGCTTCGGTAGCCCAATATCGGCCACATTTCTCACATTGTTTGAGCTTGAACTCGACTTTCCTCTTCCACCTATATATTGTCCTGGTATCACCAATGTCTTCCATTCGGATGGCGCTGGTAGGGCAGACGAAAGCGCACGACCCACAACCAATACAAGCCCCAGGCTCCTCAAGGAAAGGGGTATTCACGATTCTCTCAGTTCCCCGCCCAACCAAGCTTATTGCTGCTACACCCACTATCTCTTCACATACCCGCGCACAAAGACCGCACAAGATACACTTCTTATCCTCCAAAGTGAATTCAGTCCTTTCTACTCCAAACTTCTGGGCCAAATCCTGAATCACTTTTACATCGGGACATCGAGCAAGAAGCAATTCAACTGTCATTTTACGAATATTCATCACCCTCTCAGTATCAGTCTTTACCACCAACCCTTCTTCTACAGGATAAAGGCAAGAAGCCACAATTCTAGAATGTCCGTCTCTAAATATTTCCACCGAACAAAGTCGGCATACTCCCGCGGGGCTCACTCTTTCATAGTAGCAAAGAGTAGGGATGTAAATGCCTTCCTCCAAAGCAGCCTCAAGGATGGTAGAACCCTCTTTTGCTTTTACTTCCTGACCGTCAATAGTTAAAGTAACCATTTGCTTACCTCACATCTATAGCACTCAATTTGCAAACATCGAAGCAAATGCCACATTTAATGCATTTGCTTTGGTCTAAAATTACTGGCTTCTTTTTCCCCATAAAAGTGATGGCCTCTACAGGGCAATTCTTTACGCAAAGGCCGCAGCCGGGGCATTTCTCGTCAATGATGTGATAGCTGATTAATTCTTTGCATACCTTCGCAGGGCATCTTTTCTCTTTAATATGAGCCTCATATTCATCCCTGAAATAGCGAAGGCTGGTGAGCACAGGATTAGGGGCAGTTCTTCCTAGGGCGCATAAAGAAGCTTCAGCCATATACATAGATAAGCGCTCCAGTAACTCTATATCCTCTTCCTTCCCCCTCCCTTCAGTAATGCCGGTAAGGATTTGGCGCATCCTTTTTACTCCCTCCCGGCAAGGAACACACTTGCCGCAGGATTCCCCTTCCAGAAAACTGAGGAAGTACCTGGCCATATCCACCATGCAGGTACCCTCATCCATTACAATCATCCCGCCGGACCCCATCATTGAGCCTACCTTACTAATCTCATCAAAATCCACACGTAAATCAAGCAAACTCTCTGGCATAAAACCCCCTGAAGGACCGCCAGTTTGCACCGCCTTAAACTTCTTGTTATCTCGAATTCCCCCTCCAATGTCATAAATAATTTCCCTCAGGGTTATACCCATGGGTACCTCTACTAATCCGGTATTATTTACCTTGCCTACCAAGGAGAATATCTTGGTTCCTTTACTCCCATCTGTGCCCATCCCCCGGTACCAATCTGCCCCCTTAAGGATGATCTGTGGTACGTTGGCCCAGGTCTCCACATTATTCAAATTAGTAGGTCGATCCCACAAGCCCCTTTCTGCAGCATGAACATACTTAGCCCGAGGCTCCCCCGGCCTACCCTCAAGAGAAGCCATAAGGGCGCTGGATTCGCCGCAAACAAATGCCCCTCCACCTCTACTTATCCTGACCCGGAAATCAAATCCGGAGCCAAGAATATTTCCTCCTAACAAACCATGTTCCTCCGCTTGGTTGACAGCTATTCTTAGGTTCTCTACCGCCAAAGGGTATTCATTGCGAATATAGACATAGCCTTCATGAGCTCCTATAGTATAAGCTCCTATAATTAGTCCCTCGAGGACGCTATGGGGATTTCCCTCCATAAGGGACCTATCCATGTAAGCACCTGGGTCTCCTTCATCACAGTTAACTATCACATACTTAGGCTCACCAAGAGATTTTTTGGTTGTTTCCCATTTTCTACCAGTAGGGAATCCCCCTCCTCCCCTTCCTCTTAGATTCGCCCTCTTTATCTCTTCCAAAACCTCCTCCGGAGTCATTTCAAAGATGGCTTTAGACAGAGCACTATAGCCGCCTATAGCAACATAATCTTCAATGTTTCTGGGATCCATCCATCTATTTGCTTCAGATATAATCCTTTGCTGAGCCTTATAGAACGGTATCTCTGGCTCATATGTTATCTTCTTTCCTGTAACTGGATCGGTATAAAGCAGGCGGTCAACGACCTTCCTTTCCTTTACACTCTGGATGACTTTAGGAGCATCTTCAGGCTGCACACGGGTATAGAAAATCTCCTCAGGGTAAATGACGACCAACGTTCCTCTTTCACAAAATCCAAGGCATCCTGTTTTCTTAATAGCTATTTCACTTTCTAATCCCTGTCTTTCTATCTCCTCTTCAAAGGCTGTGTAAACTCTTTCGCTGCCAAAAGCGCGGCCGCATGTTCCGGAGGATACAGAAATACAAGGCTTATTGGGGTCCCTTTTTTCCTGTATCTCTTTTCTCAACTTTTCTAACTCGGCTCTTGAATTTACTCTCGGCATAATGCTCCTTTAATCACAGCTCTCAAGTATTTTGCCTACATCAGAAGTCGTCACACGCCCGTGATATTCGCCGTCAACTACCATTATCGGCCCCAAGGCGCAGCAACCAAGGCAGTTCACCGATTCCAAACTAAACTTTAAGTCTGAAGTTGTACCACCAGGCTCAATGTTGAAGAGTTGCCTCGCTCTGTCAAGAATATGGAGTGAGCCGCGAACATGACAGGCAGTGCCCATGCATATAGTAACTGTATGTCGACCCTTAGGGACAAGGCTGAAAGCTTTAAAGAAGGTAGCCACACTAAAAACTCGGCTTAAGGGGATTCTTAACCCTTTGCTCACCTGTGTCAGCGCTTCTTTGGGAAGCCAACTATATTCTTCCTGGACATCCTGCAATATGGATACCAATTGACTCGAATCTCTTTGATATTTATCTAATATGGCTCCAACCTCACTCATTGCTTACACCTTTCTTTAAGTCTTTCATATTCTTTGGTCACCCTATCTTGAATACTAGCTCCTTGCGTATCTGCTCATCCTTCAGAACTATGAACTTCCACTTAACAAGCTCTTTTCGTGCTTCCCTTTGTTTAATGTCAATATCTGCTATACATGTAGCTCACAGCATCCTAATTGCCTCCAGAGGGCAAGATTCAACACATGTGCCACAATCCTGACAGAAGCCTGGAATGGGATACGGCACATCGTATGGCTTCTCTTGCTTCCAAAGCTTAGTGGGGCATTCATGAACGGCAGCACAGACCCCCTTGTCGCATCTCTCCGGGTGGCACTTTTCATAATCCACCGCGACTTTCAATTTTGGTTGCAACATGTTTCATTCCTAGCTAAAGCAGTGCCTCCACCTTAGGTCGTATCGTGCTTTCGGGAAGAGCGCCAAGACTGGAATCTATGAGCTGACCGTATCTGAAAAACAGCAATAGGGGGATGCTCATAACCTGATATTCCATAGCTGTCTGACGATTCTCATCCACGTTAAGCTTGCAGAACTTGAATTTACCGTCAAATTCCTCTGACAGCTTCTCAGTTATCGGGGCAATCAAATTGCATGGCCCGCACCACGGGGCCCAAAAATCTACCACTACAGGTAAGTCGGATTTTAGAACCTCATCCTCGAAATCCTGATCTGTGATTTCTAATACCATAACGCTCTTTCTCCTTAAGTCTCCTTACATTTGTGACAATAACCTTCCAAATACAGCTCAATCCTAGTCACAGAGAATTTATTTTTTTGTTGCACCTCTGCTACCAAATCTCGGATTAGGGGACTTCCAAAATCGATGACCTGCCCACAGCCACGGCATACTAGGTGCTGGTGCTCTCCTCTGTGCTTCATCTCATAATAACAGCGCATCTGGCCAAGATGGCTTTCATCTATCAGGCCTTGTTCCTCAAATAACCGAAGAGTGCGATAAACTGTGGCAAGACTGATGTTAGGATCCCTCGCGCTAGCTCGGCGATACAGTTCCTTAGCATCTAGATGCCTTCCAGCCTCTTGCATAATACTCAAGAGAAGTCTTCGCTGTGGTGTAACCGGCCTGACTTTTAGTTGCCCTTGCTTGCGATTGATTCTCATTCTCATCTATGAGTATGACAATCCCCTTCTATTTTGTCAAGTCGATAACTAGGCATTGTTTGCCAATCTACATCTCCTTGAAATTCAACGTGATTTCATTCTATATTACTGAAAACGAGGAAGGGAGCTGTAAGAGATGTTCGAGTCCAAAATCCGTGCCTTCGATTCGCTGGCCTGGGTTTACGACGCTTGGTTTGAGCAGGAAGGCAGGTTGATATTCGCCATGGAGGTTGAAGCCCTGAAGCAAGTCTTACCTTTGTTGCCCATGCCATGGATTGAGATTGGAATAGGCAGCGGCCGCTTTGCCCAAGCCTTAGGAATAGATATTGGCTTGGACCCCTCTAGCGAACTTTTGAAAATGGCCAGAAATAGAGGCATAAGCTTGCTTCTGGGTCGAGGCGAGGAGACACCGTTGAGGGATGGTTCTTTTGGGGTGATTTTCTTTATTGCTACCTTGTGCTTTGTTGATTCGGCCGCTAGAATTTTGGCTGAGGCTGCCCGCCTCCTCAAAGGTGATGGGAAAGTGGTATTAGGCTTGGTATTGAGGGAAAGTCCTTGGGGCCAGCTTTATCAAACAAAGAAAGAAACAGGCCATCATTTTTACAGATATGCTACGTTCTATACTTATGCCGAGGTTGACACGCTTCTAATGCAAACTGGCTTCTATATTGAGAAGGTTGTCTCGACGTTGTTTCAGAACCCTGGAGAGGTAAATAATATTGAACTACCGCGGCAGGGTTTCTCTGCTGACGCTGGTTTCACTGTTATATTAGCGGGTAAAACCACTGTCTAGGAGATAGCATAAAGTGGACAGCTCTATCATTTATGGACCAGTACCATCCTGGCGATTAGGCAGATCGCTGGGCATAGACCTTCTCTCCGCATCAGGAAAAGTCTGTTCTTTTGATTGCCTTTATTGCCAATTGGGCAAGACTATCAGTCTTACTACTGAGCGAAGGGAATTCGTCTCAATCGCCAAATTGGGCGAAGAGCTAAAGGAAGTAAGGGATGTAGTTGCTGATTATGTTACCTTCTCTGGAGGAGGCGAGCCTACTTTGGCTAGCAATCTAGGGCAGGCTATCGAACTAGCAAAATCAAGTTTACGTCTCCCTATAGCAGTTCTGACTAACTCTTCCTTAATGCCTAGAGATGATGTACGCCGTGAGCTTGCCAAGGCGGATGTAGTGGTAGCTACAGTAGACGCTCATAACCAAGAGTTATTCAAACAAATTAATAGACCTGTAACGGCGCTTTTACTCAGTGATATACTTGAAGGCATTAAGCTCTTCCGAAGGGAGTTCAAAGGCAAGCTGTGGCTTGAGGTAATGTTTATAGAACTAAATAAAAATTTCGCTGGGGAAATAGCACAGGTAGTGAGGTCGCTTTCGCCTGACCAAGTACAACTTAATACCCCTTTGCGCCCTTGCGCTGTTAAGCCTCTAACACCAGCAGAAATGAGGTTTATAAAAGGTGAGTTTGTCAAAGTTGGGGATGTAATCACAGTTTACGGAGCACCTAGGCCTGAAGTCACACCACTAAACTTAAAAGAAACCTTGCGACGAAGACCAAAAGCTTAAATAAGTTATGTTAAAGGTAAACGAAGAACTCCGCTTAGGTTGTGAACTATGTGACCAATTATATAATTCGAAGGATTGATAGCTTGCTTAGCAAGGCTTAATCAATGTAATGGAAGAACAGCATAGCCTGGAATTGAAGCCCATTGGGATAATTCATTCTCCTTACAAAAATATGGGGGAAGCACCCTATCAGGGCTATAAGAGTAAGGAGATTTCTCAGATAGAGGTATTTAAGGAATTCGAGGAAGGCTTGAAAGACATTGAAGGATTCTCTCATATCATCGTCATTTTTTGGTTTCATAAGTCTCAGGGATACCATCTGTTGGTTAAAACGCCCTGGGACGATAGGTTACACGGTCTCTTTACCACCAGATCACCACATAGACCTTGTCCCTTGGGGTTGACTGTAGTGGAGCTAGTAACCAGGGAAAATAATATCCTCAAGGTGAAGGGACTGGATGCAGTAGATGGCACCCCGCTTTTGGACATCAAGCCCTATATGCCTTCCATAGACGGAAAATCGATTGTAAAACCTGGCTGGTTTGAAGACAAACTGGGGACGTAGAGAAACTGACAGCAACATATATATCCATACTACTGGCTGCCGGGGCCGGCGCTGGTTTTGCCAGTGGGCTGCTGGGAATTGGTGGCGGTTTTATTATGGTTCCGGTTACCTATTGGGTGATTAGGGATATGGGCGTCCCCTCAGCCACTGCTATAAGAATAGCCTTCGGGACAAGCTTGCTGGTGATTTTGCCTACGGCGATAAGCGGCACCCGGGGACATGATAAGAAGAAGGCGATTCGCTGGAAAACAGCGTTAATTTTGGGCTCATTTGGCTTATTCGGAGCCTTGCTTGGAGCTACCCTGGCTGCTCAGCTTTCTAACAAGGTATTGGAAGTGGGCTTTGGAGGGTTGACTTTGGCCGTTGCCTTATGGATGGGCTTAGGGGCAATGCCAAAGTTGAGGAGTGAGTCCGAAGAGCCAAGGGACAATCTTGCGCTTGTAGCCGCTTGTGGCTTCCCTATAGGCATGGTAACAGGCCTGACGGGGCTTGGAGGAGGTGCATTAATAGTTCCCATGCTGGTGTTGGCCTTGAATTTCCCTATGCACATTGCTGTAGGAACATCTGTGGCTTCAATAATATTTACCAGCCTGGGTGGTATTGTGGGCTATGTCATAAGTGGGCTCGGAGTGCCTGGCCTCCTGCCTTATTCGATAGGCTATGTGAATCTACCAATATGGTTATGCTTGGCAGCTACCAGCATACCCTTGGCACAACTTGGAGCTAAAGCAGCACATACCCTGCCAGCGAAAGCACTGAGGTGTATCTTTATTGCTTTTATGGTCTATGTGGGGCTAAGGATGCTTGGCGTATTTTGAGGGAAGCCCTGAGCATAGTCAGGGGTGTCACATGGGGGGATTCCTTGCCTGCGGCTCAGAATGACAGCAAAGAAGCTGTGAATGAAAATGGACAGGGGGCTTGTAGTGGCAAGGGGTGGTTCTAGATCGTGATGCGTGTGCCGGCATTATTGAAAAAGAAGGCCTCGCCGAACGTCTGAGCCAAGGCGGCACATGCTGGTAAGCCAGTACAGTGGCAGGCTCCCAGCCTCTGGACGCCACAACTCATTAATTCGGCAATAGTCAAATCCATTCGTTTTGGTGAAGCTCTGACAAGGTGGGTACCACCGATAACAGCATAAACTGGCTCTATCCCAGTCAGCTTTTGAGCATGCCTTATGGTATTAATCGCCCCTCGATGGGCACAGCCCAGGATGATTATCAACCCCTTCTCAGATTTGACAAAAAGCGCCTGGTCGTCCCACAGTGGATCTGGTTTAAGTTCACCATCCTCCTTAACATAAAGAATGGGGTCGATCGTTTCGTATTCGGTGATCATAGGTATCTCCCCACTGGTAACAATATTTTCGCTGATCCACACTGGTTCCTTTATCAAATTGAAGAATGCTCCCAGAGTCTCCGCGGCTTCCTTGGGGAAAGGTACCCCAGCATATCGTTCTTTTTCTCCAGGGCGACGGCCATATTTGGCTGCCCAGATATCGGGGTGGGCGATTACTTCGGTCTGGTCCTTCATCATCTTAAGGACGTGTAGCAGACCACCTGTATGGTCAAAATGGCCATGGCTGAAGACAATTTTATCGATTTGTGACAAGTCCACTCGCAAAGAAATAGCATTATAAGCTGCTGAAAAAGTTGTCCCCGTATCCAAGAGAATCTTGTGGTTATCTGCTTCTACTAAGATACTTAGTCCCCATTCCGCAAGAAGATTTACCCCAGCGGCGGTATTTTCGCTTAGCGTAGTAATCTGTATTGACATTTTTAATACATCTTCTTATATAGCCGGAATCACTTTTATTTCGTCTCCCACCACCACGCCCAGAAAGTCACAGGCGCTTCCGTCTCTCAGCGATATTTCAAGATAACCGCTGCTGCCCATGATAGCCATTACTCCTTCATTTTGAGCGTAGTAACTGCTGATACCTTGAATACAGTACCCAGCTGCCTCAATCATAACATCTTTTCCAGGCAGGTCATCATTCTTGATATTTGTAATCAGGTTGCCGAAGTGGTCAACATATAAGACCTGGCCAATCAGATTATCCTCTGGATCAAGGGAGGGTTTTGGTATGGGGAAGATATGCAGGGAGTTAATTTTCTCCCCGAATTCATAAAGTGAAATGCCTAGAGAGAGACCGGCAGCCACGGGGGCAAAAATATCTCTCCCGTGGAAGGTGGGGCTGACTGGATGTCGCCAGAAGCGAGGATCGGTGATGGCTACAGCTTCCAGGCCCGTTTTAAATATTACCTTTTCTAGGTTGTGACTATATTGGTTTGAGGAGCTTTCAACGTGAAATAAATCATTAATGATATAGCTGAGGATGCCATTATCGGGGGCAACTAAGAGGGCCGAAGGTGTTTTCACTATTACACCCTGGCGCTCACTACCTACGCCGGGGTCAACAACAGCCATATGAACCGTTTGCTTAGGGAAGTAGCGGTAAGCAGCATTGAGTACGAAAGCAGCCTGAAGGATATTCCGCGGCATGATGGAGTGGCTGATGTCTATAATATTAGCTTCAGGGTTAATGCTTAAGATGGCGCCCTTCACAGCAGCAACATAAGCATCATCATAGCCAAAATCTGTGGTCAAGGTTATTACGGAACTCATCTGTGGATACTAAGCCTGGATAACGACAACAGTAGCAAAAACGACGAGCAGGACAGCCAGGATTATGCTCAGCCTGAGAAGGGTGCTTTCTAGCCCTCGCCGTGTGCGATACACTGAATCAGCCTGCCCAAAGATACCTCCTATGCCTCCACCATGTAGCTGAAATAGAATGGTGACAATTAAGGCTATTGCTATCAGTATCTGGGCGATAACAAAATAAGTAGGCAATTTATTTCCCTCCTAGCTCTTGCATAATAATCTCTCTCACCATGCCTGGGTTGGCTCTTCCTCTGGTAGCTTTCATTACCTGTCCTATAATAAAGGTCAAGGCCTGCTGTTTGCCAGAGGCATAGTCTGATACTGCCCCGCTATTGCTGGCTATCACTTGTTTTACCAATTCACTTATTTCACCCGCATCGCTAATCTGGCTGAGTTTCTTTTCTGTTACAATCCCGCTGGCTTTCTTGCCACTGTGAAACATCTCCTCAAACACTGCCTTGGCAGCTGGTCCGCTTATAGTACCGTTATCTACCAAGATAAGCATTTCTGTTAGGTGTTTCGGACTTATTTTAACATTTTCAACCTCAGTGTTGGTAGCATTAAGCAGCCGACTGAAATCTCCTAAAAGCCAGTTACTCACCGTCTTCGCTTTGCTGGGCTTCGTAAACTTAAGGCAACTCTCAAAATAATCGGCCAATGCCTTAGAATTGGTTAAGATGTTGGCATCGTACAGGGGCAGGTCATACTGTGCCATAAATCGCTCTCTTCTCGCTTCGGGTAATTCAGGAAGTTTGGCTCTGATTTCCTCTATCCAGGCCCTGTCCAAAACCATGGGAGGCAAATCAGGTTCGGGGAAATATCGGTAATCATCAGCGTACTCCTTAGTTCTCTGGAGTACCGTCATGCCTTCCTCCTCTATCCAACCTCTGGTCTCCTGCACTAGCTCACCGCCTGCCTCGAGTAGCTCTCTTTGTCGCCTGGACTCGTACTCCAGAGCTTGGTAAACTGCTTTGAAGCTATTCAGGTTCTTGACTTCCACCTTGGGTAAGAACCCTTTACTATCTAATGGACGGATGCTTATGTTGGCATCGCATCTAAAGCTTCCCTCCTCCATATTGGCTGTGGATACTCCTAGATAACGTAGGATATTGCGTAACTTGATAAGATAATCCCGAGCCTCCTCGGGAGAGCTTATTTCAGGCTCGCTGACAATCTCCATCAATGGCACCCCGGAGCGATTGACGTCTATCAGACTGTTAGCACCCCTGTGCCATAATTTGGCTACATCTTCTTCGAGATGCACCCTGGTGAGATTGATTCTTTTCTTAGCGCCGTTGCTGTCAGTGGTTAGCCAACCTCCTCTTCCAATGGGGGCATCATACTGGGAAATCTGATAGCCTTTCATCAGGTCAGGATAGTTATAGTTCTTACGGTCGAATTTGGCATATTCGGGAATAGTGCAACCTAAAGCCAGGGCGGTCATCACCGTATATTCCACCGCTTTCTCATTAATGACAGGGAGAACGCCGGGCATGCCCAGACAAATTGGGCAAACATGGGTATTGGGGGGAGCACTGGCATAATCGGTGCTACAGGAGCAGAACATCTTACTCCTGGTTAATAGCTGAGTATGAACCTCCAGGCCAATGACAATCTCATATGTCATATCTTTGGCTCAGTATAGCAGTCCTGTTAGGCGGGGGCAAGGAATGGTCAGCTTGGCCCACAAATTGGAGTATTGCCAAAATTGAGTTGCGGGGATATAGCTCAGTTGGGAGAGCGTCTCCCTTGCACGGAGGAGGTCAGGGGTTCGAATCCCCTCAGTTTCACCAGGGCCAAGGGAGAAGAGTCTCCCCCAGATATTGGAATTTGCGTGTAATCCTTTGACTTATAGAATGCACCCTCGATATAATTATGGGCAATTATCTATTTTGGTTTCAACAAATAATGAAGGAGTTTGCAACAATGGAAAAGTATGAATTAGTCATCGTAGGGGGCAGCGCGGGGGGAATACAATCCGCGATGTGCGCTCAGAAGCACCATGGTCTGAATGATATCCTCGTTATACGAATGGAGGGGAAAGTCATGGTTCCCTGTGGTATACCATACATTTATGGCACACTGGGATCGGTGGAGAAAAACATTATGCCGGATAAGCTCCTCGGGGAAGCCAAACTAAAGATTGGTGAAGCCACCGGCATCGACCGAAAAAACAAGACTGTAAAGCTGAACGATGGTCAGGAGGTTGGCTACAACAAGTTAATTTTAGCTACCGGATCGACCCCCCTGCAACCACCAATCCCGGGGCTGGATAAAAAGAATGTCTGGTTTGCCTGGAAGAACACTGATTATCTTGAGGAACTAGCTAAGGCTATTGATGGCAAAGGTGATATTGTGGTTATCGGTGGTGGCTTCATTGGATTGGAATTTGCCGATGAATGTCGAAAGCGAGGTCATAAGGTCACCGTCGTGGAAATGCTTGAGCACTGTCTCCAACTCGTCTGCACCACAGACCTTTGCGTCAGGGCTGAAGAAGCTCTGAAGGGAAATGGAGTAGATATAATTACCAGCAATGGAGTGAAGGCCATAGAGGGTGCTGAAAAAGTCGAAGCAGTGCTCCTGCAAAGTGGCGAGCGCATAAAGTGTAGTATGGTGATTGTGGGAATCGGCGTAGCCCCCAATGTAAAATTAGCGAAGGATGCCGGGTTAGAAATTGGCCCTACCAGGGGCATCAAGGTGGACGAGTTCCAGAGGACTAGTGACCCCGACATCTTTGCTGTGGGAGACTGCGCTGAGAAATACTCTTTCTTCAATGGATTGCCGGTGCCGGTACGGCTGGCTTCAGTAGCAACGCGAGAGGGGAAGATCGCTGCGGCTAATATCTTTCAACCCCAATGGCGTAACATAGGGACTATTGGTGCGTTTTCCACAGTAGTGGGAGACACTGCCATTGCTATGGCAGGCTTAACCGATGCTAAAGCTCAGGAAATTGGCTATGACACGGTCGTAGGTGAAGCTGAAGCCGTTTCTAAGCATCCGGGAACGCTGCCGGACGCGCATCCCATGAGGGTGAGGTTGACCTTCGACCGCAGGTCCGGCAAAATAATCGGTGGTTGCGCCTGCTGTACTCACACAGTTGGTGAAGTGGTTAATATGATTGCGGCTGCTATTGTGAATGAAATGACCATGGAACAAATAGCCATGTTCCCAATGGGCACTCATCCCTGGCTAACCGCATCACCGCTGGCATATCAGTTTACCGATGCCGCCAGCAATGCCCTCCACCAGGTAAAAAAGACCGTGAAGTCGTGACTTCAGCTATAGCTATAAAGTCTCAAAACTGGCGCGAAGGTCATAACAAAGAAATAATTAGGGAGAGGAGCAAAATTGCTCCTCTCCTGGTTTTATGACGTAGTATTAGGATACATTTCAAGAAACATTTTCATTGGAGCCATGAATAGTGGGGGTGAGCCCATCAGCAAGAAGGAGGTGAGAGAGCCCATCTTGTCAAAGTACCAGATGCCATGGGAGACAAGGTGGCAGTGGCGGTGCAACTGTGGGGGAGGTTACTAATGTCCTCGCAGCTCTGATACAAAACAGGATGACGGCCAGTGCAGCTGCCACTTTTCAGTACGGCACCCATCCTTTCTTTACTCCCTCACCTATACCTTACCCTATTGTGAGTGCTGCCGAAGTGGCGCTAACCAGACTCGGAAGCTAAGCCGGTATTGCGCTGTGAGTTTGACCGAAGTTCCTAATCACTGGTAGAATTCAGGCTGTGGGGATATAGCTCAGTTGGGAGAGCGCTGCGTTCGCATCGCAGAGGTTGGGGGTTCGAATCCCCCTATCTCCACCAAGGAATTCACATCTTAGCTTTGCTTGCCCACCTCTAATTCCATCAATTGCTCTAGGGTGCTATCGCCGTTCTCTGACGGGTAGTATTTGAGCACTGCATTGTATGTTGGGTCTCGGCCTATGACATTCCTGGTGTTTTTCACAGCCTCTTCTATGGTCGCCCTCTCAGTGCATAGCTGTCCCATTAGATACGGAGTGGCTCTATCCACATAGGCCAAATCCACGGTAGCATGCCAGCCAAGATAGACCGAGGCACCTTTATCAATGAACGCCGTAGCCATGTCCGTCAGGTAAAGGCAGGAGCAGCCCATCATTATGATAGCGGTATTGTCAAACTCCTCCGCCATACTGTGGCTGACGAATTTTGGGGCTATGGCGAAAACCAGGGGATGATGCTCGTCAACCCTGGCCATGAGCAGTCGGTCATCTAGCTGGTCGGCGACATGCTCCCGACTGCTATATGGCTCATTGGTAAACAGCGAGGTCGTTCTAATCACCCCCTCTGCTGCCAGTAGACCGGAGTGAGCTCGAAAGACGATGAGTTTGTATCCATAGCCTGGTAGCTGGCGATAGAAATCAACCGTAACCTCATCACCCTGGTAAAGGTCAACTTTGAAGCCATAGTCCTCAAGTTCTCTGGTGACCTTTGTAATAAAGTCCTGGTTTGGCTGCAGGTTATAGAGCTGGTCGACGATCGCTGCCTTCGGCTTGTCCGGATTATCCAGCGGTGGCTGGTTTGGAGTTTGACTCGGAGTTGGGCTTGGCGTCTGACTTGGACTTGGGCTTGGAGTCTGACTTGGGGTTTGGCTTGGAGTTGGGCTTGTGGGGTGGGCAGGTGCGCAGGCGACAATGCCGGCAATCGCAAATACCATAAGCAGCCACACAAAGCAAAGAAAGCCCCCCACCGGGGGCTTTCTTTTAGTCCGCTTCTCAGCCTTTGCTCTGGCCAAAGTCAACTCTTAGCCCTGCGGCGTCTCAGGACATACCAGCTTGTGCCGCCGGCCAGGACCACTCCCAAGGCAATCCAGGGGGCCAGGACAGAAACCTTGCTTACGGGGTAAGCCTCACCACCCACCGGCGGTGGCTTAGGAGTGACGACGATATCAATGGCAACATCCTCCACATGCCACCAAGGTTGATAACAAATCCTGACATCATCAACAAACCAGTGCTCCAGGCACATCCAAAGGCCATCGAGCTCAAAGCGCACCTGGGTGGCAGGCCCGATATCCGAGCTGATGGGAATGGAGTAGTTGTTAGCAGAAATGTTGCCTGTGATGGGGTTAGTCCAGGGTGTTACATCAGTCCACCCATCGCCTCCATGGGCTCTGGTGTAAACACTGCAATTGTAGAGACCACCATAGGCACCACAGTAATCCCATATGAAAGATTTGAATTCCAGCGTCAGGTTCAACGCACCGGTGGTATCAACCGGTTTGGAATCAAGATACGAATAGTTGCCGGATATAGCCCAATACGATGATAACCATGCTTCTGGAGGTGTTCCTCCAGCATAGCTGCTATACCACCAGTCCCAGTCGTCAGTCGCCCATCCGCCGGGCGGAAAGGACCCTCCTGAGAAATCTTCATCGAGTGGGCATATCGTCGTTGGCATACCGGACCATTCCAAATAAATATAATCGCAAGGGTCGAGCTTGCCGTTGGGGCCGGTGTCGTTCCAGCCGGTGAGGTGGTACTGCTGACAGAAGGTCGGGTAAATTTCATGCCAGTGTGTGCATACGGGATTCGTGAGGATATCCATGTCATAGCCGCCCTCAAGCTCAATATACATGGGCTCCCCCACATCCACATCCACCGGCGTCACATTCAAGGTGATGGTGACCTCCTCGACATGATAGTGACCGCCCGCTCCGCCAGGGTTCCGGGACAGGTCAATCCAGTCGCAGCGGCTTAATACGCCGTTGCCGCCGGTATCATTCCAGCTGCTGAGGTAGTACTCCCTGCCGAAGAATGGCCGGAGCTCCTGCCATTGAGTACCTACGGGGTCCGTTATGTTCATCCACCCACCTTTGGCATGTAAGTATTTGAAACGATAATTTACCGGAGTACTACAAATCTTGACATCATCAACATACCAGTTATCTATGGCGTACCCGAAGCCATCGAACTCAAAGCGCACCTGGGTGGCATTGCCGATGTCCGAGTTGATATCAACCGAGTAGGTGTTTGGGTCAACGTTGCCTGTGATGGGATTGCTCCAGGGTGTTACGTCAGTCCAGGAATCGCTTCCATTAGCTCTGGTGTAAACCTTACAAGTGTAAGAGGGACAGGCACCGTAGCAAGACGGGTCAGCAAAGTAGTAGCCTTCAGAGCAACAATAGTCATCTATGAAAGATTTGAACTCCAGCGTCAGGCTTGGCAGACCGTTGGTGTCAACCGGTTTGGAATCAAGATACGAATAGTTGCCGGATATATAAACCCAATTTAACCGTGCTTCTGGGGATGTTCCTCCAGCATGGTTGCTATCTGACAAGTCCCAGTCGTCAGTCGCCCATCCGTCGGGCAGCCAGGAGGAGAAATCTTCATCGAGAGGGCACGTCGGTGGCTGGGCTGCTACAGTCCCTGTCATTACAAAAGCCGTGAACACCGAGGCTATCATCACTATCGCCACCAGGCTTGCCAATAGCTTTTTGGTAAACGCATCCATGGTCTTCACCTCCCTTGTGTATACGCTGTATATTATCTTCTTTTTGCCAGAATACTACTGAGAGACAGCGGATGTCAATATCTCTCGAGCAGCTCCGGAGATGAATTGGTGATTATTTGGAGTGCTACGGATAAGCTATGGAATACGTTACATGTGGCTGCCGCATGTAAGGGCGCTTTGGAGAGTACAGGAACTTCTCATCATCATCCGCCGTCAACATTGGGTCGTCAATCACGGTGTTCCCGTCGCTATCAAGCGTGGTGTACCAGATCTCGTGCTCCTTTGTACCATATTCGTCGAGGTAAACGACGTGAGCATTGTCGTTGGAATCAACAGACACGGCCGGCTGGTTAGCCCTTTCCTCATAAGATGTTTATCCTTTTTCTTCTAGAACTATGGCAAATTCACCGAGGAGGGTTTGCTGGGATATAGTGAAATACCATTGACTTTGGCTGAGGCGGAGATGTAAAATCGGTCTGGGGTGAGGAAATTAAAGATCGGCAGGGGCTGCTCTATGTGGGATAGGAGGAAGACCTACTATATGTTGGCAGGAGCGGAAGCTGGAGGCAAGACCCGTTGACTCATGTGATTCCACAGGTGGCAGTCTAAGAAGAAGGCACATATGGTTGAAAGAGTGGGGATTGTAGCAGCAGGCCAGACGAAGTACCACCCGGACAGGAGTGATGTGAATGAGGAGGAGCTGGCTTATGAGGCGATAAAGCAAGTTCTGGAGGCGACGGGGCTCAATCTGTCTGATATCGATTCCGCCGTCAGCTGTTCCCAGGATTTCTGGGATGGCAGGACGATATCTGATATGAATGTGCAGCATGTTGTGGGCGCCCACCTGGGGCATGAGGACAAGGTGGCCGAGGATGGAATCAACGCCGTTTACCTTGCCATGGGGCATATTCTCTCCGGCCACCACGATGTTGTCCTGGTGGTGACGCATATGAAGGAATCGCAGGGAGAGAAGAGCTTGATTGAGAATGCTGCCTTTGATCCTGTTCTAATGAGGCCATTGGGCCTGGACTTTCTGGCAGCCGCTGCCTTGCAGGCCAAACGCTATATGTATAAGTACGGCATAACGGCAGAGCAGTGCGCCAAGGTTGCGGTGAAGAACCGCAGCAATGCCAGGAACAACCCTTTTGCCCAGGAGCCTATGGATATCACGGTGGAGGACGTCCTTGGCTCGAAGATACTGGCCTATCCCATCAGGCTTCTGGACACTAAGCCCATATCAGATGGTGCCTGCGCCGTGATTCTGGCCCGGGAGGAGAAAGCCAAGAAACTTACACCTAAGCCGGTCTGGATATCAGGAGCCTCAAACTGCTATGAGACGCACTACCTGGGAGACCGGGATTTGGCTGATTGTGATGCTCTGGTGAAGGCGGCCAAAAAGGCCTATAACATGGCGGGCATCAAGAATCCTTTGAGACAGATGGACGTGGCTGAGATATCCGGTGAGTACTCCTACCAGGAGCTTCTATGGATGGAGGGGCTTGGTTTCTGTGGGTGTGGTGAGGGAGGCAAGCTCCTGGATGCTGGAGCGACCAAGATGGGAGGCAAGATGCCGGTGAATCCTTCGGGGGGTATGCTGGCGGGTAACCCTAATGGTGTGGGGGGGATGACACGGGTGGCTGAGGCAGTGCTGCAACTCCGTGGTGAGGCGGGCGATAGGCAGGTGCCAGGAGCCCGTGTGGCTCTGGCCCACGGCGTTACGGGGATTTGTGGGCAGCATCAGTGTGTCATGGTCTTGACTAATAAGTAATCGGAGGTGGGATATACCTAGTAAAGTAGCTATAGTCGGGGTGGGACAGACCTATCATACGAGCAAGCGCCCCGATGTTAACCAGGCGGAGATGGTAGGCGAGGCGGTAAGAGCCGCCCTGGCCGATGCCCAATTGAGCATAAAGGAAATCGAGGGCGTGTTCTTCAGCAACATGGAGACCTTTGAAGGAATCTATCTCCCTGACCACGGGATGGCCGCTGAAGTTGGCAACTTTGGGAAACCGGGTTTGAAGGTGTGCACGGGCGGCACCAGCGGTGGTTCGTTGGTAGTTGAGGGGTTCTATATGGTTGCCTCGGGCCTGTATGACTTGGCCCTGGTGATTGGCTTTGAAAAGCAGGATTGTGGTGATACGACCGCTGCAATAACGGCTGCGGCTACCCCAGTGTGGGGTAAAGGCGCAACGACCGGTGCCATCGGAGAATTCGCCAAGGCCGCGCTATCCTATATGGAGACGTCAGGGGCCAGGGAGGAGCATGCCGCTATGGTCCGGCTCAAGGCGGACCAGGGCGCCTGTAGAAACCCCTATGCCCACCTGAAGCTTGGGCTTAAGAGCGTGGACGAAATCCTGAAGTCTGGATACCTGGTGTGGCCCTTAAGGCTGCTGGACTTCTGCCCCCAGTCCTGCGGTGCCTGCGCCCTCATATTTGCCTCGGAGAAGAGGGCTGGGAAAATCACCAAGAAGCCAGTCTGGATTGCTGATGTGGAGGTTGTGCACCAGGAACCATTCCGTGCCGGGACCTTCGGTGACCCTACCGGGAAAGAAACCTACACTCAGCATGTGGCCTGCGAGAGACTCTACAAGAGGAATGGCATAACTAATCCTCGAAAAGATATTGACATGGCTGAGATTTACGAGCCGTCAAACTGGGAGGAAATGAGTCTTTATGAGCATTTCCACTTCTGTGAGAAGAACGAAGGCTGGAAGATGATAGAGAAGGGCATAACCGAGATAGAAGGGGAGTTTCCTGTAAACTGCTCCGGCGGTGTACTAGCTACCAATCCTATTGGGGCGACACCCGTCATCCGCGTTGCCGAGGCTGCGCTTCAGATTCGCGGGGATGCTGGCGAGCACCAGGTTACCAAGGATGTGAAGACAGCCCTGGCCAGTGCTCTGGGTGGCCCCAACTGGACAGTGCTGACTTTGCTTAAGAGGTTATTGTAGAGGAGGCAGTAAGATGGCAGGAGAATCGTCTCAGAAAAAGGCGAAAAAGCCAACTCTGGAGTACATTCAGGTGGCTTTTGATACTCCCCGGCGTTACGACTGGTCAACAGGCAAGTACCTGGGTAAGTTCTACGCAGAGGCCAAGGAAAACGGGAGGATTGTAGGTAATCGCTGCCCTAAGTGCAGGGAAATCTGGCTGCCGCCGACACCGGTCTGTCCCAAGTGCAAGGTTGACATGGGTTGGGATTGGGTAGAGCTACCCCAAACAGGCACCGTGACTCAGTATACCTATCTTGTCTACCCTCTGTGGGACCCGCACTACGGTGAGAAGTGGGCCAATCCCTACCCTTCGGGAATAATTCAATTGGATGACGGCACCTATTACAGGCACTTCCTTGAGGAGACGGATAAGGATAAGCTGAGGGTGGGTATGCGAGTACAGGCTGTTTGGAAAGAAGATTACGATGAGCGTGGGCAGGGTCCGAATGACATACTCTATTTCAGGACCATCGAGGACCAGGAGGTTAAGAGATGACGCAAGTAACCGAAAGACTGGAGGGGATGGATGTCTGGATTTATCACGGGCAGATATATATCCCGAATACCTATTCCGCTGGCGCTGTGGGCAGCCGCTTTCTTACTGAACTGAGGGATAGAAAGAGGATTATGGGTACGAAATGTCCTACCTGTAACCGTGTGTATGTCCCAGCCAGGTCTGTGTGCAAGGACTGTTTTGGCCAGCTTGATGAGTGGGTTGAGGTGAGCGACAAAGGCACCGTGCTGAGCTATTCTGTTTGCCACCAGCCTAATCCCGTCCAGCAGGTGGAGGTACCGCTCGTTTACGGGATTATTCAACTGGATGGTGCTGACACTGGCCTCGTTCATATGCTGGGCGAGCTTGATTTTGAGCAACTGAGGATCGGCATGAGAGTTCAGGCGGTTTTCAAGAAAGAGCGTGTGGCCAGTATTCTGGATATTAAGTACTTCAAACCGCTTGGGTAGAGTGGGCAAGAGGGGTGGTTATTGACCACCAATTGAGCGAAAGGGGGATATTTTATGGCAGGAAAAATTCTCTCTACCAGACTTTGTGATTTGTTGGATATAAAATACCCTATTATTCTGGCCGGTATGGGGACCATTGCTGGCGCTGACCTGGCGGCAGCCGTTTCCGAGGCTGGTGGCCTTGGCGTCATTGGTGCTCTGCTTATGACACCTGACGAGCTGGATGCCGAGATTAGGAAAGTCAAAAAGCTCACCAGCAAGCCCTTCGGCGTGGACAGTATAGCTCCCCTGGGCACTGTTCAATCAGTCACCGTGGATGAGCTGAGAGCCCTGATTCCCGATGATGCTGTGGAATACGCAGTTGACCTGGCCAGGCGCCTGGGGATACCTGTGCCGGAAGCGAGTCAATTTGTTAAAGAGGGTGTTGCGTGGGTGGCGGGGTTGACCCCCAGGCAGATTGAGGTGGTCTATGACCATAAGGTTCCGATTTTTGCCGCCGGGCTGGGCAGCCCGGCTTTCATGCTTCCTGAAGCCCATGCCCGGGGGATAAAGGTTATTGGTGTTGTGGGGAATGTCAGTCAGGCGCGGCGTGAGGCAGAGGCGGGGGTGGATATAATCGTGGCCCAGGGCCACGAGGGTGGTGGGCATACTGGGTATATTGCCACCATGGCACTGGTGCCGCAGGTGGTGGATGCCGTTGCTCCCACTCCCGTGGTAGCTGCTGGTGGGATAGGGGATGGTCGGGGACTTGTAGCCGCCCTTGCCCTTGGTGCCTGCGGTGTCTGGATGGGTACTGCTTTCCTCTGTACCTATGAGGCGAATTTTGACCAGGCGTTTAAAGAACAGGTGCTCCAGGCTACGGAGAAGGACACGCGGATTACCCGTGTGTTCACGGGAAAGACTTGTCGTATTATCAACAGTAAGCTCATAGAGACATGGGAGGCTGAGAAAGGGCCGGTGCTGCCGTTCCCGCTACAACTGCTGTTGAGCACCGAGATTACGAAGGCTGCGCTGGAAAGCGGGATGCCCGAACATGTCTTTACTCCAGCCGGCCAGATTTGCGGGTTGTTTGAGGAAATGAAGAGTGCCAGGCAGGTTGTGGAGGGGATAGTTGATGGAGCAATCCGCATTTTGCAGGAGGACTTTCCAGCCAGGGTTAGGCTGAGCAAATGAGGCGGACCCAAGTCTATAATGGGCAAAAGAAGATATACCGACTGGGGACATTTTTCAGGGAAAAATGAGCAAGTTTGCTAACTCCTGTCTCCAGCGAAGTTGATAGAGCAGCAAGATGACATAATGCTAGCGATTCAGTAAGGAGGGTTCTTTTAATGCCATACGAGACTATTTTGTACGAAAAGGAAGAGGGATTTTGCGTTATTACCCTGAACAGACCTAAATCCCTGAATGCCCTGAATATACAGATGTGGACTGACCTGGAAAATGCGTTGGACGAGGTTGACAATGATCCTGAAATAAAGGCATGCATTTTCACAGGGTCGCCGAGGCCTGATGGAAGGCCTTGCTTTTGCGCCGGCTTGGACCTGAAGGAGGCGACAGGCTATACGGTTGAGGGGCAAATACCTACCGCTCCCTCGCGCCCTTCATTTGTGACAACACTCTGGACTCAGAGACAGCCCAAGTTGGCGATGGTCAGGACTTTCGAGAGGATTGCCTGGAGCCCGAAAATATCAGTAGCCGCCATCGATGGAGTGTGTACGGCTGGCGGCATTGAGTTAGCTCTCAGTTGCGACATCATCTTGGTCTCGGAGACGGCTCAGATTAGCGATATGCATGTGAAGAACCTGGGCTGGATTGGTGGGGCTGGGGCGACGGCAAACATGGCCTGGAGAGTGGGAGTAGCCAAGGCTATAGAGCTTTGCTGCACCGGCGATGTTATCGATGGCAAGGAAGCTCACCGTATTGGTTTTGCCAATCAAGTCTTCCCTCCTGATAAGCTTCTCGATGGGGCAAAGGAGATGGGCAGGAAGCTCGGCGGCATGCGGCTTGCTGCTCTGACCACGACCAAGGCAACTTGTCGGGCTGTGCAGGATATGGACCGCCGCTCATCCTGGCATTATTGCGATGCCGGTTTTTATGCTTTAATGGCTGAGCCTGATACAGCTGAGTGGGGACCGGGGCGCTGGGTGGAAAAACGCTAGCTAATATTTTTTTTGGCTTCTACGACAGATGTAGGAGAACTGTTTGAGGAGGCTAACGGTGAAGACAGCATTGCTGCGGAGTTATCGTAAAGAATGGCGAGGACTTGGCTTTGATACAACATTTGGCGCAAATCAGGAGGCAGGGCCATGGCATTGAGGGCGGTTATTACAGGGTCGGCGTCTGGCATTGGTGCTGCCATCCGTGCTCGTCTGGAGAAGGCAGGGGACATGGTCATAGGGATAGATATCGTGGATGCCGATATCATCGCTGATCTTTCTAGTGCTGAGGGTCGCGGCGTCGCTGTTGCTGAGGTGAAACGACGCTGTGGCGATGGCATTGATCGCCTGGTGGCTTGCGCGGGGATTGGCCCCGATGATCCTTCTCTGTCTCGCATCGCCTCCGTCAACTACTTCGGCATGGTTGACCTGCTGGATGAGTTATTCGAGTGTCTGAAGCTGGGGAAAAATCCGGCGGTGGTGGTCGTATCTTCCAACTCGGCACATATGCTCACGTTGGGCAAGGATCCTTATGTTATGGCCCTGTTGGAGCATGATGAGCCTGAGGCCAGGCGGATTATCGAGGAGGCAGGCGATAGAGCGCTGGCCTACGTCGGCTCGAAGAACGCGGTAGCGCGCTCAGTGAGGCAGAGGGCGATGACCTGGGGCAATGCCGGGGTGCGACTCAATGCAGTGGCGCCTGGGAACACCCGGACCCCACTGCTCCAGAGGATGCTAGCCCAGCCCGTCTATGGTCGCCGCATAAGGGCGCTGCCTTCTCCTCTGGGGCGTGACGCAGAGCCTGATGAAATAGCTACGGTGGTGGCCTTTCTTTTGGGCCCGGAAGCCTCCTACATTCATGGAGCTGTCTACTACGTTGATGGTGGAACCGACGCAGCACTGCGCACGGATGGCTTCTGAGGCGGTGATGGTACATGGTGTTTCAAAAGCGAGCATTAAAGGAGAGCTAGGTGGAACTGGAGCTTACACCGGAGCAAAAGAAACTGGAGGATGAGGTCTATACCTACCTGAAAAACAACATCCCACCGGAGCTTGAAGAGGAACTTCTGACGCATATCGAAGGGGATGGGCCTCTTTGCCGACAGTTTGTGAAGAAGCTCGGCCTGGATGGCTGGGCGGGCATAGGCTGGCCCAGGGAATACGGTGGCCAGGGATGTACTCCTTTGGAGCAATACATATTCTTCGACCTGGCCATGGGATATTTCTTCATACCCATACCTGTGCTTTCGCTGATGACAGTGGGCCCGACGCTCATGAAGGTCGGTTCTGAGGAGCAGAAAAAGAAGTTCCTGCCCCAAATTCTCACCGGTGACATCACCTTCGGTATCGGGTACACTGAGCCTGAAGCAGGTACGGACATATTCTCGCTCAAGACCACGGCCGTGAGTCAAGGCGACTATTACATAATTAACGGCGAGAAGGTCTTCACGTCCATGGGTCACTTCTGCGACTACTTCTGGCTGGCGGCCAGGACGGACCCCGGGTCCGCCAAGCAGCATGCCGGTATATCGATATTTCTGGTCGATGCCAAGAGCCCTGGCCTTACCATTGAGCCCATGCCAGTCATGGGCGGCTTCCGCACGAACCATGAGTTCTTTGACAATGTGAAAGTGCCCAAGGAATGTCTTGTGGGCGAGGAGAACAAGGGCTTTCAATATATGCTTATGCAGCTTGCTCACGAGCGGATTAATCTAGTCCCTCACTCTATCTCAGTCCATATCATCGAGGACTGCGTCAAGTGGGCCAGAAAGGCCAGGCTCAATGGGAAGCCCGTTGTCGAACAGCAGTGGGTGAAGAACAAGCTCGCCGAAATGACGGTTGAGGCCGAGGTACTCAAGATGCTCAACTACAAGGCCACCTGGCTTATGACCAAGGGCATCGTCCCCCACGTCGAGTCCGCCATGTCCAAAGCACTGGGCAGCGAACAATTCCTTCGGGTCACAGGCGGTTGCCTGCAGATCATGGGGCTTTATGGGCAGCTGACCACCGGGTCGAAGTATGCTCCCTTGAATGGCATGATGGAGAGATATCACCAGATGTTCCTACTGCTGACCTTCGGTGGCGGCACCAATGAGGTCATGAGAGATATTATAGCTATGATGGGCCTGGGCATGATGAAGTCGAGATAGCGGTTGAAAGGCATGCGTTTTATTTGCGTCAAGAACTTCCGGGAGGCACAATAATGGATTTCGCCCTTAGCTCTGAACAGGAGCTTCTGAAGAACGAGGCGAGGCAGTTCCTGGACAGCGAATGTCCCAAGAAGGTGATAAGGCATATAGAGGCGAGTGATATTGGTTACTCTCCTGCGATATGGCAGAAGATGGCTCATCTGGGATGGCCCGGCTTGGTCCTCCCCGAAGAGTATGGTGGTGTGGGAGGCGGCCTGCTCGATTTGGCGATTCTATTTGAAGAGTTGGGCAAGACAGCTCTGCCCAACCCGATGTTCTCCACTATCGTGCTGGGAGCTCTTCCCATCCTGGAAGGGGGCAGCGACGAGCAGAAGAAGGAGCTTCTGCCCAGGGTCGCCGGCGGAGAACTAATTCTCACACTGGCGCTGTCGGAGCCCGATCTTGACTACAATCCCGCTTTCATTAAAACGAAGGCAAAGCATGATAACGGCAACTTCGTGATAAGCGGCACCAAGCTCTTTGTGCCCTATGCCGGCGTTGCTGACTATATGCTCGTTGTCGCCCGTACTGCTAGGGCTACATCCGGGGGCAAGGGCATAACCATGTTCCTTGTCCCAAGTAAGTCCAAAGGCATAAGACTGACCGCCCTGGACACAGCGGCCGGCGACAAGCAGTTTGAGGTCGTGTTCAATCGGGTCGTCGTGTCATCGAAGGATATTCTGGGGAAGGTCGGCGAAGTCTGGCCGCTGGTTGAAAAGGCCCTGCTGAGAGCCACCGCCATCCAGTGTGTCCAAACGGTGGGCGTCATGCAGCAGGCCCTGAGCATGACTGCCAATTACACATCAACCAGGATTCAGTTCGGCCGGCCGATTGGCAGCTTCCAGGCTGTGCAGCACCGCCTGGCCGACATGCTGACCGATGTGGAAGGCGCCAGGTGGCTGTCCTATCGGGCCGTCCATCGGCTTGACCGGGGACTGCCCGCCGCCAGGCAAGTCGCCATGGCCAAAGCCTGGACCAGTGATGCATGCCAGAGAGTGGCCTACGGCGCCCAGCACCTGCACGGTGGAATCGGCATGGACATGGACTACGACCTACATTTCTACTTTCGCTGGGCCAAGGTCATGGAGCTGAGCCTCGGGGCTGCCCCGTTTCACTTGGCCGCAATCGAGCCGACTGTACGCGAATAGTCCTTGCCTTGGATCGAGGCGGGTTCGCTTGGTCTGGACCTCATGTACATATCTGTCGGAAATGGCATTTTCTTATTAACAGCTCGAAGCCAGGCCAGGCAGCAATGTCTGTTCTTGCTTAGAGAATATAGTCAGCGGTGGATTGTATCAAATTAAACCAAAGCGCCTTAGGTGTAATTGGGAAGGATTGACAAAAGTACGGAAACCCTTTACATTTTGTGTGCTGCGTCTGGCCAGTATTACCGAAGGCGCACAGCCTTTGTTGGCGCTGGCAGTGGTGAATGTTGCCCTGGTCAGCAAAATCACAGAGGAGGGTGTCCATGAGAGAGAATCCAGTATGCTATCTTTTCGGCATTAGGTATCCGATTGTGCAGGGCGGTATGCTTGGCGTATCCTGTCCCGAACTGGCAGCTGCAATCTCCAACGCTGGTGGACTGGGGATGCTCAGCGGAGTCAAAGCAGTCAATGAGCTGCGAGCTGAGATAAGACGAACCATGAAGCTTACGGATAAGCCATTCGGCGTGAACCTGCCACTGCATGCTGTGAAGGAGAGGGCTGTGGAAATTGCGGAGGTCCTCGCTGAGGAGGGAGTTAAAGTAGTGGCCACGTCGGCTGGCAGCCCTCAGCTCTGCACCAAGCTACTGAAGGATGCCGGACTGGTAGTGATGCATGTGGTATCCGAAGTTGCCCACGCCGTCGCGGCAGAGGCTACTGGTGTTGATGTGGTGGTGGCCTCTGGGGTTGAGGGGGGAGGGTTCGTGGGACGTTGCGAGATAACTACCCTGGTACTGGTGCCACAGGTGGTGGACGCAGTCAAGATACCCGTCATCGCAGCTGGTGGCATTGGTGATGCCCGCGGGTTTGTCGCTGTTTTGGCGCTTGGTGCCCAGGGAATACAGATGGGCACGCGGTTCATTGCTACCAGAGACTGCCCTGTAGCCGCTGATTACAAGCAAGCTATTGTAACAGCAAAGGACAACAGTACGGAGATTGCTGGTCGCGGTCAGGCTCCGGTTCGCTGCTTTCGGACTGAGTCACTCACCGCGGAATCGTCGAACCCACAAAAGCAGTACCCGGTGGGGCAGGTGGCAGGGCTGATCCAGGATACTCCCACTGTGGCTGAAATCATCAACTCGTTGGTGAAGATGTCCACGCTGATCACCAATCAAGTAACTGAGTCCCTGTCCCAAATCTCCCACTGAGAATATGCAGGCGCTGAGTACTTGGGTAATCCCAGCTAGTATGTTTTTGCTTTGCTGTTAAAGAAAGCCAGGGGCGTCGGCGACGAAGAGGTATTAATGAGCAAGGATGTAGAGATAGGGGAGAGGTGTTGGGAGGAGGCCAAGGGATTTGAGGCCTGGTCAGCCATTCCCCTTAAACTCGTATATCGTCCCGAAGGGAAGCTTCAAGGCATGCCTCTTGTTGCTCTCCGGGCTTAGAAAGGAGGAGTGATGAAAAGCAATCGTCTATGTCAGATTCTAGATATCCAGTATCCCATAGTGCAGGCGCCGATGAACTGGATCACGGGTGCTGATTTGGCCGCAGCCGTGTCGAACGCCGGCGGACTGGGAACACTGGGACCAAACGCCGGTGCCCACACCGTTACCACCGAGGTAGCTGAGACGGGAGAGAGGTTGCGCCGCCAGATAAGGAAGGTCAAAAGCCTTACCAGTAAGCCCTTTGCGGTTAATTTCCCTATTGGCATGGAAGGAGTCGAGCAAGCGGAAGGAGGGAGGAAGTACTCCCAGCGTTGTATAGGGGTGGCGATGGAGGAGGGAATACCAGTAGCTATAACCTCGGTTGGCTCGCCTTCCGTCTACACAAAGGTGTTGAGAGATGCTGGCATAAAGGTCTTGCATGCTGTATCTACGGCCAGCCAGGCTAAGAAAGCTGAAGAGATGGGAGTGGATGCAGTCATTTGCGAGGGATATGAAGGGGGTGGCCACAAAGCATTGACTGAGTTAACCACCATGGCCCTGATTCCCATGACAGCAGATGCCGTGAAGATACCCGTCATAGCCGGCGGGGGTATCGTTGATGCCAGGGGTGTGGCAGCAGCCCTGGCTCTGGGTGCTGATGGAGTCTATATTGGGACTCGCTTCATCGCAACGCGTGAGTGCGATGCCCATCCCAAGGTGAAACAGGCTGTACTGGAGGCTTATGATGCCTGCACGGTGAGTGTAAAGAAGTGGATAGTGTTTGGGCGAGACTTGAAGAACGCCTTCACCAAGAAATATTTGGAAATGGTGGAAGCAGGGGCTCCGGCTGAGGAGCTGCTCCGATTCCTTGATGAGCACACCATGTACCAGGCTCTGGTCCAGGGAGACACAGACGGGGGGGAGTTACCCTGCGGACAGAATGCCGGGATAATAGATGACCTCCTGAGCGCCGCTGAGGTAATAGACAAGATAGTGGCTGAAATACCTTCAGTCTTTACGGGACTGAAAAGCAAATTACCGGTGGCATGAGTTTATGAGGGAAACCCCTTAGCGGCTTACAGAAATCTCAGCTTTGCTAGCACCTGGCAGAAGTTATCTCGCCCTGATTATGACTATTTTTGTGGATGACTATAGATTCAGGGCACAAGCATGTGAGCCTGTCGCCAGTCACTTGCAGGTACTACCTCCCCACCCTGTATCTCGTACATTATTATTACTGGGGCGCCCCTATGGTCCTCCCTGGTGAAGGTAACTGGCCTGCCAATATGGTGTGGGTCAAAATCCTTGATACTGTACATGGCTTCTTTTACAGTACGACCGTCCAGATTTTCATAACCCACCTCTTCTATTGCGATCCTTATAGCCTCAATCATTACAGGTACGAATTGTAGCGTACAGGCACCACTACCGGAGGTGTCCAGCCTTCCCTCATACTCCCTCAAGATATCATACAGAATTGGCGTCTCAGTGTACCAGGGAAAAGTCTTTGCACCGAAATAACCATCAGCAAGAGGTCCTAGAGCCTCAATCAGGGGTATTACCACATTATCTTCCAGGCCGGCACCGAAACGCATCTTGTCCTGAAGTCCCAGCCTCTCGGCATCCCTCACTATTGGTATCGCCGCTGACCAAATGGTAGTGATATAAACGTAATCTGCCCCGCGTTCCTCTAGCCGCACAAGCTGGGGAGTGACATCAAGGGGCATATGGGGAATGACTTCAAAGGGCAGCATTTCTATGCCTATGCTCTCGGCATATGCTGTCCCCATTACTTCTGGCGCTCTTCCTGTCGGCGTATCTGTGCCCATCATGGCTACTCTGGGGGGGCGTTCCTCTTCCCAATTCTCCATTATCCAGTCACACACAGCGGCAAACCTCTCCGATTCAGTGCAGAATACGGTGAAAAACCAGCCCGGAGGATACACCAAAGCTTCGTCTACTGCCATAGTCATGGCAGGTATCCCATCTCTTTCCAACCTCGACTTTAATGCATAATCTTCAACGGGGCTGGCCAAATCCAGGTATACCACATCCTGGTAGATCCTCTCGTAGACGCTTATTGCCCGGATTGGCTCATATCCGCTGTCTCCCCATATTAGCTCGATGGTCACTCCGGGTGGGAGTTCCAGTCCGGGAACGCCCACTTCGTCATAGTATCCGATGTAATCGACCAAATTCCTGAATCCCACTTGCATAATGGAAGCGGCGACACCGGTAACAGGAAGTATCGCGCCAATTTTCACCACCTTTTCCTCTTCCACGGGGGAGCCGGGAGCACAGGCAGTGAATAAGAGGAGTGTTGCTAAAGCTATCGACAGGATGGCAATTCCCAGGCGTTTCCCCTTCTCCATTTTATTTCCCTCCTTACATACCTATGCGCTGGTCCGACTGTGTGCTTGCTCTATTTTAATGCTACGTCGAAGCGGGCGTTTTGTCAATAGGTTGGAAGTTTCATTGCAATTCAGAAAAGCCGGGCTTGAGCGTACTTAGCAGAGTGTTTGCCCGAGGAAGGGATTATTTGAGGTCACCACGGCGCTTAGGATGTGCATAGGGATGTCTCCAGCCGTGCTTGCTGGTGGGCATTTGTGCGAGCTTCTCCCAGACCCCGCTGCATCGCTTCATAAGCTCATCCTCAGCAGCGTAGTCGAAGGGGTCACCTGTGTTCTTCTCTATCTGTCCGCCGGGCTCCGGTCTGTTTTTCTCGAGCCACCTAACCGTTAGCTCCAAGCCCTGCTCTGCTGGCACTATATCGTGGTAGCCCAAGTGTTGTATTTTGGCTATATCCATTATCTGATGATGTCCAAACAGAAGCGGGACTGGGATATAACGAGGGCCAAGCTGGGCTATGGAGAGAGGCACTATCACAAATTCGAACTGGTGATTCATGGCTTTGGCGATGAGCTCCACCCACTTGCGCATGGGGAGCAATCTTTCATCCCTTATGTTGTATATCTGCCCTGCCGCGGCACCGGGATTGTCGATAGCCAGGAGGATGGCATGAGCCACATTCTCTCCGTATCCCCGGGATACTATGATCTGCCCATCACCGGGGAGGATGAGTTGCTTTCTGCCATCCAGTATCCGCCGTATAATGCACCACTCACCAGGAGCGATATGTCGGGGGCCATAGACTATGGGATAGCGGAAGTGAGTGGCGTTGTAATGATCCTCCTCATGAGCCCGCATCACAGCCTGCTCGCTCTCCAGCATGCGGTCAACAAAGTGGTCGACACCCGGCAATTCCAGAAATTCGCCTCCTTCTTTAACTGGAACTAGCGATTCTGTCGTATGCGCGACTGCCTCAGGATCGGTAACTCTCATCCAGCCCTTATATACCGCCTGTCCTCCAACCGTGATAAGGCGAGGGGTATGACCTTTGATGGCCTCAGCTATATACCTCAGCCTTCCATAGGTCGATACCACCACTTCAAAACTTTTTCCCTCAAAAGCCTCGTTCAGGCTTTCCATCCAGTGAGGGTCGGCATGGAGATGCTCTACCTCTGGGGCTATTTCAGGCTCGTGCACCCCCCGGTGGAGCATGGTCACTTGATAGCCTCTTTTTAAAAGTCCGTCTATTATGTAGGGACCTGTGGTGCCTGTCCCACCTATTACCAATGCTTTCATGATGGCAACCTCTCGAGCCTCTCCTGCTTTTTAGGTTTAAGGAGAGGCTTAAACTACAGAATATCACAGATGTGAGGGCCAGTTAAACCCGCGGCAGTAGGCTGGTCTACATTATTATTATTGCCTTGGCTGAGGCTTTTTGCTAATATAAAAAATCAGAAGAGCTTGACAAAATAGCTGTGACTCAGCGGCACTTTGGGTAGTAATGCGCCCCTGTAGCTCAGAGGATAGAGCAGCGGTTTCCTAAACCGCGTGTCGGGCGTT
>CAZXAJ010000017.1:0-50222 GCA_964638975.1 uncultured Dehalococcoidales bacterium
ATAAATAGTAACCCATCCGGTTTCAATGTTCTCATAACCGCTTTTCTAAGGTCTTTTCTCCCATCATTCTTTAGCAGATGGTATAAATTAGAAATAAATACAATATCGTAGCTGGCTTCCTCCAGTTCCGTAAAATCGCAACATTGAAATTTCACACCTTCTTGCCCGTCAGGAATCGCACTGGAGGCAATGTCTATAGCTTTCTTAGAACTATCTATCCCCAAAACCCTGCACCCAAGATTGTTTAAAAAGTAAAATGCGTCACGGCCATAGCCGCAGCCAATGTCCGATATGCTTAATATCTCTCTGCCTGAATTTGCATTTTTGCAGGCATCTAACTGCATCAATGGCTAACTCACTCGGCCCCTCTCCCCAAACACACTCATTGCTTTTATATTCGTTGTCCCAATACATATTTTAAAGAAGTTGCCGCTCAAGATGTGCCACAAATATGTTCGCTTGTGCGTTGCTTTTGACCATCTGGAATAATTTAAATACCTAATTATACATTATAGTCTGCCCGTTTCTTCAAACCATTGGATAGCATCTGCAATTGCTTCTCTAATAGGGCGAGGGGATTAACCCAATTCACGTCCGGATTCCCCCCCCATTGCCAGCAACTCTCTAACGAGGACGTTTCCGAGATGCCCAGTTGCTTCCCGCGATTACAACCATTGCGATTCCCCTTTTTTACTGATTCCCCCGGCAATTTCGCAACAGCCTTCAAACAATGCTCTCAATAGTGGTATAATAAAAGAACAAATGGTCACAAACAGTTTGACAGCATGAAAGTACTGAAGCCTTTATCTGAACTTATCTCTTTGGAAGGAAAGAGAGCTTTGATTACTGGCTCTGCCGTTGGCATTGGCAGGGCAATGGCCTACAGGTTTGCAGAGGCTGGTGCGGACTTAGAACTTGTAGATATGAATAGCAAAGGGCTGGGACTTGTGAGAAAGGAGCTTTCGCGGTTGGGGTCGCAAATAGACACTTATAAAGTAGACCTTTCCCAGGAAGAGGAGGTAGATGCTCTATGGGAAGAACTAAGAGGAAAGGAGCCTGACATACTGGTAAATAACGCTGGAATATATCCTTTCAAGAATTTCTTGGAAGTAGATGATGCCTTTCTTAAT
This sequence comes from uncultured Dehalococcoidales bacterium, assembly GCA_964638975.1. GTDB lineage: Bacteria > Chloroflexota > Dehalococcoidia > GIF9 > AB-539-J10 > RBG-13-51-36. The sequence goes on from CAZXAJ010000017.1 coordinate 1,131, forward strand.
AAGGTAATAGATATAAATTTGAAGTCAGCTCTTTTGATGTGCCAGCATATGATAAGTAGAAGATTAAAGAGGGGTGGGGTGATTATAAATATCGGTTCTATCGAAGCCATCCTGCCTTTCGCAGAAGACTTGGTTCCCTATGACATTAGCAAGACAGGAGTCATCGCCCTGACAAGGGCTCTGGCCAAACAATACGGCAGAAATGGTTTCAGGATAAATGTAATTATACCCGGAGGCATAACAACTCCTGGAACAAAGGCTGTTGCCAAAGAACTTTCCCGCTTCAAAGTAGGCCTCCTTAAAACGGGCGTTCAATTTGCAATGAGATTGCCACTAAGAAGGGGCGGACAGCCGGATGAAGTGGCCCGCGTCGCTCTGTTTCTTGCCAGTGATTTGTCCAGTTATGTCCATGGAGCAGCTATACCTGTTGACGGAGGGTTTTTGTCTGCCTAGTGGCACAGGTGTTGGCCCTAAGAATTTATTACCCAGTACTATTCAAGCAAAAAGGGAGACCGTAAGGCATGAATCTTCTATTCTATGGTTGTGAGAAGTTGCCTATTACTGTTCCTCTTTCGAGAAAGTGTAGGTCCTTTCACCTTTTCTTGATAGCCTAAACAATCGCCCATTAGTTACCTGGGACACTATTTCATACTCTTTCATATGGTGGTCACTGAATGATAGGACTCCGTTTGGCTTCAAAACGCGATGCAGCTCTTTTAGCACTCCATCCGGGTCGCCCAGATCGTGGAAGATATCATATAAGAGAACTACATCTAAGCTATTATCCAGCAGCCCGGTTTTGCAATCGGAAAGAATGGTTTCCACATTCGCCAGTTGTTTTTTCGAAACGATTTCCTGAACCTTCTGAATTGCAAGTGGATGGATGTCCAGGGCGTAAATTTTCCCTGATTTGCCCACCAATTCTGCCAGGGGGATTATATAGCTTCCAGATCCACAGCCATAATCGAGCACATGAAATCCCGGTTTTATCCCCACCTCTTTTAAGATATTCAGGCGGGGCAAGCGGAGATCGCGAAATTTGTAGCCTAAGGACATGAATTTGAAATGAAAACCAGACATTGCTTTATCCATGGCAGTTTACTTCCTTTTTAAGAGGCGTCTTTATGCAAGGATTAGAGCACATCTGAAGTTCCGGGCTAAAGGCGGCGTCGGCTGGAGCAAATTGGAGCCATATACCCATTGTCAGGACTTGTTTGACGTCATCTATCTCCTTGATATTACCCCACCTCGCTTGCTCTTTACGCTGCCGCCACTGCCATCTCTTTATATGCCCTAAGACACAGGTAAATCAGCATGGCGCTTATCACCACGCCCATAATGGCAAATGGGCAAACAGGTATACCCAAGGCCTGGGCAAGAGAACTTCTTATACCTTGGAGCGTAACGAGGGCGGGGGCAAAAAGGTTTATCACAGCCCAGACGATGCCACCAATAAGTCCTGCCTTTAATCTTACCAGGCTAACAAAGAACAGGATTAACCAGATCGCAGGCAAGACATAAACAAAGGGCGGTGCAGTTTCTCCAAATGCCACCATACCGACAACGATGCCTGCCACGCCTGGGAAAATTGCCACCAGCATCATCACCAAAGCCCACTTTGCTTTAGAGGATAAATCTCCCCATCTCATGAAACACCTCCTTCTCTTGGCTTAATCAGCCTTTTGTTTCCCCAGCCTGCTTTACCAGCCAGTATTCGATGCTGTCTGCTAAAGCCAGCCAGCTAGCTTCGATGATGTTAGTGGAGCTGCCCACCGTTCTCCAGTTTTCCTTGCCGTCGCTGGATTCGATAAGCACTCGAACCTGCGAAGCAGTGCCTGCTGTTTCTTCGAGGATGCGTACCTTATAATCAATAAGTGTTACAGCAGTCAAGTCAGGATAGAACTGAAGCAGCGCTTTACGCAGAGCCTGGTCGAGGGCATTGACCGGACCATCACCCTCAGCAGCCGTATGCACTATCCTGTCATTCACTTTGACCTTGATAGTGGCTTCTGATAATGGCTCCTCTTCATGTCCACTGCGGGGTGGGCGTCGTCGTTTCTCTACCACCACCATGAAGTCAACTAGCTCAAAAGGTGGCTGATAGTTAGGCTGGACCCTGCGAAGCAAAAGGTCGAAAGACGCTTCGGCAACATCATATTGAAAACCCTGTTTTTCTAATAACTTGATTTGCTCCAGCACCTCCTCAATTTCCTGGCCTTTAGGAATAGGTAGTCCACGCTCTTTAGCCTTGAAGATAATACTCCCCTTGCCTGCCAATTCTGAAACTACAACGTGGGGGCGGTTGCCCACTAGATTCGGATTTATGTGCTGATAGCTATCCTCCCATTTTATTAAGCCTGAGACGTGAATTCCACCTTTATGGGTAAATGCATCATCGCCTACATAGGGAAGCCGGTCATGATGAGGCATATTAGCTAGCTCTGATGTGTAGTGAGAGACATCGCTGAGCTTGCTTAGCTGCTTGTCAGTAACACAGTCTATGCCCATCTTAAGTTTCAAAGTTGGTATGATGGAACAAAGGTTGGCATTGCCACAGCGCTCACCGTAGCCATTGATGGTTCCTTGAACCTGAATAACTCCCGCTTCCACAGCAGCCAGGGAATTAGCTACGGCAAGCTCGGCATCATTATGGGTGTGAATACCCAAAGCAACAGGGGTTGCCTTTTGAACAGCTTTAATAGCCTCCACTATTTGTTGCGGCAAGCTACCGCCATTGGTATCGCAAAGAACCAAGCATTCAGCACCAGCTTCAGCCGCAGCCCCCACAACGTTCAATGCATACTCGGGGTTACCTTTATATCCATCAAAGAAGTGCTCGGCATCGAAAAACACCTTGAGCCCCTTTGCCCTGAGGTGACTTATGGAATCTATAATCATGCTGAGGTTTTCCTCCAGCGTTGTCTCCAGCACCTGGGTTACTTGCTTATCCCAGGCCTTTCCTACAATGGTTACCACCTTGGTTTTAGCCTTAAGTAAGGCTTGAAGATTAGAATCTTCTTCCGCTCTGCAATTTGAGCGCCTGGTGCTGCCAAAGGCAACCAATATTGTATGACTCAAGCGCAAATTCTGTGCTTTAGCAAAGAACTCTGTATCCTTGGGATTAGAACCGGGCCAGCCGCCTTCGATGAAGTTGATGCCCAACTCATCTAGCTTCTGAGCGATCTTCAGCTTATCCTCAACAGAAAAAGAAATTCCTTCCTGCTGAGCACCGTCCCGTAGAGTCGTATCATAAAGCTGTACCGTTGACATGGGAAACTCCCCTAACCTTTCACTTTTTGAGTAATTAACTCTCCCATTTCCTTTGTTCCCACCTTGGTTTTCCCTTCTGACATTATATCGTAAGTTCTATAGTCTTTCTCTAAAGCAGCAAGGACGGCATTTTCTACAGCCTGGGCTTCAGTTTCCAGCACAAAGGAATAACGGAGCATCATGGCTACGCTGAGAATAGTGGCAATAGGGTTAGCCAGGTTTTGCCCCGCCCGACTTGGAGCGCTGCCGTGAATTGGCTCATACATTCCAAAGGTTTTTCCCTTGGGAATTCCTGCCAAACTGGCTGAGGGAAGCATACCCATGGAACCAGCCAGCATTGAAGCTTCATCGGTGAGAATATCACCAAACATGTTTTCGGTGACCAAGACATCCAGGTCGGTAGGGCGCTGAATAAACCTCATAGCACAGGCATCAACCAGCATGTGTTGAAGCTCAACATCCGGGTAATCGGCAGAAATTTCTGTGGCAATCTGCCGCCATAATCGGGATGATTGGAGGACATTAGCTTTGTCTATCGAAGTTAACTTTTTGCGGCGGCTGCGAGCCAGCTCGAAACCAACCTTCAATATGCGCTCAATTTCCACCTCAGAATAAGCCAAGGTATCAACGGCTTGCCTTCCCTCCGGAGTTTGCCACTGCTTTTTGGGCTGGCCGAAATAAAGTCCGCCTGTGAGCTCTCTAACTACCATTAAGTCAACCCCCTCGATTACCTCAGGTTTGAGGTTGGTAGAATCTACCAGCATAGGAAAAACTTTTACGGGACGCAAATTAGCGAATAGCCCCAGCCCTTTTCGCAAAGCCAGAAGTCCGTCCTCGGGATGGACTTTAGCTTGAGGGTCATCCCACTTATAACCGCCCACTGCGCCTAGCAGCACAGCATCACATTGCTTACACATCTCCAACGTCTCCTCGCTGAGGGCTGTGCCCAAGGTGTCTATAGCAACGCCACCTACTAAACCATCGTGGAGGCGGAAGCTATGGCCAAATTTCGCACCTACGGTCTGCAAGACTTTTATCGCCTCGGCTATGACCTCAGGGCCAACCCCATCGCCGGGTAAAACCGCTACATTAAATTCCATACTGTGTACCTCTATAATTTCGCCTTAGTATACTCCACCTGGAGTCTCTTAATTATATATTCGCTTTACCTTTTTTGACTAGGATGCGATGTTCATATCTTTCTTAAATGATTATGTCAACATCATCCCCCTAAGGCAAGCTTATTACCTTCTCAGTTGGAAAAGGGGAATTTGTCGTGACTTGGAAGTTGTGTTTCCTGACAAACTAAATTACTATTTACTGGGATTGCTAGATTTATTAGCTTCCAAATGGAAAAAATGAGAATTGGACTCATTTCTGATACCCATATCCCGAGGGATGCCGATGAAATCCCCCCGCAGGTGAGAGAGGTTTTTGCCGGCGTGGACCTCATCCTTCATGCCGGCGATATCTATATTTTTCAGGTCCTGGATGAACTCGAAAACATAGCCCCCGTGCTAGCCGCCGAAGGCAACGGTGATATATGGCTGCCTGAAGACCCGCGATTAAAGGAGAGCCATGTGCTAGACATAGAGGGATTGCGCATTGGTATAACCCATAGCCTAGATTACCCCGAGCCTTCTTGGAGAAGCCTTGAACAGGCGATGGAGGGCGAATTTGGTGGCCCTGTTGATGTCTTCGTTTTTGGCGGCAGCCACAAAGCAATGGTTGAGACCTCCAAAGGAGTCCTTTTGGTAAACCCAGGCAGCCCAACCCTGCCAATGGGATTGCGGCAATTGGGCACTGTGGGCATCCTGGAAATCAGCCAGAGTAAGGCAGAAGCACATATTATCCAACTGCACTGAACAGAGGCTACAGCCTCATTCTATGGTGACAAAATTGCTTCCAATTCGTACCTTACTTCTGGGGTGGCCATAAAAACCAGGGTGCTCCCCTGTCTGATGGGACAGTCATCGGCTGGGTTATAAATCCATCCTTCCCCTGTCTTTATGGCGAGCAACAATAGATTAGGGTGTCTCTTTAGATTTAAAGACGAAATAGTCTTTCCAATAAATGAGTCAGGCACACACACTTCTTCAACCCGCAAATTTACCTCTTTATCTCGCAACATTGTATCCAGAAATGAGACTGCGGTTGGTCTTATCATTTCGGAAACCATCCTTAGCCCACCTATATAAGTCGGTGAAATTACCGCATCAGCCCCAGCCTTCTTCATTCTCTCACTGTTTCTTATCTCATTGCACCTAGCCACTGCTCGTATGCCAGGCCTGAGTTGCTTTGCAGTCAGAGTGATCACCAGATTCTGGTTGTCATCCCCGGTCACTGCGAATATCCCTTTCGCCCTCTCGATCCCAGCCCTCGCTAGAACAGAGGTATCGGTGGCATCCCCCTCTATAAAAACTCCATCCCTGAATGTCTCTAAAGCACTTTCTATCCCGCACTTGTCCATATCCACTGTCACGCAGGGCCTCCTAGTCGCACTCAGCTCCTCCAGTATATAGAAGCCCACTCTTCCAATACCGCATACAATATAATGATCCTTAGAGTTCCTCATTGTCCTTTCCATCCTTCTTCTCCTGAATGACTTGCTCAATTCTCCTTCTACCATCAGCGCGGTCAAGTTAGTGAAAATATATGCAAAGGTACCAATGCCCAACACGGCTATGACCATTGTAAATATTCTCCCACCAGGATTATGAGCCAGGTCGATTATTTCATAATATCCAATCGTGGCAACGGTAATGACCGTCATATAAAGCGTATCTAACAGCGAATATTGCTTCCCCCCGATTAGCCAATAACCGAATGTCCCGATTAATAGAATGGCCGCTATGACTACCCCGGCCCAAATAAACTTCTTTTGAATTGGTGAACCCACCTTCCTCACATACTACAATATCATTTTATGATATCTTTGACTATCATATTAGCGCCACTATTTTCGTACAGTCTCATTAAGTTGCTTTCAATTTTCACTAGATGGCTAACCATATATTGAGCACGCCAAATTCTACGGCCTTCTCGAGGGCCTTCCGTTTGACGAAATGTTCAATGCTAGAATACAAGCATACGGGATAACAATGGGTGAATTGGAAACCTTAGCCACCGTGGTCGCCACCCAAGGCAACTGATATATAGCTATCCGAAGACTTGCGTTTAAAGGAGAGTCATATGCTAGACATAGAGGGATTGCGGCAATTGGGCACTGTAGGCATCCTGGAAATCAACAAGAGTATGGCAGAAGCTCACGTTATACAACTACACTGAACATGGGTGAAACAACAGCATGGTTTTACCGTTCCTTTAATTTCGTCTATACTAGCTATATAATCCAAAACAAGAAAAGATTAACTATGGAACAGCTCGAAAGGTATCTTGAGCCTACTTTCACTATTGATTCTGACAGCAAGCCAATAAGAGAGAAAATTAATGAATTAATTGGGGATCAAGAAAATGTTATAAGCAAGGCTAGAAGCCTATTTTACTTTGTTCGCGATAAGATTAAATTTACTATGTATGTGCAGATCGACCTTGAAGGATATTACAAAGCTAGCAGGACTTTACAAAAAGGTGAAGGTTACTGTGTCCAAAAAGCTGTGCTTCTGACTGCCCTAGCCCGCGCATCTGGTATTCCAGCACGTCTCGGATTCGCTGATTTCATAAACCACAGGCTTGCTCAGAAGTATGTTGAATTGCAGGGCACAAACGCAATTGTATACCACGGCTTCGCTGAGTTATATCTTAACGACAGATGGATCAAGACCACCCCCGCCTACGACCTTGATATGTGTAACAAATATCGATTTATCCCCGTCGATTTTGATGGTGAGCATGATGCCACATTTCAGCAGATTGACCAGGACGGTAAGCCACACATTGAATACATTAGATCTCATGGCTCCTTCCAGGACCTACCTCACGGCGAAATTATCACTGCCACAAAAGAGGCCTACGGGCAAGACTTCATCGATTTTTGGTATGAGACTGCGCAACGCAACCCTCCAACACCATACTAATTGAATATACAGAGTCACTTTACAACTACTCGCCACAGCCTCTGTTTTTGCTATCATTGCCACTCTACTGATGGTCGCTCTGCACTTTAATTTAGAGGGCTAGAATTATGTCGTAGGATGAGAGGGGCTGGCAAAAGCCACACCAAATTGAGTCAGTCGAACTCTTTCAGCAGTTCTTTTAGCGCCACTACTAGCTTGCTTACCCAATTTTCTGTAAATCTGTCCAGAATGTCTGCCACCAACTCCCCACTTGTATTTCTCAATTCTGTAGCCTTTTCCAGCACTCCAGAAAGCTCAGCCTCAATTTGCTTTTCGACTGCGTCGAACTGCGCCCGCACTATGGTATTTCTGGATTTATAGTAATTGGGCAAGCTCTTGATGGCATCCCCTTTTGTTTTATCCATAAGGCATCTGAATAGCCACCAGTACGAATCGGGAGAGAATGTATCCTCTTCGGCTTTTGGAGGTGGAACCACCTTCCTACCAAATGTTCCAGCATTGGATACAATCTCGGGTAGTTTAGTTCCGTGGATGAAAAATGGGACGTAACAACCATTGCAGGGAGGGCCGGGAGTCCACCAGAATACTGGAAGTTCCTGCGGGGACTTTGGCAAGACTGCAATGCAGGAACTTGCGGTATTTCCCCATGTGAACCTGGCAGGCGATACATGCATACAGATGGATTGGAAAGCAGGGTTCGCAGCATCGAAATATGGACTTTCCAAAAACGTTCCTTCATAATGGTCTCTCGCTATCCGCATCATCCAGGGCACTGTCACCTGTCCGTACTTTTCAGCCAAAAGTTGTTGTGCCCTCATAGCTCTCATGCAAGAGCCCTGGCGTGGCACTTTATCATCTATGAATGCCTGGGCGAAGTCGAAAGAATGCTTTTTATCTCTTGGCCACCAAACCTTATCAATTGCATATCTTTCAATGCCGGGACTTCCCAAATCCCATTCAGTTCTTATACCTAGCTCGTTGGAAATAGAGGCACATCCTTCCCTTATCTGTCTAGCTGCCCAATGTTTGCCCACGGTCTCTAATATCCAGGCTTCGTGGGGGTCAGCAATTATGAACGAATTGTCGTAGCTGCCTTCAGCATGACTCCTTGAGGGAATTGCTGAGCCAAATTGCCCGTATGTTTCAATCAGGCTTCCCATAATTTCCACAGCTTGACGAGCAGTTGTGCTTCTCTCCAATGCAAGCCGAACGAGATCCATTCCTAAAAGGCCTAACCCGGGATTTTTACCGGCTTTACAGGATTCTGCTAGCTCTCTGGACATTTTGGTAAAAACAGCCTCGTTGCCAATCACCACACTATATTCGTTTATTCCCTCTTCATAACCCCAGCACCAGTAAGGGCCTGCGCCCATAGTGGCATACGTGACTTCAACCTGTGGGAGTTCAATATACTCAAGCTTCACTTTGCTACCAGTTGTCCACTTTTCCCTGGGATAGAAAACTAACGGCTGGCAATCGAAAATGGGACGATCGCTATTCTTGCCCAGCATAACATTCCCAGCAACCGTGGCATCACTCATCGCAACCCAGGTATCACACATATGAACTCTCCCCTATTTCCAGCATTTCACCTAATACCTTTGACTATATCTGAAGCTCTGAACCCTTCAGGATTAGGCTGTGGGATGTAAGGGCAGGCATGTTATAACTCAAGCCCTACCGCTCCAAGCAGGCATACTTGACATACGCTCTTTTACTGCGCTCTCGGCAGTTTTTCTGTCCATCTTCTGGGAGCTTACCATGAAGTTGACCATGCCCTCAAAGACCTCTTCGTAGTTTTTGAGGCTGCCATCCGTATTCGAACAGTGTACGCAATATAGGTTCTCCGGGTTTCCTCCGCCAAAATCTTCGGGCTTAGCCATGGGCATGCCACAGCTCATACAGCTCTTAATAGTCTTGGAGATTTGGTTAAACGTCAGCTTATATCCGTCGATATCCTCGACTGTGAAGTCCCTGATGCCATATGGCTCGTCTTTTATGTCAACCGCAATCTTAACGACCTTGTTCTTTAACTCGTTGTAGTATTCATCTATATCCCCATCGATTTGCATATATATGTTCACGCCGACTCCCAGCTTTTCCTCGCTGCCGATACCGACGTTTTCGGCCGGTATGAACATGAGAACCATCCCATCCTTAGAGAGGTCGGCATACTCAGGGTTGTCGGCATCAGGGAAGAGCATTCCCATCTTAAATCCCAGAGAATTTTTATAGAATTCAATCGTTTGCTTCATATTCCTTACAGCTAACGTAGGAGAAATATAACCCATTCTCAATCACCTCCTTTTTTCTTATTGCATAACATATTTCAATGGTAACTTGTCCTCAGGCTAATAAACGCTTTGTTCAGATAACGGTATCGGCATGTGTAACATCCGCCTACAGGCGGATGTTGGTAGAGCGCAGCTTCTCCCAAACACGATGTCACATGACCAAGCCAAAGGCAAGGAGTGAAGCGATGCAGAGTTCCGAACCCTGCCCAAAAACAAATTACCAATATTTCTTTCCCTCGAGAAAACCATCAACCCCTTCCTTCTTGATTTTTCTTAAATTCTTTATGTGGGCATCCCCATGAACTGGCTTTAAGAAGTCCAGGTTTTCACATGTTTCAAATTCATCGCATTCCCAACAGCCCGTAATACCTTTCTTCTGGCAACATTTTCTCATTTTACAGAAAGGTGGACCACCACCACCTTTGCAGGCATTTTTGCATCTTAATCTAACTAGCGCCCCCAAGAGTCCATAACATTCTTTGTAATGTTGGAATTCCTTGAATGGAATCCCTTCGGCAACCTTATCGAACTTCGCCTGCCTTAATTCTTTTCTGAGGTCTCTGGCTAGATCAGCAACCTTCCCTTTGTAGCCAAAGCAATCACCGCAGTAGAGTCCACAATAGGCAATTAAATCTTTACCTTTTTCATCCATTACTTTTTGTCCTTTATTTAAATTTAGAGCGGGCAACGTTCCGAGTATATCTACAATCGACCCTTAAGCCAGTCCGAATGAAAGTGTTTAGCACCCTCCCTCTTTCGTAATTCTGAGCCCCACAGGCGAAGAATCTCTTATAGATTCTTCGCTTCACTCAGAGTGACAATCTGATTCAAGGAATTTTATGGCCAACTATAATATAACATCTCTCAGGTCAATCAACGTCCACCTCTTGCTTACAATTCCGACACCTTTTTGCCCCTCTGAATAGCTTGTAACCACAATAAGGACAGTGATAGCGCTTCTCTTCCTCCTCTATCCATCTCTCAGTTCCAAGCTCTCTCCAGGTTGGAATCGCACGTAATATCACCTTTTTCCCGATATCAAGAGGCAAATTGTCGATAATTTTGCAGGGAAAGTCGTTGCATTGATGACATCCCTCAAGGCCTTTCGCAAATACACAAGACTTGACTGGACAGGCCTGACAGAGTACGAATGGCTCATCGGAGAGGCACCCTTTACACCTGATATCATCTACACTTACGCCGTAAATCTTGGTCAAACTCTCCTTAAATTTGAGGTTGTTATCCCTGTCTGCGATATAAACACCACAAACTCCACAGTACATACCACAGGGTGCTGCCAGTGCCTTCTTAGTTTCCATGTTTCCATTCTCTCTTTTCATTTTGTTGACTTCCTAGCTCTCACTTTCAACCGTGGAATAAACATGGGAACCCTCTTCTTGTATTCAACATAATCTTTGCCAAGGCGCTTTTCTAGTTCCATTTCCTCAACTGCTTTTACCTCCCACACATTAAGCATAATAAATAGCGGGGTGAATATGCAAACAAGGGAAATCGACCTAAATAGAACGCCAAGCCCAAACAGCAGGACAAATACCCCCGTGAGCATGGGGTTTCTGACACGGGCATAAGGGCCAGTGGCGACCAGCTTAGGTGGTGGGTTGAAAGGCACGGGCGTTCCCTTTACTCTGGTAAAGTGCAGAATTGACCATATCATTAAGAACAGCCCTATAGCAAGGATGGGCACAGACACAATGATATTCAAAGATGTGGGAAGGAGTTTGGGAAACCCTGAGAATTTATCCACTTGAAGAGCCACAAAAATGAACAGTGCTATGAGACCAAAAAAGAAGACTACCCCGGCAGGGGTAAGAAGATTTCGCGTCTTACGACTGCCTTTTGCTGCTTTGTAAAAGATTCCAATCAGTCTTTCACGTAAACTCATAATATCCACCTCTGTTTAAGGCAGCCCTTCCTCGATATTTTGCGGTCTTGCGTGTGCTACGTGGGTGCTTTGGAAAGACGAACCGCAAACACCTTATTATCCGCTTTTTGGACATTTCTTTCCAGATTCACGATTCAAGACCCGCGCCTCTTTCAATTTTTCACAAACACGCCTAACGCCCAAGGTCACCCATACGGTGCTCAAGGAGATTAGGCTTGGATTATGACTAATTCTCATTTACAGAACAATACCCAATTTTCGACTGCCCTTAACGGTCGGCAGCAGTGATTTGTCAGGCGCAGGCCACAGCATCAGTAGTGAATTCTGTTCGCAAGAACCTTTCCTGTCTGTGAAAACTCTATGCCTTCAAGTTCAAGTAAAGTCTGCTTCATTCTCAGCCCACACCGAAATCCACCAAGTTCACAATTGGACCTAATAACTCGATGACAGGGAATGATTATCGGAAAAGGATTGCGTGAAAGAGCCCTACCAACTGCTCTTCCACCGCCCGGGACTTGCAGACTTCTTGCAATCCTGCCGTAAGTACTTACCCAACCCCGCGGAATAGTGTGCACAGCCAGAAGGACTCTTCCCTGGAATTCAGAGCACTTTTCGAGGGCGATGATATCCGGTTCAAAATCAACAGCCTCGCCCTCAAGAAAACTTTGAATTCGCTCACCAAGTTCGGTAATAGTATGGCACGATAGATGGCAGGAGTTGGCAAAGGCTACTTGGACAAGATTCTCCACTGGAGTCTGTTCATCGGGGAGGAATATTTGACGAACCCTTGGCCCTCTATCGGCTTCCTGCCAGACAATGGCAAAAGTGCCCCCTGCAGAGGGCTGCAATACATAGAAGGGAGCTTCCATAATCGTATTACTATAGCCCCAACACTCGCACCACCTCTGGCTTACACCTAAGCATTACTACGGACAAAACCTCATGCATAACCCCTCAAGATACGCGACCGATTCCCAAGTATCAATATTCTTTGTCTTTTGCATAACCACTCACATCTGCAACACAAGGAACTACCCATTCATTCGTTTGTCCCGCCGGGCAGAACTGCTCCACCCTCTTCGGTCATCACGACTTCGCCACTCGGCCGGGCTTCAATTATCCACCAGTGGCACCTGTCGGATGGGCATTCTGAGCTCCAATCGCGCTCTGGATCACCCCAGCGGTACATAAACGTGACCACGACGGTCTCCCCCTGAACCTTTGTCTTCGTGATCCGTGCGATACTTTCATGCTCCTCCACGACCTTTGTTACTCGAGGTCGGGTCCAAACGGATATAGGAAATTTCATTGGCTCAACCTCAGGGGGGAGCAAGTGCAGGGCCTCCACAACTGCCCAACCGACATCACCTGGAACTACAGAATCAAACCGCCAACTCTCAAGCAAGGCGTTGACTGCTTCTACTGTCGTATCGGAGGCATCCTGGTCGCAATATATCCCAAGTATTAAACTGCGTCCCCACTTGTCGAAACCGATGCTCGTGACTCCCTGAATAGTCTCTCCCACTCGCCAGTCTTTTTCCTCCCATAAACCACCGAGGTCATCCCGCTCATGGCCGCCACGGGGATAGTCCCCTTCTATTAATCCAAACCGAGCGGGCCCCTGGATTTCGACCAACCTGACATATGCCCCACCATCCGGAATCTGTTCCATGATAATCTCTGAACTATAGCTATCTCTGAGCATTCCAGCCCAAAAGCCAGCTTCCCCCCAACTGTTGAATGCAACCCAACCACTGACCCGAGGCACCAGCTCTTTTGGGCCAGCCACTGCCCATCCTTGAGGCAGCATAACCTCTAGATGGCATTCGCCCGAGCGGAAAAGGGTTTCGCCCGTTGTGCTGTCGCTTATCTCAGGACTGTAGCAGCCTGCCAGCAGCAGACTCAAAATGACTATGATGCCCCACCGTACCATGTCAACCCTCCCTTGACAGCCGTTGGCTTGGCTGGCATAACTCTCCACTTGATGCCGAAGAGCATGTCAAACAATCTAACTATTATTATACAGAAAAACCCAATGCACAATTAAGTTCGTCACAAAAGCTTCTCTTTCTCACCCAACAAGATAATATTATCGGCTACTTTATCGTATAAATCGCTCAGCGTGAATATTATGATCTGATAATCCGCAGCCAGCATTTTGAAAAAATTCAGAGTGTTAGCCAGTCGCACAGAGTCAAAATTAACAAAGGGGTCGTCCAATATCAAAGGCGTCTTCTTATCGCCAAATATCAATCCTGCCAGGGCAAGTCGAAACGCCAGATAGAATTCATCAATTACCCCCCCGCTTAAGTCCTCAGGCTTAGCCCAGTCCCCTTTCTCATCCGAATATACCCAGAACTCCAGCTCCTCTTTGTCAACTCTTACCTGCTTATACTTGTCCTTGGTAAAGACAGCCAAATATCTCTGAATCTCCTTCTCCAAATCTTCCCCAGTTGACGAGAGAACCTCGGTTCTCGCCTTAGAGACAAATTCCTTGGCTAATTTATAGGCTTCCACCTTTTTCTCTTCACGTTCCAATTCTTCCTGAAGTCTGTCTCGTTCCTCCTCTAGCTTGATTTGCTTTTCAGCATCAATTTCTTTTTCTTTAGCTAGCCTTATGACCGCTTCACTATCTCTTTTACGGTCTTCAAGCCTAGCTTTCTCTCCATCTAAACTCTGAACCTTCCTTTCTAGCTCGACATATTTTTCCGGCTTTAGCTCCGTAGCTTTCAAGTCATCGGTAAGCCCTGCCTTCCCAGCTGCTAAATCCGTTGCTATTTCCTGTTCTTGATTTTGAAAATCTTCCACCGTTTTACCTCCCAACATCCCCTTTAGCTGAGCTTCCAAATCCCCTTTATTTTTAAGCGAAGTTTTAAAATCCATTTCCTTCCTATCGAACTCGCCAACCGTGCTACATTTAGCTTTAGCTAGTAACTCCTTCTCCTCCCCACCAAGTTTACCTAAAGCTTCCCCCATATCTTGAATACGCCCCTTAATATACGAAATGCTGGTATTCTCATGAGCAAGCGTGGTGCCTGCCCATCTGCTTATAACAAGAAGAACTGCGCCCAAGATTATTAAACTCAAGAGGTAGAGGGGACCAACCAAAGTTCCAATTATCCCGCCCGTAAATAGTATTATCGCAGTAGCTATGCCCTTCCCCGAACCAAAAAAACTCACCGATTTCCTTCTATTCAATTTTTCCTTCGCTTCAGCTAGTTCCGTTTCTCGCTGAGCCAAGTCTTCCTCAATACCCCGGCGTCCATTCTGGATTGCATCCAGCCCCCTTCTAAACTCCGAGACCTGTTGCTCATTTTCAAATCCTTCAATGGAATTAAGTGCCTCGTTTGCCTCTTTGAGCTTGGTCACTAGTTCATTTATTCCGTCAAGTCGCTTTTTCGCCTCACCATGTTTCTTTCTCAATTCTTCTACAGATTCCTCGATCTTTTTACGCTTTTCATTCTTATCCCGCAAAGCCTTGGCATTTTCATATTGTTCTTTGACCTGAGCCAGTTGCTTGTCCATCTCCATTAGCTTGATTTCTTCCGCCTCGGCTTTGGAGACCTCATCTCTAACTTCACCATATCTCCGTAAAGTATCTTGTAGCTTGTTTTTGAGGCTTGCCAGGATACCTGGGTTTTTTGCTGGTCTATCCAGCCCTTTCTCTGCCTCAGTAATTTTACTATCCAACTTCTGTATCACTTGAGAGGCAAGGATACCTTCTTTACCCCCACTTATAATTTCCTCCAAGCTCTCATTGATTTCCTTCTTGCCTGATGAGATTTCACTCACCTGAGATTGACGAATACAAGAGGTACATAAGAAGAGCATGTCAGAACTGGTCCCCAGTAGCTCAGCCATTTTCTCTGAAATTTTTTTGAAAGTATTAAATTCTTCTCGGGTATCATCACAAGTAAGACTGGCAGTTCCTTCGTCAAAATCCTTCTCCAAAGAATATTCATTGCCTCTATCCTCGAACTTGAGACTGATTCGAAACCGCTTGGGTGAGCCCCAGGAAACATAACCTTTAAGCTCCTTTGAGGTGCTTTTAGGATTATGGAAAAGGGCAGCAATGATACCTTCAAGTAAAGTGGACTTCCCCATTTCATTTAGCGGACCTTTGACCACATTTATCCCGGGGTTGAACTGAGGTTTAAAATCAGCAAATCTCTTGAAATTTCTAAGCTCGATCTCCTTTAGCCTCATTATTAGACTTCCTTCCCATCCAGAAAAGCTATGCCATACTGA
Source organism: uncultured Dehalococcoidales bacterium (assembly GCA_964638975.1). GTDB lineage: Bacteria > Chloroflexota > Dehalococcoidia > GIF9 > AB-539-J10 > RBG-13-51-36. The sequence goes on from CAZXAJ010000017.1 coordinate 16,883, forward strand.
AGGGCATTTTCAGCAATCTCTTTTTCTTTCCCTTCCAAGCCTTTAATTTGTGCCTTCATCAGCTTAATAAACCTATTCCTAATCCGCCGCTCTTCATCCTCTGCGACTTCTCCTAACTTCGGATGAGATTTATCCATGACTCTAAGATGGAAAAATCTCTCCCCCAAATCTTTTTCCAACTCCTCAGGATTTATTATGAGTTCGGCATCGCGAAGTCCTTTGAGGGTGACTCTTCTTACAAGATTCTGATTTGCCCCCTCGGAGATTCTCGCTTTTAGTGTCGCCAAGTCTTGTATCCCATCCATGTTTATCGCTGGCGGCTCATCGTAGCCACGAAGACCAATCTTTCTGGCTTCAACGTTAACCTCGCCTGAGTCCAAAAGGCTAATCAAAAGCACTCCACCCTTCTCCGTTTGACCAGGTACCCACTCCGGCGGGCCGGAATACCAAGCTGGAGGCTTCTCCGAGCATTTATAGATCTCGTGCCAGTGCCCTAATGCCAGATAATCCATGCCGCTGTTTTCGATCTCTTCAATTCTAAAGACATGATCTTCCGCCCTCACATTCGGAATATAATAGAACGACCCGTGAGCCATAGCGATATGAAACTTACTTGAAGTCGAGCGCTTGAGCCCTTTCAGTGGGCTTATGGAGGATAAATTACTTAGATTTGGTTTCCCATACACCGTTAAATTGAGGTCGGGATATTCCTTATAAGATATATCATCGTCAGCAAAAATTTTTAGATTGGAGCATTTCCCTTCAAAGTCAACCTTTCGGTAAATTGACGAGGAATCAAGAGAATCATGCGTGCCAGGGATAAGGCAGACTGGGATTTTATTCTGCTTGAGCAGGTTGAATTGCTCTATTACCAAATCTATATTTCGTTGTGGCTGCTGGTTAGTATCGAATAGGTCCCCGGAAATTAAAACGATGTTTACTCTTTCATCTATAGCAGTGGCTATAACATTCTTGAATGTAGCTCTCAGCTGCTCCCGTTGAGAGGCACCCTTATTCCCCAGCCCCGAGAACTTTGCCCCTAGGTGAACATCGGCGGTGTGCAAAATTTTGAGCATGACAAATGCCCCTTCGCAAGGAGGACCGTTAGAATTTTTAAACTAAGGCTCAATTTACCATCTCTAGCCACGAACCTTGGGGAGCAGCAAGATACCTACGATGACCGCAGTTGCTATAACGGAGACCAAATACATTCCTGCCCCTGCAGCTAGGCCTATGGCCGCAGTCATCCAGATGGTAGCGGCAGTGGTTAACCCTGCCACCTCTTCTCCACGCGGGCCGCGGAAGATAACTCCACCACCAATGAAACCGACCCCAACCACCACTCCGGCGGCAACTCGAGAGATGTCAACCGCTGTACCACCAAAACCGTATATAGATGCCAAGGTAAAGAGGGCTGCTCCGGAGCTAACTAATATGTGTGTGCGCAATCCCGCTACCTTGCCTGCCCGCTCTCGCTGATAGCCAATGCCTGCTCCCAATGCAGAGGCCAATAAAAACCTCAATATCATTTCCAGCCAGGGACTCAACTAAACTTTTCCTTTCTTGGCTTCCTTGCTGGCCAAAAGCCGGTTTAGGGCATTCATATATGCCTTGGCACTGGCAACAATGATATCAGTGGCAGCACCACGCCCGGTATAGGTAACCCCCTCGCTCTCTATTCGTATCAAAACCTCCCCGATAGCATCAATCCCCTCAGTAACCGATTTAACGGTGAACTCCGTGAGTTCATTAGGTATACCAACTATGCGGTTGATAGCTTTATATATGGCATCTACAGGACCCGTGCCTAAAGCAGCATCGGCCAAACTCTGCCCATTTGGACCAATGAGCCTGACTGTTGCCGTAGGGAGGCTATGGTCACCACAGGAAACTTCAACATGGTCAAGATGGTACGCTTCAGTAACAGTGCGCAGTTCCTCGGCTATTAGAGATTCAATATCACGGTCTGTGATTTCCTTTTTCTTGTCCGCTAACTCTTTGAAGCCCTGAAAGGCGCGGCTCAAGGCTTCTTCGCTTAAAGTATAGCCAAGCTCGGATAACCTCTCCTTGAAGGCATGTCTGCCACTCAGTTTGCTCAATACCAAGGCACTTGAGGGAATACCCACCGATTTTGGATCTATAATCTCATAAGTGATAGCCTTCTTAAGCACGCCATCTTGATGGATACCTGACTGATGACGAAAGGCATTCGCCCCAATGATAGCCTTGTTAGGCTGGATGGAAAAGCCGGTAAGCTCACTCACCAGACGACTCGTCCGGTAAATTCGGGTAGTATCGATATTGGTGCTGAGATTAAAGAAATCCTGGCGAGTTCTTAGGGCCATGACAATCTCCTCCAGAGAAGCGTTGCCGGCTCTCTCACCAATGCCATTAATAGTACATTCAACCTGCCGTGCACCTACCCTTATGGCCTCAAGACTATTAGCCACGGCTAACCCCAGATCATTATGACAATGGACACTGATCACAGCCTTATCGATGTTAGGCACGTGGTCCAGTATACCCTGGATTAAGCCGCCAAACTCGTGGGGAGTAGTATAGCCTACAGTATCAGGGATATTGACCGTGGTCGCCCCAGCATTGATCACCGCTTCCAGAATCTGGTAGATGTAAACAGGGTCAGCACGACTAGCATCCATAGGTGAGAACTCAACATCGTCCAAATGACTTTTAGCTTGAGCCACCATTTCCCGAGACATCTTTAGAATCTCATCGCGACTCTTCTTAAGTTGGTGAGCAAGGTGAATGTCTGAAGCTGAAAGAAAAACATGAATCCGAGGATGCTTGGCCGCCTTTACTGCCTCCCAAGCTCTCTCTATGGCTTCAATATTAGCAGGTGCCAGAGCACAAACCGTGGGACGCTTGAGCTCCTGGGCAACAACGCGAACAGCCTCAAAATCGCCGGATGAGCTCGAAGGAAAGCCAGCTTCAATGACATCTACACCAAGTCTATCCAATTGCCTGGCCAGTTCCAGCTTTTCCTGAGCATTTAAGCTCGCTCCCGCGGCCTGCTCCCCATCTCTTAAAGTAGTGTCGAAGATAACTACTTTGTCCATCTATTCACCGTCCAACCTAAAGCTCTAATCCCCAGTAGAAGTGTTTGGAGCTGTGGGATGGTCATAAAAATGTCGCCACTCATATCCTACAGAGGCAAATCCTCCAAGTCTGGATACAGCATCTTTATATTCCTTAATAATCCGCTCCTCGGTGCTATAATCAAAAGGGTCTCCCAATCGCTTTTCTAGTTCTCCATGCCGTGGAGGGGGATTATTCAAATACCAATTTACGGTTCGCTGGATAGCCTCCTCGGCTGGAACTACATCCTTGTACCCCAGCTCAGCTTTAATCTTACTTATATCCATAACCAGATGATGAGAGCTCTCCACATAGGGACGACTTGCTTCTGCCAGGGAGAAAGGCATACTCACAAGCTCTAATTCGTGATTCAAAGTACGAGCTACAATTTGTATCCACTCCCGCAGGCTTAGGATTTTCTCATCTCCGACATTGTATATTTGCCCGGCGGAAACCTCAGGTTTATCCACAGCCAAGAGAAGTGAATGAGCAGCGTTCCCAGCATAGGCCCTCCTTTCCAACCTAAGCCCCTCATCAGGAATAATAAGCTGTCTCCTGCCATCTAAGATGCGACGGATAATGCTCCATTCCTTAGGGGCTAACTGACGAGGACCATAAATTATGGGATAACGTAGCATGGTAGCTATGTAATGTCCTTGCTGATGAGCTTCCATAACCGTTTGCTCACTGAGCGCCATGAGATACATGAATTTGTTTTGCTCTGCCTTTGTGAATACCGGTGAAGTTTCCGGGATTAATATAGGAACCCCTTGAGGAGACAGTGCACCAGTCATGAGGACTACATATGGCAAACCACCCACGCCGATAAACCTGGATGTTCTTCCTTTCATTACCTGAGCTACATACCTTAGCCGTCCATACATGCTTATCACCAAATCAAAGGTGCGCTGGCCTAAGCTACTCTCCAGTGTCTCAACAAAATGCGGGTCTCCATGTATATGCTCCACAGATTCTGGAAGCTCAATCTCATGCGTCCCCCGGTGGAAAATTGCGACCTCGTAGCCCCTGTCGATTAACCCCTCAACAACAAAAGGGCCCGTCGGGCCTGTGCCACCAATTACCAAAGCTTTCATATAATCTCCTTGTGATTTATGGAAATCTAAACTAATTGTAGTAAATTAGGCCTTCCCGCACAACTTGTCGGTATAAGTCCGAGATTAACCATGCAGCCCAGTTAAAAATTGTTTAGCGGTGAGCTCAGTAGTAAGCTCTTCCGATAAAGCCTAAGCCTTCAGCCAGGGCATCATAACCCTTAGCTTCTCGCCCACAACTTCGAGGGGATGCTCTGCTTCCATCCGCCGCATAGCATTGAAGCTGGGACGGCCGGCCTGATTTTCCAAAATCCACTCCGTGGCAAAGCTGCCATTCTGAATTTCCGACAGGATTTGACTCATTTCATCCTTGACCAACTCGTCGATGACTCTCGGCCCCCGACTATAGTCACCATACTCTGCTGTATCACTTACCGAATAGCGCATATAACTCAAGCCACCTTGATATATGAGGTCAATGATGAGCTTTAACTCATGGCAAACCTCAAAATAGGCAATCTCTGGTTGGTAGCCAGCTTCCACCAAGGTTTCAAAACCAGCCTTAATCAAGGAGCTAACCCCCCCACAAAGCACAGTTTGCTCGCCAAAAAGGTCGGTCTCAGTCTCTTCGGCAAAAGTGGTTTCCAGAACTCCAGCTCTGGCACAACCAATGCCCTTAGCATAAGCCAAAGCCATATCCTTCGCTTTCCCAGAGGCATTCTGCTGGACAGCCACCAAAGCTGGGGCCCCTGAATCTTCGGTATAAAGCCTCCTGAGCATATGTCCTGGGCATTTAGGAGCTATCATACTAACATCAACTTCAACTGGAGGCACGATTTGTGAAAAGTGGATACTAAAACCGTGAGCAAACATCAGGGTCTTGCCTTGCCCCATTTCTTTTTCAATTGACTCACGATAGATTTTGGGCTGCAAAGTATCGGGGGAGAGCATAACAATGATATCAGCCTCTTTGGCTACTTCAGCAGCGGTGGCTACTTTGAAACCAGCTTTCTTTGCTGCCGCCCAGACTTCAGTGTCCGGTAACTCAGCGACAATGACCTGGCAGCCGCTGTCCCTGAGATTCTGAGCATGGGCATGTCCTTGACTCCCAAAGCCAATAATGCCAATCGTCTTCCCTTTGAGCAAATCCAGGTTAGCATCCTTGTCATAATAAATTTTAGCCATAATCCCTCCTTTTAGCTTTTGGTTTCCAGAAATTATTTAAGAACTGCCTCCACGAGTCAAGGCTATCCTGCCAGTCCGTGAAAGCTCCTTGATACCGAAATCGCGAAGAAGGCCGAGCAGAGAATTCACCTTGTCTTCGTCGCCAGTCACCTCTACTGTCAGTGAATTCGGGCCAACATCAACTATGTTTGCCCTAAAAATGTCGACGATTTGCATAATCTCGCTCCTTGTCGAGGCAGTAGCTTTCACTTTAATTAAGGCCAACTCTCTAGTCACCATGTCTTCTTCAGTTATATCAGAGACCCTAACCACATTGATTAGCTTATCTAGTTGCTTTCTGACCTGCTCCACCTGAGCAGCGTTACCGTCAGTAACAATGGTCATGCGAGATAAGCCGTGATGTTCACTACCCCCTACAGCAAGGCTTTGAATATTAAAGGCGCGCCGGCGGAACAAACTAGCTATTCTATTAAGCACCCCTGGTTTATCCTCCACTAAAGCTACTAAAGTATGTCTTGTACTAGCCAATTTGCCTCCTTGGAAGCATCTTAATCTTGCTTCCCCACCATTTCGGGTTTGGATGGCTCTAAAAATCTGGCCAGGCTTTCCCCTGGTGGCACGATAGGATAAATGTTCTCTTCCGGCTCGGTAAGAAAATCAATTAGAAAAGCTCCAGGGTACTCCATGGCTTCCTGTATAGCCGGAATGACTTCCTCTCTATGTTTCACCCTAACACCAGGAATATCATATGCTTCGGCAATTTTAACAAAATCGGGATTCCAAAGCTTCGTATCAACATAGCGACGCTCATAGAATAGCTCCTGCCATTGCCTTACCATGCCTAAATACCCATTATTGAGAATAGCTATCTTTACAGCAATATTCTCCTGTGTTATGGTAGCCAGCTCCTGGATAGTCATCTGAAAGCCGCCGTCGCCCGCAACACACCATACCACCTCCTCAGGGCGACCGACCTTGACTCCCATGGCAGCAGGTAGTTCAAACCCCATGGGTCCCAAACCTCCAGCAGAGAAAAGGCTGTTCGGTTTGTTGTACACGAAGTACCGTGCTGCCCACATCTGATTCTGCCCTACCCCAGTAACCACTAAAGCATCACCTTGTGTGGCTTCGCAGATCTGCTGCATAACATACTGCGGCAATAGCTCATCACCTTGCCTGATTTCTAGCGATGGATGTCCATACCTCCACTGATCTATCTGAGAGAGCCAATCCACATGCTCTCTTCTCTCAATCTCCTTATTCATGGCTGTGAGCACACTTTTTGTATCTCCGACTACAGGAATATCCGTGGAGATATTCTTTCCAATCTCTGCAGGATCAATATCGATATGCACGATGCGGGCATTGGGAGCAAACTCCCTAGTATTTCCTGTAGCCCGGTCATCAAATCTCATACCAATAGCGATAAGAAGGTCGGCGTTCTGCACTGCCATATTGGCGCAAGGCGTGCCATGCATCCCCAGCATGCCAAGATCAAGTATATGATTCCCAGGGAAGGAGCCAAGGCCAAGGAGAGTGTGAGCCACCGGTATTTGTGCTTTCTCAGCTAACTCCTTAAACTCATCGTAGGCTTGGGAAATAATTATCCCCCTGCCAGCGATGATAACAGGCTGCTCAGCTTCGTTGATGAGCTTTGCTGCCTTTTTAATTTGCGCTGGATGTCCACGAGAGATAATCTTATAGCTTGGCAGGTCAAGCTTATCGGGATAAACAAAGTCCGTCTTCTCTTCCTGGACATCCTTCGGTATGTCAATGAGCACAGGTCCCGGCCTTCCCGTCTGGGCAATGTGGAAGGCCTCTTTAACCGTTTTAGCCAGTTCAGCGACATCGGTAACTAGATAATTATGCTTGGTAATCGGAAGAGTAATGCCCGTGATATCTGTCTCCTGAAAGGCATCCTTGCCAATTACAGCTCTAGAGACTTGGCCAGTTATGGCTACCAGTGGAGCAGAATCCATATAAGCATTGGCGATGCCAGTAACTAGGTTGGTAGCTCCAGGCCCCGAAGTAGCTATACATACTCCCGCTTTTTGCGTAGCTCGAGCATAGCCATCGGCGGCATGAGCCGCTCCCTGTTCATGGCGAACCAATATATGTCGAAGTCGAGGATATTGGGGTAAGGCATCGTATATCGGTAAGACAGCGCCACCGATAATGCCGAAAATAACATCTACCCCTTCTTTAACTAAACTCTCACACAGAATCTGAGCACCAGTTTTCTTCATAATATGGCTCCTTACTCAGCAAACACCGCTCCACTGCTGGCTGAGCTTACTTTATCACTGTACCTCTTAAGATAGCCAGTTTTAACCTTGGGTGCAAAGGGAGGCAATGAAGCCAGCCGTTGTTCCAGCTCTTCTTGGCTTAATTCCACTTCCAATTTGTGGCTAGGTATATCTATCCTAACAATATCACCATCCCGCAGAGCAGCTATAGGACCCTTCTCTGCTGCCTCGGGAGAGACATGCCCAATTGCTGCCCCTCTTGTGCCCCCTGAAAAACGCCCATCTGTAATAAGAGCTACCTCTTTATCCATACCCATACCACTGAGGAGGGAGGTAGCCGCCAGCATTTCACGCATTCCGGGACCTCCCTTTGGTCCTTCATAGCGGATGACGAGCACATCACCTGACTTGAACTTACTTTTTACTATCGCCGCCGTAGCTTCCTCCTCACTATCGAAAACCCTCGCCGGACCCTGATGAACCAACATCTCAGGAGCTACCGCAGCGCTTTTCACTACGCTGCCATCAGGTGCCAAATTGCCAAATAATATGCTAATGCCACCAGTAGGAGCATATGGCTGTGATAAAGGACGGATTACCTCTCTATCTTTAACTGTGGCTTCCCTTACTATTTCACCCAATGGCTTGCCCAAAATGGTGTTCACCTTAAGCTTCAGCAATCCCGATAGTTCATGCATTACCGCTGGAATGCCACCGGCTAAGTCCAGGTCTTCAATATGATAATCGCCAGCCGGGCTTAATTTACAAATATGGGGAATAGAATCACTAATCTCGTTTATCCAAGACAATGGGAAATCTATCCCTGCCTCATGTGCTATCGCAGTAAGATGCAACACGGAGTTTGTGCTGCCACCCAAGGCCATGTCCACGGCGAAGGCATTATGAAAAGAATCTCTGGTGAGCACATCCTTGGGTTTGATATCACTGGCTAACACCTCCATGACTTGCTGCCCAGCTTTATACGCTAATTGTACACGCCGTGCTTCCACTGCTGGTATTGTTCCGTTGCCCGGTAAAGCTATCCCCAAAGCTTCGCTGAGACAATTCATAGTATTAGCAGTGAACATCCCGGCACAGCTACCACAACCGGGACAGGCGACCATCTCCAGTTCCTGCAACTCAGCCTCAGTCATCTTCCCCCTGGCTACTTCGCCCACAGCTTGGAAGACCGTAATAACGTCAACAGATTTGGCAGCACCTTCTCCAACAAGCTTCCCGGCTAGCATGGGGCCACCGCTCACAAAGACGCAGGGTAAATTAAGCCTTGCTGCCGCCATCAACATCCCAGGTATGACCTTGTCACAATTGGGAATGAATACCAGGGCATCAAAAGCATGAGCCTGAGCCAGGGTTTCAACCGAGTCAGCAATAAGTTCCCGGCTGGGCAAGCTGTATTTCATTCCTGGATGGTTCATGGCGATACCATCACAGACAGCTATAGTATTGAGCTCAAACGGCACTCCACCCCGACTGCGGATCCCCTCTTTCACCTCCTTGGCCACGGTGTCGAGATGGATATGTCCAGGAACAATATCGTTAAAGCTATTCATCACTCCAATAAATGGCTTATCCCAGTCATCCGCAGAGCAACCTACAGCATGCAGCAGTGACCTGTGAGGCGCCCGCTCAATTCCTTTCTTTACCATGTCGCTTCGCATTTAATTTACGCTCCTATATGAATAAACTATGTTGCGTAACATAGCATAATAGCCAACTAGCGTCAATGAGACGTCTCTCCCTTAAACTAAGCACTATATAGCTTTGGTTTGTATTATAGGTTCACTTGAGCTAAAATACGGAAAACAATGTGTTTAGCAGTGCCAGTAAGGATTGCCTCCATAGACGGGCGTGAGGCCGAAACAGAGATCGCCGGAGTGCGGCGCCGAGTTAGCATTGCCCTGACTCCAGAGGCAAAGGTGGGAGATTACGTACTCCTTCATACGGGATACGCCATAGGCGTTGTAGATGAGGCTGAAGCCGAGGAGACGCTGAAGCTCTTGGAAGAGATAGCAAGTCTAAGTGAAGTTCATTGACGAATATCAAGACAGCAAGCTAGCCAAGGGGCTGGCATGCAAAATTGCTAAGCGCTCCACCAAGCCCATAAGATTAATGGAATTTTGCGGTGGGCACACACATGCCATACTGCGATACGGAATTCGCCAATTAGTTCCCAAAACGGTGGAACTGAGGTCAGGGCCAGGCTGCCCCGTCTGTGTTACAGCAACCGCTGATTTGGACAAAACAATCGCCCTGGCCCACCTGCCCGATGTTATAATCACTACTTTTGGAGACATGATTAGGGTTCCTGGCAGCTACTCTAGCTTGCAACAAGCGAAAGCTGAGGGAGCAGATGTAAGAATAGTATATTCCACTATGGACGCTGTAGAGATAGCACAAGCCAATCCCGAAAAATCAGTCATCTTCATCGGCATCGGCTTTGAGACCACGGCGCCAACTATAGCTGCTTCCATACTTACAGCACAGCAGGAGAAAATAGAAAACTTCTATGTCCTCTCCCTTAATAAATTGACACCGCCGGTGATGAAAGCGCTACTGGACTCAGGCGAGGTAAAGATAGACGGCATCGTTTGTCCCGGACATGTTAGTGTTATAATTGGTTCTCACCCCTACGAATTTATCCCTAAGAATTATGGGGTTGCCTGTGTTATCTCAGGCTTTGAACCATTGGATATCCTGCTATGCATAGATAAGCTGGTGGAGCAAATTGAAAACGGCGACCCAAAAGTGGAGATAGCTTACCCCCGGGGAGTAAAGCCAGATGGAAACAGAAAAGCCCGGCAACTGATGGAGGATGTTTTTGAAATTGGTGAAGCTAACTGGCGGGGGCTTGGAACTGTCCCTCAAAGTGGCTTGAAGGTGAGAGGGAAATACGAGCAATTTGACGCCGACAAGGCTTTTTCGGTGAGCCCAAAACCGCCCAAGGAGCCTCATGGATGTCGATGTGGGGATGTAATCCGTGGCGCAGCTACACCACTTGAGTGTAAACTCTTTAGAAAAGTTTGCGCGCCGGAAAGTCCCGTAGGTCCCTGCATGGTCTCCAGCGAAGGCGCTTGCGCCGCCTATTATCAATACGGGGCTCCTGAGAATTTCCAAGGTTTTTAGGGTAAACATGGAGCAGGATTATGGATGACACCATTCTTTTAGCCCATGGCAGTGGTGGCAAATTGAGCCACGAACTGGTGGAGAAGAGATTCCTTCCCTTCCTTGCTAATCCCGCATTGAATAAGTTAGATGATTCAGCTATCTTTGAAGCCAGCGGACGCCTGGCTTTCACCACCGATAGCTATGTAGTCAATCCCATCTTCTTCCCTGGCGGTGATATAGGCAAGCTAGCCGTTTGTGGCACAGTGAACGATTTAGCTATGAATGGAGCCAAGCCCCTGTATTTGAGTCTCTCTGCAATTATAGAAGAAGGCTTCTCCATAGGTGAGCTTGAGCAAATAATGCAATCAATAAAGAAAGCCGCTGAGGAAGCCGAGGTAAGTATAATCACTGGAGATACCAAGGTGGTAAATCAAGGACAAGCTGATAAGTTATTTATCACCACCTCAGGACTAGGGATAATACCTCCCGGAGTTGATATCTCGGGAGTTAACGCCAGGGCTGGGGATAAGGTTTTGTTGAGTGGCACCATTGGCGACCACGGAATATCTATAATGAGCCAGCGCGAGGGATTGAGGTTCTCCATGACCTTGGAAAGCGACTGTGCTCCATTGAATAAACTAGTATCTCAAATGCTGGAGGTCTCATCAGAGATTCATTGTCTACGTGACCCTACCAGAGGAGGGCTAGCCACCACACTTAACGAACTTGCCCGACAATCTAAGGTGGGCATTGTGATAGAAGAGGTTAAGATACCAGTTAAGGAGGAGGTTAAAGCTGCCTGCGAGCTCTTGGGTTTAGATCCCATTTATGTCGCCAATGAAGGCAAGATGGTAGCTATAGTTGACCCCAGCGATGCCGATAAGATTCTTGCCCGAATGAAGCAAAATAGCTATGGCAAAGATGCTGCCATTATTGGCGAGATAACCAAAGAGCACCCGGGAAAGGTGATAGTGAAAACCAAGCTAGGCCCCTCCCGGATCGTTGATATGCTATCTGGAGAATTACTGCCACGAATATGTTAGGTGGTTTGACAGCCAAAATTTACCAATGCTACACTTCGCTCATCTGTGAAGTGCATTGGCATTCTATATCACCCCTTATTGGAGAAAGCCCGAAACCTAGCCGAGAAGCTGGAAGAGCTTTTATCCTCCCTGGGAGTCTCTTCGTGGCGATGCTCAGCTTGGGACGAGGATGAAGCTAAATCCCAGGTAGCTGGCACAGACTTGATTCTCAGTATTGGCGGGGATGGCAGCATCCTTCGTGCTGCTCGAATCATAACTCCCTTGGCAGTGCCCATTTTGGGTATAAACCTGGGCAGGCTGGGATTTATCACAGATATAAATGGCAATGACGTTTTATCTAATTTGCCCGATTTGCTTAAGGGGGGAGGTTGGATTGAGGAAAGAGCCATGCTCGAGGCCGAGCTTGGAGACAAAAGCTTTCATGCCTTGAACGATGTGGTACTGCGGAGTGTTGCTGTTCGCTTGGTTAACATAGAAGCAGAAATTGATGGCACTTTGACAACTACTTACCGGGCTGATGGCATAATCGTGGCTACGGCTACTGGGAGCACCGGCTATTCCCTGGCGGCTGGCGGACCAATTCTGCACCCTAAATCCAAGGAAATCATCCTCCAACCAATATCCTGCCATCTTGGATTGAATCATGCCCTGGTATTGCCTCAGCAAAGCATAGTTGATTTGAAGGTTGCCCACGGAGACAAGGTCGTGCTTAGCATTGACGGACAGGTTGAATTGCCATTATCAGACGGGCAAAATGTCAGAGTGAAGCTCAGCTCTCACGTAGCGCGCTTCCTGAGAACTCACCAGCCAACCTACTTCTATAGCTCGCTGTGGCAAAAACTGAGGGGAAAAGGAAATGAAAGCCAATATAAAGGTTGATAAGGCAAGGGTGAGCGATGCTGCTCCCATGCATCAGATGATCAGTCATTTCGCTGATAAGGATGAGATGTTGCCTCGCGCCTTATCTGAGATATATGAGGGTATTAGAGAGTACTTTGTAGTCAGAGAAGGAGGTCAGGTCGTCGCTTGTGCCGCATTGCACGTTACCTGGGATGATTTAGCTGAAATTAGATCTCTGGCTGTCGATGAAAAGGAGCAGAACCAAAGAATTGGTTCTCTGCTTGTCAAGGCTTGTCTTGAAGAGGCTAAAGAGTTGGGCATACCCAAGGTTTTTTGTCTTGTTCGTAAGCCTGCTTTTTTTGAAAAACATGGCTTCCAACTAATTGACAAGGCGGAACTTCCCCACAAGGTATGGGCGGAATGCTACCGCTGTCCCAAGTTTCCCAACTGCGATGAAGTGGCTCTTATTTGCCACCTTTAAAGCGGTTGACTGCGAGCAAAGCGAAGCAACCTCAGCTGAGGAAAAAGAGCGTGTTGAAGCCGGAAAAAAAGCTAGCCACCCAACAGATTTATCACGGGCGAGGGGTAAACATACGCGTGGACACTGTGGAGAAAGTTAGCGGCAGAAAAACCACCAGAGAGGTTGTGGAGCACAGCGACTGTATAGCTGTAGTGGCCTTGGATGAACAAGACAATGTGCTTCTAGTTCGCCAATTCCGCCATGCAGTGGGCAAGTTTCTTCTAGAAATACCTGCTGGTGGCATTGACCCCGGTGAAAAGCCTCTTGACTCCGCGCGTCGCGAACTACAGGAGGAAATCGGCTATTTCCCCCAGAAAATAAAGAGCTTGGGGGGCTTTTATGCCATCCCCGGCTATGGCACAGAATACCTCCACTGCTTTTTAGCTACCGAACTTGTGCCCAGTCGCCTCATAGCCGAGGATACTGAGAACATCGAGCTAGTCCGAGTTTCCCAGGATCAGATACCCCAACTCATCGCCTCAGGCGGAATCTGCGATGCCAAAAGCATCGCTGCCTTGCTTATGTTCTTCTTTATACGGCAAGGGAAATAGGCCTCGTCCGTGCTGTTACTCATCTACCTTTTCTACCTCGATGGTACATTCCGTGACCAGAGCGGCGATTGCTCCAATCGCAGCCAGGACCGGAGCCGCTAAGACTGTCGCCGCTGCCATAGGAACGCCTACCGTTAACGGAATATCTATCAAAGGGCGGTCTTTATGTATTAAACGAATTCTCCTGATATTCCCCTCGTGTATCAACTGCTTGATCTTCTCAACCAGTTGACTTCCATCCACGGTGAACTTCTCCTCTGTCATAGCTCTCAAACCTCCCTTCAGTCTTAATCCTTACACACCTATTTCAAGCCTGTAATAAGCTAATTTTTTTTCAACCACAAGAGGAATATCGATCGGCCAATTATTTGCCAACACATTTCTAGCCCCAATTCAGTAGCACTCACCGCTCATTTCTGTCTCCTAATAGAGTGAGCACATACTCCTCGATGGAGGAGTCGATATTACTTACCCGTCGCAATTCATTTCTCCCCGCTACATCCCCGATGGATTCTACTAAGTTGTTAATATTCTGCCCTGCCAAACAAATCTTTGTCCAAGGCCTTCTCATCATCCAGCGACTTTTGGGCCACAAGGTAGTTCTGCTTTCGGAAATCACCGTTTTCTCAATGACTTAAAGGCATTCCACATAGGAACCCTTTCGATATATTCCTTGTATCCATCTCCGAATTTTTCGATATTGAACGCGTCCTCCTTTTTAGATGCCATCCAGAAGCAGAAGACATTTACCACACCCAGTATGGCTGACGGAATTGATTGAAAGACCAACATCAATCCAACCGTCCAAATAGCAGCCCCTAAGTATAGAGGATGCCGCACGATTCGAAACACGCTGCTCTGAATCATAATGGTGGTGCTCTCCCAACCGGTCTCGGGTTCGCCCTTGCGCTTAAGGGCGACAAATGCGGATACAACGAAAAAAGCTGCGGGGGCGTAGAGAACAAGGCCAGTAATTCGGAGTGGCACGATATTAAACTGCGTCCATACTCCACCCAGACCAAGAATCATTAACGTAAAAGAGCCACCCAATCCACAGGCTTCATAGATTTCGCAGATAATGCGTTTTCGAATCACTGGGATTAGCCATCCGGAGATGATACCACCCCACATGGCCGCTACGATTATGTATATCCACATCTTTTATCACTCTACAAACAAATGTTTACAGTGATAATTCCTACAATTACTGAAAGCCGTCGACCATCAGGATTTTTTCTTATAATCTGCCTTCCTCTTTTCCACAGCGGCCTCAAACTCCTCGTGAAAGATGAGGAGGCTCTGAATAGCACCCACCGATTCAAGACCATCGGATATACTCAGTCCGAAGCTTGTGTCGATGTTCCTCTTTGCCAGTCCAACTGCTAAGGGCCTGTTGTTAATGATCTCCTCAGCCCAGGCCTTGGCTGTACTCTGCAAGTCCTCCAGTGGTACCACTTTGTTGACCAAGCCAATACGCTCAGCATCCGAGGCGGAGATTGTCTTTCCGGTTAAAATCAACTCTTTTGCCCTGCCCACCCCTACTATTCTGGGGAGCCTTTGATTCCCACCCAAATCAGGGATTACACCTAAGTTCACCTCCGGTATAGAGAACGTCGCTTCCTCAGAGGCGATTCTAAGGTCACAGGCCAATGCCAATTCAAGACCTGCTCCCACGACAGAGCCATGAACTGCGGCAATCACCGCTTTCTCTAAATATTCTATCTCCGAGAACGCCCGCTGGAGTTTCCGCACATCCTTCCGAAGGTCCTGAGCACTCATTCTCGCTATTTTTCCTATTTCAAATAAATCAATGCCTGCACAGAATATCTTTCCTTCCCCTGATAAAACCACGACTCCAACACTATCCTTAGAAGCAGTCTCATTAAAGCACCGCTCAAGCTCATCCAGCATCTGTAAATTTATAGCATTTCTATTCTCCGGCCTGTTCAATTTAATGTACAAAATTCCATTCTCCTCCAGCAGGGAAAGTAGCTCAAAATCCATTTAAAACCTCCCGATTGTACTCTGTCAGCCTCAGCCTCGAAATTTTCGCGAAGAGTAATCTTGTATTTATTAATCTATTGCGAGAACGCTATATCCTAATCTTCAAAATACTTCCAAGTCAAGCTTTCATCTCTACCATGTTTTTGAGGTAATGGAGAACCACCAATCACTTTAAGAAAATGACAAGGCAGCAAAGCTTCATTGACGGGGAGCAGAGGGCAAGGTAAAATTCTTAATAATGTACAACAAGGCTATGCTCGATAACGGCTTGAGAGTCATCACTAGCACTATGCCTCATAGCCACTCAGTAAGCCTTGCCATCCTTGCAGGCACTGGCTCCTGCTATGAAAGCGAAGAGGAGGCAGGTATTTCCCACTTCGCTGAGCATTTATTCTTCAAAGGCACACAGCGACGGCCAACATCTAAAGAGATAAGCCAGGATATTGAAGGCGTTGGCGGCATAATCAATGGCGGCACAGACAAGGAGATAACTATCTTCTGGTGCAAGGTTGCTAGCTCTCATTTCCCCATCGCTCTGGATGTGCTATCCGACCTGTTGCTCAATTCCCGCTTTGATCGCAAAGAGATAGAGCGAGAGCGCCAAATTATCAACGAGGAAATCAACATGAACTTGGACCTTCCCCAACAGAGGGTAAATATGCTCATAGATGAGCTGTTATGGCCAGAGCAGCCTCTGGGGCGCGAAGTCATTGGATATAAAGAAACCGTATCCTCAATAACAAGGGAGCAACTATTAGACTACGTTGCTCGCAGATATGTGCCCAACAACGCAGTGCTTAGCATTGCTGGCGACATAAAACATGAAGAGGCAATGGCTCAAATTGAGCCCCTGTTTTATAGGTGGCCTGCCGGGGAGCCATCGACAGGCTATATAACCAATGATAAACAAACAGAAGTCAGGTTGCGTATTGAGCCCAAAGACATTGAGCAGGCGCATCTTTGCCTCGCTGTTCATGGGTTTTCTCACTCTCATCCCCAACGTTTCACACTTGACTTGCTTAACACGGCGCTTGGCGGTGGGATGAGCAGTCGCCTATTTATGGAGATAAGAGAGCAAAGGGGACTAGCCTATGATATTCACAGTTATACCGATCACTTTCTCGAATCAGGGTCATTTGGTATTTATGCTGGCGTTGACCCCAAGAAGATAGAAATTGCCGTGGCTGCCATCCTAGAAGAGACGTCCAAGATTAAACAGGGAATTACAACAAATGAGCTCACCAGGGCCAAGGAGTTGTCAAAAGGAAGATTACATTTACGGCTTGAAGATAGCCGAAATGTGGCATTATGGTATGGCAGTCAGGAAATATTGACGCAGCAAATCCTTAGCATAGATGATGTTATTTGCATTGTAGATGCCATTACCATAGATGAGTTGAAAGAAGTAGCTGAAGGGATTCTAACCGATAGCGGGCTTAACTTAGCCATAACAGGGCCTGTCAAAGAAGAAAAACCTTTAAGGAAATTACTTAAGATCTAATGCCACAAAAGAAGAACCGCCTCATGGGCGGTTCTTCTCTAACTATTAATTTGGTTCAATTCCAGCCAAAAAGGCTACATCATGCCCTCGTATCCTCCTCCAGGAGGCATCGGCGGCATCTTTTCTTTCTCGGGAATGTCAGTGACCAAAGACTCCGTAGTCAGAATCATACCGGCAATGCTGGCGCCATTTTGCAGAGCAGTCCTGGCTACTTTGAGAGGGTCTACAATGCCTCTTTCTATCATATTTACATCTAGTTCATCCTTCAAGGCATCATAGCCTATGCCAGCTTTGCTTTCCCTCACCCTGTTTATTACTACTGAGGCTTCTCTGCCGCTATTATTCGCGATGCACCTCAGTGGTTCTTCCAAAGCTCGTCTCAATATAGCAATGCCCGTAGCTTCATCACCCTTCACCTTAATCTTCTTCAGGTCGGACAAAGCATTAACGAAGGCAACACCACCCCCAGATAGGATACCTTCTTCCACAGCAGCTCGAGTAGCTGATAAAGCATCCTCTACGCGGTGTTTTTTCTCCTTTAGCTCTGTTTCTGTGGCTCCACCCACCTTGATTACTGCCACGCCACCTGCTAATTTGGCTAGTCTTTCCTGCAGTTTCTCCTTATCATAATCCGAGGTGCTTATATCAATCTCGGACCTGATTTGCTTAATTCGAGCCTCAATATCATCAGTCTTACCCCTACCTTCAACAATGGTGGTATTATCCTTATCGGCAATAACCCTTCTGGCTCGCCCTAAATCTTCTACGGTCACCGAATCAAGTTTCCTGCCGATTTCTTCAGATATAACATTGCCTCCGGTAAGAACGGCTATATCCTGAAGCATTGCCTTCCTGCGGTCTCCGAAGCCAGGTGCTTTAACCGCCAATGGGGATAAGGTGCCCCTCAGCTTGTTAACCACTAGTGTAGCTAGGGACTCACCTTCAACATCTTCAGCCAGAATAACCAGATTCTTGGAGACTTGAACAATCTTTTCCAGAGCCGGCAAGACATCGTTTATTGCGGAAATTTTCTTATCAGTGATGAGAATATAGGGGTCTTCTAGTTCTGCCCTCATTTGTTCGGCGTTGGTGATAAAGTAAGGACTGATATAGCCGCGATCGAATTTCATCCCCTCGACATATTCAGTCTCGAATTTCAGCCCCTTGCCTTCTTCGACAGTGATAACGCCATCTTTGCCCACCTTTTCCATGACATCGGCAATCAGATTACCAATTTCCTCATCAATGGCTGATATAGCAGCTACCTGAGCTACCTGCTCTTTACCAGCCACAGGTATGGACATTTTCTTGAGCTCATTGACTACGGCTTCCACCCCTTTCTCAATTCCACGCTTTAAGGCCATGGCATCGGCTCCGGCAGCGATGTTCTTGAAGCCCTCACCAATGATGGCCTGAGCTATAATAGTAGATGTACTGGTGCCATCGCCACATTCATCATTGGTTTTGGTGGCTGCCTGCTTTACTAGCTGCACTCCCATGTTCTCAAAAGGATCGGGTAACTCTATTTCTTTAGCTATGGAAACGCCGTCATCAAGAACCGTAGGAGCACCCCATTTCTTATCTAGTGCTACAGGCCGCCCACGTGGTCCCAGAGTCACCCTTATAGTATCAGATAATATATCCACACCATTCTTTAATGATTTCCTTGCATCCTCGCCGAAAATAATTTGTTTTGCCATTCACTTACCTCCTTTTTTAACTTCTCTTAGCCAGGATATCACCCTCACGCATGATAACCAGTTCCTCATTATCTAGTTTAAATTCAGTGCCAGCGTATTTGGAATAAACGACCATGTCCCCCTTCTTTACCTCCATAGCTATACGCTTGCCATCTTCAGTCAACCTGCCTGGACCTACAGCAACAATTTTCCCCTCCTGGGGCTTCTCTTGGGCTGTATCTGGTAATAATATTCCTCCTTTGCTTACTTCTTCCTTAGGGGTAGGTTTAATTACTACCCTGTCTCCCAAGGGTTCAATTTTAGCCATGCTCCCTCCTTTCCTAGGCTTATTTTAGCACTCTAGCATCGAGATTGCTAATGATTATTATAACAGGAAAAACCAAAAATGCAACAAATTTTGCTGAAATTTGCCAAATTTTTTCTTGAATCATTACACTAAAACGTGTATAATTTTATCTGATGGAGCGAAGCAAAAAAAGACAATGGAGTAAAGAAGAGATCAAGGAACTAAGGCAGCATCTAAAGTTAACTCAAGCGAAGCTAGCCGGGGAATTAGGCACACGCCAACAAACGATCAGCGAATGGGAAAAGGGGATGTATCGACCTCGCGGAGCATCGGCTACCCTGCTCAGCATAATTGCTGAGCGTAGTGGTTTCCACTACAGGGTTGAAGAGGAGCACGATGAATGAAATTAAGGTAGGCTGTTGTGGTTTTCCCAAGGGCAAGAAGAAATATTTTGAGCAATTCAAGCTAGTAGAAATACAGCAAACTTTTTATAAGCCTCCCCGCACAGGAACTGCTCAAAAATGGCGTGATGAGGTCCCCGGAGATTTTGAATTCAGCCTGAAAGCATGGCAGGAGATAACACACTTGCCATCAAGTCCTACCTACCGAAAGGCCGGCTTACAAGTTCCCGCAGGCAAAGAGGACAACTATGGCTTCTTCAAGCCTACTGAAGAAATCTCTAAGGCGTGGGAGAAAACCCGGGATATCGCTCAAGTCCTTAAAGCTAAAGTCATCGTTTTTCAATGCCCAGCGAAATTCACTCAGAGTACTGGAAATATCAAAAGTATGAGATATTTTTTTACTGACACAGGTGGGAGGAATTTTATCTTTGTCTGGGAGCCGCGAGGCGAGTGGAGCTGGAATGTCATTGCGGCATTATGTGAGGATTTAGACCTTGTTCACCGTGTCGATCCCTGGAGAGCAAGTCAGTATACGGGAAACTAAAATATTTCCGCTTACACGGGGGACGCGATTATCGCCGCCAATATAGCGATGATGAATCGGCAAGGCTTCGAGAATTGAGCAATGGTGAAGATTATGTGCTATTCAACAACATAAGTATGTACGGTGATGCTCTGAGGTTTAAGCAATTGATATAAAACGGCAGATAATTTTTTTATGCCCATGATTACACGTAATCGGATAAATTTTCCAGAAAAACAGGTAAGCTTAATATGGCAGCAAGTGATAGGAAAAGAACTGAGATCCATAGAAGGTGAGCGAATCGAGGTAATCTACCCCGGGAGGACAAATGGTGGTAACGGCCCAGATTTTCAGAATGCAGTCATTATAAATGGGTCTGCTTTGATGAAAGGGGATGTGGAAATTCACGTTAAATCCAGCGATTGGTATAACCATCGGCACCATAGTGATGCAGAATATAATAATGTAGCCCTTCATGTTGTGCTGTGGCATGATTGTGACTCAGCTACCTTACTAGAAAGCGGCAAATCAGTTCCGGTGCTATGTTTATCACAGGCACTACAGCACCAAGCTTATATGATGCCCTACCAGCAACTCCCTTGCTTCCAGATACTGAACCAGGTGGATAAGCAAACTTTAGGCAATCTATTGAATGCCGCCGGTGAAGAAAGGTTTAAGCAGAAGGCGATGTATTTTCAAGCCAAGTTGAAGCAACAGGAGGCAGGGCAGGTGCTTTTTCAAGGCATGATGAGAGCTTTAGGTTATGCCAAAAACACAAGGCCCTTTGAAGAACTTGCCGGCAGAGTGCCTCTCTATTTCATAGAATCTAGAGAGGGATTGGCCCTGATGCAAGCTTTGTTGTTAGGCTCAGCTGGGCTATTACCCTCTCAAAGATGGCACGGAAAGTTTGCAAAAGAGAAGGAAATCCAGGAATTAGAGCAAATATGGCAGTCAGAGGGTAAAAAGGTTGAAGCCATGGGGGAAAGTGATTGGAACCTCTCACACATATACCCCAACAATTCTCCGGTGCGACGCATTGTCGCCCAAAGCTATCTTCTTGAGCGTTACTGTAAAGGAAAATTGACAGCAGGGATATTTCATCTAGTAGAAGAAGCACCTCTACCCCTGGGGCACCATGTGCTGGAGAACGGTTTGATTGTGATTGGCGATGGTTACTGGCAGGACCATTTCGATTTTGATGTCAGAAGTAAAACAAGAATATCGGCTCTTCTGGGACATAGCAAAGCAGGTGAAATTATGGTAAACGTGGTATTGCCTCTTGCTTTCTCCTGGGGGAAAATAGCCAGTGAGCCGAAATTAATGAAAAAGGCTATCGATCTTTATAATCGTTATCCCAAGCTAGCTGAGAACGCGATAACGCGCCACATGGCAAAGCAGCTTTGCCTTGAAGCTCCTCCCGATTTCACTGCCTGTCATCAGCAAGGGCTGATTCACGTCTTTAGAAACTACTGTCGAGAAGGAAGATGCTCGCAATGTCCTCTGGTTAGTTAACTAAGACCAAGGCACAGGCTCAAAAATCGTCGACCCAGCCGACAACATCGGACCCTACGTTCCTATAGACGATGGCAAAGCCTTTATTGAGAACCATACCGAACGTGGTAATGTCGTTAAGGTCGTCTATCGATTTCTGCCCCTCCCTTATCTCCCCCTCGATTGACTTTTTGAGAGACGCAAACTCGCCTTGGAGGCTTTTTACTTCCATTTTCAATTCTTTACTCTCTCGATTGGTCATCACCTTCAGTATTACAACCTTAATAAAAATTCTACAGCTTGTCTATGGCCAAAAAGTCCTGCATGTGCGCATCAGGATTTTCTTGCTACAGCTCAGGAGTCCAAAGGAGAGGGAATTCCGGCCCTTGGTCTATAAGTAAAACGAATTTAATTGAAAAAAGTTAATTGCTAAATAGTCCCAGTACCAAAAATTTCAAAACTGTGTTTTGATTACTTAGCTCGAATTTATCAGTAGCATTTCTGGGTTCCCGTGATGAAAAGAGGTTAATAGGTTAACCAAGGCTAAGGCTGGGTACTACATCCAAGCCGTAACCACTTATCTCGCCAGCCCGCAAATGATAGTAGCCGCAAGCAGCCACCACAGCAGCACTATCAGTACATAAGTGGGGAGGGGATAAAAGTCAGCCAACCGCCGTTGATTCATGCCCTTTACTTTGATAACATTTAATGCCTCTAGGGTCAATTAAGGGCAAACTGCGGAGGAAATTATGAGTGCACCAAATCCGGATAATGTTGTACCGAGCAGAGACACTGACCCGGCAACTATCAACTCGTTAATTGTTGACTTGGGCAGTAAGGATGGCTCGGTGCGTATTAAAGCACGCCAGTCTCTGGTGGGTATTGGGGACGCAGCCGTGGCCCCCCTAGTCAAGGCACTGTCAGACCCGAACGAGTTAGTGCGGTGGGAGGCAAGCAAAGCGCTGGACGAGATTAATGTGGCCTGGGGGAGTCACGCTGATTTGGCGACCGTGAGTGCCCTGCTCACTGACCTGGGCAGCAAAGATGGACTAGTCCGTGTGAGAGCACGTAACTCTTTAGTGGCTATCGGGGAACAGGCCATAGGCCCTTTAGTCAAAGCACTGGCACATCGGAATCAATGGGTGCGCTGGGAGGCAGCTAAGGCACTGGGGCAGATTAGCAATCCGACGGCAGCGGAAGCGCTGGTGAAAGCCCTAGAAGATGAGGTGTTTGATGTCCGCTGGCTGGCCGCCGAAGGATTAACCACTTTAGGACGCGGGGCTTTGCTACCTTTGCTACATGCGCTGGTCGAGCGTTCAGATTCGGAGTGGCTGCGGGAAGGGGCACACCATGTATTCTATGACCTTGTCAAAGGCAGACCTGACCTTAAGGACATACTGCAACCGATATTAGCTACACTGGAGAACGTCGAGCCATCTCTGGAGGTGCCATTTGCAGCGGAGACTGCTCTTAATAAGCTGACAAGAGGAGAGGGTTAGCTTGACAATGAGTGGAATTGGAAGCACCCTTATTGTCTTCCATGAGCAGGATAGCTTGCGTAAGCACATAATCCAACACAGCTAAGTAAGAAGGATATACGACTGAGTCAAGCGTGCATAACTTCATTTCCTGGCTTGTTTAACCAAAAACCCTGTGTGTTGCTCACCGAAGATCCCATACCCCAGAAGTTTCACCCGATCTTGAATAAGGAACAAGACGAGACAGTAACCCCAGACGAGCCCGGCTAAAGTCCAGCTCAGGGGAGCCATGAGCAATCCATGGACGGCAATGAACGTAGCCGCCAGTTGTGCGCCAACGGTCGCTGCCAGAAGGGTCGGGGCGGGCTTGATAGACCAGAAGGGGCCACGGGTGCGGGCAGAAATTAAGGTCAGTATCCCACCCACAGCGAGGTTCAAGTATACCAGCGTCCGAAGCGTGTCATTGCTGAGATGGAAGACAACATCACCCAGATAGAAGATTCCAAAGGAACGAATCACAGCGTATATGCCCAGAACAGTGGCCACGCCCAGCACTATTCGCATGTTCCAGGTTTGGGGCTCGTTATGGTAACGGACATTGTCATAGGCAATGGACAGGATAGCGCCATCGTTGAGTATGGCTATCAGCACGATCATGATCGCCGTTACAGGGTAAAACTTGAAGAGTAGTATGGCCAGGGTCAGGAATCCCAGGAGAGCGATTGTCTCAGAGATCCGGTAGATGGCGTAGTTTGTCATACGCTGAAAGATTTTACGACTCTCCTTGATAGCGTCAATAATCGCGGAGAGGCCTGGCAGCAGCAGTACAATGCTGGCTGCTGCCCGGGCAGCGTCGGTAGCGCCAGCGACAGCAATACCAGCATCAGCTTTCTTCAACGCCGGCGCATCATTCACCCCATCGCCAGTCATGCCCACAATGTGGCCTCGCTGCTGCAGCACATCGACTATGTGGTACTTATGCTCGGGGAAGACCTGGGCAAAACCGTCGGCTTGCTCGATAGTGTCCGCCATCCGGCCGATCTCATGGTGCTTGGTATCGCCAAAGATATTGGCATCCATGATATCTGTGCCCAGATCCAGCTGGCGTGCGATCTCCTTGGCTATGGCAACCTGGTCCCCGGTGACCATCTTCACTTTGAGCCCCATCTCTTTTGTGGTCTCAATGGTGGTCTTGGAATCTTCTCGCAGCGGGTCGTAGAGAGGGATTATACCTCGAAACTGCCACTGGTCTTGCTCGTTGGTGCGTGCCACTCCCAGGGAACGAAAGCCACGGGCGGCGAATTCGTTCACCGCTTCATCAACCTGAGACTGTATTTTAGTCGCATTGGGGTCAAGTCCTAGGATAACTTGGGGTGCGCCCTTGGTTACCTTGAAATCGTGCCCGTCCGGGCCTTTTACCACAGCTTCCGTACGTTTGTGAACGGGATCAAAAGGCTGGAAGCGTATCACCCGGTACGACTTCAGCTGTTGCTCATCCTTGACTCCGCTCAATACGGCGAGGTCAATCGGGTCCTGGTCTTCGGCTCGGGAAGCTAAGGCCGCAGCTAGGATCACTTGCTCCGGAGTGGAATCGCCTACAGTAAAAGGGGCTCCTGGAGTCAATTTGCTCTGGGTCAGTGTGCCTGTCTTGTCTGAACACAGCACATCAATGCCAGCCACCTCCTCTATGGAAGACAGCTTGGTAACGATTGCCTGCTTCAGAGCTAGTACCTTGGCCCCCAAGGCCATGGTGACCGACAGTACCGCAGGCATGGCTACGGGAACGGCGGCAATGGTCAAAACCAGCGCGAACTGCAGGACGACGAGTATCGGGTCATGCCGGTGAAATGCCACTCCAACAATCAGAATAGCCAGGGCCACTGCGATGATGAGCAAATAATCAGCGATCTTGAGTACGGCACGCTGCAAATGGCTGCGTGTTTCGGCTGACTCGACAAGTTCAGCGGTCTTGCCATAGTACGTCCCTCTACCTGTAGCGTAGACCGCGGCATCAATTTCGCCTTGCTTCAGGATAGAGCCAGAGTAGACAGCGTCGCCTAGCTTATGCTCCACAGGCAGAGATTCGCCAGTAAGTGTAGACTGGTCCACCTGCACGGGGTCCCCGTCTAATAACTTGGCATCTGCAGGTATTATATTACCGATACGGAGACGAATGATGTCACCCAGTACCAGCTCTCGGGCAGGTATCGTGGACCATTTACCATCCCGCTTGACATTAGCCTGGACGGCGAGCTTTTCCTTGAGTGCAGCAATGGCGCTGCCTGCCTGATGTTCTTCCCGGAAGCCCACGACGGCATTCATTACCAGCAAGGCCAGGATGACGCCGAAATCGGACCAGTGACGCAGCACTCCCGACAGGATTGCCGCCACTATGATCATCCCCGGAATAGGCCCCCAAAAATAGGACAGGAATTTCAGGACTGGGTTGACTTTTTTCTCGGGGAGCTCATTATAGCCGTATTGATCCAGTCGACGCTGTGCCTCAGCCTGGCTGAGGCCATCAGGGGAAGTGGCCAGACGCTGTAGTAGCTCTGCCACAGGTAAATCTACTGGTTGCACCTCGGTTGGTTTGGACGCCTTGGCCCTGGATTGAGATTTACCCTGTTCCCTACCTGATAAGTTCCCCATGCCCTTCTTCCTTCCTCATTTACCAGACGCCTACTTAGAAGAAGTAAGCCTGTTTTTGAAAACGCCACGTGCTGGACACAAAACTAACAAAGAAACCACCTACTGTCAAGGTCAAGTTATCTGTGAAGCCCTTTGATTCTTCACTCATAAATACTCATTGCATCGCTTAACCTAAAATTTGCCTCAAAAGAGTTGAGGAGGTCGAGGTATTGTTCCAGATAGCGCGTCAGCAAAAACTTCTGCCTGACCGTTTCCCTTGCCTTTTTTCCCAGTTGCTCCCGCAGTTCCTTGCCTTTTACCAGCTGGACAATTCTCTCTGCCGCCTGTTCTATAGAAGAAACTAGGAAACCGTTAACGCCATCCTTAATCTGGTAGCGAATGCCGCCGGTGTTCCCCCCAATGACCGGAGTTCCCTTCCACATCGCCTCGGCAACCGTCAGACCAAAGCCTTCACGAATCGATTTCTGCAAGACGCAAGCTGCTTGGCGCTGAAGGGCATTAACCAGCGCTCCGTCTTGACGGCTGAGGATGATGATGCGTTCCTCCCGACTGTCCAGAAGTGATTGGTACACCTCTGCTCCTTCCGGGTCATCAGTAGCCACATTGCCTAGGAGCACCAGGGTGCAATCCACTCGCTTTCTCGCCAGTTTGAAGGCCTGAATGACACCTTCAGGGTCCTTCCAGCGGTCAAAGCGGGAGATTTGTACTACCAGCGGAAGGTCGGTGGGAATACTATAGTAATTCAGGCGTTCGGCTATTTCTTCTTGACTTAATTCCCGGTTAGTTATGGTCAAAGGGTCTATGGCTGGCATGAAGAACAACTGTGGTGTCTTAATCTCCTGTTTATAGTCTCTGCTACTGAGGATAACCGCATCATACTTTTCTATGAACGGGACCAGGTAATTCCAAAGTTCCTGGTTCGGGCGAGACAGGTCGACATGACAGCGCCAGACCCAGGGACAATCCTTCCTGTAGTGATTGATAATGGGAAGTGGTTGGGGATCATGAACAATAACCACATCATGGTCCAAGTGGTTTCGAATGGCATTCTCATAGATGACTTGCTCGTAGATCTGCATTTTCCTGTCGCTAAGATTAATCTTGCCGCCCTGCAAGGCATTATGAATCTTTTTAGTTATGCTGAAAAAATCGGGAGGCCCATGAACTACCCGCCAACCGGTCTTTATACCCAGGCCATTCATCAAAAGTGTCAACGAGGACAAAAGCTGTGACACACCGCCACCGTAATAAGTCGAATTCACATTAACCACATGCAAGTCCTGAATCTGACTAGCTTTTTTCCCAATGCGCTCGATCACTTCCGCCCCCACAAACCGCTCATAGTCCTTAAGGCGGGCTATTCTATGGTGCTGCATGATTATTTACCTCCTTTCATAGCTCTGAGTGTCTATTCGGTCTTCTGTTCCCGCATGAACTGGGCCATCTCCTCCGACAAAGCAGTATTGATGTTAATGCCGGAGCCAATCTCGAACCCTGCCAATTCAGCGAGCCAGGGAATTACCACCACCCCCTTCTGGTGCAGGCATTTTCATTTTCTATTATAGTTGACTGCTATCCGGATGCCAACACCAATCACCACTTCAGGGTCGTAACTATGCACGCTCACTAGTTCATCCCTATTTTGGGGCATGCTAAAACTGAACAACTAGGACGACATTTTCACTGTGCAATAAGAGGCTAGAATCTCCCAAGACCGGGACTATTCTAGGGCTAAGACCACGTTATCAGCAAGGCAATGAGCTAGAACTGCTTGGTGGTACATCCTGAGCCTGCTATCGGGGAATTGCTGGCTGAGCATATATACCATCCAATCAACCAAGACCAAGGCTGGGTACCACATCCAAATCATAACCACTTATCTTGCCAGCCTGCAAATGATAATAGCCACAAGCAGCCACCATTGCAGCATTGTCAGTACATAAGTGGGGAGGGGGAATAAGAACCGGGATTGGCGACTTGGCGAGGAAATGCTGAGTTAACATCTTATTGGCAGCCACTCCACCGCTAAGTAAGATTTGTGCCACCTTCAATTGCTTGGCCGCCTCGATCGCTTTGGCAACCAAAACATCGACTATGGCTAACTGGAAGCTCGCTGCAACATCTGCTACCGAAATTTCCCCTTTGTGAACCAGATGCCACAAAGCCGTTTTCAGGCCACTAAAGCTAAAATCATGGCTTTCTTTGAGCCAGGCCCGGGGGAGGGATAAGCAAGGAACCCCAGAGCGAGCTGCCTGTTCGATAGCTGGACCGCCAGGGTAGCCCAAGCCCAAGATTCTAGCTGCTTTGTCAAAGGCTTCGCCGGCAGCATCATCGCGAGTTCGTCCCACTTTCTCAAATTGTCCATGCCCCATCATCAATACTAGATCGCTATGTCCACCGGACACAATCAGGCAGAGGCAGGGGAAATTCACCTTACCCATTTCACCAGATGAGGAGGGGAAAGAGTCCAGCCAATTAGCATAGATATGTGCCTCAAGATGGTTAACCCCGGCAATGGGCAATTTTTTGGCCAAGGCGATTGCCTTGGCCACGTTAACGCCTACCAACAGGGATCCGGCCAACCCTGGGCCGAAAGTCACAGCAATGCCATTGATATCATGCCAGGTGGCCTTGGTCATTGCCTCGCTTATAACCGGCATAATAGTGAGGAGATGCTGCCTTGAGGCAACTTCAGGGACCACGCCGCCATAGCGAGCATGGATGTCTATCTGTGAAGCTACAACATTGGAGATAATTATGCTGCCGTCCTCCACTATGGCAGCAGCAGTTTCATCACAGGAAGTTTCAATACCCAAGATCTTCATATTGAGTAGACTCCACCTACCATCTTTCTGGCCTCTGACTCATAGGCTTCGATAATGCTGCTACGTGTAACTAAACCTAAAAGCTTCTTAGGGCTCCCCTCTTCTACCACAGGCAAGACGGCCACCTTATTTACCACCAGAAGTTCCAACGCTTGTTCCAGCGTTTCTTCAGGATGAGTCACCACTAAATTGGTTGACATGACGCTTTCAACTTTGGTTATGCTCCTTCGCTCCCTAGAGATGGGAAGAACATCCACATTAGCTATAATTCCTACTAGCTCTCCTGCTTTATCCACAACCGGCACATCCACTCCACAATTTTTTATTCCCTCTGCCGCTTTCTTCGTGCTGTCCTCAGGCAAGATTGTAGGGCAATTGGTAATCATTGCTTGCTTTACCTTCATTACCCTCAACAAAGGGGAAACATATTCATATTTGTGGGCTGGAGAAGCTGCTGGAGTTGAAACTTGACTTTCATAGATGCGATTAGTGCCTACGATAGCCCACGCCAAACCAGTGGCTATCATGGCCGGGGCTAGTATAGTATAGGTTCCTGACATCTCACTCACCATAATAATTACCGCTATAGGGGCATGAGCCACAGCACCAAAGAGTGCCATCATGCCAACGACAACGAAAGGCGCAGGGCTGGTGGGCAAATAAGTGCCCACGAAGTTTGACCCAACAGCCCATAAGGTAGCAGCTAACATTCCCCCTGTCACCAAACCAGGAGCAAATACCCCACCACTGCCCCCCGAGCCTATGGAAAAAGAAGTGGCCACTATCTTGGCAAATACCAAGCCTATCATGATGATGACCGGAATGGCCCCCGGTATCATTGCTAACTGAAGCCAGCCATACCCCGTGCCCAGCACCTGCGGCAAAGCCAGTCCAATCAAACCAGTAACTAAGCCGCCAATGGCTGGTTTATAATAGTTTGAGACTTTTAATCTACGGAACAGGTCACGCACCCTGTAAAACGTGCGAGTATATAGCATACCTATTAGACCACAGAAGACGCCCAGTATGGCATAGGAGAGCAGGGTCTGAGGGTCATGAAAGGCCGGGCTAACATGCTCGCCGAAGATAGGGGTAAATCCCTGCCAGCTGGCAAAAATAGAATAACCAATGATTGTAGATATAAACGAAGGGACAAGAGCTTCTACCTCAAACCCTTGCATATACAAAATCTCAGCGCTCAGTATAGCTCCACCCAGGGGGGCTTTAAATATAGAGCCGATTCCAGCTCCAATTCCCACTGCCACAGCCAGCCTGCGGTCATGAGCATTAAACTTAAATAATCTACCCACTAGGGAACCACAGCCCGCTGTAATCTGAGCGGTAGGACCTTCCCTGCCCGCGCTCCCGCCAGAGCCGATCGTAACTGCCGAGGCAATCAGCTTTATCAGTGGAATTCTGGGCCGTATTATCCCCTCCTTGTGGTGGAAGGCATCTATAGCAGCATCAGTTCCGTGGCCTTCAGCCTCCGGAGCAAACTTATATACGATAAGGCCACTAATCAGGCCACCAATGGTAGTAATGACAGGAATTATCCATCTCCTGCCTACCTCGGTGATGAAAGTTTCCCCTTCACCAATAGGGGCAGGAGGTACGAACTCGGCACCCAAGCCTAGGAAAAGCCTGGTGGCCCAGGTTATAGCGGAAAAGAAGGCAATAGAGGCCACGCCGGCAGCAATGCCAATCAAAATTGCTGCTGGAAGCCATTTTCTCAGATAAGTGACGCTGCGAGAGGAAACTAACTGACTTGATTTAGCAAGAAAGTTGCGGTAAGGTTCTTCCATGCAGATATGCCTGCATTTTAATCCAAAAGGAGTGCTAAAGCAAGCGATAGCGTGTTGCCTTATCTTGGTCAATAGATAAGAGTAGATTTGTAGTTTTAGGCAACTTGGTTATGACTTCGATTATTCTCGCTGGCGGCAAAAGTTCAAGGCTTGGCCGGAACAAGGCTCTTCAGGCTATTGGCGCTAAGAGTCTTATCCAATGGGTAGTTGACCATCTTGCCACCCTAAGCACAGAAATCATTATAGCGACTGCTCATGGCGAAATGCTTTTTTGCTCTTCATCTACAGAGATAAGAATCGCAGCCGATGTTTATCCTGGAAAAGGCCCGCTTGTTGGTATCTACTCAGGTTTAATGGCTTCATCTTGTCCACGGGCCATCGTTGTTGGCTGTGATATGCCGTTTCTAAGCGTTGACTTGCTTGACTATATGTCCCAAATCTCTTCAACCTTCGATGTTGTCGTTCCCCGGACAAGAGAGAAGGTAGAACCGCTATGTGCAGTTTATTCTAAGAACTGTTTAGCTTCCATCCACAACCTACTAGAGCGCGACGAACTGAGGCTCAGCGAGCTTCTTAATATGGTCAAGGTGAGGTATATTAAGGAAGATGAGATAAACAGATTTGACCCAGAGCACTTAAGCTTTTTCAATGTAAATACCCAGGCCGACCTAGCCAGGGCAAGGATACTGACAGCCAAGAAGTGGAGGGAGAAGTGGTAGGCTAGAAGCTACCACTTCTCCTGGGATAATCGAGAGGTAAGCCAGGTGCGCAAGGGCTCGTCCAAGAAACCCACTTTAGACTCCAACCACTGAAAGTCTCCACTGGCTAAGGCAGCCTTTGCCTCGTTGGTCAAATTATAACCCTTGAGAGTCCTATCTGGGTCCTCAGACAATTGGGCCAGGAAAGTACTGTCATCCCTAGCTTTAGCAAGCACCGATATCAGGGCCTGAGTTTCTGCGTCCAGAGCAGGCATGCTTGGGACTTGAGTCTTGGCAGGAGCAAACCTTCCAAGCCAGCGCCTTGCGGCAAGAACTTCGGCGGCCCGTTCCTTGCGAAGGAATATCAGCCAATAAATCACGCCCACCGCCGTACCACCGATTACATTACCTATGGTAACCGGGATGAGGTTGTGAACAAAACCGAGCGGAGTGACATTCGCTATCTGGGCCGCCGTTACTCCGGCAGCTTGAACAACCTCAGCCTGACCTGCCATCTCAATACCCATAGGAATGAAGAACATGTTGGCAATGCTGTGTTCAAAACCACAGGCTACAAAAGCAGTTATGGGAAAAATGATAGCTAGTATCTTATCCATAACTGATCGAGCGGATAAGCACAGCCAGACAGCTAGACATACCAAAACATTGCACATTATGCCCCGGCACAATGCTGGTACGAAAGCCAGACTCGTCTTACCACTGGCAATCATTAGGGCATGAGCTCCAACCTCGTAGCCGTCAAGCGCCCAGAACTGGGCATGAAAGATTATGGCCACCAGAATCAATGAGCCAGCCAGATTGGAAAAATAGACTATGCCCCAGTTACGCAGCAGTGCCTTCCCGCTGACTCGGGTGCTCATCCAGGGGGCAACTATGAGACAGTTGCCAGTGAACAGCTCTGCTCCGGCAACTACAACCAGAATAAGTCCTAGGGAGAAGGCCAATCCACCTACTAATTTCCCTAATCCAAATCCCAGGCCAGTATCAGTGGTAACCAGAGTGCAAAACACTGCCCCCAGGCCAATGAAGAATCCTGCCAATAGGCCTAAAAGCGCCATACTGAGGGTATTTTGAGAGGCTTTAGCCGTTCCAGCGCTTTCCAACCTGCAAACCATTTGCGCTGGCTGATACGCATCGGGGACTAAGCTTCCCAATTTCTCGGCAATGAGCTCAAATCCAGGCAAGTCCGTTACTTGAGGCACGCTTAATTTAGTCCGCGACATTGTCCTAACTCCTTTCCATTACCATTTCTCTTGAGACAGCCGGCACCATAGCCAGGTAGCTAGCTCTTTGTCCAGCTTACCGACCCAGGACTCTATTTTCCTGATGTCTCCGCTTGCTAAAGCAGCTCTCTCCTCGCTGGTCAAAGAGTAATACTCTTTGAGAGCCTCATGAGGATCCTTGGCTAATCTCGCCAGGAATTCCGATTCAGTGGCTGCTCTCTTTAGAACAGCGAGCAACGCCCCTCTCTCCAACACTACCTCCCCACCGACCTTTTCTTTTATTACTGCAAGCTCTCTAGTCATTTTTCCTCTCCTTTCTTTTTATTTCACAATAAGTCTAACAATTGCCCAATTGCCTGCCATCGTCCATAGGTTACAATTTAGAGTAGCACTCTTGTCACGCCCAAAAGGGCAGCCGACTTGCCCCAAAGTGCATATGAGCTTATAATTGCTTCGGCAAGCTGGAAAATTGGGGACAAGAGAGAAATTAACGGTCTTGATCGCTGACGACCATCCTTTGGTGCGTGAAGCTCTACACCGAACACTAGAGGGCGAGGAGGACATAGAGGTTGTAGCTGAGGCTGGTGATGGCGAGGAAGCAGTCAAGCTTGCCTCACAATTAAAGCCCAACGTAGCGGTGATGGACATCGTCATGCCCAAACTCAATGGAATTGAAGCCACTAGAAAGATTAAAGAGATTGCTCCTGACACAGCCATTCTAATCCTCACTGCTTATGATGATGATGAGTATGTACTAGGATTACTTGATGCCGGAGCCGCCGGCTATCTTCTGAAAAGCGCCAGAGGGCGTGATTTGGTCGGAGCTATTCGGGCCATTAGGGCAGGTGAATCAGTACTCCACCCCAACATTATCGCCAAGTTGTTGAAGCGAGCTACAGTAGCGCCAGCTGAGGAACACAAAGCTTCGGCCCTACTGAGTGAGCGGGAATCAGAGGTGCTCAAGTTAGTCTCCTCGGGGATGAGCAATAAAGACATAGCGGAAAAATTATTTCTCAGCCAGCGTACTGTTAAAGCTCACCTGACCAGTGTTTTCAATAAATTGAATGTTGCCTCACGCA
>CAZXAJ010000018.1:0-49283 GCA_964638975.1 uncultured Dehalococcoidales bacterium
AGCTGACCAGGGAAGAGACCAGAGAGTTGCTGAACGAGGCGGAGAAGATATTTGCCGAGGAAGCAAATTTAATACAACCGGAGTCAGGCAGAGACGTTTTTGTTGGCGATACGCATGGTGACTTCGACGCCACGGAGGAAATTATCCACGGGCATCTCATGCTTGTGACTACAAGGGCGATTGGTTGTACAAGAATCTACCGCAACAGCCACCGCAGCCTACTATTAGCTTGTCTATTAGGGGCGTGCCAACGAGTTGTCTGCAGCCTATGCTGATGGTATGGCACCAATCTGTTGCATCAGTCCGACCGAGTCCATCTCTGTCCACTCCTCCACAATCTTACCGCTTTCGATACGGGCAATGGTGTTGCCAGTCATGGTCACCTTCTTGCCTGTAGGAGCAATACCCATGAACTCGCCTTTGTGCTCCGATTGCCCCTGCCAGCGAATGGCAACCTTGTCTCCCTCTGCAATCACTATCTCATTGATTAGACGCAAACCGTGGAATGCGTTACGGTACATAGCGACGACCTTTTTATAGCTTTCGCGGTCTGGTGGCATCCCCGGAAGGGCATAGTTAAAAGTAAAGTTTGGTGTGCAAAGTTCGTCTATTGCGGCCATGCTATCCTGATTCCAGATCTCCTCTGTCCAGCGAGCAGCCAAAGCCTTGTTCTCTTCTATTCCCATCAGAACCCTCCTTCCTTTTGTTTTAAGTACTTGATCGGAAAACAAGTATGTTATGTATCGTTAACCAATGCTATTATACTATCGCTTGAGTGCATGTCAATAGCATCGCGTTACCATTACATCCATTTCCTGGAAAAGAATCAACTTTTTCGAGAACTCTCGGAATGAGGGAATTCTACAGAACTCATGGCATTAGGCTCTCCGAGCGGCCCTTGCGTACAGTTGTGAACTTTTCTTTGACAAGAGCTGACTTGTCATAGCTCGACAAAAGTTGCTAGTCTCCTGGCCCAAACCCTGAGCGAAATGACGAACTGTTGAGTCAGGACGTGGTGTCAAGAGGCCTACTAAGGCAGGTGTTGATTTTTGTCACGGAAAGCATCTATGCTTGAAAGCGTCCAGCCTCAGGGCACCCGGCGTGACACAGTCAGCGTTTCCAGGGATGACGTAATGTGCAGATAAGCCTTGAAAATAAGAAACGCTATGACAGAAAGTGGGCATGGACTGCTCTTTGAGTCTCAGTCTGCTTTTTTCAGTTCCTGACCTCCCATCGGCTTTTTTCAGCTTTAACCTTGTAAGTTTGGCTGAATTGAACGAAACGATGGCATGTGCAATTGCCTGACTCAACATATTGTCAACCCCAAGTAAGAAGCGCTATTATTGTAGCAAAAGGAGCGGAAATTGAAAGTACTCCTTGTTTATCCACAGTATGCGGATACCTTCTGGAGTTTCAAGCATGCTTTAAGGTTTATTTCCAAGAAGGCGGCTTTTCCCCCACTGGGCTTGCTGACTGTGGCAGCAATGCTTCCCGATAATTGGGAGAAAAAGCTTGTAGACATGAATACCACGAACCTAAATGATAGTGACCTTAGGTGGGCTGATTACGTGTTTATCAGCGCTATGCTGGTGCAACAAAGCTCGGTGGCGGAGGTTATTAGCAGGTGTAAGAGATTTGGGAATAAAATTGTTGCTGGTGGTCCCCTTTTTGCTAGCAGGCATGAATACTTTGATTTCGATGATATAGACTACGTTGTGATGGGTGAGGCTGAAAATATGCTGCCGGCCCTTCTGCAAGATTTAGAAAAGGGATATACCAAACACATCTACACATCTAGAGAACGCCCGGACCTAACGAAAACCCATGTACCCTTGTGGTCGCTCATCGATAAGAGAGAATACCAATCAATGAGTATTCAATACTCTCGGGGCTGTCCTTTGGATTGTGAGTTCTGTGACATCGGTATGTTGAATGGGCATGTGCCACGAACCAAAGATAAAGCCCAAATAGTAGCTGAATTGGGTACCCTATGGAGCCTGGGGTGGCGAGGTATGGTATTTTTCGCTGATGACAATTTCATCGGAAATAAACGGAAGTTGAAGTCAGAAATTCTGCCGACAATGAGTGAATGGATGGAAAAGAGAAAATACCCGTTTTCTCTTTTTACGCAGGCATCTGTAAATCTCTCTGACGATGAAGAACTAATGCGATTGATGGTCGAGGCAGGATTTGACACGGTATTTGTCGGCATTGAGAGCCCGAATGAGGAAAGTTTAGCCGAATGTAACAAACTGGTAAATAAGAATCGTGATTTACTGGCCTCAGTTAAGAAGATTCAAAACCACGGCTTACAGGTGCAGGGAGGATTCATTGTCGGTTTTGACAGTGACCCACCTTCAATCTTCAAGAGCCAAATTAGATTCATTCAAGAGAGTGGAATCGTTACCGCTATGGTTGGTTTACTACATGCTCTTCCAGGAACAAGACTGTACAATCGGCTGAAGAACCAGAACCGTCTATTATCCAGCGGTTCTGGTGACAATACAGACGGATCATTCAACTTCATCCCTAGAATGGACCACGGAACACTTATTCGTGGCTATAAGTACATCCTCCGTACAATCTACTCACCCAGGCAATACTACGAACGTATCAAAGTCTTTGTAAAAGACTATAAACCTAAAGGCAAAAGGAAAGTCAATATTCGTCCCTGCTACGTCGGGATATTGGTCAAAACTGTATGGTTCCTGGGCATCAAGGAAAAAGGGCGAAGGTACTATTGGAGGCTGTTTTTCTCCACCTTGCTGAGGAACCCCAGGTCTTTGCCTCTATCCATATCCTTTGCTATTCAGGGATTCCATTTCCGCAAGGTTGTCGAGAAAGTAGCTGGTCAGATGGATTGGTAACGGGTAACAGATCGTTTTCCAAGCTGTCAGCATATCTGTCGACTCATCCTTGCCTCAAATAGAGCACTTTTTCGAGTATCCAACAGTCGCCTGGTTGCTACCTCATTACACAAAGTGGCGGAATGTTTCCTGGCCTCCTAGCATTAAGGGCTATCAAAGCAGGTGTTGATTTTCGTCACGGAAAACATCTATGCTTGAAAGCGTCCAAGGGCACCCGGCGTGACACGATCAGCGTTTCCAGGGATGGCGTAATTTGCAGATAAGTCTTGGAAATAAGAAATGTTGCGTCAGAAACTGTGTATGGACTGCTCCTTGAGTCTCAGTCTGCTTTTTTCAGTTCCTTTAGATTAGCTCGAGACAACCCAGCCAGATATTCGATCTTGCTGTTAGAATACGCGTGAAGCGCCAACTCTGCCGACAGCGCATTCAATCCATCCATCGCCCGGCTTTGCAAAGTAGGTATTAACTCCCGTTCTGGCTAACTCCATATCTACCATAGTATAACTGGCGACCAAATCTCCACCTTTTTCACGGAAGAGTGATCTTAGCTCCTCCTTTGTGTAGGAGACTATCTCATCTAAGCCACAATCCTCCTGCATTATCCTGAAAATCTCTTCAGGTATGTACCTCCTGGCTTGACCAACGAGCTGGTAGGGGACCACATATTCGATGATAAAAATCCCCTCCTTTTGCCGTTGAAAGCCTGCGATGATATTCTTCAGTTCCTGTTTCCGGAGATAGTAACTTATACCTTCCATAATGACTATGGCTGGCAGGTCAGGACGATATCCGGTCTCAGTCCTATCCAATACGTCCAAAATATCAGATGAAGCAATATCTGCGTTTACACATTTCAATTTCTCCAGGGATTCTGGAAATAGTTCAAGATAGAGCCTCTTTTTGTCTTCTATTCCAGATAGGTCGATTTCGAAAATACGATACACTTTGGATGAATACCTCAATAGTATTTCCATTGGTAGCGGTGACTTCCCACTTGCAAGAAAAATCAACTGGTATTCCTGTCTCGCGGCACATAGTTCTTGCTCAATCAAATGCTTTATGAAACTCTTTCTGTTAAGGATTACCTCACCATACCAGCTACAAACAGAATGGCACTTATCAAAGAGAGTTTGCCCTGAAGACAGGTCAAGTCGATTTACAAATCGAAGAATATCCTCTTCATTGTACAGTCTTAGTGCCCACTGCATTACCAAGGCAGCAGTGGGTTCAAGTCTCAATTTGTCCATATCTTGGGTATGAATCCAGAACGCAATTCTAATATGGAGACACAAACATCTGCGATGGTCAGAGTACCTATCCTCCCGCCAACCAGACGGTCATAAGCATAGCATAAGTTTATCAGGATACCGACCTTGGGGAAGTGGAGCGGTTATTTAGTTTTCCCATTGAGCTAGATGCTAATGGCATTATGATAGTTGGAAGCTCTCCTTGTGATGGAGATAAGGGTGATATCTATCTCTCCGTGTATGAATCTGTCAGAGGCCAGATTATTTATATTTCTTCAAGAACCACGTCTTATCCAACTCTTTTATCTGTCCGACGGTAGTCTCGGGCTTCCAGACAACCCGCATGGCAATATCTTTGCGCATGTCTATCATCTTGTAGAGCTCGGGCCAGAGAAAAGCAGGTATAGCATAGACCGCGATGGCAAGTTTGCTGGCCTCAGCCACAAATTCATCATGCCTTTCCCTGTTAATTATATAGGTGCTGTCAAATGTATTTTCCATCTTTTGACCTCCTATGGATAGTGTGCCGATTATACCATGCCATGTCCTCAAAAGGATAAGACTTTTGCCGGGCTGCAAATTCCGCACATATCCAGGCTCTGTCTCTCTTATTGCAGTAGACATAATATGGAGAAATATATTGGCGGCATATCTCGCATGGAAAGAATAGGCTAAGCCCGTAGTTACTGCAATAAAAGACTAATTCTTCCAGTTCGGACTCTATCCCCCCGACCCCACATCTGGGACAGTAATGCTTCTCTTCGTACAAAAGCAGCGGAACTAAAACTGTGTCTATTTGTATTTTCAGCAAGTTAGGCAACCTATATGCATCATCTACTGCTTGAGGTTGCAGGAAAAGGCTTGTATTTCCATGGCAAGGGAAATATACTTGTGAACCAGTAGAGATGTTCCCAGCCATAGAAACGAAGAGCTAATCTATCAACAGAAGGAGGATAGCAAAATGGAGATTTCAACGAAAACCGCGGGAGATGTGAATGTAATCTCTCTGAGTGGCAGGCTCGACGCCTACGCCGCAAATGATGTGGAGCGGGAATTGGATTCGCTGACCACCGCTGGTCAAGTGCGTCTGGTGGCCGACCTCAGTCATTTGGAGTATATAAGCAGCTCGGGACTAAGGGTCTTGCTGGCAGGAATCAAGCGGGTGAAAAAAGAGCAGGGCGATATACGATTAGCCTCCTTACAGCCCTATGTGAAAGAGGTGTTCGACATCGCCGGATTCACACAGCTGTTTCAGATGTTTGATAAAGAGGAAGAGGCGGTGAACAGCTTTAAGGAGTCGTGAAATGAAGATAACAACGGTAGAACTAATGCTGAAGTATCTGGAGGCTGAAGGAGTGGAATACATCTTCGGTGTCCCTGGCACCTCGCTGGTTCCCATGTATGCCGCCATAAATAAGCAGGATGCCATCAAGCCGATATTGACCAAGCACGAGGAAGGGGCAGCTTTCATGGCCGATGGGTACGCTCGCGTAAGCGGTAAAATCGGCGTATGTTATGCTACCTCCGGACCCGGCGCTACCAATATCATCACCGGCGTCGCTAACGCCTATATGGATAATATTCCGTTGCTGGTCATAACCGGGCAGGTCCCCACAAGCATCTATGGAAAAGGAACCTTTCAGGATTCCACCAAGGAAGGCGTTGATTCTGTGACCATGTTTGACCCTGTAACGAAATTCAGCACAATGATAGTTTCAAGACAGAAGATGCCTGAGCTACTCAGGGAGGGAATTAGAAAAGCCTTCAGCGGGAAGAAAGGCCCGGTGCATCTTAGCTATCCCAAGGACATCATGGAGGCAGAGGTTGAAGATAGCCTGCTTCCTCCCAAGTCTTATAGGATTAAGCCAGAGTACTTCGATAGGAAATTGGTAATAGATGCCGTCAGGAAGTTGGTCAAGGCAAAAAAGCCAGCGATGCTCGTTGGTTCCGGCGTTATTGCATCTGATGCCACCTCAGAAGTTCTCGAGCTTGCTGAGATGCTCAACATCCCGGTGGCTAGCACTCCAAAGGCAAAGGGAGCTTTCCCCGAAAGTCATGAACTCTCGTTAGGCGTGCTTGGCCTTTGTGGGTCTTTGGCCGCCGAGGGATACATTATGGGGGATGTAGACGTGCTGCTGGTTGTTGGTGCCAGCCTGAACCAGATGACGACTTTTTCCTGGGACCCCAAAATCGCTCCTAGCGACTGCCTGATTCACATCAATATTGACCCTTTCGAGATAGACAAGAACTATACAGCGGACATTGGTCTGGTTGGAGATTGCGGAGCTGTTTTGAGTGAAATTTCGTTCAGGGTTCTAAGAGAGCTGCAGGAGTATGATCCAAAGACACAAAGACCTGTTGATGAGCTTGCCGAATTCAAGAAGAGTGCCGGCATGTTTCTTGACGAAGAGAAAATGCATTCGGATTCTGTTCCCATAAAGCCGCAGGCATTGATGAGAGAATTCCAAGAACTCCTGCCCAAGGATGCCATTGTATTTTTTGATACCGGTAATCATATATGCTGGGGTATCCACTACCTGAGTTTTGATAAGCCAAATTTCATATCTGCTTTTGGCATGCTTACCATGGGTTATGCCACCGCTGCCGCCATTGGTGGCAAGCTGGCAGCACCTGACAGACCTGTGATAGCCATGGTCGGCGACGGTTGCTTCCAGATGAATGGAATGGAGATAGCCACAGCAGTAAATCACGGCATCCCCGTGGTCTGGATCATCCACAACAATGCCAAACTCGGCCTGGTGCATGAGCTTCAGAAGTTCAGCTTGGGTGAGAAGACCGTTTCTACAACCTTCAAGCAGGTAGACTTTGTCAAGCTAGCTGAAGGTCTTGGCGCCCAAGGCTTCAGGATAGAAAAGCCGGGTGAGCTGTCGAAGATACTGCCGCAAGCCTTGGAGAGCGGAAAACCCACTGTCATTGACTGTATCATAGACCCGGACGAGGTCCCACCACTACAGAGATGGGTAAAAGGAGTGAGCGAACTTAATGCCAGGTTGGATTACCTCTGACTTTGAAGGGAGGCAACTCTGGAAGTATCCGTTGGCGATTTATTGCTGGACCTGGTCGAAAAAATATGCGTAATAGTCCTCTTTGCCTATGTCATAACCCGCACCAGGTATTTTGCCCAGGTATTAGACCGGCGATTTGACGTCAAGAATCGAGTTATTCTGATTCTGGCTTTTGGTGCCTTCTCCGTTTTTGGCACTTATGGCGGGATAGAGCTTCCTTCAGGAGCCATCGCCAATATCAGAGACCTTGGTCCCATGATCGCCGGTCTGGTCGGAGGACCGATGATTGGGCTGGGAGTCGGGCTGATTGGCGGAATACACCGCTATTTCCTGGAGGGTCTTACCTGTGTTCCCTGTTCTCTGGCTACAGTCATCGCTGGTCTAGCTGGTGGCATTATATACAAGTGGCGGAGGGGAGAGTTCATCGGTATTCACAGAGCCGTATTGTTTGCCGGCCTCATGGAATCCTTTCACATGGGACTGGTGCTCCTGATAACCCGACCCTTCTCTGAAGCCCTGGCTGTGACCAAACTCGTTAGCCTTCCTATGATAGTTGCCAACGTAGTAGGAATGGCCATCTTTGCCTTTATAGTAAGCAACTTGATAAATGAACGAAACACAGCCGCTGAAAAGGACAGATACCGTCGTGAATTGGAAAGACAGACTTATGAAATGGAGATTGCTGGCGGCATTCAGAAAAGCTTCCTGCCTGAGTCCTCACCACAGATAGAAGGAATGGAACTGGCAGCGCTGAATGCGCCGGCTAAAGAGGTGGGAGGGGATTTCTATGACTTCATCCCTATTTCCACGGATAAGTGGGGATTGGTGATAGCCGATGTTTCAGGTAAAGGTGTTCCGGCAGCGCTGTTTATGGCTCTATCCCGAACCCTGGTTCGTGCCAACGCCAGGGGCAATTTGACTGCTGCCGCGGCTATAGAAAGAGCGAATGACTTGATAGCCGAAGATGAAAGAGCAAATATGTTTGTCACCTTGTTCTACTGCATACTCGACCCAAAGGAGAAAACACTGACCTATGTTAATGCCGGGCATAATTTCCCGCTGATGCTACGAGAGAATGGCAACGTTCTCATAATGCTGGAAGCTAAAGGAATCGCCTTAGGCATCATGCCTAGTATTGAACTGGAAGAAAAGGAAATTATCTTGCGACAGGGTGATATCGTAGTGCTCTACACCGACGGGGTAACAGAAGCCATCAACGATAAGGAAGAACAATTTGGAGTGCAGAGACTTGTTTCAACAATAGAGGAGAATCGCAATCTCTCCGCTTCAGAGCTTATTAAGCAAATTCAACAAGCAGTAACCGAATTTAGCCAAGGACAACCTCAATTTGATGATCTTACCCTGATGATATTGAAGGTCGCCTGAATGAAAAGCAGTTGGTTTGAACCTAAAATTGAGCGCAAAGAGGAACGGTAGTGGAAGAAAAGGTAGTTAAAGAGTTAAGTTCTGTTGTGGGAGGGAGTTGGGTTGTGACTGAGATAGACGGAATTAGAGATTACCTATTAGACGAGACACCTGAACCAGTGCGACCTGAGCCCAATATCAATTCAATTTTGATTAAACCGGCAAGCTGTGAAGAGGTTTCTGGGATTCTGAGGTACGCAAATGAGAATACTATACCTGTTGTCCCTCGTGGAGGCGGAACAGGAGTTTGTGCTGCAGCTATACCTGTTGAACAAAGCATAATTCTTTCATTAGAAAGGTTAAACAAAATCCTTGAGGTAGATAGGGATAACCTGATGATCACATGTGAAGCTGGAGTGACCCTGAAAACACTGATTCAATACCTAGATAAAGAAGCAGCAACCCTTTCGTTCCCTATACATCCTGGAGCTGAACCAGCACAGGTTGGAGGGATGATAGCAACAAATGCGGGAGGAGTCAGAGCAGTCAGACACGGTGTCATAAGAAACTACGTAAAGGGGCTTGAAGTTGTAGTGCCTACGGGAGAGATAATAAGGATGGGGGGAAAGCTGTTCAAAAATAATACGGGCTATGCTCTGATGGAACTGATGATAGGTAGTGAAGGGACATTGGGAATAATAACGAAAGCAATCCTTCGGTTATACCCTAAGGCGAATATGACCGTTACATTGCTAATCTCCTATGAGGATCGCCATGATGCTGTGAATAGTGTTCCAAAGATTTTGCAGAGGGGTATACTTCCATTGGCTGTAGAGTATATAGAGAAGAAAGAGATAACCCGGTCAGCCGAACAACTTGGTAAAGAATGGCCTGCTAAGAAAGGGAATGCTTACCTGATGTTCATAATACAAGGTGACAGTGAAGACGAGGTTTATGCTGAATGTGAAGAGGTAGAGAAAATTTGTAAGGCAAATAATTCCATAGAGACCTTGGTTGCTCAGGGAAAGAAGGAACAAGACAAGATTTTGAAAATTCGAAGCAACACATACATGGCTTTAAAACGCGACTTGGCAGATGGTCTTGATATAGCTGTTCCTCCAGCAAGCATAGGAAAACTCATGGACAGAATAGATAAAATTGCCCAGGAATACCGAACCTACGTACCCATGTATGGTCATGTAGCCGACGGAAACTTACATCCACATGTGATGAAGGTAAACGGAGAAATCCCCTCCTATTTGGAGGAAATCAAGGAGGAAATCTACAAAGAGGCGATTAATTTAGGTGGAGTCATAACGGCTGAGCATGGTATAGGAAGGAATAGGATTAAGAATCTCCCTCTCTCATTTAGTAGGAAGGAGATAGAATTGATGAAGGGGATCAAAAAGGTTTTTGATCCCAATAATATATTAAATCCAGGTGTGGTAGTACCTGCGAAGGATGAGTGGAGAGAAGGTGAGTCGGTAGCCAAAGCCTGATGGCTACCAACCAGTTAAGTCCATGAAGGAAAAGCGATTTGAACTTAAGGTTGATAGTAGGTTGGAAAACCTTTCTATCATCAGCGATTTCATCGCCAAAGTAATGAGACAAATAGGCTCGAAAGGGAAAAACATATCCGAGGTTCAGCTCGCAGTCGATGAAGCCTGTACCAACATAATCAAGCATGCATATTCGGAGTGGGAGGATATCATCACGATTGCCCTGGAGATGGTGGATGAGGACTTGATTGTTACTATTACGGACCGTGGGAAGCCATTTGAGCCCGGCTCCATTCCCCCACCAGATTTAGAGTCGGATGTGGGCGAAAGGAAAATTGGCGGGCTGGGAATATATTTTATGCGTAAGCTGATGGATGAGGTGAGTTATTCCTTTGATGCTGAAGAGGGCAACAAGCTCACTATGCGAAAGCATCTGATGACGAAGAATCGCGACTCAGAGAGTGTTTAGTAATAGAAAAGAGAGGTGATAAAAATGGATGCGACACAGGAAGAACAGCAAA
Source organism: uncultured Dehalococcoidales bacterium (assembly GCA_964638975.1). GTDB lineage: Bacteria > Chloroflexota > Dehalococcoidia > GIF9 > AB-539-J10 > RBG-13-51-36. The sequence goes on from CAZXAJ010000018.1 coordinate 10,526, forward strand.
TTGCGCGTATTACAGTTATCGGAAAGGTAGAGTTCCTTCCTGCCGTTATCGGTTTTGTGCGAGACGTCTCCACCAAGCTGGGTCTGGTAGGCAGGGATATGGAGCGACTCGAACTTGTAGTAGAGGAAGCTTGTATGAACGTAATTGAACATGCTTTTGATCCTGATGAGCAGGGGACTTTTGATGTCATCATCCTACGGAAGCCAGGCCAAGTTGCAGTGGCAGTGGAAGATCAAGGCTTGCCTTTTGATTTCAGGAGATTTGAGGCTGGACAAGAATCAGGTCTCGGCGTGATGTTAATGAAGGCTTTTGCTGATGAGATTCACTTTCTTAACGCAGGTCGTCGTGGCAAACGAGTCGAACTCATTAAGAACCTTCCGTATAGAGATGTAGAAGCATATATTTCTGAAGAAGAGAAAGAAGGAAGGTTGTCTCTTCCACCCATTCCAAAGGACGTCCCACTTACCATACGCTTAATGAGACCAGATGACTCAATCGATGTGGCCAGATGCGTGTATCGCTGCTATGGATACACCTACAGCAGCGATTATGTCTATTTCCCTGATAGAGTACGAGAACTTTTAGAAAGTGGTCTATTGAGTTCCTATATCGCTTTGACCCCTGATGGCGAGACCGTTGGCCATGTAGCGCTGCGCATGGAACAACCGAATGCTAAAATTGGAGAGTCGGGGCAGGCAGTAGTTGACCCACGATATAGAGGCCATGGTCTTTACAGCAAACTAAGAAAATTCCTGATGGACAATACCAAAGAAAGAGGGATGTATGGAACCTATGGTGAAGCTGTAACAGTTCACCCTTATACTCAGAAGGTGATGATTGCGCTCGGAGCGTGCGAGACGGGTGCCCTTTTAGGCTTCACTCCTGCAAGCATGTTTTTTAAGAAAATTCAGGAAGAAGGGCAGCAACAGCGCCGAACTGCCATTCTTCTCTATGCCAAGGCTAATGAGGAGCCATTACGAGATGTCTATCCACCGTTTCATCACCAGACGATGATCCGTAGTATTTATGAGAGAAGCAAATTGAAACGAAACATTATCAATCCATCTGACTTCAAAGAGCAAATAGAGGTTCCGCCATCTTCCCAAGTAGATGTGAAAGTGCAGACCGAAGCAAACCGAGCTTTTATTCGCATAACCCAATATGGGGCTGATTTGGAAGAATTGGTGAGATTTCGTCTACGGGAGCTTTGTCTGCGTCATATCGATGTAATTTACCTTGATTTGCCTTTATCTCACCCAGCTACGCAGAAATTTTGTGCATCCATGGAAGTGCTCGGATTCTTTTTTGCTGGAATCATCCCTGAAATCTTTGACGGTGATGTGCTGCGTTTGCAATATCTTAATAATGTGGACACTGACCTTGAAGAGGTTCAAATTGCCTCCGATTTTGGGAAAGAACTGTTTGCTTACGTGATTAAAGCACAGAGAGCGTAATCAGATTAGAAAGCTAAGGAGGAAGCATGAATTCTTATCTCTCAGAATACACACAAAAATTGACCACACCCCAGAAGGCTGTAGAGAAAATAAAGAGCGGCGATACCATCATACATGGCATGATTAATGCTGAACCTCCTGCCCTTTTAGGCGCTATTGCTGACAGGGCCAGAGAAGGTGACCTGAAAGACATTAAAATATTTTCCATGGCCCCTCAAGCACATGCTATCAAAACGGTTCTTGCTCCGGACTTGTCTGACTGTATTCAAGCCTATTCCTGGTTTGTGAGTGGGGCAGATAGGTCCTCGGTCAAGGTGGGACTTCACTATTTCGTTCCCAATCATTTTCATCAGATACCAAAGATAATCAGGGATTTCATGGATACAGATGTCACCGTCACTACCGTTTCTCCCATGAATAAAGCGGGCTATTTCAGTTTTGGCACTGTTAATGACTACACCTCCACGGCCGCGAGGCACTGCAAAACGCTAATCGTAGAGGTGAATGAGAATATGCCTCGCGTTTTTGGGGACTCCCTCCTACACATTTCTGAGGTTGACGCCATAGTAGAAAACCATGTCCCACTCTTGGAACTGATATCAGCGGAGTTGATGCCTGAAGACGAGATTATTGGTAGATATATCTCAGAGATGGTTCCTGATGGAGCTACTATTCAGCTAGGGTTTGGCGGCATACCCAGTGCCATTGCCTATTCTCTCATGGACCATAAGGATTTAGGAATTCACAGCGAACTCTTTTGTTCTAGTATGGCAGACCTAATAGAAGTAGGAGTTGTTACTGGACGGGAAAAGACACTTCACCCGAGGAAAAACGTCTTCACAAACGCTTGGGGCACCGAGAGGATGTATGAATTCATAAACGATAACCCGAGCATGGAAAGCTATCCTGTCTCCTATACCAATGACCCCGCTGTCATCGCCCAAAACGACAACTTTGTCTCCATTAACAGTATCCTTGAGGTTGATCTACTGGGGCAATGCAATGCGGAGTTTCTTGCTGGCTCTCAATTTAGCGGCACTGGAGGGCAGCTTGACTTTGTGCGAGGAGCTTTCAATTCTCACGGGGGGAAATCCATCCTAGCTTTTTATTCCACAGCTAGAGATGGAGAAATCTCTCGTGTAGTGCCACGCTTTAAGACAGGTACTGCAGTTACTACTCCAAGAATGGATACCCATTATCTTGTCACTGAGTATGGGGTGGTCAATCTGAAGGGGAAATCCACTCGAGAAAGGGCATTGGATATCATCAGTATTGCTCACCCTGCCTTTAGAGATGACCTGTTGCGGGAAGCTGAGGACATGCACCTCATTTGAGCTTCATTCCTTAGAAAAAGCCTAGTCCAAATACAGTGTTCGACCAAGTAGAATGACGACCGGGGATTAATTTTGGGATAGACGGAATGGCGCTATTCCACACAATTCCCTGTTGCCTGTTGGACAGCTAAGGCTGTTGCTTATGTCACGATTACCAGAATCAGGTTATGGTCCCTGATCTTCCGGCGGCGTCTGACAGTAATGCTATTTGCATGCCTGATTCACAACATGGCTCGCACAGACCAAGATTGTCAACACCAAACTGTCAAGAAATGACGTTCTGGGCCATGCGCTGCATTACTGTTGCACATTCCTGACTATCGTTCAGCTACGTGAGGGGGGGCTGATGAAGTATACTCCATCAGCCCACGACTGGTTGTTACACTAAAACGCTATTGCGGAACAGTTTTCTGCGCTTTAATTAACTCGTATACCACTATTTTGCCTGTCAAAGAATAAAATAGCACTAACGATTTCATGTTTTCCCAAAAGAATCTATTTGTTAGATTATATCTAATCTGGCGTGCCTCTCAAAAATGAGTCTAGAGCTAATTTTAGACAGGAAGCTAAGAAAGGGGGACTCGATGGTCAGAAGAGCATTCAAACCGGAACAGGTCACAAGGAATGACCGCATGGTGCACTTAACTACCGACCGCCTGGTCCCGAGGCTATTATTCTCACGGGACTAACTTAACAAGTGGTATAATTAATGGGGGCAGGTCAACTCGTCATTTCCTCGTCCAAAATGTGGAAGAATGGCCATTATGGCCTCAGATTATATTTAAGAAATGACTGATGGCTATGAGAGACTTGAGCAAAACATGGCATTTTCTTGCCATTTTTGAGCCCAAAACTGCACCAGAAGCACCCTTCAGGTGGTCGAGATACCTATTGTTTTGTGTTTACTTATCCTTCCAAAGGTAAATGCGGAGGTTGACCCAAAATGAAGAGGGGGGATATGCTCAGCAAATTTCCACCAAACTTGGAACACTACCCAGTCGTCTCTCCTGGGTGATCGCTTGATTTCTACTTCATGTGGCATGAGACTTCTTTGTGCTTCTAACTCCATCAAACAAGCTATTTAATGCAGCCATAGCATAGAGGATCGCCCCACCAACGCCAGTAATAGAGATATGAGCAGAATGGAAACTTTTTATTGGGATACCTATTCTTTGCACTCAGCATGCCAAGCGCCTTTCCCCTTATAATTCAAAGCTAACATGGTGATATCATCGTATTGCGGTGCTCCACGAGTGAAATTGAGTATTTCTTGTCTTACCCCATTTACCATCCATGTGACATCCTTATTCTGTAATTGCAGATTTGCCAGGCAGCTTTTCAATCTCTCTTCATAGAATAATTCACCCTCTGGATTCATCGCCTCCGTTACCCCATCAGTATAGAGGAAAATAGTATCGCCTGGCCTAAGTGTCAGTGTTCCGCTTCCGCATTTGCTATTTTCTATAGCCCCTACTACAAACCCTTTAGGGACATCCATAAATTCAAAACATTCACCGCTACCGCAGATTAGGGGTGGGTTATGCCCACCATTAGAAAACTGTAGTTCTCCCGTTCCTAAATCCAATATTGCGCAGAAGATTGTAACAAACATGCCAGTCTCATTATCGGGGCAAAGTATATTGTTGACGCGGTCCAAGATGTCCTCGCTTGAGGGGCCGCGTAGCGCCTCTGTCTTTAGAACTGTCTTGGTGATTGCCATGAATAGTGCCGCGGGAACACCTTTGCCCGAGACATCGCCGATAACAAAACACAACCTATTTTTATCTGTAAAGAAGAAATCGTAGAAATCCCCACCCACTTCCTTTGCAGGATCCGACACAGCAAAGATTTCAATTTCTTTTCTCTCTGGAAATGGCGGGAATCTTCTGGGCAACATGCTGGTTTGAATCTCTGCAGCAATCCTTAGTTCACTTGCGATGCGCTCTCTGGCTTCAGTTTCCCTTTTCAAGTCTTCAATGAAACGTCCAATGCTCAATCTAATCATCTGAAGCCCAAACGACGGATCCCGACTGAAAAGATTGAGTATGTCGTCGCTTTCCATAGTGTAGGCTTCTAAATCCTCTTCACACACTGCGGATGCCGTTCTTTGCGTAGAAGGTGAGAAAATCCCCATTTCCCCAATCACTTCCCCTTCCCCAATAACAATATTAATCTCAATCAATCGGATTGAGCCTTTTTGTATGTAATACATCTTGTCGGCGGTATCTCCTACTTTGAAAAGGACATCGCCTTTCTTAAACTGCTCTCTTTTCATGCGAGAGAGAGGCCATTCAAAGGGATATTCTTTGGAAGTTTCTGTCTTTACTGAATCAAGTGACTTTTTCTGGTTCATAGAAATATTGCCTCTTTAAGATACCAATTTGGGATTTCCCACTCTGACTAGCGACCAGACAATCCTTATCCTTCAGTTCCTCGTACAAAAGATATGTCCTTATTCATTCCACGGGCCGAAACGGTTCCTGATGAATTCCATGTTTGCCAGTGGAAAATTGAATTGGTATATCCTACACTATGTCAAGGCAAAAATAAATGGAGTGGTGGATATACAGGGAAGGTAACATTCTGAGCATTTGTGCAATTCGGAAAATTGAACATTTCTCAGGAATGTAGTCAATACGGTGGGATAGCCACAGAGGGGTATCGTATTAGTTTCTGAGCTCCCATTGGCTTTTCTCAAATTTGGCCTTTTGTGTTTGGTTGAATTGAACGAAACGATGCTTTGTGCACCTTGCGGCCGAGAAACTGCGGGACTATAATCAGGGGTGGGTGGTTGTGGAGCCAATGAACTGAAAGGAGGTTATATGGCAAAGATCACTGATGAAATGAAGGATGTCGCCGCCAAGACAAAGGGATTTGCCCTTGCCACGGTGACTAGGGATGGTGATCCTCATGTGATTCCGGTTGGCTTTGGGAAAATACTTTCTGATGACGAACTCTTGCTGGTGGACGTCTTTATGAAGAACACGCTGGAAAACATGAGGGCAAACCCAAAGGTATCAGTCTCAGCCTGGGACTTCGATGGTTTGAAAGGATACGAGTTCAAAGGCAACGCCCGAATTGAAACTTCGGGCAAGGCTTTTGAAGAAAGCGTTACAATGGTAAAAAGCATGTTACCTCAACTCGATGCCAAGGGTGCGGTTATCGTGAAGGTGGATTCGATTTATGTTAGAACCCCAGGACCTGAAGCTGGAAAGCTAGTAACCTGAGCTCCGCCCTAGGTTCCACAGCCACCCTACAACTACCTAAGTGACAGCGAGCTTGCGCCTCACTTTCTGCTGGACTTCTTGGCTTTTTGTTTGGTGCTTAATCTAGTTAAACCATCGTTCAAACTCGGCTATTAAGGCAGGTGTTGATTTTTATCACGGGAAACATCTATGCTTGAAAGCGTCCGGTTTTCGGGGCGGAAAGGTTTTATAGCATGACCAGGGAAGAAATAAAGGAGTTGCCCACAGAGGCAATGAAGATAAATGCCATAAATCCCAGCAACGGAGTGGTCCTTAAAGAATATGATGAGATGTCACCTCAAGAGGTGGGAAACTCGATTCGGCATTCGCATCATGCTTTCCTAGACTGGAGGAAGACCAGCTTTGCTGAGCGGGCAGATTTTCTGAGAAAAGCAGCAGGGATTCTCCGCTCCCGGGCGGAAGATTACGCCAGGCTGATTCTCATCCAATGCCACTGTGCTCGGAATCAGGGGTATACTGAGTGCTAATAATAATACTATTACTATGATTGCTGTTAGCAAATATCCTTTTTTCATCTTTTCCACCTCCTATTTGTTCCTATATTTATGAAGCGCCCATCTTCGGCGCTAAGCCCCTTCTCATGTTACACTGCCTTAACTGGGCTATCTCAGCTTTTCATTCTTCATTCCCTACTTCTTTATCGTGGCTTTAGTCAGGAATAGTCGTTAAAAAATAAATGAATAGAATGGCAAGAGATATTGCAATCGAGAGAGATATTTTCCCCCTGCGCGATGCCAGATAACCCGCTAATCCACAAGGAATTACGAGGGGATCAAAAAAGAACCACCAGTTTAGCGTGAAGTCATGCTTAAGCATATATAAATAAAGCCCAAAAAGAGGCCAGAAAAAAACTCCAGATAGCGTTGACGTAATTTTATTCCGCGTTATATATCCATAAGCGATAATAATTGATAGAGGAATACCCCAAAGTATGATTGTAACTATTAATACCGATGAGATGGACATCGTGACATCTTCATATATTAACGCAGGTATGAGAGGAAGCAGTATTATCATCGCCAGCTTGCCTATTATTTTTAATATGTCTTTCTTTTCCATATCTTTATTCCCTATTGGGGCATTTCGGAAGCCCTTCACCCTCAGATTTTTGTCTTTGCCTGATTTGCTTTACAGGTGACAGTTCCCACCTCATAGCATATCAAACCGCTTTACAGGATTGTATTATAGTACCGCAGATTATAAGAAGGGATATTTGGCTGGACTCAATCCCACACTTCATTCTCTCCTCAGACTGGGCCGAAGCCCTTTTGTTCTATTATACTCTCCCCCCCCCGAAGCGTTTGTCAATAGGACTCCAATGCTACCAGCGGCAATTGGAATTGTTGATGTCCAGCGACACGATGCGGGCTAACTCCGCTGGCCCGAAGTTGCATATACTCTAGAATTACAGCGGGCTCCCAGCGAAGCATGCCAACCTTACATAAATCGTGGCTGGACATAGTCTGGGTAATGAAAATATAGACGTCTTGGTTTTCCTCCTTGCTTACCAGGCCAACCACGGACAAATCCAGACTAGACAAAATGACGAACTGTTGAGTCGCGACGTGGTGCTAAGAAGGCTATTAAGGCAGGTGTTGATTTTTATCACGGAAAACATCTATGCTTGAAAGCGTCCGATTTTCGGGGCGGAAAGGTTTTATAGCATGACCAGGGAAGAAATAAAGGAGTTGCCCACAGAGGCAATGAAGATAAATGCCATAAATCCCAGCAACGGAGTGGTCCTTAAAGAATATGATGAGATGTCACCTCAAGAGGTGGGAAACTCGATTCGGCATTCGCATCATGCTTTCCTAGACTGGAGGAAGACCAGCTTTGCTGAGCGGGCAGATTTTCTGAGAAAAGCAGCAGGGATTCTCCGCTCCAGTGCGGAAGATTATGCCAGGCTAATGGCGTTGGAGATGGGAAAACCGATACGGGATGGCAGGTCAGAAGCCGAGAAATGCGCCTGGGTATGTGATTACTTTGCTGACAACGGGGAACTGTTCCTAGCGCCGGAAATTGTAGCCACAGATGCAGGGAAAAGCTATGTGACCTTTGTGCCGCTGGGAGTGATACTTGCTGTGATGCCCTGGAACTATCCCTTCTGGCAAGTATTCCGCTGTGCCGCGCCTGCACTCATGGCTGGTAATGTGGTGTTGCTGAAACATGCCTCTAATGTGCCCGGTTGCGCCCTTGCCATAGAGGCAATCTTCCGTCACGTCGGCTTACCTGCCAGTGTCTTCACCACCCTGCTGGTAGGCAGTAGCCAGGTGGATGCCATAATCGAGAACCCGCTGGTAAAGGGCGTCAGCCTCACGGGCAGCGTGGCGGTAGGCCGAGCGGTGGCCCGGAAGGCTGGCGAAATGCTTAAGAAGACCGTCCTGGAGCTGGGTGGCAGTGACCCCTACCTGGTGCTGACGGATGCCGAGTTGGAAACTACAACCATTGTCTGTGCTGCTGCAAGGCTGACCAACTGTGGCCAGAGCTGCATTGGTGCCAAAAGGTTTATCGTGGTTCAATCTCTGAAAGACAAATTCGCAGAGATGCTTGCCCAGCAGATGAGCGCTGCCAGGATGGGTGACCCCCTGCGGGAAGATACCACTATAGGACCGCTGGCCAGGCATGATTTAAGAGATTACCTCCACCAGCAGGTGACTAAAAGTATCGAGATGGGTGCCAGGTGCCTTCTCGGCGGCGAGATACCCGAAGGCAAGGGGGCTTTCTACCCACCTACCGTATTGACCGACGTTACCAAAGGAATGCCGCTGTGTGACGAGGAATCATTTGGTCCGGTGGCAGCGATTATCCCGGTCAAAGATGAGGAGAAGGCCATAAGGATGGCTAACGATAGTGCCTTTGGCCTGGGGGCAGCGGTCTTTACGGGCGACCTCGCCAAAGGAGAAAGGGTCGCGGCGCAGGAACTGGAAGCCGGTCTATGCTTTGTCAATTCTCAGGTGAAATCTGACCCGCGCTTACCATTCGGCGGGATTAAGGACAGCGGCTATGGCCGCGAGTTGTCTCATTTCGGCATCAAGGAGTTCGTCAATATCAAGACTGTGGTTGTAGCTGAGGGCTAAAGCTTCTGCGGAAAGGCTTTATAGTATGACCGGGGAAGAAACAAAAGAGTTGCCTAACGAGACGGAGAAGACATTTGCCGAGGAAGCGAATTTAATACAGTTGGAGTAAGGCATTCGAATATCGGTGAACAGAATACCTTCTTATTGGACGGACGGGCTTAGAAGCATCATCCTAATGCAAGCGGCACCAATTGACGAGTAAAGATAGGCACGCGTATAATATGGGCGATACTCCTGAATAGCACAGAGCAGTTTCAGCACATAAAGAGGTCAGCATGTCCAGTAACAGGCTTTTTTCAGTGTTAAGAATCCTAGATGCCGAGAATCGGCTGCTCGAGCGTGCCGACCAGAAGGCGATATCATTGCTCTCTGCTCTTGGCGTCTTCATGGTTTTCTTTATCGTCTACTACCGCCTCGTCCCGATTAACGTGCTCACCGTTGTACTACTCTCGATATACTTCCTCGCCTCCTTAATAGCTATAGTGGACCTTATCATGACGGTACGCCCCAGGGTTCGACTGACTGAAGAGGAAGAAGCAGAAACGGAGAAGTCAGTCATAAGTGAGCCGGCCTTCTTCGCGGGAATCTGTAAATTCCCGACTTTGTCTGCCTACAGACAGTCTCTTGAGGAGATGATAAAAGACGAGGCAGCTACTATTGACGTCTACACGCGCCAGATATTCAGCCTGGCTCAGGTCAACGCGATGAAGTATAAACATATCCAGCGTGCCATTTTCCTGGTCGTCATTGCGCTGGCAGCGGAATTAGCCATCGTCACCTACTTATTTATCTATTATTACGGCCAGGGGGCAAAAGTGCTGCCGCCGATTCTTGGCTGACATTTGGAGTAGTGCTTGACCTTCAGAGCTCAATTTTGCCTTATTTGCACTTAAGAGTCACTCCATCCCTGACCCCACCCGGGCTTATTGTTTTTTGCGTTTTCCTCCATGGGAGATTAAAGCCTTCTCACCCAAAATGCTCAGAAACAGCAGCGTGGTGAAAAGTCGCAGAAGCGAGGGAGGCCTTCTGGAGCAAGTATTGATTTTTGTCACGGAAAACGTCTATGCTTGAAAACGCCCAGTTTTCGGGGCGAAAGGGCCTCATAGTATGACTAAGGAAGAAATAAAAGAGTTGCTGAACGAGGTGGAGAAGATATTTGCCGAGGAAGCAAATTTAATACAATTGCAGACAGGCATAGCTATTTTCGTTGGCGATACCCATGGTGACTTCGAAGCCACGGAGAAAATCATCCACGGGTATCTGAAGCCGGAGAATAGGCTGGTTTTCCTCGGGGACTATGTCGACCGTGGGCCCGCTTCCCTGGAGAACATTAACTTCCTGCTTCAGCAAAAACTCGAGCACCCTGATAGTCTTTTTCTCCTCATGGGAAATCACGAAGGCCGTTCTGTAGTAAATTTCCAACCTGCCGATTTCTGGGAGGGGCTGGATGCCGAACTGCGCCACCGGTATAGTGAGGTCCTTTCCAAGCTGCCACTGGCAGTGTCCACCCCGAATGGAATCATCGCTCTGCACGGAGCACTCCCCGATGTGACAGGTCTGGAGGATATAAACAGGATAAATCTAGGTAGCATTGAATGGCATCAAATAACCTGGGGGGACTGGCAAGAAACGGAAGGGGAGTTTCTGGGCATCGATCCCTATACAGGGAGGCCTCAATTCGGACGAGGCTGGTTTAAGGAATTCATGTCCCGCTTCGGCAAAAATGTCTTGATAAGGTCTCACCAGCCAGATGCCCCACCAGTAATGTACGCCAGAAGGTGCCTGACTATATTCACCTCTTCAGCCTATAGATATCATGCTTCTGGGCGTACTATCGCTCTGGTTGATTTGGAAAGGGAAGTGAAGAGCGTGGACGATATAACGATAGAAACTGTCTAAAGCCCCGCTTCTTTTCTTAGAACTTCAGCCTTATCCGTTCTCTCCCAGGGAAGGTCGAGGTCTTCCCTCCCGAAATGCCCATAGGTAGCAGTCTGTCGATAAATGGGACGCCGCAGGTCTAAGGTCCTTATGATAGCCTCGGGGCGGAAGTCGAAATGCTTGTTGATTAGATTCAATACAGTCTCGTCAGAAACCTTTCCCGAGCTAAGGGTCTCGATGCATAGTGATAGGGGGTGAGCTTTCCCGATAGTGTAGGCAACCTGAAGCTCGATGTAATCGGCAAGTCCAGCAGCTACTATATTTTTGGCGACATACCTGGCCATATAAGCGGCGGAGCGGTCTACCTTGGTGGGGTCCTTGCCTGAAAAGCAGCCTCCACCATGTCCACAGGCACTGCCATAAGTATCAGCTATGATTTTGCGCCCGGTAAAACCAGTGTCGCTCACCGGGCCGCCAATGACAAACTGACCGGCGCTGTTGATATAGTATTCAGTCTCGCTATCCAGCAAATTAGCGGGTATGACCTTTCTAATCACTTTTTCTATAAGGTCATGCTCGATGGTTTTACGCTCCACCCCGGGGTCGTGCTGAGCACCAAGAACAATACAGACCACCCTCTTGGGCAGGCCATGACTATACTCTATTGTTACCTGAGACTTACCATCGGGCCTGAGATAAGGTACGGCTCCATCTTTTCTGACCTGAGCCAAGCTCCGGCATAGCTTGTGCGCCAGCGCAACAGGCAAAGGCACAAGCTCAGGGGTCTCTGTACAGGCAAAGCCGACCATCATTCCCTGGTCACCAGCACCGGTTTTGTCTAAAACCTCGTCAGTTGCCGCTCCCTGTCTTGCTTCTAAAGATTGGTCGACTCCGGCGGCGATGTCGCTTGACTGTCCCTTGAGAGAGACCATGATTCCGCAGGTTCGATAATCAAAGCCATATTCAGGTTTGGTATAGCCTGCCTCTTTGATTACCTGGCGCACAATCTCAGGGATTTCCACATAGCAATTGCAGGTAATCTCACCCAGAACCATCACAATGCCCATGGCCACGGAGACTTCGCAGGCAACCCGGGCGAAGGGGTCCTGTTTCAGCATGGCATCAAGGACAGCATCCGAGATCTGGTCGCATAGCTTATCAGGGTGTCCCTCGGTAACACACTCCGCAGTTGCTAAATAAGACTCTAAGCGATTAAAGCTGGTTGGCATTTTCCCTCCTTTCTAAGTTCCTGATTCCCAGCTTGCTAGGTAGTGACTTTGCTCCTCGGTCAAGGAGTCAATGGCGATATTCATGGAGGCGAGTTTCAGTCTACCTACCTCCTGGTCAATTTCCTCGGGCACGGGATAGACCGTGGGCTCGAGCTTTCCTTTCATTTTGCTGAGGTATTCCATGCACAGAGCCTGGTTGGCAAAGCTCATGTCCATAACGCTGGCCGGGTGTCCCTCGGCGGCAGCTAGATTGACCAGCCTGCCCTCGCCTAACAGGTAGATACGCCGCCCATCGCCTAAAGTGTATTCATCAACGGAAGGACGTACCCGCCTCTTCGATTTGGCCAGGTTTTCCAAAGCTGGGATGTTTATTTCTACATTGAAATGGCCGCTATTAGCCACAATAGATCCGTCTTTCATCTGTAAAAAGTGTGCCTTATCAATGACGTTCATATCGCCCGTGGCGGTGACGAAAATACCTCCCATCTCGCAGGCCTTAATCAGGGGCATGACCTGATAGCCATCCATGGCAGCCTCCAGAGCGGGGATAGGCCTGACCTCGGTGACGGTAACATGCGCCCCGAGTCCCTGAGCCCGCCTAGCTATCCCTTTGCCACACCAGCCATAACCGCAAACAACCACCTTCCTCCCCGCCCACAGCATATTCGTAGCCCTGGTGATGCCATCAATTGTGCTTTGCCCCGTCCCATACCTATTGTCAAAGAAATGTTTGGTTTGAGCATCGTTTACAGAAATAATGGGGTAAATCAATTTACCGAGCCTGGCCATGTTCCTCAGTCTGATGACCCCTGTGGTCGTTTCCTCAGTGCCACCAATGACGTTAGCAGCCAGTTCGGTGTAATCCTTATGAAGGGTGGAAACCAAGTCAGCGCCGTCATCCATGGTGAGCTGTGGCTTATGCTCCAGGGCGGTGATGATATGTTTGTAGTAAATCTCGTTATCTTCTCCCCTTATGGCGTTGACGGGGATGCCATAGTCAACCAGGGCGGCAGCTACGTCGTCTTGGGTGCTTAAAGGATTGGAGGCGCATAGAACTACTTCAGCACCCCCTTCTTTTAGAGCCAGAGCTAAATTGGCCGTTTCCGTAGTGATATGGAGGCAAGCAGAAATATGCACTCCCACCAGGGGCTTTTCCTTGCCAAATCTCTCCTTTATTGACCTGACCACTGGCATTTCCTTGCCAGCCCAATCAATGCGAAGCTTGCCCTCCTGGGCTAGGGAGGAGTCCTTAATGTCATAATTCTTCATCTTTTCATCTCCGTAAAAATGGCACTAGCTGCCAGTACTATAGCGGCTATTATGGTAGGAGGGCCTGGGTTCCAGCCTGGCACGTTGAACATGATTGCCGCAATGGCAACGAGTACTATTACTAGCGTCTGCATAACTTGTTATTTCTATAATATTATCTGATGGTTGCAGAGAACTCCATTTTCCTGCCGCTGAACTGAGCAGCAACCCAATCAGGTATATCCAATGAGCCAAGGAGAATCGGTTTCTGATGACAATCACTGCCGCCGGTCATTAGCATATCGTGCTTCCTAGCAAACTCAATATAATGTGCCGTGGTTTTCTCGTCATGTCTTGCATGCCAGCACTCAACACCATCGATGTATTGTAACATATATTCCTTTATAATCCTCGTTTGTTCGTCCAAATCACGCGTTATGCTCACTAAAGACGTTCCGTTGGGGTCATTGGGGTGAGCATGTACCAGTATGCCCCCGGCATCCCTGACCAGCTTCGATGCCTCAGCCAGAGAAAGTGGATATTTAGCTACATCACACTTGACCAGATACTTATCGAAGGCCTCTTGTTTGTCCTTCACAATCCCTTTTTCTATCAGGTAGTTCGCTATATGGGGTCGGCCGAACACACCATCTACACTATCCTCTATTTTCTTAAGGTCTTCCTCGGTAAATCTTGCAACTCCCTCTTTGTCGAACTCAACATTCAGGTTGTCCAGAATTTGACGCGCCCTTCCTTTTCTATGTTCCTTTATCAATTGAAGCTTGCTCCTCAGCTCTTGATTGCCGATGTCATACCCATATCCCAGAAAATCCAGGGAAATATCTTTATCGCCCTCAGGATAATGAAAGGTCACATTTAATTCCAGCCCCGTGATGTAAGATATGCCATGCTCCCTTGCCAATGCGATAGCTCTCTCCTGGCAGTCTATAGAATCGTGGTCAGTTACCGAGATTAAATCGATGTCTCTATTCTTTGCCTCTTTGAAAACCTCTTCGATAGGGAGATTGCCATCCGAGCAGGTCTTGGTATGGATGTGCAAATCTATCTTCATTTCTAATTCTTTTCCATGCCGATGATGTACCAATCCTCAGGCGGGTCGTGCTGGGTATCAACTGTCAGGTGAATGATATTAAGTTTGGGATTCAACTGCTTCAGGTCTTCTAGGTCCACTTCCTCGAACTTCTTTTTATTGTTAAGGTAGGCCTGCTCAGTGAGGGCGTTCGATTCGTAATCCTCTTTAGTCCGTCTTAGTATCCGGGCTATGGCCACTTCCTGAGGGCAGTGGGTTTGCAGGATGACGAATGTCTTATTGTGTTTGGCTGCTATCTCGGCAGCCCGCCTTCTCAATGACTGGCTAACAAAGGTGGCATCGAGTATCACGCTATCGCCCTTATCCAAGGCTTCATCTGCCCGCCGGAACGTCTCATCATATACCATCGTCCGCTTGCTCATATCCGAGGCGACCTTCTCATTGAACACATCCTCGCCCCTCAGCACTTCCAGTCTAATCAGGTCAGACCGAAGGATGGGGTAGCCCTTAATCTTGGAAACCTCCTCGCTGGTCTCAGTCTTCCAGGTTCCAGGCAAGCCGCAGGTGATAAGCAAAACGCCAGCCCCTAACTCGCTTTCTATGAATTTCCTGAATGGTTCCTTCAATTTAGCCCCCCATCTATAAAAATTCCCTCAGCAGCCATAATGCCCTCCTTTATAAGGCCATCTACTGAGCCACAGGCACCTCGATCAAATCAAACGAGAAGTATGAAACCCTTCCCAGACGGCATTAATGATCTTACGTGGCTCGACACAATCGCCGACAGCAAATAGCTCTGGCACCTTGCCTTCTAGTTCATCCCGAAGCGCTGACTCAGGCTTGAAACCCACGGCCAGCACCACCGAATCGGCCTTCAATTCCTTGCTGGCACCTTCAGCATTCACGAGGACACCCTGCCCCGTCACCTCAAGGAGCTCGGTGCCTGTAAGCACTTCTACCTCGCTCTCCGCGACCATGTTCATTAGCCCCATCCTACTGTTCAAGTTGATCTCTTCCGGCACCAGCCGTTTCATCATCTCGATAATGGTCACACCTTTGCCCTTTTTCTGTAGATGGACGGCAACTTCACAGCCGACAAGGCCACCCCCAACCACCACCACGCTGCTGCCCAGGCCATCCTTGCCAAGAAGTATATCCAGTGCGGTGAATACGTTATCTCTTCCTATTCCCGTGGTCGGCGGAATTATAGGTACAGCGCCAGTAGCAACAATCACCACCTCAGGGTTAAAGTGCTGAACCGATTCGGCTTTTGCCTCCTTCATAAGCTCGACCCTGACACCCAGTTTCTCGACTTGAACTGAGAGGTATTGTATGAAAGGCCTGAGGTCCTGCTTGAAATCAGGGACAGATCCAGGCACCATCTTACCACCCGGTAGTGCGCTTCTCTCCCAGAGAGATACCTCATGACCTCTTAGCGCTGCTACCCTGGCCGCCTCCAGCCCCGCGGGGCCGCCGCCGATTACAAGCACCGATTTCCGCTTGGCCGCTGGTATTAACGCATACTCCCTCTCCATCCCGGTAATAGGGTTTACCGTGCAACTCAGGTATTTCAACTCATATTCCCGCCTGACACACCCCTCATTGTCCCCGATGCATGGCCTGATATCATCCAGTCTTTGCTGTCTCACTTTCTCTGGCCACTCTGGATCGGCGAGAAGTGGCCTTCCCAGCCCGACGAAATCTGCTTTACTCTCCTCGATTACCTTCTCCGCTATGAACGGATCGCCAAGCTTACCATGAGCGATAACCGGGATTCTGACCACTCCCTTTACCGCTTCCGAGAGATTGATTTGGCATGCTGGCGGCTCGTACATACATGGTATGACACGATGCCAGACCTCATAGCAACCTCCATCTACATGCAATGCGTCCACCCCGGCACTTTCCAGACGCCGGGCAATCTCCAGCCCCTCTGCAATATCTCGCCCCCCCTCTATATAATGGTCAGGGGTGAATTTGTATATTATGGGCAAATCGTCTCCGACGGCGTTTCTTGTAGCATCAATTATCTCCATGGAAAACCTGAGTCTGCACTCGAGATTGCCGCCGTATTGGTCTGTTCGCTTGTTCCAGAGAGCCGTTTGAAATTGATCAATCAGGTAACCTCCGTAACCATGTATCTCTATGGCATCCACTCCAGCAGCCTTCACAATTCCCGCGGCAAAACCGTATGCCTTCACTAGCGTCTCTATCTCTTCTATGGTTAGCTCCCGGCAAGTAACACGCGGATTCCCAAAATAAGGCACAGCTGACGCGGAGATAGGCTGAATATCTGAAGAACCCACACGCCCCAGCCCAGGCGATAACTGAATGGCAATCCTCGTTCCATAATGATGCACTGCATCGCAAAGCTCACTCAGCCTCCCCAAGTATTTGTAGCTGTCCACC
Organism: uncultured Dehalococcoidales bacterium; assembly: GCA_964638975.1. GTDB lineage: Bacteria > Chloroflexota > Dehalococcoidia > GIF9 > AB-539-J10 > RBG-13-51-36. The sequence goes on from CAZXAJ010000018.1 coordinate 27,472, forward strand.
CTGGTCATGGTGAGCAGCCCCATGCCCGGCTCTAAACTCGTATGCACAATGGTGCCCCCGGTTATTATCAAGCCAACACCGCCTTTTGCTCGAGCAACATAATAATCTATCAGCCGCCGGGAAAAGCCGCCATCCAAATCTGCAAGGCTGCCAGTACCCATGGGACACATGACTATTCTGTTCTTGGTCACCATCTTGCCTATCCTACCCGGTTCAAGTAACTTCACTGTTGGTTACACCCTCACCAGTTATACAAAGGAAACAGCTCTGTCGCGGACTGATCACGTGCCGCCTATATCCAGCACCTGAAAGAGCTCAAGCCGGAATTTCCTATTTCAACTCTCAATTGGGCTATCCTCTTCCATCATCGCCCGTGGTTATAATAATACCGCTGCGCCAGCCGCTGCCAAGTCTCCGTTATGAATCGTCCAAAATCTAACCCAAAAGGCTCATCCTGTATTAGAAGACGCCATTTCCCGCAAAGGAAAATTATTTATGGCATAAAACCAAGCTATAGTACGGTATTATAACATTATGGTATCATAGAAAGCGTTTGGAGGTGTAAACATGGGAAGATTATTCTGGGAAATACTTGATAGGACTATGACCGGACCTATAATGAAGGAGGAGGATTTCGAGGTCGAGTTTTTCCCCCAGAGAATAGCGGAAATAGTAGCTAAGCATAAAATCGAATGGGATCCAGAAGAACCTATAATGGCTGACCCTGGCATGGCGGACGAAATCTTCCAGGCAGGCATAGAGCTGCTGGTGGAGGTTGGCCTCTACTGCAAGGACACAAAACGGATAGTCAAGTTTACCGAGGACGAGCTCAAAGAGGTCATTAGAACCAGAAAAAGCGAAGTTACTTTTGGGAAAGATAGAGATGCAATCACACTGAAGCCTAGAGCCCCGGGTGATAAGCAACATCCTTACACCTTTTTCCCGGCAGGGATTGGGACCAGTAATGTCGAGCGTTACAAACAATATGTCCTGACTGTTGCACAAGAGCCGACGTGTGACGGGTTAATTCCCCTCCCTCTAACAGGAATAGGACCTGTTAAGCCGGCAGCGGGGACCCCCAGTGCTATGCTTTTGACCCAGACTGAAGCGCAAATAATGAATGAAGTAGCTGCCCGGGTTGGCAGGCCAGGCATGTTCTTCGGGATTCCCATGAGCGCCACCACCCCACTTCCTCTGATGACCGTTTTCTCCTCCGGACTTTACAACAAATACAATTGCTGTATGCCCGTGCAGGTGCTGCAGGACATGAGAATCAACTATGACAGGCTTAATCTGGCCTACTTCGCCCAACTCAATGGCATAGTACCATGGATTAGCAGTTGTCCCGTGATGTATGCTTATGTCACAGGTCCAGAACAAGCAGTAGTCGAAATAATAGCGCATACACTGGGAACGATGGCGTTTTCAGACGGTTCGTTTACCCAGGCTATGTCCTGCACAGTTGATAGTCGCTATGTCGGCAATGACATATGGTGGTGTAATTCAGCAGCTGCGCTCGCCGCAGAGAGAAACCTGAAAGTGCCCTGGATCAGCTTTGGGTCCATAGGCGATTCAATGAGGCCTTTGAGCGACGAGTCTTGGTATGGAGCAGCAGGTCAGTGCATAGTAGCTTGTATATCAGGCATGGAAGGAATGTGGATGGTTGGCGGAAACACTGGATTGGAATGCAGGTGGGGGGGTGAAATAACGAGGGCAGCCGCAGGAATTAAGGTCAGCGATGGCATCGCAATACTCAAGCAAATTACTAAGAAGTGCCAAGAGCCCAAGCTCTTAAAGACAACTCTGGATGAGCTCTATGACCCAAAGACTCTAAGACCTAGCGCGAAATTCCTCGACCACTATAAGAAGTTCACGAAGATATTCCAAGACCTGGGCCTTGACTACCCAACTTGGGGCTAACAGGAGACCGCGGAGGCTAAATTCATAGATGGAAGAGGATGGGTCTGCTAAAAAAGGCGTAAGGACTTTTTTGGCAATCTCAACAACTAAAGGAGGTGCAAAATAGTGGAGATATCTGACCTGAGAAAAGTTGTATCGGAGGTAAAGAACAAGGAAGCAGAAGAGATCACCAAGGAACTCCTGGCCCAGGGTCTTGATCCCGTTGCGATCCTGGAGGATGGCATAGTCAGAGGGCTAAACGATTTGGGAGCGAGATTTGAGGCTAGAAAAGCCTTTGTTCCAGATCTGGTGAAAGGGAGCATAGTAGCCAGGACTTGCATTCCCTATATACAGGAGGCTTTGCCGAAGCAAAGTACGCAAAGGTTCTCGCAAAAGATACTGATAGGGACGATGTTAAGCCAGCACAACATCGGCAAAAATCTTGTTCGCACTTTCCTCTCAATCAATGGTTTTGATGTCATCGACTTAGGTGAACAGAATGAGCCATTTGATTTCTATGAAAAGGCCGAAGAGACGAAGGTGAACATTATTGCGGTATCCGTAATGTTTATTCCCGCCCGGGAAAAATTCGCTGAGTTAATAGGCGTGTTGAAAGAGACAGGAGTGCGTGAAAAATACAAAGTGATAGTCGGCGGGGCTATAACCACACAAAAGTGGGCAGAGAGCGTAGGGGCAGATGGCTGGGGGGCACAGGCAAAAGATGCAGTAGAACTTTCCAAGAAGCTAATGGGATTAGCCTAGAGACAAACTTCACATTTTGCAGAACAGAAAGCGAACTATCAGGTTACAGGTGGTAGCGTAGGAAGGTGGCCGGGTGACTATCCCCTTGTTCCAACTATGTCCTTCTCATGAAGCGACTAAAACAATAAGCAACCCTTTCAGAAGAATCTTTATGTAAAAAGAAAGCTCGTGAGCAAGTTTTAGAGCCAGAGAAGTGGTCAAAAATGACAGGAATTCCATGCATGGTAGACGTCATGGTATCTACGATTTAGGCTTTTTGCCTCAGTCTTTTTACCTTCCGCGAAACTGGCGGTAAGTTAAGGAAACGGCATAAGATGGCAATAGTGAAAATCCTAAGACCTGCTGACACACCTGCTGGAGCCTATGATTACTGGCACCAGCGCTGGGTGGAGTATTTGAATCAACACTACAAAGCACGTTTTGTTCAAACTGGAATCGTCAACATGAGTTTCACCGAAAAATGCCCGGATTGTCCCGACGGTAGCGGAGCATTCCATTATGCGTTTGAATCCGATGGCACACTTAGATTCATAGACCACGAAGGAGATGCGGTTATCGAATACAATTCCTACGATATTGCCTATCGCTTACTAGGAGACGAGAGCTATGACACAATGGAATTGCTCAATAAAGGGCTACTCCGATTCATAAAGAACACCGAGCACTTTGTGAAACTGGCTAAGCTTCTACCGCTGATGCGAGAAGCTTTCTACGTGGCCATTGCGGATGCGGAGAATAAGTTTAATATCGAGATGCCAAAGTATGTATAGCTGCGCGACATCCACCTGGAATAACCTGCTGGTCTCAAATGCCAAGATGACGCAGAACAGCTGGGGAAATGTAATATGAGCGAAGAGACGAAGAAAGTCATTTGTGGTCTTTGCGCAAGCCATTGCACATATGAGGTGCAGATTAAGGATGGTGAATTTCTTGGTCCCGATTTGAGGAAGAAGCCTGATGCCTCACCTATGGCCGAGTTTCAGCGGAAAGCAATCGCAGCCTGTCCCCGAGTCCATAGTGCCAAAGATTTCATATACCATCCAGATCGATTGAATTATCCGCTCAGGCGTATTGGTGAACGCGGCAGTGGCCACTGGGAACAGTTAAGCTGGGAACAGGCACTCGATGAGATAGCGAAACAGATTCAGGCAATTAGAAACGAGTTTGGTGCTGAGGCATTGGCCATTACCACGAGTGGTGAACAGAACTGCGCCGATGAGTACCGGGCGCGCTTTCAGTCTTTGTTTGGCTCGCCGAACTTCATGGGGCCTAGCTGCGGTACCGGCATGGTTGTGAGCCACATGATGGCCGGAGCGGTGATATTCATACCACATCCACATCGCGAAACCAAACTCGTGATGTTACTGGGGGTGAATCCCGCACAAAGCCTGCCACATCTATGGCGCGTTCTTCAGGCAATGCGCAAGTACTCGGGACTCAAGACTATCGTGGTAGATCCCAGAGACACAAAATCGGCAAGAGAGGCAGATATTTGGCTTCGTCCCCGCGCAGGCACTGATGCAGCTCTCCTTTTAGGCATGATTCGAACCATAATCGAAGAAGAGCTGTACGACAAGGAATTCGTAGACAAATGGTGCCATGGTTTCGAGGAATTGGTGCAAAGAGTTCAAGACTACCCAGTAGAGAAGGTCGCCGGCATCACCGGAATACCTGCAGGGAGCATAAGAGAAGCAGCACGAGTCTACGCCACTGTTAAGCCAGGGCTGATATTCCATCTGACAGGAGTGGAGGAGCAGCCAAACGCTATCCAAAGCATCCAGGCTCGCTATATCCTGCCCGGGATAACGGGCAATATCGACGTCAAGGGTGGCGACGTAATGATGGCGGTGCATCCAACAGCCCGAGCAGTGTCCGAGATGGACCTCCATGAACTGATGTCCCCTGAGCAGCAAGACAAGCTAATTGGTGCTACCAAGTTCCCCCTCTATTCCTGGCGTACATTCAGAATGATCGAGCAAAATGCCAAGAAGGTCAGCGACAGGCCGGTGAATGGCATCTGGCTTGTCGGGTTTGCTCATCCTGCCTCGGTCTTCCGGGCCATGATTGACGGGAACCCCTATCCGGTGAAAGCGCTTCTCACAATTGCCAAGAATCCGCTTCTGACCTACCCCAATGCCAGGCAGATTTATGAAGCACTCATGAAACTCAATCTTCATGTAGCAATGGATATCTTCATGACCCCCACTTGCCGAGTCGCCGATTATGTGCTGCCGGCAGCCTGTTCCTTCGAGAAGCCCTTTCTACATGGGGTCGAAATATACCCATTTCTGCGCGGAGGTGAGGCAGCAATCGATCCACTGTATGAACGCAAGCCAGAGTTCTATTTCTGGCGTGAGCTGGGAATAAGACTCGGGCAGGAGGACTACTGGCCATGGAAAACGCTTGAAGAAGCCTATGATTGGCGGCTGGAGCCTTTGGGCATGACATTCAAGGACTTCATTGCCGGGTCAGCTTATGACAGCCCACCACTTCCGACGAAAAAGTACGAGGCGAACGGATTCGGCACACCGACCGGAAAATACGAATTGTATTGCACAATGCTCGAAAAGCTAGGGTATGACCCGCTTCCTTCGTACAAAGAACCCGATAAGTCCGCCACTGACATGGCAGACGACTTTCCGCTGGTCCTTGTTTCCGGGTGCCGCAGCCCTCGCTTCTATCACTCGCAGGGACGCCAACTGGACTCGCTCCGTAAGCAGAGCCCTGACCCAATGGCTCAAATCAGTCCGGAAACAGGTAAGCGGTTCGGCATTGCCAATGGCGATTGGGTATGGATCGAAACACGCGTCGGAAAGGCCAAATTCCGATGTGAATACTCCCAAGATATGACCCCACATGTGATCCAAGCTGAGCATGGCTGGTGGTATCCCGAAGATGATTCAGTGGAATCCTTCTTCCGGTCCAATGTCAATGCCATCATTGATGACAATCTGGACACATGTTGCGACCCCCTAAGTGGTGGTTACGCCTTCCGCGGTCAGATGTGCAAGGCCTACAAAGCTTAAAGACAGAGACCGCCATATCGTGAACATCCTCACGACGATTTCTAATAAGTCAAAAGGGAGGCCATTTCCAAAGAGGTTTGACATGCTATCCCTGTTCGTAGGGCACACCTTCTCGCAAGGCTCGGGCTAGCTTGGCACCCTCTTCCCCTAAATATCTTATATGCTGGGCTGCTAGCCAGGGCATGGTATCCACGATATGGCGAATTAGCTCCTCTGGCTCACGGGATTCTCCTTCCCACAGCACCCTGTCCACTTCAGGGGTGACAAAGAGGGCTTTGGCTACTCCATTCTCCACGCTAAAGAAAAACAGGCCTGAGCAGTCAGCCTGGAAGGGCAAAGGTCGCTTAAACCACTCATCCAATTTAGCCCGAGCCTTATCCCAATCCCTTTCATAGATATGGGCTGAGTGGGAAATAAAGGTGGCTGAATCAACCGGTATGCCTATTCGCTTCGATACCTCCCTCTGCAATCGGGTCAGTGATAAGGCGTTAAAAGGCCAGGCATTATAGATGTCATCACTCCGAATAACGTAGGTCCCATAAAGTCGCTCATCCACGATGTTGAAATTAACTGAAACGATACCAGGTGCGTCGTCCAACCTGTCGAGGTCAGCGGGTCCAAGTAGGACCATAGTGCCTCTTTTAGTGTCATGAGACTTTTCTAGCCTGGAGATGATTCTCTCCAACTGGTTTACCCGTTCCATCCTGTTGCTTTCCTGGTTGAACCACGACCAGTTTTGTAGTCGCTCACCATACGTATAGTCCACGTCTTCGGGAGGAGGGAGAGAGATGAAATGCCCGTAATATGCCTCGAATTCATCGGCACCGAAATCAAAACAGGGAGGGATCGTTCCCTCCTCATTCGTTAACTTTATAGTGACTACAGCGTTCAGGACCTCAGTCAAGCGATCGCCGCTCCTCGTGCCTTTCACCGTGCCACAATGAGTAACCAGGTTTATTAGCTGTAACCAGCCATTCCCCACCTCCTCAGCAAATAGAGGAAACACAGTCTTCCTAGAGGGGAAGGTGGTTTGCCGCGGTGTGTAGTTCATCTCCATTTTCCTACCTTCTTCATGGTCTCCTTTAAAATTGGCATCCGGAGAGAGCTGATGCCCTGTAGATTAGCTCTTAGAATTGACCGGGCATGAGTAAAAATAAGGTTACCACGTCTTCGCTACTTATTCAATTCCTCGGAAGATAGGCGTTTACGCCAAAAGATTGTTACCGGGTTTCGGAGAAAAACTTTGAGGGTCTGTGGAAGAAAGCCAATATCACTCCTGCAAGCAAGACGAGTCATCTGTCGAAACGCATCTGACATTTCTCCTGCCTCGAGATTGCCAAGGCTAAGGATTTGCGAGGACGACGAGAGCTATGGCTTTAATCATTCTGCTCTCCCTTATATTCTTTTATCAGCCCTCCGGTACAAGCATGGGGCCATCTCTCCAATCGGTTACAGGAACTACCTCCCCACCTTGTACCTGATACATTCTTACAGTTGCAGAACCCCTGTGGTCCTCCGGAGTATAGGTAATCTCCTTAATCCCAAAGGGGTTAAAATCCTTAATGCCGTACATGGCTTCTTTTACAGCAGAACCGTCCAGGTTTTCATAACCCACCTCTTCTATAGCTATCCTTATGGCTTCAATCATGGCAGATGCGAATAGTAGCGTAGAGGCAGCATCACCCTCGGTGTCTATCTTCCCACGATACCTCATGTGCATATCTATCAGAAGTGGCACTTCCTCGTACCAAGGAGCAGCCCTCGGAGCGAAATAACCTTCAGCTGCAGACCCTAAGTTGACCAGTGGTACTGCCTGGGTATTTTCATAGCCACCAAAGCGTATCTCATCCGTAAGTCCTAGCCTCTCGGCATCCTTCATAACCGGCAGCGCTGTTGTCCAAATAGCAGTGAGATAGACAAAATCTGCACCTCTCTCCTGCAGCCTCAGCAATTGAGGAGTGGTATCCAGAGGCATATAGGGAACAATCTCGAATGGCAGCATTTCTACGCCTATGCTCTCAGCATACTCTGTACCCATCACTTCTGCCGATCTCCCGGACGCCGTATCTGTGCCCATAAAGGCTACTCTAGGGGGCCTTTCCTCCTGCCAATTTTCCATAATCCAGTCAGCCACGACGGCAAATTTCTCCGATTCAGTAGGATAAATAGCGAAAATGCAGCCCGGAGGATACATTAAAGCCTCCGTTAGGCTCATCGTAAAGGCAGGCACCTCATCCCTTTCCAACCTCGACTCCAATCCCTCTGCTTCAACAGGGCTGGGCAGGTAGAAGCATACTACATTGCGCTCCATCATCCTCTCGTAGGCGCTAATTGCCCTGGGTACCTCGAATGCACTGTCTGCCCATAAGAGTTCGATACTCACTCCAGGTGGAATAGATACTCCAGGAATGCCCACTTCTTCTGAGTATCTAAGATAATCGACTAGATTTCTATATGCGTACTGGATAAGAGCAGATGGAGCCCCGGTAAGGGCGGCTATCATCCCAATTTCCACCACTTTTTTCTCTTCCGCGGGTGGCGCAGGAGCACAAGCGGTAAAGAGAAGTAAGGCTGTTAATGCTACTGCTAAAATAGTAATCCAGGCCTTTTTTCGCTTTACAATCCTGTTTTTCATTCCTTCAAAAACCCCCTTTGATTTGTCCTATAACTCCATACACCGAAGCGTATTAGAGAATAGTCTTTTATCACCCCTCCAGCACAAGCATGGGAGCCGCTTGCCAATCGGATACGCGAACTATTTCGCCGCCTCTTATTTGATATGCCGCTACCTTGCGACATCCTCCATGATCATCTGGCGGATTATAGGTAATGGTCACAAGTCCATCAACATCAAACCCCTTGATACTGTCTAACGACTCCTTTATGGCAGAGCCACTTAGATTTTCATAACCTACATTCTCCTCAGCTCTCCTCACAGCTTCACATGTTACGGCTGCTGCTACCCACCCACCTATATACTCTTCCTCCGCGACCACCTCTCCGTGATATTTCGTCTGGACATCCCATATCAACTTTATCCCTGGAAGCTCTGTCTCCAAGATTGAGGGGCAGGTCCTTGGGAAAAGGTAACCCTCAGAAGCAACACCCGCCATCTCAATCAGTCCTTGCCCAGCCGAAATCTTATTACCGCTAAAGTGCATCTTGTCCAGAAGCCCCAGTCTCTCAGCATCTCTCAATATCGGCCCCGCTGTTACTATAAGGCCCGAAACATAAACGAAATCAGCCCCGCGCTCTTTTAGCCTCAGCAGTTGAGCGGTGGTATCTATCGGCACATAAGCCACAATTTCCATGGGTAACATTTCAAAGCCTAAGCCCTGGGCATACTTTGTACCTGTTACTTCTATTTGCCTCCCAAAAGAGGAATCTGTAGCCATAAAAGCTAACCTTGGTGGCCTTTCCTCCTGCCAGTTCTCCATAATATAATCAGCCACAACAGTGAATTGCTCGGCCCAGGTCGAGCAAGAGAAATAGTACCAACGAGGGGGGTAGACTATTTCCTGAGCGGAATTGTCCGTAACCAAAGGCATATTGTCCTGCTCAAGCTTAACGTGATATGCCTCCAGCCCAACAGTTTCCGTGGACATGAGGACTGGTATGCCACGAGCTTTAAACGCCTCGTAGGCGCTTATCCATCTTTGCACGCTGCGTGCACTATCTCGCCATACGACTTCAAGGGTCACCCCAGGGATCATTTCATGGTCATCAAAGTGTCGAATGTAATCCAGTTGACCCGACAGGTACAACTGGTCCGCTCGCGAGCCCGCGCCGGTGAGAGAATTTATAGTTCCGATTTCCACCACCTTTTTCTCTACGACGGGTGACGCTGGGGCACAAGCAGCAACTAAAAGCAATACTGTTAATGCCATTGCCAGAATGATCCCAAGTCCTTTGCATTTCACCATTTTATTTTCTATTTTCCCTCCTTTGCTAGATTATTTCTTATTAGTTCTAAATGTGTACACCCCTTTGAAATAGCAGCACCTTCTTCCCTTTCATAATCTCATGCCGGAAGGCTTGCTATTTTTATGGATGAGCAAAACCACGCGAAAATGAAAAAGGCATCATCCACCGCCACAAGCAGGCGATTTCAATGCCTTTTATTCATATCCACCCCACGCCCGCCCCAGAGATGCAGGGACGAACTCTATTATCCTCTACTATCTATTGTATCACGCATGTCAACCGCGTTATAGGGGTAGATTGTTGAGAAACTCTTAAGCGGTGAAAGCGAGCTTCCCCAGCTCTGCCATCAACACAATATCTGTACAGTCTGCTTTACCTCTAGAAAGAGGAGTACTCCCAGGGCAAACTTAAAATGGGCCTACCAAGGAAGGGGCTCTGCAAGACAGAATAGAGAAGCTGGAACGGCTGGTGGACAAGCTGAGCCCCGAATTGTTTTAGCCCCTTCTCCATTACACATACGACTCGGCAAGCTCGAAATAGCCCTGGGCTACAGCTAAGACCTTGGCCTTCTCCTCTTCAGGGATGTAGGGGTCGTCCAGCTTAAAGCTTTCCACCTTGCCTCTGACGTAAGCCCGGTAGCATTTGTAGAAGTTGAGCAATTTCAGAAGTCCCTCGTCATGAGATAGCTCCACATAGGTGTTGACCAGATGTTGGGAAAGAGCAGCCTGTTGATAGCGGTCTAAATCCATTGCCAGGAAGGCGATTTCTGAAGCCACGTCGGAATACCTGAATCTGTCGTTGAATTCGATGCAGTCGTAAATGCAGATGCAGTCAATAAAGCAAATATGGGCGGCATGAAGGTCGCCATGGCAATCTCTTACTCTCCCTTCCTTAACTCGTTTATCGAACAGGCTGACGTTGCTTTGCATAAAATTATCGGTGTAACTCTTAATGCGACTATATTCTGCCGGAGCGACGGAAATGCCAATGTATTTCTCGGTTTGAGCGAAGTTTTCATCGGTATTCTGGCGGACAATGTCCAGTTTGCCGAAGGCGGTAATCTTCTGATTTGTTTCGGCTTTTTGGTGAAAGCTCACTAACTTTTCCGCCACCCTTGCTATCATTTCTCGAGTTACCTGTCCCCGGGGCAACAACACATCCATCATTCGCTCTTGAGGCAACTGCTTCATTTTGACAGCATACTCTATTGCATTGCCCTGCCCTTCGATGCGAAGCCCGTCTTTTTCTTCGACAATCGGCACCACAGCTAAATAAGCATCGGGACAAAGGCGCCTGTTTAACTCCAGTTCTTGACGGCAGAAGAAATGGCGCTGCTCCAAAGTGGTGTAATCCAGATAGCCCAGGTCGACCGGTTTCTTCACCTTATATACGTAGTCGCCGGTAAGAAAAATAAAGGACATCTGAGTCTGGACCAGCTCTATCTTCCGTGGGTTGTGAGGGTAGGCTTCGGGGTTAAGCAAAGCCTGGTTTATAGTCTTCCGCGCCATCTCATTTAGAAATCCTCTTCTTCGAAGGGAGAAGATTAAGGTGATAACTAATTCCCCTCCCTCTAACTCCCTACCGCCAGGGGAGAGAGTGCTATAAGGAATTTTAGGATTAACTATAGTTACAAAGGCTTAAATGCCAGGAAGGTTGTTAAATTATCCTGTTCTCCGCGATGCAGAAACTCTACCTGAAGAGGAGCCCCAATTTTTATAGTTTCAGGCTTGCTCCCGTCGACCCCCTCAATGCGAGCCACAACCCGTGTCCCTTCCTCTAGCGCTACAACTCCGGAAACATAAGGACGTTTCCTGTCGTAGCCCTCCGCTATCATGAAGGGTGGGCCTACAGATATACAGGTAAAGGCAGCTAGCTTTCCTTTCCCCTCCACCTCAACCCACTCCATTTCAGCGGCATAGCATTTAACACAAATGGAGCGAGGAGGTACGAAAAGGGTACCACACTTTTTGCACCTCGAGCCCATGAGTTTTTCTTCGTTGAGAAATTGTTCATAAGAAATATCATTGAACGGCCTCTCTGCCATTTGCTTTACCTCCTGTTTCTTAAATTATAATTACCCCTCTCCCGGTATAAATTCATATGTTAATCTTTCTTCCTCCGGTACAACTTTTGGCCTTAGCTTCAATTTCATCCCTACCTTGGCATCTTCTTTCGTTATTCCAGTGAGCCAAGCAAGTACTCTGGGACCCTCCTTTAATTTCCCTAAAGCACATATATAGTCAGGGTAGTTACTAAAACTGGCAGGCTTTACAAATATCTGGTTAAAAGATTCTAACTCGGCATCTCCACTTAACTCAATCCACTCCATATCTGAAATCATACAATCCGGGCAATCCATTTTCGGAGGAAAATAAATTTTTTGGCATTTCTTGCACTTTGTGGTCAGAAGTTTTCCCTCTCTTATTCCTTCCCAGAACTTCATTACCCTATGTACAGGTATAATGAAATTCAGAGAAAGGGTTCTGGCAGACTTGAGTTGTATATTTCCTTTCTTATCCGCTATAAAGGGTAACGCGGCTTTTTCTTCGTTCATCACTATGACTCCCTTCCCAATATTGTTATGTAACAGGAATGACCTGTTCCTCCAACATTATGCGCCATTCCCAAACCGCTCTTTACCTTAACTTGCCTCTCCTCTTCCACTTCCTCCCTAAGCTGCTTCGTTATCTCATATACCATGGAACAACCTGTAGCCCCAATAGGATGTCCCTTTGCTTTTAAACCTCCATCGACATTAACAGGTATTTTCCCGTCATGATAAGTCTGCCTCTCATTTATTAGTTTCACCCCGTCTCCCTTCTTGCAAAACCCGACATCTTCGTACGCCAGTATTTCCCCTATTGTAAAACAATCATGAACCGTAGCTACATCTAAATCCTCAGGACTTATCCCGGCCATTTTATACGCTCGCTGTGAGGAAAGCTCGGACGACCTTATGCTATAAAGGTCTCTTCTGGCTCCTATATAAGCGGTGTCTCCCGCAACACCTACGCCCTTTATCCATATTACGGGCTTCCGATTCTTCTCTGCTATTTCCTTCGCCTTCTCTTCAGAAGCCAGTATTATGGCTGCGGATCCATCGTTTATCGGGCAGCAATCCAAGAATTTATTTGGCCAGGCAATGGGGCGCGATGCTAATACATCCTCGACCGTTATTTCATTTCTGAGATAGGCATTTTCGTTTATCCGGCCATAGTGGTGATTTTTCACTGCAACCCTGGCTAAGTCCTCCGCGGTAGTTCCAAATTTTGCCATATGATGGGTGGCGAGCAAGGCATAATATCCCGGGAAACTACAGCCAAAATTTTCATATTCCCACAAGTATGATCCAGCTCTGCCTATAAGCTCAACCATTGTTGGGGTATCAACTTCCGTCATCTTCTCCACACCCAACGCCATCACCACATCGGATATTCCACTCGCGATTCTCATGTGTGCGATATGTACCGCTGCTGAACCAGTGGCACAGGCAGACTCGCACCTTAAATGCCCTGCGAGCATCATGTTTGCGTATTCTGTTATAGTCGCTGCGGCCAAAATTTCCTCATAGCCCAGCGAGCTGAAGCCACTCCCAACCGCAGAGAACTCCACATCCTTTGGCGTTAAACAGGCATCCTCACAGGCTAGCTTTATCGCCTCCCAGGCTAATTCATTTATATTCACATCTGTTCTCACGCCAAATTTAGCGTGGCCTATTCCAACAACGGCTACTTTCCTCATTCTCAATTTACCCCCCCATCTTATTTTAAGACCTTACCTTTTTTCAAGAATGGTAAAGGTACAAGTACCGCCTGTGCCTCCCAGGTTATGGGCTGCCCCGATTCGTAAATCCTTAATGGGGACCTGCCTTTCTCCAGCCTCACCCCTCAACTGCTTCCAAATTTCTAGCAGCTGCCCTGTACCTGTGGCACCCACGGGATGTCCCTTACACTTAAGTCCCCCTGAGGTATTTATTGGCTTGGGTCCATCCAATCTGGTCAAGCCTTCCTCTACCGCTTTATATCCTTCCCCCGGCTTGAAAAAGCCCAGGTCCTCTATGTGAATAAGCTCGGCTATGGAGAAGCAATCATGTACCTCGGCAATTTGAATATCTTCGGGCTTAAGTCCTGATAGCTCGTAAGCTTCTTTTGCTGCATATCTTGTAGCTTCAAAATAGGTGAGTTCATCCTTGGCATGCATGCCTTTGCCACTCCCTTGCCCTATTCCAACAACATATAAAGGATTATCAGTGAAGTTCTTGGCCATCTCTTCTGCTACTAGCAACATGCAACTTGCTCCGTCGCTTATGGGACAGCAATCGTAGAGGTGCATTGGCCAGGCGACTACAGGATTAGCCGCAATATCACGGAGGAATTCCTTTTCATCTCTCCATGCGGGTACAGGCTCTCCTCTCTCCTTGCAGCGTTTAATCCTCTGGTCCATGATATCACGAATGGAGGCGTTGAACTGTGCCTTGGGATTGAAGCGGGCATTATTGTGGCTTTTTATGGTGACATTCATGAGATGCTCTCGTGTAGCTCCATATTTGGCAAAATAGGCTGTAGCCGTAGCACCAAAAACACCGGGAAAGGTAAATCCAACCCTCTTTTCATAAGGAATGGCTGCCATTGCCAGACCTTCTGCAACCTCCTCCGTGCTGCGTTTTGACATTTCTTCCACCCCACCAACCAGGACCATGTCATAAAATCCTGAAGCTATAGCAAAAACGCCTTCCCTAAAGGCAAGAGCACTGGCAGCACAGGCACCCTCTGTCCGTGTTGATGGCTTTGGCGTAAGCCCGATCAAATCCGAGATTATGGGTCCCCAGTGTCCTTGATTAATAAAGAAATCGTTAGTGAAATTTCCTAGATAAAGGGCATCAATGTCATTGGGGTCTACCCCCTTATCCACCGAGGAAAGCATTTCATTGAAAGCTTCGGCAAATAGATATTTAGAGTCTTTGTCTTTATACATGCCGAATTTCGACATTCCCGCGCCAACCACAGCTACCCCTCTGCCAAGTTTTCTTCGCTTTTGCATCTTATACCTCCTTATGCATGAATTCAAAATGCACTCGCAAAAGCCCGGCACTATGTCTGGCTAGACCGCTCTGAAGGCAAGAAAGGTTCTTTTCTCCTCTCCATGTACCCGCTCCTGGTACTCCACAGTAACCGGAGTCCCTATCTTGATTTGGTCAGGCTTAGCGACGTTTACTCCCACAATGCGGCCTGGAATCCGCACGCCTTCCTCCAGCTCGACAATACCGCTACAATAAGGATGTTCTCTGTCAAATCCTTCCTCAATCATCATGGGAGGGCCCACAGATATAACGGTGTAGGCGACGAGCTTCCCTCTTCCGTTCATTTCCACCACCTCCATCTCACTTGCATTGCATTTAGGGCATATCGGTCTTAGAGGAAGGCTGATAGCCCCACATCTTTTGCACTTTGCCCCCATTAGTTTTTTCTCGGCGAGAAACCGGTTATGAACTGAGCTAGAAAATTCATTTTCAGCCATCGAAATCATCTCCTTTCAAAAACATGAACTACCACGGTAGTACCATGTGCTCCGACGTTGTGAGTTAATGCTATGCTCAGGTCCTTGCCTTTAACCTGTCTTGGCCCCGCCTCTCCCCTCAGTTGTTTGAATATTTCCACTATCATCCCTACGCCAGATGCTCCTATGGGGTGCCCCTTGGCTTTCAATCCGCCGTCGGTGTTAATTGGCAGCGCTCCATCTAAGGCGGTTGCCCCATCCCGAATGGCCTTAACTGCCTCACCCGGTTTAAAGAATCCCAGGTCTTCCATGGCCAGGATTTCAGCTATGGTGAAGCAATCATGAACCTCAGCTATCTTAATATCCGCAGGGCCGACGCCTGCCATTTCATAGGCCTCCTGTGCTGCCTCTTTGCTTGCCTTTATCGATGTCATATCGTCCCTTTCCGACAAAGGATAGCCACTTGCCTGCCCAGTGCCAATGACAGATACGGGGGCGTCTGTGAAATTCTTGGCTATATCCTGAGCAACCAGAAGAACGCAGGATGCCCCATCGCAGATAGTCGAGCAGTCAAATAACCTCATAGGCCAGGCTACAACGGCGTTTTGTCCCGGGTCATGCAGAAATTCCATTTCATCTGCCCAGTGGGGCTCAGGCAATCCTTTTTCCACCGCTGATGCAGCTCGCCTTTTCATGATATCTTTGATAGAAGAGTTGAAGTGTGCCTTGGGATTAAGTCCGCCATTGTTATGATTCTTTATTCCCACTCTCATAAAATCTTCTACAGTGGTGCCATATTTTGCCATGTGAGCTGTAGCAATAGTGGCATAGAGACCAGGGAAGGTGAAGCCAGCAGGAAACTCAATAATCGGGTCTGAGTTAATAGCCAGTGTTTCAGTCACTTCGGGCGTGGGCAGGTTAGTCATTTTTTCTGTACCACCAACTAGGACGATATCGTAGATACCGGAGGCTATGGCTATAATGGCTTCTCTGAAGGCGACCCCGCTGGCAGCACACGCATCCTCAAATCTGACAGCCGGTTTGGGAATGAGGCCCACAGAGTTAGCGGTAGCAGGTGCTATATGAATCTGTTTTTCAAAAATATCGCTGCTCAAATTCCCCAGGTAAAAAGCATCAATATCCTCAGCTTGAATGCCTTTATCTACCGAGGCTTTCAACTCAGTGAAGGCCTCCACGAACAAGTCTGTGGTTCTCACCTCCCTGGGATGGACTCCGAATTTTGATATTCCTGCTCCTACCACGGCTACATCTCGCCCCAACTTGCGTTTCTTATGAACCATGATTCCTCCTATGAAATTTTATTACCCGAAACAGAATAATTAGATCTCTAGCCTTGGGCGACACCTATTACAAAAATTCACCTCCTTCAGGTCAGTATCAGCCAGGCTGTTGGAAAAGTGCATGACGCATTTGATATTGGAGCAATGTCCCAAACCAAAGGTATGCCCTATTTCATGGACTACTTCCTTGGTAGCCCTTTCCAAAAACAAAGCTTCATCCGGCGGCAAACCATAATATTCTTGCCTTAGTCGACAGAGGGATATGATTGCTGTTCCAGAGTCCATGTCGGCTTCACCAAATACGAAGTTAAGCCCTGGAACATAAAGGTCGACATCAGCTATACCTGCAACCCTTTCACCTCTTTCCGACTTTTCAAGAGAGGTTAGCAATTTTGAGGAAGAGTATTGCTTCCTCTGGGGATTATAGGCCTGGGCCAAATCGCTAAAACCTGCTCCTATTTCTATGGGACAATGAAAAACACCACTAATTCTATCCCGAAGCTCCTCCATTGTCTCGTCAGCTACATTTCCCAATGGTTTAAGCGTGATCTTCACTTAATTCTTTGTTTGGACTCTTCTACCAAATGGTCCCATAAGATTTTATCACAATCGACCGAGCAGGGTGTGACGCACAAGTAGTATAATTGCTGGACAACACCCATGAAAATTCGTTTCGCTCTTTTTCATGGGGACCCCTAAATCCGTTAGACAAATCTGGGGCCCCCTGAAAAACGAAGTCAGGGGTAACTGGATATTGAGGCGAGGAATTGAATTATAGCCAGGCGGAAAAGTATCTCGATAGTTTTATTAATTATGAGCAGATTCCGGGCATATCTTATGCTCAGCCTGGTTATAGTTTAAGGCACGTAGAAGAGCTATTAAACCGTATGGGTAACCCTCACCTGGCAGCCAAGATAGTTCACATAGCAGGCACTAAGGGAAAAGGGAGTGTAGCAGCTATGATTGCTCAGGTTTTGAGTAGTTCAGGATATAAGACAGGGCTATATACTTCCCCCCACCTTCATAATCTGAGGGAGCGTATTAGCATAGATGGCAGTTTGATTTCTAAAGCTGAATTTGCTGCTGCCATGGCAGAAGTCAAGCCTTTTATTGAATCAATGAAACAGGACACTGCCTTCAGACAACTGACTTATTTTGAGGCATTGACTGTGCTGGCATTTGCCTATTTTAAAAAGAAGCAGGTTGATCTTCAAGCGCTGGAGGTAGGTTTAGGTGGCAGGCTCGATGCTACTAATGTGACTAGACCCGTAGTTTGTATTATTACCCCTGTTAGTCTGGACCACACTGAGATTCTAGGCAATAGCTTAGAGGAGATAGCTCAGGAGAAAGCAGGCATTATCAAGTCCGGCTGCTGGGTAGTGCTTTCTCCCCAACCCGAAGAGGCAGCTTCGGTAATCAGCAACATTTGTCGAGAAAAGGAAGCGAAGGTGGTTCAGGTGGGCAAGGATATCACCTGGCGCAAGATTGGCGGTGACCTCTACCATCAATCGCTAGTGGTCGAGGGTAGGACGAGTAGCTACCACGTTAGCATTCCCCTTTTAGGCGATTACCAGCTTGAGAATACTGCCGCTGCCGTAGCTGCTTTAGAGATATTGGGCTCTGCGGGCTTCGCCATCTCAGCCGCCGACATTGCCCAAGGGCTTGCCCGAGTGCAATGGCCCGGCCGATTTCACATTCTGCAGCAGCACCCCACGGTGTTGCTTGACGGAGCCCATAACGTGGCGTCAATGAAAAGGCTGGTCAGTAATGTTAAAACATATTTCAATTACAAACGGATTCTTCTCGTTTTCGGAACATCCTGCGACAAAGACATACCGGGAATAATAGAAGAGTTAGTTCACCTCTCCCCACAAGTAATAGTCACACAAGCACCACACTCCCGAGCTGCTTCCACTTCAAACCTAGCTGCCGAGTTCAGCAAACGAGGCATCAAGTCTGAAATTACAGAGACCGTGGCTCAGGCTCTATCCCGAGCTTTATCACTGGCAGACAGAACAGACCTTATTTGCATTACCGGCTCTCTGTTCATCGTGGGAGAAGCGTTAGATTATTTCTCTGGGAGCTGAATTCCTATGGGAGAGGCTAAGGCTTCCTTGGGTAACATAGTGCCCAGAATTTCTTGGAGCGCCATAACATGGCTACATATCTCCCATTGCGAAAAGAAATGACAGGTGCAGTGCCATTTTCCGTTGGAATAACTCAGCTTATGGTCATCATTCTCCCCGTGGAAAACAGCGGTGAAACCTGAGAAGGTGACACGGTCCGGTTCTTGAGCATACCTCTTGGCTTTCTCAATCTTTCCGATAAGGCTGGACCGCATATTAATCTCTTGCTGTAAGTATATAACAGGGGACAGGAAAAGTCCAACATCCGTAGCCAAGTGCTCCTGACAGCTCTCAGCTTGCCGCTTTCTGAGGCGGTTTCAACAAAATGGCCAGTATGGCAGCCAGAGCCCAGAATGAAGCACCAATGATGAAGGCAATTTGATAGCTGCCAGTCGCATCCCATACAAAACCACCAATCAGGGGTCCCAGAATGCCGCCTATCGAAGCAATGGCACCAATCGTCCCAAGAATAGTGGCCAGAGATTTGCCCGGGAAGTAATGCCCGACGAGGCCAGGGACTTGCGGCATATTCCCGCCATAAAAGAAGCCGTATATTATAGCGAAGAGATAAATCATCCACAGGCTCTGCACTCCCAGAAGCCAGAATACCACTCCTGCACACAGACCAGCACAGATTATCATAGCCCGCCTGAATCCTGTCCTTTGTGCCACAGTTCCCATCCCTATCCTGCCAGCAATACTTAAACCTCCAATGAGCGCTAGAGCGCCAGCAGCGGCGGTCTCGTTAACGCCAATAGTTATAGCAAAGGGAACTACATGCACTATTACCATCTGGATCGGCATCATTGCGCAAAAGTAAATGGCAATCAAAAGCCAGAAATACTTGGTTCTTAAGGCTTCCCCTAAGCTCCATTCCCCAGCCCGCCATAACTCAGAATTACTGCTTGCCGTGGCATCAGTGGATTCCGCGCCTACTTCTTCTATGCCCAGGGGTTTCAAGCCTTTCTTTTCTGGACTTGAGGCTATCAGCCCGGCAGCGACCATGAGGAGCACCCAGGTGCCTATGCCGAGGATGATATAGGTCAAGCGCCATCCATAGGTTAGGATGAGGCTATTTGCTGTCGGTGCATAGACTACAACACTGGAACCAATGCCCGCGGCAACGATGCCCAGTGTCAGCCCCCTCTGCTTAACAAACCATCTCTGCACGGTGGCCATGGGTAAGACCCATGAGGCACCCAATCCCAGTGAGGCCATGCCATAGAAGAGGTAAAAATGCCACAATTCTCCAACCTGACTGCACAGGCTGATGCCGATGCCAATTAGCGTCCCAGTACAGGCAAGAGTCAGCCTGGGGCCGAATCTGTCCGTAGCCCAACCAAC
Source organism: uncultured Dehalococcoidales bacterium (assembly GCA_964638975.1). GTDB lineage: Bacteria > Chloroflexota > Dehalococcoidia > GIF9 > AB-539-J10 > RBG-13-51-36. The sequence continues at coordinate 47,350 of CAZXAJ010000018.1, forward strand.
TAAAAGAGTGGACACCATGGCCATAGCGATATGGAAAGATTGGATAGAAGAGGTTAGGGTGGCGCTCCAGCCGAACTCCGCCTGGAGCGGTTTGAAGAATATTCCAAAGGTATAGAAAATACCGTAGCTGAAACTCGCCACAAAGCAGCACCCAACCACCACCCAACCATAGAAAAAGCGCGGCTTGTCAGTTTGGCTCACTTGACACTCTTGCTATTAACCAGAGCTTAAATTCACGTATGCCTAACTCGACCTTTTCTCACAACTACAGTATAGCATGTGAGATTGACCACCTAGCAGAACAGTCCCAGCATTTATAGCTAGGCGCAATTGTGCTACCATTGTAACTGGTTTGGGAACAATGTAATGGACTTTCATCCTCAACTCAAAATTCTTATCAGCCGTGACGAGATAGCTAACGCTGTAGACAGGCTGGCTTCTGAAATCAAGAGGGACTATCAAGGTAAGCAGCCTTTGCTTATTGGCGTCCTTAAAGGAGCCTTTGTGTTTATGGCTGACCTGATGCGGCAGCTTGATTTGCCCCTGGAGCTTGAGTTCGTCAGACTCTCCAGCTACGGTGCTGCCAGGGAGAGCTCGGGCAGTGTGAGAGTGATTCAAGGGCTCAAGACGCCTATCGAAGGCAGGGATGTTCTGGTGATTGAGGATATCGTGGATACTGGGATTACCATCTCTCTTCTACTCGATTACTTAAGGAATAAGAATCCCGCCTCGCTGAAGCTTTGTGTTCTAACAGACAAGCCGTCTCGGCGCAGAGTTCCGGTATCTATTGACTATCTTGGCTTCACCGTGCCCGATAAATTTGTCGTGGGATATGGACTCGACTTCGCTGAGAAGTTCCGCTATTTGCCTGAAATCTGTGTTATTGAGGACTAGATGAAGAATTTAAAAGAGCTTATTTCTGCGGCCAGAGGAGAACGGCCGGCTGATTTGCTTATTAAAAACGCCCGCATAATAAATACCTTTGTCGGAGAAATGGAAGAAGCCGATGTGGCTATCTATGGTGGCAGAATTGCCGGAGTCGGGGACTATGGTGAGGCAAAGGAGACTATTGATTTACAGGGCGGCTTTTTAGCTCCGGGGCTGATTAACGGTCATACACATATAGAAAGCTCTATGCTTCACCCTGCAAGGTATGCCGAGGCCGTGGTTCCCAGAGGCACCCTGGCCGTGGTCACTGACTTACACGAAATCGCTAACGTTTGTGGACTTGAAGGCATAAAATTTGTCATGGATTGGGCGCAAAAGCTCCCGCTGGATATGCTATTCATGGCCCCATCATGCGTGCCGGCAACCCATCTGGAGACATCAGGCGCCCAAATCGGCTCCGAGGAAATTAAAGAGCTTTTGGCTCACCCCAGCGTAATCGGACTGGGAGAGATGATGAACTTTCCCGGCGTGGTCAATGGCAATGAAGAGGTCCTGAAAAAAATCAGCGCATCAAAAGGCAAGGTTATCGATGGGCACGCTCCGGGCCTCGGCGGTAAAGAACTGAATGCCTACTTATCAGCGGGCATCCTTTCCGACCATGAGTCCACTATGCTGGAAGAAGGAAGGGAGAAGTTGCGCCGGGGTATGTACCTGATGATTCGGGAGGGCTCTTCAGAGAAGAATCTGGACACCCTTCTGCCTTTGGTTACAGATAATACTTATAACAGATGCCTCTTTGTGGTTGACGACCGCAGTTGCTCTGATTTACTTCGTGAAGGCGATATTGATTGGGTGGTGAGGAAGGCAATCAGCAGGGGCCTGGAGCCAGTCCGAGCAATTCAGATGGCAACGATTAACGCTGCGCGGTATTTCAGGCTCCACGATAGAGGAGGCATTGGCCCGGGGTATATAGCCAATCTTATAACTATTACCGACCTGGCTAAATTAGAAATAGACATGGTGTTTTACCAGGGCAAGCTGGTGGC
>CAZXAJ010000019.1:0-47784 GCA_964638975.1 uncultured Dehalococcoidales bacterium
TACCTAACACATCCATCTGAAGGGCAATGCGATTTCGGTCGCGACAGGTCATCTGTACAATAGGGTCTAAACCCTCTTCCTTGCCTATCGAGCAAGCTGCCCAGGATGCCATGCGCACCACTGCAGTCTGCCCATCGGTGACATTAACAGCATCCACATGACCTTTGAGTATCTTTGCTTTTCTCCTAATTACCTCAGAGTCAGCGCTTTGTGGCGGTCCCAATTCGCCTGTGACGGCAAACTGTCCAGCCTCCAGCACCCGTTCTAAATTACTTTTCGTTTTCATAAATCCCTCCTAATCTTTGTTCTTAGCTATACTCCTAACGCTTCTATCGCCTTCTTCGTCCCCTTCAGTTGCTCTAGCAAGTCGATGGCGTCAACCTCTAAGCTGCGTGGTCTTACAGCTGCACTCCAATCGTGGGGCTCTTGTATCTTCGATAAGTCATCAAGTTCACCAAGTTCCTCTAATCTCCTGTATATCATGACCCAAGCACAATCACGTGTAGGGTCTACTTCACACTTACCATCCGTAGCTGTCCCTCCACACGGGCCATTTAACAATCCTTTGGGACATTGCACCAGTGGACAAATGCCAGCAGTCCTACCAAGCTCACATGCCCCGCAGGCCTGGCATTCCTCTTTAAACTTGCTAGGGCCTCCACTTGAAAAACCGAGTGCGTTGTTTGACGGATACATAGGCTTTACAATACCCATTTCCTCTTCCAAATATCCTCGCACCGCCTGCAAACCATCCCCACAGCTCTGCATTAATATGGCATCACATTTCTCTATCTCTTCCCTGTGCTCTTTCAAAAACATGGAAGACATTGGCAGGTAGCAGGTAAATACGGCAAATGGCAATCCAATTTTGCCTACGATCTCCTTACCCTCCTTGGTCAATCTCTCTGCCATCTCATCTACATCTTTTATGCCACCTGTATGAAAGATTGTGGCGCATCCTCCACACCCCATGAGGAATATCTTTTTCTTGCCTTCAAGATATCCTAGGATCTCCTCAAAAGGTTTTGGAACTTGTGCATTCATTCCTTTCCTCCTCGATAATTATTTACGTACTCTATATGCGAGGCGATATGGCTCTTAAGTACTGCCTCTCTCAGCTGCAATGACATTAGGAAAGCCTCTTTACTGGTGGCCCTGAGGTAAGGCTCACACTCCAATTCTTTGGTGCAACAACCCTTTCCAGTTTATCAAGCTGTCCCAGCTTGGCAAGATGGTCGACAATTTGTTGCCAGACACAGGGTATATCTGGATTAACTTCGCACTTACCATCTTGGGAGCCGCCACACGGACCATTGAGCAGATGCTTGGAACATCGGGCAATGGGGCAAATGCCACCAGTGAACTCCAGCATGCAATCACCACACTCAAGGCAGCGCTCCGCTTCTTTCCACTCGGCGTGAGCACCGCCGGCAGACAAAGTGTTGCAGCCGGGATGTACCACCTTATCTACCACTTCTGCTACAGTCTGCACCCCAGCCCCATCGGTCAAAACCAGAATAGAATCTGCGGCAGCAATTTCATTTCTATGAGCTCTGAACTTCAACTTGGTCAAGGCACCGTCACATAGCATGTCAACAACTACAGAACCCGTAATAGTCTTACCTTGCTCCTGTAAAGTGTTTTTCATTTCTGCTACTTGCTTTTCCCCTCCACTTTCCCAACCTTCAGCGCAGCCCTTACAGCCAACGAGAAAGACGCTCTTATCCCCATCAAGGTAGCCTAGAATTTCTTCAAGCGGTTTTTGTTCTGAAATCAGCATTTCCCCCTCCTTTAGAATTACTAAGTTCTGCCAAAATGGCATCTATTATCTGAGGCATTTTCCCTTGAAGCTCCTGCGATAATTCCAAACCCCACTCTACCTCCCTGGGCTCAACCCCAATAATGACAGTCTCGCCTATGCTATGCCGAAGCTTCATTAACATTAAATTGTCTACTAAGCCCATATCGTGAAGGGATAGAAATGGCTTCTGCTCCAGAGCTATATCCTCAAGATGAAAGCGGTAAATTTGTCCTGGTATTCCCCCTCCCCTAACAGCATCCACTATAACCAATTTATCTGTGTCTTCAAGGAGTTGCACTACATCGGGGCATGTCCCTCCGTCCATTATTTGCACATCGGGTAGAGGGATTCCCTCCAAGGCATGCGCCGCATGGCAACCGATTCCCTCATCTTTTAATAAGATATTCCCTATTCCTAGAACACACTCACTCATTATTGAGCTTCCCTTCAGCTTTTTCTAGCAAACCCCAAATTCTCCCAAATCTTGCCCTCTGGGACTGAGCAAATGTACAGAACAGGCGAGACAAGGGTCAAAAGCCCTTACGATGCGCACTATTTCAAAAGGATTAGCCTCGTCCTTTATCTTGGTTCCAGTGATAGCCTGCTCCAAAGGTCCAGGTTGGTCCTTATCATCCCTGGGGGAAATATTCCAGGTAGAAGGGGTAATGACCTGGTAGTTAGCGATCTTGCCTTCCTTTATTTCTATCCAATGCCCCAGAGCACCCCTTGCTGCACCGACCAGTCCCATTCCCGTAGACTCCTCGGGGAGTTCATGGCTTACGTAGGCTGGCTCACCAGGCTTGAGCTCTAGAACCCAGTCGGCCATAGAATCTGCTACGAGTTTGGTCTCCAAGGCTCGAGCAAGATTACGCCCCATGACAGAAAACATCTTGTCGGAGCTTAGATTTGCTTGCGACAAAGTAGAGTCAACCAGGCTCTTAACCTCAGGATTATCACCGACATAGTTGACCATGACCCGGGCCAGTGGCCCAACTTCAAAAACCGTCCTACCATATCGAGGTGACTTTAACCAGGAATAAGCCCCCTTCTTTTCTTCGTTGGGAACAACGTCTCCCTGAGAAGGATGTCTACCGCTAATGGAATCGGCATACCATGAATGCTTCACTTCTTCGGTAATCTCGGCTGGATCGAATTCACCGAACTTAAGATTGGTAGAGGTGGTCCCGGGCTTGAAAAACCTGTTTCTCTTGGTGAGGTCTGCCTCCTTCCCATCCAGCTCGTAGGAACCATAAGCAAGCAAGTTTCCACAGCCATGACCAATCTCAAAATAGTCCGAGTAAACCTGGGCTACCGCCAGCACATCAGGCAGGTAAACATTATCAATAAACTCCTGAAGCTCCTTTAACCTCCACAGGAAAGATGTGATATTGTCAACTGTAGGAGTGGAGGTGACTCCACCGGGGACAATACCCATATTATGAGGCATTTTGCCACCGAACAGGGCAAGCATCTCCTGGCCTTTACGGCGCATGTCGAATGCCGCGACATAGTGGGCTACCGCTTGCTCGTTGACTTCGTCGGGCAGGCGATAATCACCTTCATAACGAGGTACAAAAGGCCCCAGCTCTCCACGAGCAATGAAGCCCTTTATTGAATTTAGGGCCGGATTATTTCCCTCATACTTCGCTAATTTAGCCACATCTACATAATCAAGAGCCACTAAGTGATAGAAATGAAGGATGTGGTCAGCGATATGGGCCGCCCCCAGAATTAGATTGCGGATAATTCTGCCGTTGTCGGGGATTTTGTCAGCGATACCGAAGGCGCTATCCAAGTTCAAGGTAGCGGCAATAGAATGACTTGTCGGGCAAACTCCGCAAATACGTTGAGTTATCCTCTGGGCATCACGAGGGTCCCTCCCCCTCATGATCAGCTCTAAGCCGCGGAACAGCATACCTGAAGTCTTGGCCTCCTTCACCTTCCCACCATCAACTACCGCCTCCACCTTAAGATGTCCCTCAATACGAGTTACTGGATCGATTACAATCTTGCCCATTGATTCAAACCTCCTCTGGCAGAGCAGCTTCGCTTACTTTCTCATAAAGCGGGGATATGTCAAAGAACCCGGGCTCCGTACAGCCAATACAGGTGGCGCCACAACCTACACACCAGTTCATTTTATCGTTCCACAACCTCAAGGGACAGTCAGCATGGGTTATAGGCCCTCTGCATCCTAATTCGTAGTTGCACCCCGGGTCGCCAAACTTCTTAGCAAACTTATTCTCATCATAGTAGGCTCGCCGTGGACAGTTCTCATGGATTGTCTGCCCGTAGAAGGCCTTGGGACGCCTATGCTCATCCAAGTCCTCGGGCTTCGGCAGACCGGAAAGAAGTATGCTTGCCACCGTGCCCACAAACCAGTCGGGGTGTGGTGGACAACCAGGGATATTCACCAGTGGAGTATCGATGCCTTTGGCCTGAAGAAGCTCGCCTACGCTACGACACTGAGTAGGATTGGGATGGGCAGCGGGAATCCCCCCAAAGGCAGCACAGCTACCTAAGGCAATGACTGCCAGGGCATCCTTGGCCAATGTTTCAACCCATGATTGCATGGTCATCGGCTTTCCATCTTTTTCACCAACCACCCCATGGATACCATCTTTAGCTGTTGGTATAGCACCTTCCACAATCAGGATGTAACCACCCTTCTTCTCGCGCGAGGTATCTATCATAACTTCGATGGCAGGCTCCCCTGCCCCCGCCATCACAGTAGGATGAAACCTTAGATTTATATGACTGCCCGGAAGTACCTCATCGACCAAGAGGTTCTTAATAGAGGGATTTATAACATTGAGGAGAGATACTGAGCACCCGGTGCATCCGGCGGCTTGTAACCATATGGCTGGGTACTCTTTTGTATCAGGGACTGCCGTATTAGAAGCTTTCGGATTATGACCCTGCGTTTTTACCTTGGGAAGCTTAAACATAAATCCTTACCTGCCTTTCTATAGATTTATTCTAGCAACTCCCCTACCAGGGAAGATATTTCCTTATCAACTGAAGGCATAAGATCAATATCTTTAGGGTCCATAACCCTAATTTCTACTGCGACTTCTGAAGCGCTACTCATACTCTGTCCTCATAGATAAGACCAGCCTTAGCCAAAACCTCTTTAACCGAGTGCAAAGCAGGCGAGTTCTCGGGCAAGCCCAGGAGTGATTTGCCTTTCAAGTTATATTCCTTCACCTCACCGTCATATTCTATTTTCCCTAGATAAGTTCCTCCGGTGCTTCGCAAATATTCTTGTGTTTCCTCAGTGAACCCATGGTTGCCTACGAGGTAAAAGTGATTGTAATTGACCTTCAACTCCTTGGTAATATCTAAGACCCTTTCTATATGCTTCACCGATTTCTCCGAGGGGTCCAGAAGCACAAATAGGTCATCTATATCCACCACTACCTTGCGGTTGAAATGCTCTAATCCAGCAGGCGAGTCTATCAGCACCTCTTCATAATCTTGAACCACAGTGGGCATGAAGTCTTTAAGCACTGCATCTGGGGCACAATAACAGCCCACGGCAAACTTTGTCCCCAAGCTGATGAAATCAAATCCTTCATCTCTATATAAGCATTCGTCCAGAATTCGAGACAGTAACTCTGAGAAGAGATTATAACCTGAGCGCCCAGCCCTCTCCCGTATGAATTCATAAAGCATGGCTGAAATAGTCTTCTTTCCCTTTTCTTCCAAATCTATACCAAGCATATCGGCTAAGCTCTCATCGGGATCCAAGTCTATAAGGAGCTTAGGAGAATTCAAACACCTGCTAGCCAGAGTCACGAAGGTTGACTTTCCTGTACCCCCTCTTCCAGCACAAAGAATCACACTACCCATATTGCTATACTTCCCTATTTGCCTTTTTTCTACTAATTGTCCCGATTTTGCCATAACCTATCATGCAAAGCATCTCCCTCCCACACCACCGGCAAATCAGCTTCCCACCTCTTGTTTCTTTATAGCCATACATAAAAATCATAGACGTTCGTCCTTCATTTCTGCTCAATCTGATATCCTGCTTTGGTCAGAATCTCTTTGATCGAAACTAAGGCAGGTGAATCTAGCGGTAATCCTAGGAGTGATTTGCCTTTCAAGTTATAGTCTTCCACATTGGCGTCATATTCTATTTTGCCCAAGTAAATCTCGCCGCTGTTTCTTAGATATCCTTCTGTTTCTTGGTCGAACTCCTGATTAGCTACCAAATAAAAATGATTATACTCAGTCCCTACTTCCTTCATGATCTTTTTTATTCTGGGTATGTGCTTTAATGATTTCTCAGAGGGGTCGCATATGACGAACAGGTCGTTTATGACTGGAACAATATTTCGGTTCAGGTGCTCTACTCCGGCCGGTGAATCTACTACTACGTTAGTGTAGTTCTCAGCCAGCTTAGTCATGGTTTTCCTGAGCAATTCGTCTGGAAAGCAAAGACAGCCTTCGGTGAACTTTGTACCCAACGTAATAAGGTCAAAACCCCCATCCTCATATAAACACTCGCTCCACAGCGAAGACTCCATCATATCCCGAGTTGTAATCAAAGGGCTGCTTTCCCCGCTTTTTCGTTTTTCGACGACGTCATAAAGGCTCTCGCAAACGGTCCTCTTCCCTTCCTTGTGAAAATCAAATCCAAGCATATCAGCAAGGCTGAGGTCGGGGTCAAGGTCAATAAGCAAAGATGGAGGCTTCAGATACCTACTAATCAAGGCGACAAACGTTGATTTCCCTGCACCTCCCCTCCCAGTACAAACAATTCTCCAAGCCATTATGCCACCTGCTTTGCCTGTTGCTCTATGGCTCTTTCTTTAGCCGCCACATCCTCCTCTATAGGAAGCTCAGTAATAGGCGATAACTTTATCACCGCATCATATTCTGGGGGACAGACATCTATGCAAGTGCCGCAATTAACACACTTTTCTTGATCAATAACCTTTATCTCCCCTTTCTCTCCTTTGATTGCCTCTGTAGGGCAAGTAAGGACACAGTGCTCACATGACCTCTCACACTTATCTGGAAGGATGTAGTAAGCGCTAAGATTGGGACACACTTTAGCCGGGCAGCACTTCTCCAGGACGTGAGCCTCGTATTCGTCTCGGAAGTAACGCAGGGTTGTGAGGACAGGATTGGGAGCTGTTTTCCCTAAGCCACAAAGCGAACCTGCCTTTACATCTTCAGCCAATGCTAGAAGAAGGTCGATATCCTCTATTTTGCCTCGGCCAGCCGTGATATCCTCCAAAATGTGTAGCATTTGCAAAGTTCCTAAGCGACACATAGTGCATTTGCCGCAAGATTCCTTAGTAGAGAAATCAATAAAAAACCTAGCAGCATCGACCATACAGTTATCCTCATCCATGGTAATCATACCCCCCGAGCCCATCATTGAGCCAGCCTCGCGAAGAGAATCATAATCGATAGGAGTATCCAGCAAGGTTTCAGGGAGACACCCACCCGAGGGCCCTCCTATCTGCACCGCTTTAAAGTGCTTGTCGTTAGCAATTCCACCACCGATGTCATAAATAAGCTTGCGAAGTGTTGTTCCCATAGGCACTTCGGCCAGTCCCGAATTAACCACTTTGCCTGCCAAGGTGAACACTGCCGTGCCTTTGCTTTCCTCAGTGCCATTGGAGGTAAACCAAGCCGCTCCTCGTTCAATTATGAATGGGATATTAGCAAAAGTTTTAACATTGTTTACTAAAGTAGGTCTGCCCCACAAGCCACACTCTGTAGGATAAGGTGGCCTGGGTCTAGGCGTGCTCATCCTCCCCTCAATAGCTGCTATCAGTGCTGTTTCTTCACCAGAGACGAAAGCACCAGCCCCTGCTGCTATCTCGATATGGAAACCAAAACCACTGCCTAAGATATCATCTCCCAGGAAACCTAGTTCCCCAGCTTGCCTTAAAGCGATCTGCACCCGTTCAATAGCTAAAGGATATTCAGCACGGACATAGATATAACCTTGCTTAGCACCTATGACATGGCCAGCAATAATCATGCCCTCGATAACTTGATGGGGGTCGCTTTCCAAAACTACTCGGTCCATAAAAGCACCGGGGTCTCCTTCATCAGCATTGCATATGACATATTTGGGCGTACCTTTAGCTTTACAGCATAATTCCCACTTCCGATGGGTAGGGAATCCAGCCCCTCCCCGCCCCCGCAGCCCTGCTATCCTCAGCTCCCCAATTATTTCCTCAGGCGACATCTTTAACGCTTTCTCCAGACCAGCATATCCACCATTGGCGATGTAGTGGTTTATATTCTCAGGGTCGATGTAGCCACAGCGGCGCAGTATAAGACGAAGCTCATGTTCAAACCTGGAAAGTTCTGGAATGTAGACTGTTTCCTCGCCACCTCCTTCAAGAGTGCCTAAGGCAAGCTCAAGGCAAGGGTCGTCGCCTATTACATAGCCTTCTACAAGGCGGGGTACAACCTCCGGAGTTACATTGGCATACACGACGCGAAGAGAGTCAGGCTTGGATATAGTAACCAAGGGATCAGCATAGCATAGCTCTATGCAACCAACTTGGATAATCGGGACTTCCAGACCTCGCCGTGTTAGCTCCCTATTAAAGGCATCAACTACATCCAAGGCGCCCGCTGCCCTGCCACAAGTAGCTGTGCCGACAAGAATATAGCTGCTGTTCTGGAGAGCTTCCCATTCCGACTTCGCCTTATTATTGATCTCTTCGAAAGTCATCTTACAGAAACAATTTGAGTAATTTTTGTCTTTGACTTTGTTTTAGCTCTCTTTTTGAATTTCCTCTCTATACGGTATCAAAACCTCTTCCACCTTAAAAGGTGTCATCTTAGGATAGATCTTTTTCCCTATTACTACCACTGGAGCCAGCATGCAGCACCCAATACAAGCCACCCTTTCTAGGCTGAAGTTGCCATCCTCGGCAGTCTCTCCTACTTTGATATCCAATTCACGCTCCAAGGCTTCCAAAATAAGTTTACCCCCTGCTAAGTGACAGGCAGTCCCCATACAAACCATGGTATGGTGTTTTCCTAAAGGAACAAAACGAAACTGATTATAAAAAGTGGCAACACCCCAAACCTCAACCTCTGATACCTCCAAGAAGCTAGCAATTTCCCGCATCGCTTTCTTAGGGAGATAACCCAATCTTGTCTGGACTTCCTGCAATAGGGGAATTAGATTTTTCTTTTCTTTTCTATGCGAGCCTAAAATCTCAGCTACTGCTTCGCCAATTTGCTCCTCTGTAATCATCCTTTAAGTTGCTTAGCAAATCCAGGAAGGAAAGCCCCTATTCCAGTTGTTTCCTTGGGTCCAACTATTATTTCCCATTCGAGGTTCAAAGCATCTTCAAGCTCGCCTTTGATTCTCGCTACTTTTCCTGGGATAATTAGCTTTCTGTGCTTCACCTTATCCTCAACGCCACATTTCTTAATAAATGCTCCTACAGAATCGCCGCCGAATTTACCCGCTGCCCAGCCAGTAAGCACACCAAGCCCCTCCGCATCCTTAACACAGACATAGGCTGGAACCTTAGTAGTCTCGACAGCCGATGATACGAGGAAATAGGTCAAAGCCCAATTTGACGTGACAAGAACCGGGGAGAATTCGTCAGGTTCTCCCACCTCATAATACTTCTCCTCTACTGCCATAGGAAAGCGAGGATCGGTATAAATATTAAGCCGTTGAACTAGAAGAGGAAGCAGCGAATATTGGTCGAAATCAGAGAATACAATGATGCTGGCCCACTTATTTATGAATGCTGAGCCAACTGTTATTTCCTTCAGCCCATCCTTGGCTATGAAACAAGGGAAGGCAATAGTGGGATAACCAAGAGGCCTAAAACCCTGCTTCAGCGCTGCCTTCCTGATAAAAGTCTGGTCTCTTATTCCCTCCATGAGGTTTCTAGAACCCGGGTCTAAAACCAGCTCCTCAATCCCGGCGTCTTTTAACTTGGCAGTTAGAGGAACAAGATCTTCAATGCTCTCCCCACGAAGGCCAATAGGAGTAGGGTTCGCCTTAATCTTCGGGATGGCCTCGTCAAGGTTGTCCTTCGTTATGGGATAAAGAAGTGGACGTCTGTCAGCGCATATGTCTCGGGCAGAAAATAAGGCGTCCGTATCTTCTGATATTAAGACCATGCCCAGGTCTGTTGATTCATAGACCCTTTTCACCAAAGCTAAAAATTTGTTCTTGTCCCCTGATTCAAAGTAAGGGGCTAGAAGGTCTGCTTTGAGGTTTACACCGACCCATGGGAACTGTAATTCCTTTATCTTCTTTATCTTCTCTTCGATTTTGGCTTCGTCTTCTTTGTCAGAGATGAGAAGGGTGATGCCAGGTGAATGGACAAATGTCTTCTCGTGTCGATATATAACCTCTTCATTCCCGATTTGGACAGCGTTCTCCCCCGAGCCTATGGTAACAAGCTTTATCGGTGGTGCCAGAAGATCCAGCAACTTCTCCTTCGTCTCATCGGACAGATAGGGACACTTGTCCACAGTAGCTCCGCCTGATGCCAGCTTCATGGCAAAGGCAAAGCAAGTGGGAAAGCCACACTCCTTACACGGCTTCTTCCCAGGGAGCATTTTTACAATCTCGGAACCTGAAACGGGCATAACAAACCTCCTTAATCAAAACTGAGGTAGTGACTCTGAAACTAACATTTTAACTCCTGCATTTACACTGGAAGCTCTACTTCGCCTGCTAACCAAGGATGTCCTACCTTTTCTAGGAACTCCAGAAGCTCATCAACGTTCTTAACGTCTTCTTCTGTGGCTATCTTGTCATAGAGCTTCTTCGCATCCAGGGCTTCCTTGTATCTTTCCCTTATCTCCTTAGGCATCCATACTATCCGGGCCAGCCCGCCGTCTGCCTGTATGAACTTGGGAGACCTCAATTGCTCCAGACCTGTCCCCAGGTTACCTTCTACCTGCCTCCCTCCAGAGGTTTCAGCGGCCATATGGGAAAAGGTTTGCCCAATCACAGTCTCGCCTTTGAACTCCCTATGCACAACTCCAAAGGCATCCGCTTCAGGGATGTAGAAGACGATGGCCTCGAAGCAGCCGCAGGAGGTGTGGGGATGCTCAAAAGCGCTGTAGAGATATACTCTATCGTAGGTCCCCAGGGACTTTTCGGCTTCCACCACGTTCGCTCCTGAGTATTCGCCCCTTATAGGGTCTATGAGCTCTCCTTTGGGTATGGCAAATATTGGACCTTCAGGGTCAATCTTGGCAGCAGCCCTGCCGTCAAACCAGTTTATGGCTCCACAGTTGGCAATTCTATTTGGAGTTATGATAGATACATGGGTTGGGGCGAAGCTTTGGCATAGAACGCAGCCGTAGAAAGTATCCACATCCTCATCATTCAAGGTCCTTGCTCGCTCATCCCTGGCGCTATAAACTTTCAAAGCCTCAGGAAGAAGTTCCTTTACCTTTGCCTCGTCGGTGATAAAAGTAACTTGGATGCTCTCGATGATTGACATCTCCGACGTAAAAAGCAGGAGATAGATTTCTCCCAATTCCCGCAGGGAGTTAAAGCCCTTTTCATGACAGTCTTTACTCATCCTAATCCATACGTCCTGCCTCTGATTCATGTGATACAAGCCCTCAACCATATTGGTGAACTGGTGGACTCTCCTCTCAATGATTGCTTCGGCATCCTTATCCAATTCCCCACCAGCAACATCTACCAGAATGGCAATAGGATAGCTACCACCACCCTTCTCTGCATCGTAAGGCTGCAAATCACCTATGTCTGGGCCGATAATCTCAATTTTTTCATTCTCTATTTCCTCGGCCGGCTTGACTGTCGCCCGCTCGAACTTTACTACCTTTGGCCCGCCAAACTCTATATATAGGTCTTCTTTTCTTATCACCTCGCCTTCATATTGAGGTCCTATATCCGCATGAAACTCACCTTCCATTTCTCTATCCTCCTTTCTTTAGATTCTCTATCAGGCTTTCCAGAAATGAAAGCCATTTATCATCCTTCTTGAAATTAGGTAGGGAGTAATTCGCATGAGGGTAGTAGTATTTGCACAATGTCATGGTCTTCAGGTGTGGAGCAAAATGCTTCAGCACGGAAAGAGTCTGCTCTCCAAGGTCAGTCCTTATCCCGAAGAAGAGCACTAGGTCGTGATTCCCTTCTTTCCTAACCCCCTTCCAATCGGAGTCCTTAAGGGCATTTGCTATTTCCACAGCATCGTAGACACTGTCTGGCTTTACTCCAAGTTCCGTAATTTTCCCCTTGGTCTGTGCCGTGGCACATATAGGAATATTGCCAGCCTTGGCAATGTCCAGGGCATATTCCAGAAGAAGCTTGCCATCAGACGTGGACGCCAACAAGAGGGGCCCAACCACAAGAAGTGGTCTTTTCGCCTTCTGTATCAGATTGGCATATTCTTCGGCATCTTCGATTAACCGGGCAGATTTTATTCCAGTTAATACGTTTACCCTATGATGTGGTATCACTGCGCTCATTTTCTCCTCCTTTTAATGTATCACCGCATCCAAAGGAACTTTGCTGGGATAGGTGCCAATCCAGGTAGGAAGCCCCACAGGCTCCTTGGGCTCCCAGCCAATTTCCTGTAGATATGCCCGCACCTCTTTTTTATAAACAAGAGGAATATCGGCATCTCTGCGCACAAAGAGATGAAGGTCTTCGGGAAGACCAGCTCCTATATATTTCTTGTATAGGGAAATATAATGGTTTAGCTTTATTGCCCTTCCCTGTGGAGTATCGTTTTTCCTTATGCACAGCTTGGCAATCATCGGCATGGCCTTCTCTTTGGTCTCGCACACATAAGCTAAGTGCTCAGGGGAAGGCTCCCCACTATCCACTATCTCCCTCTTTCTGGCATCCATAACTCTCCAATCATCCTCTTCTTTCCTTGAGAGATACAGCCTTCTATACTTTGAGGAGTGAGGACCCAAAACCACGGGAACGCCCAATCTATTGAACCCTGTACCGATGGAAGCCGCCTTCTGGGACATTGCTCCCCAGGCTACCCCACAGGCACCTACCCGGTTAAGGACATAGTCAGCCATCACTTCATAATTTCCCCTCAATGGCAAGGCGGCGAAGATATTGGCTATTTTTATACATGCTCCAGAAATATGAGCATTGGAAACACAGGAGCCAATATTCACCACCCCACCGGCATCGAAATCGGGCGGATACTTCTCGTACACTGTCAAGCCATCCTTATCCTTTTTCATACCGGCAACCATGGCAGCACACCCAGTGAGCACCACGATGTACTTCCTCTTGGCGAATTCATCCACCATATCGGCAACATCATCTATGTCAGGATAATTGGAGCAGCCCACTAAGGCGATAACTCCGGGAATTGTGCCCAAGGTTATAGGTGCCCCCACATTCCTTATCTCGGTATCCATAACCGGACCACGTCCAGCCCTGCATTTCCAAGTCTCCATGCTTGCTGCTATTTGCATTATCTTGAAGATAGGGACATTGCGGGGACACTCCTCTTCACATTTCCCACAGCCAATACAGCGCTGGAATTGCTCCCTTATCAGGTCGAAGTTGCCCTTGGCGACCTCAACTATGCCATCACCGATACTGAAAAGGTTAGGGCATACTTGCTCACACATGCCGCAATCATTGCATTTCTTAGCCAGTTCTATAGCCTCCGCTTCAGTCACCCATTCCTTCCTCCTCTGGGGGCTAATCTTCATAGCCACCCTAACCGCTACCTCAGCTGCCTTCTGAGAATCAAGTATGGCGAAATGCTCTTTATCCTCTACCATTCGCCTTACTATCTCTTCTGTATCCATATCGGTAGCGTCCTCAAGTCCATACATCGCCTTATCCAGACAGGCAATGACTGCTGTACCTACCTTGGCTGCTTCTTGAGGCGTGTCCGTCCTGATGCATTGCTCATCAGTCATTATGACATCAGGGATGCCTGACCTCATGAAGAAAAGCTGTCGGGAAAGAGGACCGACAATCTTGGCTTTATCCGAATACCTCGTTGTTTCTATCGCAGTGCAACATACGCCGCAGACCTCTACTTGGTCTTCAAGGTTGTGTTCCCGAAGGTAGTCAATCACTACCGTTGAGGTGGCTGGATTGTGTCCCGATACTAAAATTACGGGCTTGCTTTTATCTATTGCTCCCCATCCCATCTCCACCAATGGTGTATCAGCAACAGAAGTGGGATAATCGAACCCCACGATCTGAGCAATATCGGCTATCTCCATCCCCACGTGGTCGAGCATGCTGGCATGCAGAGCCTTCGATTCATAGTCCAGAGCGCTTCCTTCCTGCCCCGTATGCGTGGAATCAAGAAGATGGGCAATTTCCTTGAAGACATAGTCCAGAGCTACCACAAGGTCTCCCAAGGTCTCGGGCTTCAGGCCTGTAACCGTCCTTATGTTTGGTGCTTCTACTTCGATAAATGTTCCTAAGTCTATCTTCTTATCTCGTCCGTGCCTCTCAATCAAGAATTCCAGAATGTGCCCACCATGAGCGGCATGAGCCGAGCATCCCATCAAGCAAGCCAGAAGTACGACCCTTGCCTGTTGCGTAGCTATGTCAATGCCGCAAGCACCTCTTCTCCCCTCAGTAAGGTCGCATTTACCGTAGGTACAGAAGCAACACAAATCACAGAAGGGAGCATACCAAGGCGAATACGTCTTAAGAAGCCTCATATCCCAGTTTCTGAGGTCGGGAATTTCCGGCATGGGGGTGGGACCAACCGGCTCCCAGCCGATCCCCGCCTTTATCTTCTCATGAATCTCTTCTAACTTCCTGGTTATTTCTTTTACTTCTGCCATAGTTCGCCTCCAATGGTTTCTTTGACCAAGTCTATGCTCTCAGGATGCCTTAAGACGAGGATATTTGCTCCAGCCATAAGGAGCCCTAAGGCTGTCATCGCTTCAAACAGCAAGCCCTGTTTTTTGCTCTCCTTGGCTTGCTTTGTCTTCCAAATTTCCTTGCCCAGACTAGCAATAATGGGCATTTGCGTCATGCTATCTTTGGTAATTACTGCAAGCTGCTTCACCCTTTCCATAAGACTGAAGCTATATTCAAAGCCATAACCCAGCGCTGCAGATTCTGGATCGATTACAATTCTCTCAGGAGGCAGGAAATGACACAGCTTTACATTTAACTCCTTAAGCAAATTGATATCCAAAGGACTCTCAGCCCAGGCTTTGTGTCCATGGTCTAAAATCGCTTTCCCCACCACCTCGTAGTTCTCCTTGAGCACCGGACCTATAAGAAGGTTCATTCCGTCGCACACTTCAGCAACCTTGGGCAGAACCTCGGCATCCTTTTTATCATCCCCGCAGCCATACACGAGCACCGGGATACTTATTGCGTCAGCTACCTTTTTTACCAGTGCTGCCGCTTCATCCGCAGGGCTATCCTTATCCGCAGGATCGGTGCTTAAGAGGAAAATATTCACTGCATCAACCCCAAATCCTTCACATTTCTTGGCCCATTTCACTGGATCGGATATCACGTCCTTGAACGGCTCAATCAAATGTTCTGGCCAATCCTTAGGCTCCATATCCAATATCTCCAGAGCAAAGGTTGGCGGATTGGGAAGCGAACCCTCATCAAAAAGATGCAGAGAAAGAATATTTTCTCCTCCAAGCTTCAAGGGCTTGTCCCCTGTCCCAATAATCTCTTCTCTGACAGCTCCTGTGTACGCTTCAACCGGCGCTTTATATTCCATTCTTTACCCTCCTTAGCTTTCAAGCCAGGCATCTGAATAGAGAACCTCTCCTGAAAGTACCTTGGCTGTCTTAACATAGTTGATTTCTTCTGGTGAAAGTGAAGAGAGGTCTATATCCTCCCCATCGAACGTCCTGTAGATGAGGTCGGCGATATTCAGGGCCTGCCCCTTGCATATTTTCGTCATTTCCTCGTCAAGAGCATCGTGGATCGACGCGCTGAGGCCCTTCCTAACAAGTATCGCAAGATAAACACGGTTAAGAAGGTGCCTCAGGTCATTTGGTACACCATTAGATATATTGGAAAGCCCCACCACGGAGTTGATCCCTGGCAAAGCTTCTGGAAGCATCTCTACAAACTCATAGGTAGCCAGAGCGTTCTTTTGACCCTCCCCAGCGGTGCTTGCCGGAAGAACTATGGGGTCAGCCCAAATACGCTCGTTTGGAATACCGAGGTCATTGGCATAAGCCACTGTATCCATAATGCTATCCAACTTTGAATCACCCTCAGCAGGCATTCCTCTATCATTGATCACTGAAATTACCACATCACAGTCATATTTCTTAGCTAGTGGAAGCATTTCCTGTTTTGAATCGCTCTTCCCCGAAGCAGAGTTAAGCAACGGCCTCTTCTTGCAAGCTTTTAGACCCTCCTCCATAGCTATAGGGTTCATAGTATCTATAGACAATGGTATATCGACCACATCTTGGACTACATTCACCGCCCATCCCATAACCATTGGGTCTTTCCTGCAGAAGCCTAAATTCAAGTCAATATAATCAGCTCCAGCCTCAGCTTGCTGTCTGGCCAGGTCCTGAATTATCTTGGCATCCTGAGCTTTTATGGCATCGTTCACTACTCTCGCTATGACATGTATGTTTTCACCTATAATTAGCATATCCAGTACCTCCGATTTATCGGTCTCGTATCCTAGACAAACCAAAGCAATATAGCAGAGAAAGACCTATTTGTCAAACTCCGCTGCTAGCCCCGAAGAAAAACAATATTTTGTTCCGCGGGCAAAAATGATACATCGGGCGACTTTGAGGTAGCACTAAGAAGCTAAACAAAAAAGCGGGGGATGTTATTAGACGCATCCCATCAGGGCAATCATCCATCTTCGAATAGGCTGCCCATTAACCGGGATACAAGATATGTTTCTCTGTCTTAACAAACTCCTGGGCATTAAGGCCACTTAGATGGTGAGCTAAGAAATCAGCGCATTCCCTGGCTATTCCCAAGGCATCAAGATGATAGAGACGGCGAAGAGAATCTTGCTTTCCATGGGTTACGAATTCGTCAGGAATGCCCAACCGCTTCACTTTGACACCGGATACTCCAGCTTTTTCCATCAGTTCCAGCACTGCGGCACCAAAGCCGCCGCTAAGAACATTTTCCTCTATTATGACCATCTTCTTGGTGTAGTTGGCTACACCCAAAACAAGCTCTGTATCTAAGGGCTTAGCGAATCGGGCATTAATTACCATAGCATCAATGCCCCAAAAAGCTAACTGCTCCGCTGCTTCAAGAGAAGGCATGACGGTGGAACCGATGGCTATCATGGTCATATCTTTACCCTGCCTTATTGTCTCAGCTTTGCCTATAGGTAGGTGATGAGGACTGGTGGCTAAGGGAACGCCTATTCCCTGACCTCGAGGATAACGAATTGCCATGGGATGCTCTGTATTCAGGGCAGTATAGAGCAGATTCTGAAGTTCATTGCCGTCCTTAGGTGCACAAATGACGATATTAGGCATCAAATTAAGATAGGATAAATCAAATATCCCTTGATGTGTTTTGCCGTCTTCTCCGACAATGCCGCTGCGATCCAGGGCAAAAATAACAGGCAGATCAGGGAGACAAACATCATGTAATATCTGGTCGAAGGCACGTTGCAGGAAGGTAGAATATATAGCCACAATGGGTATGAAGCCTTGAGTAGCTAACCCAGCGGCTAGGGTAACTGCGTGCTGCTCGGAAATTCCCACATCGTAGATACGATGAGGAAACTCTTCGGCCACCGAAGATAGGCCATTGCCTTCAACCATAGCAGCGGTTATCACTACTACCCTGGGATTGTCCCTAAGTAGGCTAGCAACCGTTTGAGCAAATACCTGACTATAAGTAGGTATTGTGCCCAAGGCCTCGCTCTTAGGGGATAGACCGTGGAACTCAGTGGGAGCATCCTCTGCTGGTTTGTAACCCCTGCCCTTAGTAGTCAAGACATGGACGATGACCGGTTTGCAGTAATTCTTGGCTTGAGTTAGAGCTGTTTCCAATTCGCCAACGTTATGACCATCTATAGGACCTAAATAAGTAAAGCCAAGTTGTTCCCATATCATGGTGGGCATGACTACCGCTTTGGCCCCTTCTTTAAGCCGGTGCAGGGCCCAGTACAGCCTCTTTCCTCCAGGCAGGAAAGCCAGCAACTGCCCTGTCCGTTCCTTGGCTTTCTTATAGCGACGGCTTGTTCGCAGCACATTCAGGCGCTTGGCTATCGCTCCCACTGTGGGCGATATAGACATGCCATTGTCATTGAGTACCACAATAAGCCTTGTGCCCAAATGCCCGGCGTGATTCAGCGCTTCGTAAGCCATGCCACAGGTAAAGCATCCATCGCCGATAACAGCTACCACATGGTGATCATCATAGACAAGGTCGCGAGTCAGAGCCATGCCCAAAGCTGCTGATATAGAGGTGCCGCCATGCCCTGCCGTGAAAGCATCGTGAGGACTTTCATCTCTATCAGGAAACCCTGATAGTCCTTGATACTGGCGTAGAGAGGGAAATTGCTTCCTTCTTCCCGTCAATAGCTTATGAATGTAACTTTGGTGTCCCACATCCCAGACTATCTTGTCCTTTGGGCTGTCAAATACCCGATGCAAGGCAACAGTGAGCTCCACCGCTCCCAGATTGGATGCCAGGTGTCCTCCGTTTTCACAAACCCTGCTTACCAATAACCCCCTAAGCTCAGAACAAAGTTCAACCAGTTCACCTTGGCTTAGACTCTTAATATCACTGGGACCGTTAATTTCGTCTAATATCCTAGACATCTTAATCTCCTATTCTAGGTACTTATTTGTGTTTCCCTTCCGCAGAGAGTGAGCCAGAAGTCTAACACGCCAACTGATGGTCACCAATGTCATCTTCCCCACTACTTATTCTACCCCTGATATCCCTAATACCAAAGAGGCTCCTTTTCTTAATATCTGTTTATTCATGAAATGGCTATCATTAAGTGCCTTAATCCCCTTGTACGCACAGATAGCCTAAAGAGCGATAATTGAATGGTTAAAGATTAATATCTAAAATGGTAAAAATCAATAGCTGAAAGGTTCTAAGCGAGAAATCGTAGGTGAAAAGTGATAGGCGAAAGCGATTGTAGAGCAGGCCTATCTGCCTTCTCAAACCAGTGAAGCACAGAGAAGCTAAGCTCGAAACAAGGGGGCAAATATACCCCTAAATCCTCCTACCCTTTCCTTGATAGCCGCATAGTTTGTCTCTCCAGACATTAAGCCGCACCCATCTCTCCACACTCCATCACTTTGGCTGAGCATTCTAAACATTAGATGAGGGAAGCGGAACAAAATCTTTGATAGCACACGCGCTATCTTCAATTCAGACATTATTTTCTCCTCTACAGCCTGCTGGTAATCCTGCAACCCCACTTTGTTCCTCACTAAGAAGTTCTCAATCGCTGGTGTGGCAAGCTGGGCACTCAGGATGGCGTTATAAATTCCCTCCCCCGTCAATGAGTCAACAAGCCCAGCCGCATCCCCAAGAAGCAAAGCCTTATCTTGCAGAACAAGGCTAGCTCTTGTACACGTTGGTATCAAGTAACTGCTAGATCTGGCGACAGCATAACTACCGATGATTAGCAAGTTTAGAAACTTCTCGTGGTGATGGTTCAAATTTTTTGCCTTGGAGACAGGACATCCCACTCCAATTGAGAGATAATCACTCTTGGGGAACACCCAGGCATAACCCCCAGGAATACACCCCAAGTCCACCTGGGCCCGGGACTTCCATTTTGCCAACTCTTCCTCAGACACAACGAGTTCCGCCTCTAAGCCCACGACATATTCGATGTTCCTTATCATACCTAGTTCCCTTGCTACTACGCTGTAAGCCCCATCGGCTCCCACCACAAGTCGGGAGCGAAAAATGCTGTCAGCGGTAGAAATCTCAACCCACCCAGCGTTTATTCGTATTTCTGTTACTTTTTGGCCATCGAGAAGCACAGCTCCCAGTTGTTGTGCCTTCCTCACTAAAAAATGGTCAAATGCATCGCGCATCACCGTATATATAAGCGGCCGATTATGCCGTCCCAAATAAGGACGGCCGAGATTGAAAGTGAAGCAAACCTCATAAATTACATCCTCCGCTACCTCAGAGATATCGAAATCCAGGAGTTTAGCAGCCTTGGCAGTAACTCCTCCGGCACAACACTTATACCGTGGCAACCGCTCCTTTTCTAAAAGTAGTACTCCTATCCCTTTCTTTGCTAGCTCGTAGGCAATTGTTGCCCCTGCAGGACCAGCACCAACAACTATTACATCGTAGCTTTGTTTCAATGACAACAATCCCCCAAAAAGCAAGGTGATTAAAATCTATCCACAATCATACTAACATTATATAATAGCCTTGACTGACGGAAACCTAGAAAGGTGGCACTGAATTGTCAGGCCAAGTTTACGATGTCATTATAGTGGGAGCGGGGCCAGCCGGAAGCTACGCCGCCTATGAACTATCCTCGCTAGGCCATGATGTGGCTGTTTTTGAACAGAAAAATGCGCCGGGACTCGATGTCTGTTGCACTGGAATAATCAGCACTGAATGTTTCGATTCCTTTGGCATCAGCAAAGATGTAATATTGACCAAGGCAAACTCGGCAAAGTTTTTCTCCCCTTCAGGAAGATGCTTAAGACTGCAAACTGAAAAGGTCCAAGCTTACGTTGTGGACCGGCTTTTATTTGATGAAGCGATAGCCTCCAAAGCCCAATCTCAAGGAGCACACTATTTCTTCTCCTCCCAGGTCATCGACATTGTGCCTGGAAAGGACTACATGCAAGCTAAGACTTTATGCTCCGGTGCCAGGGAGATATTCACTGCCAGAGCTGTGGTCCTGGCTAACGGATTCAGGCCTAAGCTGAGCCAGAAGCTAGGTCTGGGCAGAATCAAGAGTTTCCTCATCGGTGCTCAGGCAGAAGTCGAAACAAGAAAGCTTGACGACCCTGAAGTATATTTTGGGCACGAAGTAGCGCCAGGTTCATTTGCCTGGCTTGTGCCTATTTCAGCAAACAAAGCATACGCTGGTCTTTTATCAACATCGCGGGCCAAGCTACATCTGCGAAAATTCCTCCTCACCCCTTTCTGCCAGGGTAGAATAATGAATCAGGAGGTGGAAATTAAGCGAAGGGCCATCCCCTTAGGAACTTTATCTCGTAGTTACGGAGACAGGGTACTCGTTATTGGCGATGCTGCCGGGCATGTAAAACCAACTACCAGCGGGGGAATATACTTTGGGCATCTTGGTGCCCAGATAGCTGTCAATGTGCTCGATGAGGCTCTCAGCAGTGACAATTTAACGGCAGACCGACTTGGGCGCTATCAAAAGCAATGGAAGGCGAAAATGGGCAAGGAACTCTCCCATGGCTACTGGGCCAGATGGGCTTATGCCAGACTGAGCGACCGCCAGATTGAGGGAATATTCAATATGCTGGATTCTGGCAGCTTGGCCAGGCGGTTACTCAACTCAAATGACTTTTCCTTCGATTGGCACAGCAGCTTGATTCTGGCCAGCCTGAGACCTAGTTCGGCCCATCCTCTGCCGATAATCCGACATCTCCTTTCCCGTGAGGCTAGTTCATGACTCAGGCAAATTACCCTCCTCAGCATGTGGCCATTATCATGGACGGCAACGGCAGATGGGCAAAGAAACGTCGTTTACCCAGGCTTGCCGGACACAATGCTGGCAGTGAGAATATTCATCCGGTGGTGAAGACTTTTGCCGATTATGGAGTAAAATACCTCACCATCTATATGTTTTCCACCGAGAACTGGAATCGGCCCGGGATAGAGGTCAGAGGCCTACTCACTCTTCTGGCAAAGAAGATCGACCAGAAAACTCAGGCTTTTCATCAAGAAAATATCAGACTGGTACATCTCGGCAGACTGGATAGGCTCTCTCAAAAACTAAGGGGAAAAATAAAGTTAGCAGTCGAACTAACCAAAAATAATACCGGGCTGACACTTTGCCTCGCTTTTGATTATGGTGGACGTGATGAAATTGTCCAGGCAACTAGGCGTATCGCTGGCGCCAGTATTCCTGGTGACAACATGGATGAATCAGTGTTCGCGCAATACCTGTATACCGCCGGCATCCCCGACCCTGACCTGCTCATACGCACCGGCGGTGACAGCCGCCTGAGCAATTTCCTTCTCTGGCAGGCTGCCTATACCGAACTTTACTTCACCCCGGTATTATGGCCTGATTTTGGTCATAAAGACGTTGCGGAAGCACTTTCTGAATATAAACGTCGCCAGCGCCGTTTTGGCAAAATATAGGACTTAGCCTTAAGCGGTAGAGGAAAATCGCCATCGCATTGCCAGCTGTGTGAGTTACGATAAGCCAGCTATTGGTTGAATTAAAGAACTTCTATTCTAGCTTTTGGTCTTTCTACTTAGTCCTACCTTATTGTTGTAACCTCAGAGCACACCAACTGCAACATCCACACATGGTCAACTGGGGCTATGCTAGCTTGGCTTGGCCAATTAGACAGAGTGGGTTATTTGCAGCAGCTAGGCTACGAATCATCTTGGGCAGCTTACCGACGGTTGAACACAACTGGTATTCATCCGGTAGTATTTTCCTGCCTACCTCAGGATACGGGGTCACACGAAAAATCAGGTCATATCCTTCGTAGCTCTCCCTAGAGTATTCGTCGCTCAGCCCGGGCCCGGTCAGTGCCATACGTTATAGGGCACTCGCCTGCGTGATTTCAACCATACAGGTGACCCTGCCTGCTCAGATGCAGGTTACTTCTCTCGGGCAGCGGCTATCTTCTGCCACCTCGTCGAACCTGATTTCCAGATTCTCTCCCGCAATCAAGGCACGTTGCCCCACAGACAGCGAGAACTCCTCACTAAGGCGAGCCTTTACATCACTGGGTCCAGCGCCACAGCCAGATGCAGCCAAAACGATGGCCAGAAAAGCTACGAGATAGAGACTACGCTTCCAAATTTAGCCCTCATCTAGTGGTCACGGAATACTCTTCCAGATATAAAGTCCTATGTTCCCTTAGGAACTGGAGAGAAAGGGTGCCCCTCTCGTTCAAAATCAGGGAGATACTCTTCGGCCACACCCATCTCCTGCACCCAGCCGTTTTCTACTCCCAAATCAGTTAGCAGCCGGAGAACCATTTCATGCTCCTCGACTGAGATCGTCCTCGAAAGCGGCGGTATTCGTGCTGCCCGGTGCACCGGAATATATTGAGACATCACGCTAAGGGTCACCGTGGGAGAAAGCTCCCGAACAAGCCAGCCTAGCGATTCCTCACTGCCTGCTAGACCGTTGGGAAGAATAAGATGTCGCACTATCAGTCCTTTTTGGGCCAAGCCATATTCATCTACCACCAAGTCTCCAACCTGTCGATGCATCTCTCCAATAGCACGACGAGCCTGTGCTACATAATCCGGGGTATGAGAGAACTTCTTAGCCCATTTGTCACAGGCATACCTTAAATCAGGCAGGTAAATACTTATTATGCCGTCGAGCTCTCTTAAGGAAGGGACAGAATCATAGCCGCTAGTGTTGTAGACCAGCGGCACTCGAAGCCCCATAGGCACTGCTTCCAGAACGGCCCGAACGAGCTGGGGAACAAAATGCGATGGAGAGACGAAATTAATATTGTGGCAGCCCAGTTCATCCTGAAGATAGAGCATCCTCTCAGCCAGGGTATGACAGTCCATCTCCTTTGATTTTTGCTTCCTCCAGTTCTGGCTTATCTGATAGTTCTGGCAGTAAACGCATCTCATATTACAATTGCCAAAGAAAACCGTCCCTGACCCCCTAGTCCCTGAAATAGCCGGTTCTTCACCTTGATGAACACAGACCGCCGAGATTATGGGGAGACACCCCGAATGGCAATAACCCGGTTCATTCTGTAACCGATTAACCCGACATTCCCTGGGGCAAATATCGCATGAGGCCAGCCGAGCCTCGAGTGCTTGCGCACGACGCTCTAATTCACCAGAGTGGTATAGCGCAACATATCCCGATTCCATAGATATTGCAGGCATCGTTAGTGAATTTGGCACGACTCACTAACTCTCACTTTAGGTGGCTGAACCTGTTCTGTCAAGTCTCCGCCAAAAAAGGTCTTGACATTAATATAGTAAACATCCTGTATTGTCCACTTGTATACTATCCTCTTGTGATGTAATGTGCATCCTGTGTGGATTTCACCTGATAGCCCTAATTTAATCGTAGCTATGATTGGTACGGCAAACGCAACAGAATGCCATGAGAGCTATTGGCAACCCGTTCACCCTGAGCCTGTCGAAGGGGAACTTAATTTTATCATGGCTGCTGCTCATGGTTCGACACGCTCACCATAAATGGAAAAGAAGGACATATTAAAAATAATCGCCCAGTGTTAGTATTAGCACTCAGTATACCCTAGATGCCGAGCATTGTGGCATTTAATGAAAATCAGCCTATATACCCTGAGGAATCATACAATAAGATTACGGAATTGTATGAGAAAGGATCATAATGGAAGAAGCCTAAAGAGGTGAGATAGGAAGGCATAAGAGATGGATAAAAGCAGTGCTGATATCAGAAAAGGAAGAGTACGTTTCGCAGTTATCTTATCGCTGTTGATTGTTGCTTTGGTTTCCGATTTGTCCTGGATAGATATAATTATTGATTCTCCTCTCACATTATTTACTGCCTGGATTGTGTTTGTTAGTCCCCTTGCTCTCTTTCTGGCAGTCCCAATAATTTACGGGTGGATAACGAAGAATGAAATTTGGGCTACATTGTTGGGAGTATTTCTACTCCTGGGGTATCAAGTGATTGTTATTTTGGTAGTTCCGACTCCTCCAGCTCCTCCAGATATAGTAGGTTTTCTTCACTTTGGTCAGCTTGCTATTGTTGCCTGTTCCGCAGGCTATTTTGCGTCAAAAAGGATGCTCCCAGTTCTAATAGTGTTGGCTGAAATATGGGCTCTTGTTTTTTGCACCGGAATAGATTGATGTAAGCCAGTAGTACAAACAGCGGTAGCGACTGGGGCTGGCTGGATAAAGAGGTGTGTGAGAAGACTACCAGGAGACCCCCAGGAACCTTGCCCCATGATACTACTTCTCTTGATTACTACTACCCAATAGCTCCGAAGCTGCCTTAGCCCACCCTTCGGGACCAATGCCGGTGACACGTCTCAAGTTCCTAACGTTTAGTTTATTCCAACGGTTATCCGCCTTCTGCACTAACATCGGCAAATCCACAGCAGCTAGCATTTCAACATCATTCAAGCTATCGCCGATACCAGTCGTGTACACATCGCCAAAGTTGAGTTTGAAAAGCTCCGTTAGGATTGTGACTGCCTTGCCCTTATCACCACCCGAATATACCTCGTAGAACTTCCCTCCAAATGTGTAACTAAGTCCCGCCTCTTTTATGGCTGCCAAGCTTGATTCCAGGTACTTCCTGTCCCCCTTTATTATTACCGTTTCACTGTACTCTCTCTGCTTGGCAAGTCCCGCCATCAGTAAGTCCAAGCCGGTTACCTTAGCCACCTCCTCTGTGCTGAGATCACCGAAGAAAGTAACTTCAGCTTTGCTTTCCTCACTTAACGTTCCCAGCCTGTTCCTTACCTCTTCATAGGGAACACCAAGTTCAATAATGAAGTAATCATCAATTATTCGGCTAAAAGAGAAGGGGGACCGGAAGTAGTCCTTCGGCACCACAATAGCCGCCCCATTCTCGATAATAAACGGGCCTTTAATACCGAGCTCTCGCCGGTACACCTGCTGCTCCGCCATCGTCTTAGCAGAGCAGAACACTATCGGGATCCTTGCATCCTGCAACTTTCGTACCGAATCAAGTGCCGCCGAATACGAATAGCTGACCGGGTGAAGCAAGGTGCCATCAAGGTCGGTAAAGACTAGCTTCATAACTTCGTTGTCTACATTATACCCTGTACGAAGCATTCCAACTACAAATAAATGGCATCTCAGTTTTTTATAGAGGAGTACCCAAGACGCGAGATTATGTCAACCTATCTGAATAAAAATTAAACAGGATGTTATCAAGGGAAGGCCCAAGGCAATCTCCATCCTTCGCTCAGTTTGGCTAATGTGAGTGCGATAGGTTGTGAATTGAATCCATCACATCAATTACATTGTTGATTTTATCCCAATCCCGAGTCTCACATGCTTTTTTTAATTCAGCTATCACCCATGCATCAGTATCGCTTAAGAAACTGATCAAGTCTTTCTTCAACATGGGCCACGATTCAAGGATGGTATATTCAGTATTTGACATCTTTCGTTCCCTCCAAGGCTATGAATTCTTGTCATTCTAAATTATCCGCCACTACTGCACAATTCACCGAAGTGTTACAACCTTAAGACAATATAGAAAAGACCGGAGTGGTCTCCCTGTCTTACGAGGACAAAACCATGTTCAATTTTTGGTTAGAACACCGGCGGAAAGGCCATCGAAGAAGTTTTACCTTTTATCCACAATGGTGGAGCTGAGGGGATTCGAACCCCTGACCTCCTCCGTGCAAGGGAGGCGCTCTCCCAATTGAGCTACAGCCCCAGGGTCAATTATTGTATCAAATACTGTGTGATAGCAAAAGATTTGCCTTGTTGAATTTACGGCATTACTGCTATACTAAAAAGAGGATAAGCAAAGGGAAGAACTACGTGGTATAGATGAGGGTATGGAGATATCAAGCATAACCTTCCTGGCGGCTCTCGCCGCGGGGGTTTTGTCATTCTTATCCCCTTGTATTTTACCACTGGTTCCGGTATATCTGGCTAATATAGCTGGTGTATCAGTTTTCAATCCAGACCTTGCTGAAAGACGACATATCTTCCTGCATACCATCAGCTTTATAGTTGGTTTCTCTCTGGTTTTCACTGCTTTAGGAGCTTCTCTTGGCTTATTAGGGGCTGTGGTGCCAGAGGGAGTATTGGAAAAAGTGGCTGGTGCTCTATTAATCACGTTCGGCATATTCCTGGTAGCTGCTACCAAGATACCCTGGCTCAATTATGAGAAGCGCTTTAACTTTGCCAAGGCTGAAGGCACAGGCTATCTGAGGTCTTTGCTAATAGGGGTAATATTTTCCCTTGGCTGGACTCCCTGTATTGGCCCGATTTTGGGGGGTGTACTAGCCCTAGCAGCAAATTCACAAACAGCGTGGCAAGGAATTCGCCTTTTGCTCGCTTATTGTGTTGGGCTAGGATTGCCTTTCATCGCCGTCAGTCTGGCGTTAGGATCAGCATCGCGATACCTCAGATGGCTTAGTCGCCACGCCTTCATCACCTCTATAGTAGCCGCGGCACTGCTTATCATCATAGGAATTCTGATGTTGACCGGTTATATAGAATATCTCGGCGGGCTTATCCCGGGAAGTTACCAGTATGGCCAGTAGGATGTCAAAGACTTGGTTAATAATGCTAACCCTTATTATCGCGGTTCTTGCTCTAGTTGGAGGCGCGCTGAGTTGTAATTCCTCCAGTCCGCCGGACCCAACGCCACAATCCCCCGGGGCACCAGACTTCACATTGCCTACTATGACGGGGTCCGAAGTAACTCTGTCCGAGTTAGAAGGGACTCCGGTGGTGCTTAATTTCTGGGCTACAACGTGTGCTTATTGTGCTGCGGAACTGCCTTATTTTGAGGCTGTAGCCCAAAAAAGTGGAGGGGAGATAAAAGTCATAGTTGTTGATGTAGGTGAAAGTGCTGCGAGGGTACAAAACTTCTTCGGTGGCTATGAACCAACCATGATAGTAGCACTAGATAGAGATGGCAAAGCTTTCGTGAGCTATTGCCAGAGGTACAACAATCCACGAGGAGCTATTCCAATTACATTGTTCATCGATAGCGAAGGTATGGTTAAGTACACGAAGTTGGGCGCATTTAAGAGTGAAACAGAGTTGTGGGATAGTCTGCACAGCACTTTTTAAACTACTTTTCTTCGAACTTCTTAAAGATAAGGGTGGCGTTCGCTCCACCGAAGCCAAAGGAATTGGAAAGGGCTGTGTTTACCTGCGCCTTTCTGGCTACATTGGGGACATAATCTAGATCACATTCAGGGTCTGGAGTTTCATAATTTATAGTAGGCGGTATAATACCCTCCCTGATAGTTAGACAGGTAAAAATAGCCTCTACCGCACCCGCTGCCCCCAATAAATGACCAATCATAGACTTATTGGAGCTTACGGGCACCTTTCTGCTATGCTCTCCTAGTGCTGCCTTTATAGTTTGGGTCTCAGATAAATCATTGAGAACGGTGGCTGTTCCATGGGCATTAATGTAATCAACATCGCTAGGTGAAACAGCAGCGTCATGCAAAGCCAACTTAACACAGCGCGCTTGATTTTCCCAGTTAGGCTCTGTTACATGATAGCCATCAATGTTGGAGCCATAGCCCACAAGCTCAGCATAAATTCTGGCTCCTCTTCTCATGGCTGACTCCATTTCCTCCAAAACTAAAATGCCAGCACCTTCTCCCAGCACGAAGCCATCACGGTTTTTATCAAAGGGACGGCTTGCCTTCTCAGGTTCACTATTCCTTTGGGATATGGCTCTCATCCTATCCAGTCCAGCAATGCCTACGGGAAGAATGTAGGCATCGCTCCCTCCGGTTATCATGACATCTACTTCGCCATATTGAATAAGCCTGAAAGCATCACCAATAGAATGGCTCCCTGTAGCACAAGCAGTAACCACACACTTGCCCGGTCCCTTGGCACCAAAAGCCATGGAGATCTCCCCTGCCCCCATGTTGGCCATAAACGCGGGAATGAAGAAAGGAGAGACTCTGTCTGGCCCCTCATCCCGAAGGGCGAAAAGGTTCTTCTCATACGTTGTCATACCCCCAGCACATGTCCCCACTATCACTCCTACTCTAGCAGAATTAGCGTCATTTATAATCAATCTAGCATCATCCAGTGCCATGCGAGCAGACGCTAACGCATAGTGGATAAAAGGGTCAGTTCTCCTAATCTTTTTCCTATCAAGAAAATCCTCAGGCTGAAAGTCTTTCACCTCGGCAGCGATCTGCACCCTAAAACCAGAGGGGTCAAACTTGGTAATCCTGGCCACTCCCGATTTACCTCGGCATAATGCCTGCCAGGATTGCTCAACACCAGCGGCTAAAGGTGTAACAGCACCCATGCCGGTAACCACTACCCTTCTTCTAGGCACTCTGTTCATTTTTGTTCAAAGTTTATTCCCCAGCCCCAAAAAGCTTATTAATCCGATTTTCTACCCCTGACAGCACCATCAAAAGCAGCCAGTGAAAGATGTGAACGCTTACTCCAGTAGTGATTACCTGCTAGCTTCTCGCTTCTATGTAGTCAATTGCATCTTGAACAGTCCGTAGTTTTTCCGCATCCTCATCTGGGACTTCAATTTTGAAGGTGTCTTCCACCGCAGTAATGAATTCAATAAGGTCTAAGCTGTCAGCATTAAAGTCATCAGCAAATGAAGCTTTCGGGACTACTTCTGATTCATCAACCTCCAACAGCTCCACAATCAACTTCTTTAACTGTTCAAAGGTCTCTTTTTCACTCATTTTCTCGCTCCCTTTCTGGCGCTAATCCCTCAAGCCTTACTCGAATCATATCGCTTGAGTTACTTTCGGCTAAAAGATTATCATCAGCCAATTGATTATCCATTGCTTGGTACTCATAACCTCCGAGATTTTCCCGCTATCATACCATTAAATTACCTTTTGCCTCAATATTGGAAAATATTGGTGACTTACAGTCACCAAGTGGTAGAATAATCAGGTATGAAAATAGTATTTCACGAAAATTATAAGCAAGTCTATGCCTATGACCCGGCAGCCAAAGCAGGACGAATAGAAAACATCGCTGAAGCACTGAAAGGTTATGAATTTGTCCTACCCCAATCTGCTGACGAAGAAGACCTTCTCCTAGTCCATACGCAATCCCTAATAGACTCAGTCAAAGGGAACAGGACTGTTTTTGAATTAGCTAGCTTAGCTGCTGGAGGAGCTATAACCACTGCGGAAATTGCTCTGTCCGAGCCGGCCTTCGGTCTGATAAGGCCTCCTGGACACCATGCTGGCAGGTATTTCAACGGTGGATTTTGCTTCTTCAACAATATGGCTATCGCTGTTCAAAGGTTAATTCAGCAAAAGAAGCTAAATAGGGCTTTAATAGTAGATATCGACCTCCATTATGGCAATGGTACCCATGATATTTTGGGTGACAGAAAGGATGTCATATTTCTTAATATGGAATGCCAGGAACGGCAAAGATACCTAGCCGAGTTAAGAGAAAGCCTAGAGAAAACAAAAGGCTATGACATCATTGGAGTCAACGCTGGATTTGATACCTACGAAATGGATTGGGGGAGAAGCCTCAAAACTGAGGACTACAAAAGCATAGGCAGTATGATTAAAGAAGCAGCTAAATTCTGCCAGGGTCGGAGGTTCGCCCTCCTTGAGGGCGGCTACTATATTCCTGATTTGGGCAAGAATGTGAAGTCCTTCTTGGATGGCCTGGAGTAGACCATCCCAAGACCAAAAGGGGAACACATTATTTCGAGGGCAGGAGAAGGTCCTTTAATTGGGTCAAATCACTAAGAGATTCCCGATGGTTTCTCCCCGACCTGTCAAGATATAAAGCACATAGACCAGCTTGCTGGGAATTGAGGAAATCAAATTGCCAGTTATCGCCCACATGGATAACCTCGCTTGGCTTGATGCCTAGCTCTTCACATATACTGAGGTAAAAATCAGGGCCTTTTAACTGCCTGTAATGTGAGATGGAAGAAAAAACATTAGCGAAGTAGGTTTTGATATCTTGCAATAAGAAATTCAGCAGTTCCAATGGCGTGCCTGAGGCAACAACCAACGTATATTCACTGGCCAAGGAAGAAAGGACCTCAGTTACTTCAGGATAACAGGATATTCTGTCCAGACACATTCTTATCACTGCTTCAGAAGAACCCAAGTCAAGATAGCTAAACCAGTATTCAATGTCATACCACTCCAGCCTCTGGTCACCGATTTTGTCATACTTCTCAACAATATCCATCCTGGCTTGGGCAATGTCGATTCCATTCTTCTGAGCGTAAAGCGAGGGGATGGCCTCATGCCATATAGCCTGGCTGAAATCAGGCGTTACCAATGTCCCTTCAGCATCAAAAGAGATTACTTCAAATCGCCTCATTTAAACTACAGATGTTATCACAGTGAGAAACTGGAAGTCCATTTGCCGATTTCCCTACAACAGACTAGAATAGACAGAATGCTAAGTTACTCAGCTACAGAGAAGCTAAACCATACCTTTGAGCTAGGTCCCATAAGGCCTCCCAGCGAGGCTAACTCCCTGCTGATAAGGGCTACCAGGAATTGTCCCTGGAACAGGTGTCAGTTTTGTCCTATATACAAAGGCACCAAATTCGAGCTCAGGTCAGTTCAAGAGATTATTAAGGATATTGAGTCAGTCAAGGCTATCAGCGATGGTATTAAGGAAATGGCCTGGAAGATGGGCCATGGCAACAGGGAAAGGGAAGTGGCAGCCATGTTCTATAATCAGCCTCAATATGGGCAATGTGTGCGTAATGTTGCTCTATGGCTCTGGACAAGAGGCAGGTCAGCCTTCCTCCAGGATTCCAATACCTTAATTATGCGCACTCCTGAGCTGACTCAGGTGATTAGCTTCTTAAGAAAAACCTTTCCCAGTTTAAATAGGGTAACTACATACGGTCGGTCCCACACGGCAGCCAGAAAGTCGTTAGCGG
Organism: uncultured Dehalococcoidales bacterium; assembly: GCA_964638975.1. Classification (GTDB taxonomy): domain Bacteria; phylum Chloroflexota; class Dehalococcoidia; order GIF9; family AB-539-J10; genus RBG-13-51-36. Next base: position 31,501 of record CAZXAJ010000019.1, read on the forward strand.
AGTTGAAGGAACTTAATGATGCAGGGCTAGATAGGATTCACATTGGACTGGAGACTGGCTATGACCCATTGCTGGCTTATATGGACAAGGGGTGCACCGCCAAGAACCATATCGAGGGGGGCAAGAAGGTAAAGGAAGCAGGCATATCGTTATGTGAATATGTCATGCCAGGCTTAGGAGGCAAGAAGATGTCTCAAGAGCATGCCAGGGAAACAGCCAGAGTCGTTAACGAGATCGACCCTGACTATATCAGGCTGCGCAGCCTCCATGTCTCTCCAACTATGCCCTTATGGACCAGGCTGCAGGACGGAGATTTTGAGCTCCAAACGGAGGATGAGGTGGTGGAAGAAATAAGTGTCTTCATCAAGAACTTGCAGGTTACCAGCTATCTTAAGAGCGACCATATACTCAACCTATTGATGGAAGTTGAGGGCAAAATGCCCGAGGATAAGGAGAAATGCCTTGATATCATAAACAAGTATTTATCTTTGCCATACGAGGAAAGGCTCAATTTCAAATTTGGGAAACGGGCTGGTTATTATGATAGGCTAGCCGACCTCAATAATAGCTACAAGCACGACAAAATAGACCAAGCTATAAGACGCCTCACATCACAGGATAGCAGCGTTGAGGAGGCAGTATTGAGGCTGAAGAATAGCTTTATTTGAGGAAGAAATCGTGGCAAAAGGATTCATAAACTTAAACCGTTTCAAGCATGGCAGAGCGCTGAAGCAGAGCAGCAAACAAAGAGCCGATTTACAGAGCGGCAAGAGAATCAGAGGGAAGGGGAGGTAAATTTCGTGGCTAAAATAGAGAAATTTAGCTTTGGCTCCATCGTAATCGAGGGCAAGAAATATCGCCGAGACGTCCTGATTTTCGCTGATGGAACTGTGAAGAGGAGAAGAGGCGGCTTTCTAATGTTTGGCAGCCACAAAATTAAGAAAACAGAAATCGAGGAATTAATCCAAGGCCAGCCTGAAACAATAATTATTGGCACCGGAACCGACAGCGTTGCCAACATAGCGCCCGATGTAGAAAGCTGGGCTCAGGGAGAGAATCTGAACTTACTGGTCCAGCCATCCTATGATGCTGTAGCCAGGCTAAACGATCTTAGCGGGCAAGAGAAGAAGGTTGCTGCTCTGATTCACATAACCTGCTAAAGTAAATTCAGCCTTAATCGCCCACCAGGCCCTATGCGATTACCTCTAGAAGAGATGGAAGGGCACCACAGCAGGGATAAAGAATATTTATTCGAACTCGCTTCTCCCCAGGATGATGAATATAATGGCGGGTATCCCGAGGATCCAAGGACCGATGAGTGCACAGATAGACCCAGCAAGCGCCAATCCCCAAATTCTCCTTCTTAAGGCAAAGATACCACCCACTATAGCAACTATCCCAAATACGATTAAGGGAGCACCAATGGCACTCAACCATCCCATCCCAATGAATGCACCTCCAATGCCACCGAGTACAGCAATTGCTATACCCATAATCACCTGAAGAACACCCGCAATGATACTCAGAATGCCCGCAGTCGTCGGCTTCCACGTTCTCTCCATTTCTTATCCCTCCTTTCTGTTTTGGATATAAGATTATGGCGAAGTCAAACAGCCATGGACTCTATTCGAACTCGCCCTTTCCCAATGAGACAAATGTGATAGACAATATCCCTAAAATCAAGGTGAGTAGAAGTGCGCAAATGCCTCCGGCATATGCCAGACCCCAGATTCTTCTCCTCAGGGCAAAAATACCACCTACTATGGCCACTACACCCAGTATGATCAGGGGCACACCGAGAAGAGCAAACACCGGACCACTAGGTAATCCCGGAATAAATGCGCCTGCCGCCAATGCAATTATTTCAGCCAAAACTGCAACCCCTACGCCGAGCAACACTCCTATGACTCCTGCCACAATATCCAGAATGCCCGCAGTCGTCGGCTTCCATGTTCTCTCCATCTCTTGTCCCTCCTTTGTACTCCTTTATTTTTAAGAATACAGTTACACGCCCTCACTGTCAATACCTTTAAGCCTATTTTACTGCCAACCATGTTATTTAAAGGCGAAGCTCTTTGACCATATAAGCGTTTTCTAAGCTATAACCAAGTGAGCGATAATACTCTCTGGCCCCAACACCACTAAGCACTGATAATCTATCAGCCTTAAATTCCTCCCTGGCGATTCTCTCTGCCTCTCGAAGCAACTTTTCCCCAAGACCGTGATGTTGGGGAGCTTGCGCCAGCCTCCCTCCCAGGGGCACTTCAGAACCAAAAATATGTAGTTCTCTAACAATCGCCTTTTTCTCTCTTTCGAAGGAGAAGGGCTCAGGCGAGGGCTCATTGTTTATTCTCAGTCTCAGCAAGCCAAATAAGGTCTCATTCTCGTCCTCGTAGGAAAGGAGGACCTCTTGCCCTCCATGAGTTTCATAATCCAGTCTGGCTAGCCACGGCTCACCAATCACCCAGCCATCCCTCAGACGATGTCCATATTCCCGACAGCGAACGCAGCTACACAGAAGACCCACTTGCCCCATTTTCTTTTTAACGGTCCCTCTCAGAGCCAAGTCCTTACTGCCAGCAATGATAAACTTGCTGGGGATATCCCGCATCAACCTGGGAATCCTGACATATTTGGGAATTAGAGCTTTAATAGCCATAAGCAAATCTATCATCCTGTCATCATCATAAGGCTGGTAGCGATTATCCAAATACCAACTTTCTAATTCGCTCCCTCTAACCACCAGCGTGGGATAAAGCTTGAGCCCATCAGGTCGAAATCGCTCATCCTCAAACAATTCCTGTGATAGTTCTAAATCGTGCTCAGGTGTTGACCCCGGTAAACCAGGCATCCAGTGATAATAAACCTTAAAGCCATAATCCCTTAATAGCCTGGTGGCGGAGACAACCTCAGCTACCCCATGTCCTCTCTTTGTCAGGCGGTGAACCTCGTCATCCAATGTTTGCACTCCAAGCTCCACCCTGGTAGTGCCAAAATCAAGCATGCTCCTTATCTCCTCCTCCCCACAAAAGTCAGGCCTGGTTTCAACACATAATCCCACACAGCGGTGCTCTGCGTTTTCATTCACCTTCTTAGCTTCCTCTAAATTGGCAGAGGGAAAGCCATTCAGGGCATCATAGCAATCCTTGACAAACTGATACTGATATTCACGGGGATAAGCTAGAAATGTACCCCCCATAACGATAAGCTCCACTTTGTCTTCGCTATGCCCCATATCAGCCAGTGTCCTGAGTCTGGTCTCCACCTGCTTTTTAGCATCAAAGCCACAACTTCGAGCTCGGAGAACCGCTGGAGACTCCAGGGTATAGCTCTTCGGCGCCTCAGGAGAGCTGGGACAATAGACGCATCTGCCCGGGCAGGGAAACGGCTTGGCCATAACTGCAACAGGCGTCACTCCAGAAATAGTTCGAGACGCTTTCTTCAACTTTGCTTGCATCTTCTTGCTGTGTTCTCCTCACTCCTACCCAAGCTAAACTTAACAGCAGACGAAATTTACTTTCCTCCAGACAGCCATACTGCACCATCTTATGTCAATATGCTACAGTTTAGCAGAGTGAATCTGTGGTCACAAATAGAGAAGTCTTCGACCAAATAGCTGAAAGCTGGTATCGCATAAGGCATTGGCCTTTGCTGAAAGAAGAGCTAGAGGAGCTGGCAACAAGATGGCAGAGCGGAAAGCTGCTAAATGTGGGCTGCGCCCACGGACCAGACTTTTTGCCCTTTACACAAGGCTTTGAACTCTGGGGACTAGATTCTTCCCCAGGGATGCTCAAGCAAGCCCTGAGATATTCTGCTAAGTTTAAGTTTTATGTCAACCTAATAGCCGCTGATGCCTTGTTCCTGCCCTTCCCCAATAATACATTCGATTGGGCAATATCAGTGGCCACTTACCACCATATCAAAGGAAAAGAGGAAAGAGAGAGGGCGTTTATAGAATTAAAACGGGTATTAAAACCTGAGGGCGAGGCCTTTCTAACCGTATGGAACCATGGGCAACCAAGATTCTGGCTAAAATCCAAAGAGCAACAAGTGCCCTGGAGGCTGAAAGGAGAAACAGTCTACCGCTATTATCACCTCTTCTCCTATGGTGAGCTAAGAAGGCTACTGAGCAAAGCCGGCTTGAAAATCATCAAGATGTCCCCAGAGAAGTCCTATCATTCCCCAATAAGGAACTTCTCGCGCAACATATGCGTTCTGGTAAAGAACTAGCCTCACAACTTCTGGAAATCCCTCAAACACCTAGGCCGCCATACTAGAAAAACTAGACTGGAGCGAGGATTGAAGCCTGACTCCTTCTTTACTTCTTTTACTAACTCTACTTAGATATCACATTGCTGCTATGACATACTTATCAGGCTCATCCCACTTCATGCTTAGAGGCCCGGGAAGAAGGTATTCGGCTTTGATTAACCGGTGTAAATCTCGAGACCTCAGCATTGCTCGACGGCTTGCTCCTGACCTTAAGGGTATCTAGTAAGGTAGAGCGAGGCTTTATCCTCGCACAGACCTCGATTGGCAGGGCTACGAGTGTGCCCTACGTTGTATCTGGTTTTGAGCTTGGCGCTTCACCGGGTGGGCCCCGGCCTATTTTTGCTTCCTCAGGAAGACCAGCCTTGATAATGCCAATGAATACCTCTACCAAATCAGGGGCAAACTGCGACCCGGCACATCGCCTGAGCTCTTCTATCACCTCCTCAGTATGCAAGGCAGGGCGATAAGGTCGGGCAGAAGTCATGGCCGCAAAGGTATCAGCTATAGCGAGAATGCGGGCTTCTATGGGAATCTCCTCGCCTTTGAGCCCTTCAGGATAACCACCACCATCCCACCTTTCGTGGTGATATAAAATGCTACCTACACAGGGAACCAGATTGGGTATATTGCCAACGATGTTTGCCCCTAATCTAGGATGAGATTTGATCGCCTCCCAATCTTCTGCACTAAGCTTCCCCTTTTTGTTAAGTATCTTATCGGGAATGCCAATTTTGCCAATGTCGTGAAGCAAGGCAGCAGTACTCACTTTAGATACCTCGTCAGGCGATAGCCCAATCAATTCAGCTAAAGCTACAGCGTAAGTGTTGACTTTCCTGGAGTGACCGTAGGTGTAGTGATCTCTAGCCTCCACCGTCGAGACTAAGGCATAAACAGCGCTCAAACCATTACGCCTGGCGTAGACCCCCGCCTCATCCAACGGCTCGGACAAAATCTTGGAGGAAAGATAGACCCGGTTGCCTCCAGTCCGCTTGGCATAATAAAGAGCAGTATCAGCCACGGTAACAAGCTCTCCAGATATCACTCCGTCCGAAGGGTAGCTGGCCAGACCAATGCTACAGGTCACAGCAACTTCCTTCTCCGCCATCTCATTGGCAATCTGCTCCCGAAGTCGTTCAGCTACAACGCGGGCATTCTCCATAGCTGTCTGGGGCAAAATGACAACAAATTCATCGCCGCCATAGCGGAAAGCCTGGTCGGCATCCCTGACAGAGCTTTTGATAATTCTCCCTATCTGGCTCAGAAGATTGTCGCCGGAGGGATGACCATATATATCGTTGTAGGTCTTGAAGTTATCCAGGTCCAGCAGGAATATAGAAAACACATCGCCATAGCGAGAATGCCGGGCAATCTCCTCTTTGAGCCGTTCTTCAAAATGACGCCGATTGAATAGCCCGGTGAGTTCATCAATACGGGACCTCTGTTCCGCCCGGGCATAAAGTTGGGCATTCTCAATTGGGGTAGCAATCTGCAAAGCTACCTGTTCCAGGAGTCCTATTTGCCTGGGATTGTAGGCATTTGGGCGGCGACTGGCCACAGTCAAAGTGCCGATATTTCGGTCCTTTATGGTCAAGGGCAAGTAGACAATAGCGCGAATTCCTTGCTTCAAGTGATACTCCCCAGTCCAGAATTTGTGGTATCGTGCCAGGTCAGCTTCATAGAAGCTCTTCTTCTCCAGGCATACCCACTCCGTGGCTGTCCCTTTAAGCGGTATCTTCTCCCCTTTCTGCCAGGGAGAACCCAGGGTGCTGGATAGACCAGAGAAACGAAGGTCACTTCCATCAATCAAAGCAATTGTCGCCCAATCAACATCGACCACCTCCTTTAATTCCTGGGCAAAACCTTCGAATATCTCCTCTATGCTCACGCTGGAGGTTATTATTGTGGTCAACCGGTTAATCAGGGTTATTTCTCTGTCTTGCTCTCGCAATTGCTCATGGAAATACTCCTTCTCCATGCCCGCTGCCACTCTGGCAGCGATAGACTCCAATAAATCAATATCCTCCACAGCATAGAGCTTTTCGCCTCTCCTCTCACCTACCGCCAAAATAGCTACAAGTTCACCCCTGTTCATCAAGGGGGCAAATATCGCCACATCTGCTGATTGAACCTCCTCCCTTTCCTCCTGCCACATGGATTGGAATTCAGGAAATATGCTGAGATTTCTTCCCGGTAGTATGGTGCTCTGTTGCTTCAGCCAGGTCAGGACAGGACTATCCTGCCTTAGTTTAAATTTATTCATAGGATTATCTTCCACAGGAGGATAGATAAATCGGGCACTAAAACCTCCATTTCCAACTTGGGGCAAAAGCAAACAAGCCCTCCGACAGTCAATAGATTGAGCGAGCAAGGATATGAATTCGCTGCCGAACTGCTCCAATGTCGGAATATTGTGTATCTTGGTGACGAACTCAGATAACTGCCTGCGATAGGGATACATTTCCCCGACGAAAGCTTCCTCCACCTTCCTTTGCAGGACATCACGCACTTTGTAAGCCAAAAAGAAGACAACCGGAATTCCTATACCTACGGCTAGCCCTAAGGTGGCAAAGTCAGGCTCAAAGCCAAATCCCAGGTGTGCCAGGGAAAAAAACAGCAAGACTATGCCAATACCCCCACCATAAAGGCCGAAGTACATCAGAGCCCGGCGAAATATCACCCTGATATCCAGCAGACGATGGGCTATAACAGCGTAGGTTAAGATACAGGCATTGATAAGGTTTCCAATATGGCTAACAGGATACTCACCTCCGCGGGGAGTGACAGAGCCGACTATAAAAACTGTTAAGACACCAATAGCAGCAAGCAAATAAACAATTTGATTACGCTCCGCCGGGTCAAGCGAAATCTTGCGACTCTGCAGCAGATAAAGCATATCCTTGACACCTACGATGGAGAGAAAAGCGATGCCTATAACAGTGAGCCAGATACCATAATCGACACTGATACCGCCAGCAGCAATCTCAATGCTTCGCGGGATATAGCCTAGCAATGTCAAAGCAACGGTGCCTACTAAGAAAAGATAAGCCAATGGTATTTTGATGCGTTCAGACTGGTAGAAAGAGCAGATAAAATAATGAAGTTGAATTAGCATCCATATAACAATGCAAATAACAACTTTAACTAGAAGGAGTTTATGTGGCATGAAGAAATCGCTGCGGAAGAAAATGTCACTAAGGCTCCACAATATGGCAGGAATTAAGAATAGGAAGAAAAGCCTTTGCTTTCGTTGCCATGGTCGGTTGACCAGTAAGATGACGAATAAAGGAACATAAGCAATCGTGGCAATTACGGGAATTAAAACATGGACGTTCACAATTTTACCCCTGTACTATAAGGCTATTATTGACATAAATTTACAAGCTGTCAAGAGGGACTAAAGCAGTACCCCAAAAAGTACCAGGTGTTCTCAGTCATATACCCTCCCAATGTGGGAACGAGCTCAAAGGTCCGCCCTTTCATCATTCTGGGCTGCAGGCGGAGAATCTGTGAGAGGCTTAGAGTGATAAACAAAAGGGCGAGGAAAAGCTCGCCCTTCTTTGCCCTTATGAGGCATAAAATGCCGCAACAATTACATAAAGACAGAATTGCTTCATTTTGCTTGCAGGACAGCCCAAGGTTGCCTCGGCTTACTAAGCCTCCACCCGTTCGCCTCTGGTTACAGGCGCAGCCTCCACCGCAACCTTTGGAGCTACCAACAGGGAAAGAACTTCGTCAGAGGGATTAATATGCGGCGGCTTCAGGTGACCTATATCAATACCCTCAGCTTGCCGCTGAGAGTCATAATTGGAAAAGGCACCTTGGGGAAGCAAAGTAACCTCTATAGGGTTTAAGTTGAGTACACTCTGCACATCGCCGTAAATTATATAAATGTTATAGCGGTATTTGCTATTTAATCTCTTAAGTTGGTTATATATTGCTGCTGTCACACCTTGCTCGCTGGCTATGTAATTCTCCTCAAGTTCGATATAGATATGCAATACCGCTCTGTCGTCGATTACTTCCTTACGCGCTGTCCAGTCCACATAGGGAATGTTGGTATTTTCAATTGCCTCCCAGATTATCTTCTCGGTGGGTCGGCCAAAACCAAAAATATCAATAAGGTCATCGGCCCTGCCGTGGAATACCATCTGGGGAATATCAATGCCTAACTTCTCATTTCGGAGGGAGGTTATTCTGATTATATCGCCAATTCTATATCTGGTCAGAATGCCACCATGAAGGTTGGTAATGACTATTTCGTAATTCTCACCGGGTTTTACCTCATCCAGCAAGACGGTCTTCGGCTGGTAGAAATGGTCTAATTGCCATTTGAACCACTCCCTTTCGGGGATAAACTCAAAGAAGTTGAGGTTGGGAATAAAAGTCATACCTTCATGGTCCCAGGTCTGAGTGGCATAAATGCCACCATCAATGCCGGCATATAGCTCTAAAGGATGCTTTCCCCACAATTCCTCCACCCTTCTCTGAAAAATAGCGCTGTCGGTGCCACCGCCCAATGCTACCTTGACCGACCACAGGTCTTTAGGCAAGATGGAACGACGAGCCAGCTTACTCCTGATTAACGCTCCTGTTAAGCGAGCAGATGCCTTGGGGTGAGATAATAAAAAACGGGCGTCTACACTTAGTGTCCCTTGCCTAAATATCTCGCCAGTATAAACTAGAGCAGAGGTTAAACCGCCAAGAGCATCGAGTCCCTGATATAAAGCCTCCTCAAAACCAGCTTTGACCTTCTCTTGGAATAGCATGCCCTCTGTATTACAAGACAAGACGTCGCATCCGAGTGCTCGCTGCACCATGTATCCCACGACGCCTGATCCGTAATTTTGAGACCCTGTAGGGGACAAGGTTTTCAAATGTTCTTTCACCAGAAAATCACCCTGAGCATTGCAAGAGGCAAGAAGTCCAACACCACCAGCCACCCGCTCAAACTCACATAAGAACCACTCAGATAACGGTACCGATTTGATGGTATACTCCCCAGCCCTACCCACAGTATGCGCCCACATGCCAGGCTTTGCCGGCAACACATCTTCCCTTTTTTCCACAAGCTCGGGCAAGTAATCGGCATAAGTGGTCAATGGTACCTGTTCCCGGAATTCCTCCACTGTCTCAGGCATAACCCCACGCATCACCCTCCTGCCCAGCTCGCAGCTCTTTAATAGCTCAATTTGCTCCAAAAGCAGCCTCTTCTGGATGGTCATAAATTGCTCCAGACTGAGGTCAATAAAGCCGCAGCACATCTGCCATAGCTCTTCCTTTCTGCCCTGGCGCAATAAGTCAATCGATCTAGTCATAACTACACCTCACAGCTAATTTTTAGCTTAAAGACACTATGACAGGGCTTGGGTTAACTTGGGAAGAGATTATCTTCTAGAAGATAGTTCTATTTGAAGCTATGAGGTATCGTCAAGGAGGGAAACATAAGGAAAACAGGAAGCTTTTAAGGGGTTTTGGCTGTAGAAGAATTGTAGTACATATTCAGTCGATTACAGAAGCGAAGCCTCAGCTCCACCCTATAGAGCCGAAGCCACAATCTACAGAGCTACTAAATTATTATCGCCTTTGGACATATTACTAGGTTTGCCCTACTATATTGTATTTGGCTTCAGGCCTTGTGGTTCACCAGACGGATTCTGACCCGCTCCTGCTCCCTCGGGAAGACCAGCCTTGATAATGCCAATGAATACCTCTACCAAATCAGGGGCAAACTGCGACCCGGCACATCGCCTGAGCTCTTCTATCACCTCCTCAGTATGCAAGGCAGGGCGATAAGGTCGGGCAGAAGTCATGGCCGCAAAGGTATCAGCTATAGCGAGAATGCGGGCTTCTATGGGAATCTCCTCGCCTTTGAGCCCTTCAGGATAACCACCACCATCCCACCTTTCGTGGTGATATAAAATGCTACCTACACAGGGAACCAGATTGGGTATATTGCCAACGATGTTTGCCCCTAATCTAGGATGAGATTTGATCGCCTCCCAATCTTCTGCACTAAGCTTCCCCTTTTTGTTAAGTATCTTATCGGGAATGCCAATTTTGCCAATGTCGTGAAGCAAGGCAGCAGTACTCACTTTAGATACCTCGTCAGGCGATAGCCCAATCAATTCAGCTAAAGCTACAGCGTAAGTGTTGACTTTCCTGGAGTGACCGTAGGTGTAGTGATCTCTAGCCTCCACCGTCGAGACTAAGGCATAAACAGCGCTCAAACCATTACGCCTGGCGTAGACCCCCGCCTCATCCAACGGCTCGGACAAAATCTTGGAGGAAAGATAGACCCGGTTGCCTCCAGTCCGCTTGGCATAATAAAGAGCAGTATCAGCCACGGTAACAAGCTCTCCAGATATCACTCCGTCCGAAGGGTAGCTGGCCAGACCAATGCTACAGGTCACAGCAACTTCCTTCTCCGCCATCTCATTGGCAATCTGCTCCCGAAGTCGTTCAGCTACAACGCGGGCATTCTCCATAGCTGTCTGGGGCAAAATGACAACAAATTCATCGCCGCCATAGCGGAAAGCCTGGTCGGCATCCCTGACAGAGCTTTTGATAATTCTCCCTATCTGGCTCAGAAGATTGTCGCCGGAGGGATGACCATATATATCGTTGTAGGTCTTGAAGTTATCCAGGTCCAGCAGGAATATAGAAAACACATCGCCATAGCGAGAATGCCGGGCAATCTCCTCTTTGAGCCGTTCTTCAAAATGACGCCGATTGAATAGCCCGGTGAGTTCATCAATACGGGACCTCTGTTCCGCCCGGGCATAAAGTTGGGCATTCTCAATTGGGGTAGCAATCTGCAAAGCTACCTGTTCCAGGAGTCCTATTTGCCTGGGATTGTAGGCATTTGGGCGGCGACTGGCCACAGTCAAAGTGCCGATATTTCGGTCCTTTATGGTCAAGGGCAAGTAGACAATAGCGCGAATTCCTTGCTTCAAGTGATACTCCCCAGTCCAGAATTTGTGGTATCGTGCCAGGTCAGCTTCATAGAAGCTCTTCTTCTCCAGGCATACCCACTCCGTGGCTGTCCCTTTAAGCGGTATCTTCTCCCCTTTCTGCCAGGGAGAACCCAGGGTGCTGGATAGACCAGAGAAACGAAGGTCACTTCCATCAATCAAAGCAATTGTCGCCCAATCAACATCGACCACCTCCTTTAATTCCTGGGCAAAACCTTCGAATATCTCCTCTATGCTCACGCTGGAGGTTATTATTGTGGTCAACCGGTTAATCAGGGTTATTTCTCTGTCTTGCTCTCGCAATTGCTCATGGAAATACTCCTTCTCCATGCCCGCTGCCACTCTGGCAGCGATAGACTCCAATAAATCAATATCCTCCACAGCATAGAGCTTTTCGCCTCTCCTCTCACCTACCGCCAAAATAGCTACAAGTTCACCCCTGTTCATCAAGGGGGCAAATATCGCCACATCTGCTGATTGAACCTCCTCCCTTTCCTCCTGCCACATGGATTGGAATTCAGGAAATATGCTGAGATTTCTTCCCGGTAGTATGGTGCTCTGTTGCTTCAGCCAGGTCAGGACAGGACTATCCTGCCTTAGTTTAAATTTATTCATAGGATTATCTTCCACAGGAGGATAGATAAATCGGGCACTAAAACCTCCATTTCCAACTTGGGGCAAAAGCAAACAAGCCCTCCGACAGTCAATAGATTGAGCGAGCAAGGATATGAATTCGCTGCCGAACTGCTCCAATGTCGGAATATTGTGTATCTTGGTGACGAACTCAGATAACTGCCTGCGATAGGGATACATTTCCCCGACGAAAGCTTCCTCCACCTTCCTTTGCAGGACATCACGCACTTTGTAAGCCAAAAAGAAGACAACCGGAATTCCTATACCTACGGCTAGCACTAAGGTGGCAAAGTCAGGCTCAAAGCCAAATCCCAGGTGAGCCAGGAAAAAAAACAGCAAGACTATGCCAATCCCACCACCATAAAGGCCGAAGTACATCAGAGCCCGGCGAAATATAATTCTGATATCTAACAGACGGTGGGCTATAACGGCGTAGGTTAAGACACAGGCATTCAAGAAGTTGCCAATATGGCTCAATGGATGTCCCTGCGCAGCAAACTGGAAGGTAATGAAGCCAAAAACGGCTAAACAGGCGAGTCCTACGAACAAATAGACAATTTGGTTACGCTCTTCCGCGTTTGCCGAGACCTTGCGCTTCCGTATAAGATGGTATACGTCCCTGCCAATCATAACAAAAAGGATAGCAGCAACCGGAGCAATCCAAACACCATAGTCAACCTGGATGTTAGTGGTGGTAACGGTAATACCGCGGGGAATATAGCCCATCACCACCAGGCCAATGAAGGCCGCCAGAACGATGTAGGCAAAGGGCTTCTTGGCTACTTCTGATTTATAGAAAGATTGCAGAAAATAACGGTATTGAACAATCATCCAGATAGCAGCACAAAGGACAATTTTGACCAGCAGGAGCTTGTCCGCCACAAAGAAATCGCTGCGGAAGAATACATCGCTCCCGCTCCAAAGCATGGCTGGCATTAGAAACAGAACGAAAAGCCTCTGTCGTGATTGCCATGGGCGGTTAGCCAGCAAAATGACCAGTAGCGGAATATAAGCAATGGTAGCAACCAAGGGAATTAAAATATGCGTATTCATAGCTGAGGCTATTATTGCCGTAAATTTGCTAGCTGTCAAGAAGGACCTTGGTAAGGCCCAAGAAGTACCTTATTTCCCGAAGCGCCTGCTCCCCTGGCGGAAGGGTGAGCCTGAAAATCCACCTTCCTGATATTCGGGGCTACCAGAGAAGAATCTAGGAAAAGCTGGGACTGATAAACGAAAGAGGCGAGGTTTCAGCCTCGCCCTTTCTTCACCTAGACAGAACCGCTTTGTTTTGCCTGCAGCACAGCCCCAGATGGCTTCGCCTTACTGAGCCTCCACCCGTTCGCCTTCCGCTACCGGCTCAGCTTCCACTGCAACCTTGGGAGCCCTTAGCAAAGTAAGAACTCTTTCCGAGGGATTTATATGCGGCGGCTTCAAGTGACCTAGGGCAGCTCCCTCAGCCTGCCGTTCAGCAATGTAACTCAGGAAGGCACCCTGGGGAAGGAAGGTAACTTCTACAGGTTTCGAACCAAGCACAGTTTCCGGGTCGCCATAAGCGCCATAAATATTGTAGTGATACACACTGTCCAGTTTTATCAGTTCTTCATATATTGCCGCCGCTATGGCTTGTTCGCTATAGATGGAATTATCCTTGAGTTCAAGGTAAAGGTGCAATATAGGTTTGTCTTTTATCACTTCTTTGCGTGCTGTCCAATCAGTATAGGGAACGCCGGTGGCCTCAATGGCTTCCCAGATTATTCTTTCCGTCAAGTGACCAAAAGCAGTAATATCAATGAGGTCATCAGCCCGGCTATGAAATATCATTTGTGGAATATCGATATTGAGTTTTTCATTCTGCAGCGAGCTTATCTTTATCATGTCACCAGCCCGATACCTTGTCATAATAGCACCATGAAAATTGGTGATGACTATCTCATAGACCTCACCAGCCTTCACCTCGTCCAACAAAACGGTCTTCGGCCGATAGGAATGGTCCAGTTGCCATTTGAACCATTCCCTTTCAGGTATGAATTCAAAGAAATTAAGGCTGGGGATAAAAGTCATGCCCTCGTAATCCCAGGTCTGGGTAGCAAGAAGTCCTCCCTCTGTCCCACCATATGCCTCCAGAGGGCGTCGCCCCCATAACTCCTTAACCCTTTTCCCAAAAACGGCGCAATCTGCTCCACCACCACCAATTAGCTTGACCGACCATAAATCCTTAGGCAGGATAGAACGGCGCGCCAGTTTACTCTTGACTAGCGCTCTAATCACACGGAACATAGCATTAGGCCGACATAACAGAGAGCGAATACTGATATTTCCCGACTGCTGCTTGAGTTGCTCCCCCACTGCAACCAATACAGAAGACAGTCCGCCAAAGCCATCAAGTCCTCTATATAAGGCTTCCTCAAAACCTGCCTTTATCTTCTCCTGAAAGGAAGTCCCCTCGTCATTTGAAGGCAATAAATCGTAATTAAGCGCTTCTTTTGTTAGCTGAACGCCAACACCGGACCCGTATTCCGGAGGCCCTACGGTATATAGCATTTTCAAATGTTCCTTGACCTTTGAAGTGTCACCACGTGCGTTACTTAGACCGAAAAGCGCGATGCCAGTGGCAGCCTTTTGATATTCGCGAACAAAATCCTCCGACATAGGCACCCATTTAACGTCGTACTTCCCGGTGTAACCAGAAGTTCGTACCCACCTGGCAACCTTAGCTGGCAACACATCTTCCCTCTTTTCTACAAGCTCAGGGAGGTAATCGGCATAAGTGGTCAGCGGTACCTGCTCCCGAAATTCCTCCACCGTGCTAGGCATAGCCCCACGCATCACTTTCCTGCCCAATTCGCAGCTCTTTAATAACTCAATCTGCTCTAGAAGCAGCCTCTTCTGAATGTCCATAAATTGCTCCAGGCTGAGGTCAATAAAGCCACAGCACATCTGCCATAGCTCTTCCTTCTTGCCTTCCCGCAATAAATCACTCGGCCTAGACATAGCTACACCTCCTGGCTAATTTTTAGCTTGAAGGCACTATGACAGGGCTTGGGGTAACTTGGGAAGAGATTATCTTCTAGAAGATAGTTCTATTTGAAGCTGTGAGGGGCAAATGAAGAGAATAACGCGAGGGAAGAAGCGGTTAGGAGCTTTTTGCTTTTGCAGAGCCGCCTAAAGTCTGTAGTTTCTGGGTCAATTGCTCGAATTCGCTATCTTTAGGCTGCTTGCCCAGCTCCAATCCGTAGCTGATAAAGAACTCCAGGAAATTGCGTAAGAGCTCTTTCGTTCCTTCCTGAAACTGGTGAAACTCTTCTCGGGTTACGCCGTCTTGCTTTTTACTTTCTTCCTTCAACTGACTCGCAATAAGGAAGTTGATGAACTCAGTACGGCTCATATCACCGCGATTATCGTCTATCTTTTTCACCAGCTCAGCATCTACTATTAGCATCCTTTTTTCAGACATATACCGCTCCTATCATAACACTCCTTATATTTTTTATGTTAAATAAGGGGTGACCTCACTCTACTTACAGGCACCCCTCTCTAACTCCTACAGCAATCGAGCCTCAAGCTCCATTCCCATTTCGGAACTCGAGTATTTCCATTATGCTGTCTATATTCCTGAGCAGCTCTCCACCCTTTTCCGTCACCTGATAGGTGACTACGGGATTTCCCACTTCCACTTTGTTAATGAAATCGTGGCTCAAGAGGAAACCAAGATACTTCTGTATCTGGGCATAGCTCATATTGGCACTATACATGATCTCCGTCTTGCCAGCGCCATTTTCACCCACCTTGAGCATATCAGCTATTATCTCTATATTAGACCTACGCCGATTCATTATGCCACCCCACTCTTTATTACTTTCACCCTATTACTATTGTACTACCTCAACGGTAAACTTTGTCAAGACCCCTGCCATTTTTTGTCTAATAGACGGAGAATTTATAAGAAATAGCGCCCTAAAGCGATAAATAAAGGTGACATTCCTGAGGCTATCGGACTAGTCTACTGCCGAGGGAGGGACTCGAACCCACACTCCCTTGCAGGAAGCGGATTTTAAGTCCGCCGCGTCTACCATTCCGCCACCTCGGCCCGAAACTCGATAACTAAAAAAGGCGGCGGGCGGATTCGAACCGCCGTATCGGGGTTTTGCAGACCCCTGCCTTAACCTCTTGGCTACACCGCCGTATCTACCGAGTTTAGTGGAGCGGAAGACGGGATTCGAACCCGCGACCCCTTCCTTGGCAAGGAAGTATTCTACCGCTGAACTACTTCCGCCCCCTACAGATTGTACCGCCTTTTTGCGGTCCCAGCAAATTAGCTTTGGTGCCGAGGGGGAGATTTGAACTCCCACGGGCTTTCGCCCACCACCCCCTCAAGATGGCGTGTCTACCGATTCCACCACCTCGGCAT
>CAZXAJ010000020.1:0-46166 GCA_964638975.1 uncultured Dehalococcoidales bacterium
GGACGATACAGATTGCGATGACTCAAACGAGAACGTGAACCCAGGCGCTACCGAGATCTGCAACGGCATCGACGACGACTGCGACGGCCTGATCGATGATGATGATCCCGACTGCACAGGTAAGACCACATGGCACGAGGACAGCGATAACGACGGCTACGGTAACCCAAACGTCTCCCTTGATACCTGCGACCAGCCTGCAGGTTATGTGCTGGACGATACAGATTGCGATGACTCAAACGAGAACGTGAACCCAGGCGCTACCGAGATCTGCAACGGCATCGACGACGACTGCGACGGCAACATAGACGAGGGCTGCGTGGTTGCCGTTTCACTACCTGTACCTTCACCTACGCTTACTACAACACCCACACCTACACCTACGTTTGAACCTACGCCTACACCAACGTCTACTACAACGCCGGCGCCTACACCTACGCCAACTCCAGTTGAGCTTGATCTTGAAGGCGCCATTGATGAGGATGGCGTAATCTCAGAAGCGCTGGGGTTGGATTTCGCAGATGGAGCGGGCAGGATAGATATCACTGAGGGCACCACAGCGTTGACAGGCGATGGTGACCCTCTTGAGAGCCTATGGGTACAGACTGTCGATGACCCTCCAGCACCAACGGAGGGCCATATTATAGGTCTTGCTTTCGACTTCGGGCCTCCTGGGGCGTCTTTCGATCCAGCACTAATCGTTACTGTTGAGTATGACCTAGTCTCGCTGGAAGGTGGCGTTGCCGAGGAAGACCTCACCTTCGCTTACTTCGACATTGAAACGGGAGTGTGGGTTGAGTGTGAATGCATAGTGGACCCGGTAACTCACACACTCACCACGCATATCTGCCACTTCACCTTATTTGCCATTCTGAGTGAAGCGCCACCGCCATCCTTCTCGCTTAGAAACCTGACTGTTAGTGAGACTCGGGTTATGGCCGGGGAATCCGTAACCATCGTAATAGATGTAACGAACGAAAGGGAAGTAGAGGCCACCTATGAGGCGAAATTGAAGATCAATGGTGCGGTGGAGGCAACACAACTCATGACTCTAGCAGGAGGAACTACCAAGAGTTTGAGCTTCGACATCGTCAAAGAAACACTAGGAGACTACAAGATAGAGATTGATGACCAGAGCGTGGAGTTTACAGTAATGGCGCCGCCTGTTACATCCGTGAGTTGGTCATTAGTCATAACCATTATTTTCGGTTCCATAGCCGTGGGGAGCATTTTTGCAATTGCCATCATTTGGCTGAGATCAAGAAAACCCGCGGCAGTTAGTTAGAGCCAGCCACTGAATATGGGTACGGCAGGGATAAGAAAGGCCCAGTGGTTCAATTCTTAGCCTGGGCCGTATCCATCGTGGTCAGGGCGACTCGCGGTCCAAGACAGAGATGTTGGTCAATGGGCATGAGGGCATAGGCAAGTGGGGATAAGGAGATTAACATCACTACTAGTGCCAGCATCGCTGATCCCGATGATAATCCGGACAGCAGTATGCAGCCGTTCGCCTACTGGTGGGATCCAGCGGCTGGGACATACATCCTCACCACTGATATCGATCCCGGCAACGGATACTGGGCGGCATCTGTTCGGAATTGCACGCTAACGGTGCCATGAACTCTATTTAGTAGTAGTGAAAGTATGATCATCGACTAAAGCTTTAAAATATTTGCTTATAATTGGCAAGCGGATTTATCAAGCGGTCTATAACAAATCTATTGATCGTGGGAGTTGCGAAGACCATGTTGCTTAAGGATTGGTCACTACGCGCTGTTGTGTTAGTGCTAATATCGGCGCTAGTGGTATCAACTATACCCGGGGCATTTTGGTCTCAGCCGCCAGCCCGCGCGGGAACCTACGCACATCGGTGGCAGGATATCACGGTTGGGACCGAGGACTATACTATCTGGCTCGAGCTTTCGCAGGGGGCCACTGCTCCACAAGTCCCGCTGCACGAGGCACAACATGCTGAGCTGTTACAAACGATCTACGTCACTAACAACCTCAACTCACGCGTTTGGGGATTCGAGGAGAAGTACGCCGTGTCGATGGCGCAAAACGCTGCCATTATCGCAGACGAAAGCTGGGATGAGCACATCGATGGAGCTCGGGTAGGTGACGACGTCGTACAACAGGAAAACACCGATATCGCAGGCAACGAGTACACCATATACTTGCCAAGCGTACTCACTCCTGTTGAGATGCAGGATTTGGTCAGCTATCTAAGCCTAGTACCCACAGAAAGAAGAGGATGCTATCAGGACGTGCTGATGGCCGCTATTTTCCCCGAAATAGAGTGGGACAATATACACCCCGAATCGGGATTTCCTCAGGACCTGTTCGAATTGGAGAAGCAACTCTATGACGAATGGGGCTTTGCAATTCAATGTGCGGCTTCGGAAGCTTCTGGGAACCACACGACTGGATCATCTCCTTGGGCAATCGACGTCCTTCGTTTGCTCGCTAACGTGCATGTCTACCAAGCAAGGGAAGAGCAGGCACAGATAGCCAGTAACCTCGGTATAAACAAGGAGAATTGGGCGCCATGGGCGAGGCTAAGCAAGTTCAGCAAGATGCTCAGCGCAGCCCAATTGGCTATAGGCTCTGTTAGCGCTACTGGTCATGTGATCGAGGATTGGGACGCAGTCCAGAATGAGAAATTGAACGCGGTGCTGATGCAGTGTCTTATCCAGAGTATTGCCGCTGAACGACTCGCCGCAATAAAGGATTTCTGGTTGGCGCCAGACCTTCCATTCCCTATCCAACGTCACGACGCCACAATCCTCGAACTCGCTATCTATGATGTCGAAGACGAGATTGAAGCGTGGGACGAGCTAGCTGCTGCACATGACCTCGAGTTGCTCATCACAAAAGTTTTGACCGACCCAGATTTCATATTCGACGCAGCGGGGATTATCCTGGCTGGCATGGCAATCGCAGGCGTGTTGACAGGGCCCATCGGCATTGCTGCTTCTATACTAGTGTTGGGCCTGGCGTTTTTCTGGGAATATCAGGTAGAGGTTGAACAATACCGCACAGCTGCGACTTGTGCTGGCGTTGCCGCCACTCTTAACAAGGAAATGCTGTCCTATGTGTATAGCGACGTGATTTTCAGTGGCGACTCGGTAGACGAGTACGAGAACCCACTGACACTCCTGAACATGGCGAACCTGCTCTCCTACTACTTCTATTCGACTGTGAATAACCCGGAGTGGCCTCAGTGGCAGGATGCATATGCTGAAAACCACGCAAGTGACATCAGCTACCCGACGCTGGCAGAGCAGATCCAAGACCACAAGAGTAGATTCATCGATACTTTGCCCCCAGCGTTTCTAGCTACACCTGAAATACGATGGCTCTTTTCCTTGCTAACAAATGGCCCGCTACAGGTCACGGTAGAACCGAACAAGCCACTTTATTATATCGAGGACGATGACACAATTGTACTGATGACCGCTTGCGAAGACATATTTGGTGAACCTCAGGACGGCGCAGCAATCACGTACACGGTGTATTCTGTCGTTGGTGAGCAGGGATTCAACGTGCGAGATGGCTCGTTCACCCCCCAAGGGAACGGTCAATACTCCGACAGCTTCCATGTGAGTGAACTGGGAACGCGTGGCCACTTCGATGTCGACTGGTGGGCTCAAAAAGAAGGATATGCCGATGACTACGGTCAGACCAGTTTCATTGTCGCTAGTCGCGCTGAGGGACGCAATCTCCGCCTTAATTATCTGGAGGTGAGCCCAGTCACTACAAGGCCAGGAATGTCTGTCAACATCAGTTGTCAGGTCAAGAACGTCGGTGTGGAGAGTGAGGAAGCATACGTCGAAGTCGGGATAGTGGGTCCTGGATACACGCTGACGACCGAACGGTACCACCTGGGCACTTTGGATCCATCGGAAAGTACCAGTCTTGAGAGGGTTTACACTTGGAACGTGCCCTCGGATGCTGAGTACGGTTACTACAGTATCCATGTGACAGCGTCCACCTGGGACTATGGCGACGAAGATATATCCGACAATGTGCAGAGCACTTCCGTGTATGTGGGGTCGGGCACGACACCTACCTACAAGGCATACGAATACGAAACCATCATAGCCTGGTTCAATCCAGACGCCGACTATAGCGCCTCGGGCCCCGCTGCCCAACCGTGTGGAGCATGCGGGCCTGTTGACTTCTACAATCCCTATAACAGTCGCCACTACGAGATCGCGGTTGTTGCAGTGAGGGATCCGCAAGGCGATGCGTTCTGGCTTTATGTCGCCCGAGATGACAACCCGGCACCCATTGTATCTCCAGCGGGCACTGGTTATGCGACGAATCGCTCCCACTACTTCGACAACAACCAGTTGATGATCATCCTCGATGCGCACTGGGGATGGACTACCGGCTGCGCAGGCGTTCCTAGTGGAGTCTTGCTCAAAGTGGGTTCTCCTTGTGGCTCTGAGCCGCCGAGCCTGACGCCGTATCATGGCTCGTGCTATACAAACGGAGAGACGTCCTATGACTTGTGCTTGCCACCAGTTGACTGGATGGATCTCCCATTAGCGTATACCTGTGATGAGGCAACCCAGCCTCGCGTTCGCACCGACGATAATCCGACGTACATCAGTGTGTCCCCTCGGCAACAGGGAGAGCAGTGCTTTGAGGTAAGAGCAACGAATCCGCCTCCAGGTCTTACGAGATTTGCGCTCGACTGTAGTGGATCTCAGAACTACATTGTATTCGGAGAACTCGAGGCCTTCCACTACTACGACGCTACAGTCACAAGCATTTCCTCAAGCCCCCTGGATCCCAAGTCTAGTGATATCGTGACTATCACCAGTGCAGTGAATAATCTTGGGAGTGCCGCTCTCACAGGCATCGAAGTCACAACCACAGTCTCAGGTCCCGATGGATACGTGTGCCCCCTGCCAGTACAGACCACCGATGGGGGTGAGTTGATATTCGAGTGGGACAGTATTGGAGCGCCTGAAGGGGATTACATGGTAACTACTTCCATTCATCATGACACCGATATGGATCCCTCAAATAACTGGCTCACCAAGGAGATTCACCTCAATCCACCACCACGACTTGTGGTCTCGGCAGTCACGGACAGGGATGTGTACCAACAGGGTGCTGAAGTTGGCTTGTACGCAGTGGTAAAGGATGACGCCGATGCATTCTTCGCAAGCGCTCAGGTCACCTACATTGTCAGGGATTATATAGGCCGCGAGGTGGCACATGGAATTGCCTACAGTAATGGCGATGGTTCCTATTCCGCCACATTCGCTAGCAGCTGGTCGTTAACTCAGAGCACCGACTATATCATCGAGGTCTTGGCTAGTAGTCCTGGATTCCTGTGTGGTGTCGTCACAGTCTCGATCGTGGTGGGTTTGCCGCCGAATGTTTGCACGCTTACAGCATCCTGGGAGGATGCTACATCGGCGACGCTATGTGGAAACCTGACGAGCCTTGGCACTGCATCTTCGGTTGACGTCTCATTCGAGTGGGGTACCACTCAGTATGGCGAGGCCATCGGCAACTACACTGTTGGTGATGATCCAATAGCTCTAGCATTTGACGGGACTAACATATGGGTGGCGAATTACCTGAGTGGAAACGTCATGAAGCTCAGAGCTTCAGACGGATGTCTGGTCGATACCCATCCTGTGGGCTCAGGGCCTCGGGCGCTAGCATTCGACGGCGACTGCATGTGGGTCGCCAATGAATTGGACAACACTGTGATAAAGCTCAGGATGCATGACGGTAAAGTGCTGGATACTCTGTACCTAGGTGCGCGCCCTATTGATCTGGCTTTCGATGGAGAGCACATCTGGGTTACAAAAATCGACAATGATAATGGCACTAATGACTACATCACAAGGATCAGGATCTCAGATGGGCATCTCGATAACTATGAAGTAGGTAGAACCCCCTGTGCGCTTGTGTTTGATGGGGACTATGTCTTCGTAGCCAACTGGTGGAGCCACAATATCATGAAACTCGATCCATCCGACGGCCATATACTCGCTACATATGACCTAATTCCCCATAATGGACCATATCCAGCCGCTCTATGCTATGGTGGAGACAGTATCTGGGTGGCATGCTTCGGCGGCACACCGAAAATCATTAAACTTAATCCCAATGATGACGTGATAGCGGGTGTTTACGAACTAATTCCTCGTGCCTATGTACAATCACTAGCCTTCGATGGGGAACACATATGGGCGGCAGCGTATTATGGGAACTGGGTCTACAGGATTAGGGTTAGTGATGGTGAAATCCTGGACTTCTACAATATTGGTCCGGATGACCTATACGGAATTTTATTCGATGGGACTGATATATGGGTGGCCAGCTGGGAAGCAGACAGAGTAATCAAGCTCAGGGTCAATGGCTACGGACACGAAACACAGGCTGTGACAGTAACTTCGAATGGTGAGTTCAGCATCCTTGTCCCTGGGCTAGAATCTGGACCGATGTATCGGTTTAGAGCAAAGGCCAGCGGCCATACTATTCATTTTGGACAAGAGCAGACATTCATTATTGGCTGTGACCTAACGGTTAAGTCTGAAGGTTGCTGCCCGGTGACTGTCAACCTGCTTGGAACCGAGGAGTACATACCGTCTGGGGGGACTAGGATACTCTCAGATATTCCCTATGGGACTGAGGTAGCGGTCATTGCTGATGACAGCGATTGGTGGTGTGATTTCACTAACTGGACTGGTGACGTTGCTGAACCGTATGCCTCCAGCACGACAGTGACTGTAGAGAGCGACAAGTCGGTAACCGCACACTGTGTCGCCAGACCGGTGGACGTAATATTCCATGAGGATTTCAATGACGGTGATGTCTCGACAGATCCTACCTGGGATGTAGGCTTCTCAAAGGGATGCATGCCGAGTACAGCTATAGTTGAGATCGAGTCCGGCGAACTCCATATCATACAACAGGACACGCGATCATGCGGCAATGCTGCTTGGCTATCGATGGATCTGAACGAGCCTATTAATGGCAGGGGAGCAGTATTGCAGTTTGATGTTAAATCGATCTACTCGAACGTTGCCGAAGGGTCAGGCTATGGGAATACAGAATACCCAGCTAGAGTAGATTTGCTGGTGCAGGATGAGACAGGTCAGCAAAGGCAGCTTCTCGTGGGATATAGTTATCGTGGTGGTGCTAGTGAGACCACAGAAGATATGGTGGTCATCGGATATGGCGACGTCCCCCAGGGTATATGGTTGCGCGATCAGGTCATAGACCTCTGGGACTACTGGCCAGATTATTGGCCCGAGCCAGTAACAATACAGAAAATTTTACTAGTTGGATCTGGTTGGGCCTATGAGTCTAGGTTTGACAATGTATCACTATACATGCTTCCACCCCCGCAAGTAGTCACAGTTGGCATATCTGGCTTGACTACCTCGTCAGTTACGCTTTATGGAAGCCTAGAGGAATGTGGATTTGCCCATTCGGTCCAAGTATCCTTCGAGTGGGGACTTGATACCACCTACGGCAACGAAACCACATCTGAGGATATGATAAGTATCGGGAACTTCAGCACTTCTATTGATGATTTGAACCCTGGTACCACTTATCACTTCAGGGCTAAGGCAGTTGGCAATGGAACCAATTATGGCGATGACATGAGCCTCACAACTCTTAGTCCGCAGATACAAATACCTTTAGAAGCTGGCTGGAATATGGTTTCAGTACCGGTTACTCCAGAGCACAACTCAGTGAGTGCCGTATTTCCAGGAGTTGCTGCCGTCTTCACCTGGGATGCTGTGAGCGGAACCTATTATATGCCTACTTCCATTGACCCTGATACCGGCTATTGGGTTGCAGTGATCGAGGATGGAAACATCACGGTAAGCGGAACTCCCGTGGAAACCTGGACAACTGATATCAAAGCAGGTTGGAATATGATCGGCTCCATTATCAATGATGCCAGCATTGCTGATCCCGATGATGATCCCGATGGCAGCGTCCAGCCATTCGCGTACTGGTGGGATCCGATGGTCGGGACATATATCCTTACCACTGACATCAACGCTGGTAAGGGATATTGGGTCGCATCTTTGCAGGATTGCACGCTGACCGTGCCGTAGGAACGATCGTATGTTAACAATTACAACTGAATCTTGCGCTAATAGCTGGTAAAAAAGTATCTGGTTTGACAGTGCTTTTCTCGCATATAATTCGGGTTACCTGATATATGAAGCTGCTATGACTATACAAGAAGTAAAGGTAACGCTCATTATTAAAACGCAGTATAAGTGTTGACGTTGAATCTGATTATCTTGCCGAAAACCAATCTGAAATGTTTGAACGTGGGTTGATAAGAAAAGGGTGGCTATTGAAGCGGAAGGGCATCTGCTGCAGAGCGAATAAGAATCACAATATCTCTATCACTAATAAGCGAGCCCAAGCTATATGAGTTAATTATTATGAGTCAATTAACTAAGAGAGGAAGTAAATGAACAGGCTTATCCGATTTAGTGCTCCTCTAATGTGTCTAATCCTCGCATTGACATCGTTGCCCCTAGGAGTTCGTGCTCAGCCGGGGGATATCATTATCGATTCTCCTATAACATGGGCTACCGGGAACTATACCTACAGCAGCATAACAGTTACCGGTAATGCGACGCTCACGCTTGATGGGGCAGTAACGATTAACTGCAACAGTCTCACGATCCACTCAGGATCAATTATCACTGCGAACGGCAAAGGATATCCGGGGGGCGAAGGACCAGGAGCTGGTACGGGTGGAGGTCCAAACGGTGGCGGTGGCGGCTATGGCGGCGAAGGCGGGCCAGGTGTTGGCTGTGGCGCCAGTGGCGGGTCGACATATGGTTCCGCCATTATACCTGAAGACCTTGGCAGTGGTGGTGGACCCGGCGGCACTGGAGGAGCAGGTGGGGGGGCAGTCAAGCTTATTATCACTGGTAGCTTACAACTTGATGGCGTAATCTCTGCCAACGGTGGCGACGCTCAGGGCGGAGGCACGAGCCAGACTGGAGGTGGTTCCGGGGGAAGCATTTATGTGACGACCGATACGCTCAGCGGCTCAGGTTCGATAACCGCCAATGGAGGTGAGAGCGGGCCCTTGGGCGGCTGCTCCGGAGGAGGTGGTGGAGGTGGTAGGATCGCTGTCTATTATCATACTTCGACCTTTATAGGCAATGCAGAGGCGAGTGGCGGCTATGGACGCGGAGGCGACGGCGAGGATGGTACGGTTGGATACTTCGACACCACCAATAATGATTTCCATGCGGGTCCGTCGTGGCGCTTCCAGGAGAATGATAGTCCGTTCAACTTCAACAGCACTGTACTGATAGACTCCAGAGTGTCTGTTGAGGAGAACACGGTACTAAATGCCGGCAATCTGAGCCTGGGCAATTCAACCTTGGTCCTCACAAGATACTACACTTTGAACGCTGTTGATGTTGCGGTCACTGATGGTTCCTCAATCACATGTATTCGTTCGGGCAATATATCCATTTCCGCTTCGGACATCACTGTGGATTCCACCTCCGCTATTTCAGCGGACGGCAAAGGATATCCGGGGGGCGAGGGCCCTGGGGCGGGCACAAGTACACCTAACAATGGGGGTGGTGGTGGATATGGCGGCGAAGGCGGAGAGGCCAATTGTGGTGCAACTGGTGGTTCAACCTACGGATCGGCCGTTACGCCGGTTGACATGGGGAGCGGCGGAGGTGGACCAGGTGCTACCTTTGGTGGTGTCTATTATCCCAGTACGGGCGGAGCAGGCGGGGGAGCAATCAAACTTACTATCACCGGTACCCTGAGCCTTGACGGCGTGATCTCCGCCAACGGTCAAGACGGAGACTGGTTTGTTCCGCCGCTGAGTATTAGCCAAAGCGGCGGTGGCTCGGGCGGCAGCGTCTACATTATAACCAATACCCTCAGTGGCTCAGGTTCGATTATCGCTAACGGTGGAGAAGGCGGGCCCTGGGGTGGATGCTATGGAGGTGGTGGTGGTGGTGGCAGGATTGCCGTGTACTATGAAATGTCGAGCTTCACCGGAATCGCGGAGGCAAAGGGGGGCCTTGGCATCGTTGACAACGGCGAGGATGGAACGGTATATATACCGCATCCATTCCCGATAGTAGTAGCACATACACCTTCAAGGTTTGCTGGTAAACCCGTCGATTCTGTTCGATTCAACTTTAATCTTCCTATGGATGAGACCAGTTTTTCGATTGCCGAGGATATTGTTAGCTTCACTGGCCCAGAAGGCACTCTGGCTGCCGCCGGGCACACTTGGATCGATACGGATACATTGGAAGTCGCTTTCAATCCACAGTCGACAACTGGTGTGTACGAAATGGTGATTGGACCTGAGATATTGGATGCATATGGCAACCCGATGGACCAGGACCGCGATTTCATTGCTGGCGAGATGCTCGATGATCGGTATGTGGGTGCTTTCGAGCTCGTGGACGTCTGCTATTGGTCTGGCAACGTTACAGAAAACACTAGCTGGAGGTGCCCCATAGTTGTAGTAAATGGCTCTGTCACAGTATTTGGCGGAGTTGCACTAACTATAGAGGCAGGAACCATCGTCAAATTTATTGATAGTTCTAGTGGCATTAACGTACAGGGATCATTAGATGTTCCTGGCATACTGGGACAGCCTGTCATTATGACCGCAATGCGTGACGACACAGCAGGAGGCGACACCAACGGCGACGGGGACGCCAGCAGCCCATCCGCGGGTGATTGGGAGGGGATACGATTTATGACCTCGACAGCTATGGGTACGCTCACAAACGTCGAGATTCGTTATGCCAATGTAGCCATCATGGTTGATCTATGGATACCTGGTGGAGCACGCATAGACCTGCGTAATGCTGTTCTGAGGGACGGCAACTATGGCGTCTACGTCTATACACCATTGGTAGAAATCGAAGCGGAGAACTGCCTCATCGCTAACAATACCCACCCCGGTATATTCGTGCGGGCCTCCTCAAGCCATACCTTCCGAAATTGCACAATTGTAGGGAACGGCTTCGGCGGCAGTGGAAACTGGAGTGCAGCAGGTGTGCACGTAGGCGCCGCCGCCCTAATTCTGGACAACTGCGTAGTAGCCTTCAATAGAAACGGGCTTCACCATGATGGTGATCCGCCGCAGGTGACCGTACGAAACTGCGATTTCTACAACCCAGATGGGCAGGAGATTATGTGGGACGGCGATCCCGGTATACCTGACCTCAATGACAATGCAAACATCACCACCGATCCGTTTTTCGTCGACTATGAATCCGGAGACTACCAGCTTTCGGATGGCTCTCCATGTGTAGACTCCGGTCGGGGGATTCACGCCCCGCCTACCGATATGCTCGGACATTCCCACTACGACGATCGTGGGATGCCCAATACTGGTAGTGGCTTCCCTGCCTATATAGACCGGGGTGCCTTTGAGCGTCAGGAGGATACCGGCGCAGGTGATGTTGCAGTTGCCTATGTATCGAATCCCTACCCCGAGTTCGTGAGCAGCAGTGAAACCTTCAGCGTCCAGTACATCGTCACCAATCCTGGCCAGCTCGATTGTGTAGCACCATGGCAGGATACAGTGTATCTATCGGAAGATCCCTATCTAAGCCCTGATGACATCATTGCGGCGAATGCGTCTCACATACAAACATTAAGTGCAGGAGACAGCTACACGGAGACAATCACAGCTACAACTCCTGTCATCCCCGGACCATATTATGTTCTGGTCCACACAAATGCCGATCAGGCTCTTCCCGAGGCCATCGATACAAACAATATCGGCGTATCTCCACATGTCCTTACCGTGGGTGTTCCTCTGCTGGAGATCGGAACGCCGCAAACCGGTATCCTTGCGGCGGGCGGGTGGCACTACTACCGGTTCGAGGCGGAGCCCGGGAACACAGTCCTCTTTACGCTCGATTCCCTGGCCGCTTCGGGAACCTGCTACCTGTACGTTCGACATGATCTACCACCTACCGTGTCAGCCTACAATGCAGCGGGCATTGTCTATGGTAGCCCGGACCAGAAAGTTCGACTGCTAAGCCCTCTCGCCGGGACCTATTACATAGGCATATTCGGCGAAAGTCTTCTCGGAGGACCAACCGATTACAGTCTCTCCGCTGAATTGACAAATCTGGCAATCCGGGAGGTTACTCCAAATGAAGTAGGCAACGCAGGAACAGCAACATTGAAAATAATCGGAGATGGTTTCTCATCCGACACCGAAGTACAGATGGAAGGGCCCGGTGCTATTATGGTAGATGCTGAAGAGTTCTACCAGGATTCCAGCACGCTGTTTGCCACCTTCGACCTTGCAGCCGCGGGTGCCCCATCCGGTATCTATGACGTGGTAGCAACTAATCCCGGGCCGGAAACGGCAACTATGTTTGACGTGGTAACTGTAAACGAAGGCGGAGAGGCAAATTTCGAGGCGAACTTGGTTCTGCCCGGCATGTCCAGGCCAGGGAGCATAATAAATGTTCGAATCGATTATACCAACACGGGCAACATAGACCTACCGAGCCCGTTGCTTACAGTTGAGAGCTGTGACGACGCGAGCTGGTTGTTGCCCTGGTTGACTGATGAAATCATTTCTCCGGAAGACCCCGTTCAGGAATGGTACGTTGGTTCCACTATCAGGACCCTGGCATTGAGCTCCGACGGCCCCGCCTCAATCCTGCGGCCCGGTCACTCAGAGGCTCTGACCGTGAAAGTGCGGGCACCACTTCGAGTCCTCGATATGCCATTTACGCTCTATGTTTTCGGTGAGACTGTGGATAATGTCGCAGCCAATTCCATGAATGAGCCACTTGGTCAGGCTCAGATCGAGAGCGAGCCTGCCGATGAGGAGATTGACTGGGATCAGATTGAGCAGGAAATCCGTCCGGCATGCATGTCTTCCGATGCCTGGAATCCGCTCTTTTCACGGCTGAAAACTCAAGTTGGTGACTATTGGGGTGACTACCTTGAAGTGCTTCAGGACAACGCTGATTACCTGGCCGAATTAGGTCAGGCTGTATGCGATTCCGCCGAGCTCTTCGCGTTCGAGATTGTGCAGGCCGATTCGATGGGAGCGGACGCTTTTCTCGAGGTTCAGCAGGATGCTTTCTGCCCGGGGCCGGGTTTGTCACTTAGCTTCGAACGCTGGTTCCTGCCGCGTCCCTCGTACAGGGCGCGTCTGGGTGCGCTGGGCCGTGGCTGGACACATTCCTATGAAATCACCCTCCAGGAGTGCTCGGATGAAACAGTGGTCATCAACGGGCCGGCTGGATTTGACCGTACATTTTACCCTGATGAACATGGAGGCTATATTGGTAATTCTGGTGACTACGGTACTCTGTCATTAGTACTTGATGGCGCATTCAAACTTATAGAGAAGGATGGCCTCATATACCACTTCCATGCCACCGGCCTCTTTGACTACATAGAGGAGCCTAACGGGAACCGGATCACCGCCGCCTATGATGGGTCCGGTAGGCTTACCCAGGTCACTCACAGCAGTGGTGACAACTTCATATTCACTTACTATACCAGTGGTCGTCTCGCCACCCTTACCGACCACGCTGGCCGCGTCACGTTTTACGCCTATGATGACCTTCAAGAGCACCTTATAACCGTTACAAGGCCTGATGGCCAGGCCACAACCTACGACTACATAACAAGCGAGGGATTTCTCAGGAACCATTGTCTTACTTCTATAACTCGACCTGGCGGTTTGGCGGTTTTCTATGAGTATGATGGGCTTGGAAGATTAACAGAGCAATATCTTGCTGGAGGTGAAGAGTCCGTCCATTATGCTTACAGTAGCACTGGCAAGACCTACGTCACCGATGCCCTGGACAACACCACTACCGTCTGGGTGGACGGCGAGGGCAGGACGGCGAGGATTGACAACCCCCTCCTTGCGTCGGTTGGCTATTCCTACGATGCGAGCTCAAATCTCTTCGAAGTTACCGACCCAGCCCGGCTTGTTTCCAGCTTCACATATGACGACTTGGGCAATGCAATATCTGCTCGGAGTCCTACGGGTTATTCCATGGAGGCAGGCTACTGTGGCAACTATAGCAAGCCTGCGTGGTTCCGCGATGCCCGTTCAAATGGGAATATATTCGATTATGACGACGCTGGCAATCTAATCAGTATTACTTACCAAGACGATACCGCGGAGTCCAACACCTATGACGCTTACGGCAATCTAATTGAGAAGCTTAACCGCCGCGGCGATTCCATATGGTATGCCTACAATGACCGTGGCCAACTGATAAGCAAGGACTACAGTACCACTCCCGGCTTAATTGACTATGAGTATATCTATGACATCGCTGGTAACCTGGTCGCGGCTACTGGCTCAAATAGCACGATAAACCTGACCTATGATCCTGATACGGACTGGCTTGCGAGGATCGACTACGCCGGCGGTCAGTACTTCTCCTTTGAGTATAACGATGCCGGCCACCGGACGAAGCGGACCGATCAGGACGGCAATGCGACCAACTACATATATGACAGCATTGGCCGGCTCGATCACATGACAGATGGTGCCAATGCCCTGATTGTTGACTATGACTATGATGCTGCCGGTCGGTTGAGTAACAAGACGCTGGGCAATGGCGTTTATA
The DNA here is from genome assembly GCA_964638975.1 of uncultured Dehalococcoidales bacterium. GTDB lineage: Bacteria > Chloroflexota > Dehalococcoidia > GIF9 > AB-539-J10 > RBG-13-51-36. The sequence continues at coordinate 14,634 of CAZXAJ010000020.1, forward strand.
CAACCTACGACTACGATGATGCAGGGCACCTCCTGCACCTGGTTAATTACGATCCCACCGATACTGTCATATCACGCTTCGACTACACCTACGATGCATCCGGTCGCCGCACGTCCATGACCACGCTCGACGGAACGTTTAGCTACGAATACGACCCGCTGGGGCAACTGACGAGCGTCACATACCCTGATAGTCATATCGTTGATTATGTCTATGATGTTATGGGCAATAGGATCGAGGTGATCGATGATGGCGTGCTTATGCAATATACCACCAATGAAATGAACCAGTACACCATTGTTGGCAGTACTACTTACACCTACGACAGTGACGGCAACATGCTCAGCAAGACGGAAGGTGGCACAACAACGATTTACAGCTACGACATCGAGAACCGCCTGGTTGACGTGGCGACACCGACCAATACCTGGGTCTATGCCTATGACGCTCTTGGCAACCGTATCGCATGGACCCACAACGGCAATACCACCAGTTACATCGTTGACCCAGCAGGTCTGGGGAATCTGGCGGCAGAATATGATGGCAACGGAAATCTGACCGCCCGCTACAACCACGGCTTCGGACTTCTATCTCGGACTGACCTAGCCGGAAATTCTGCCTATTATACTTTCGACGCCATTGGTTCAACAAGTGAAATAACATCTCAAGATGGTTCAGCCCTCAATTCCTATTCTAGCGATCCCTTCGGCATGTTAATTCGCCAAACGGAGACAATTATAAATCCATTCAAGTATGTCGGTGAATACGGTGTCATGCAAGAGGATTGTGGTTTAGAATTCATGCGTGCACGGTTCTATTCGCCAAACGTCGGACGTTTTATTAGCCCAGATCCGATAGGATTGGCTGCGGGTGAGCCTAATCTCTATGTATATAGTGGTAATAATCCGATCTCTCATATTGATCCATCAGGACTACTTGATTCATGGGAAGATTGTGACATTGACATGTGGGATAGACGTCAAAAGGATTTACCTGACAGATTGAGACGCCTTGGTGAGATTGCAGGGGATCTTGGCCAAGGATGGTATGAGACATTGTACAACCTTAATCCTCGAGAGATGTTGAAGAATTTACCCAAGAATTTACTGAAGCCTTGGTTAGACTATTATCGGGAGTTTGATAAATTAAAAGATCGTACCTGGGACTGGGACCTTAATGAGGATCCACCATTCGGGGATCCAGGTGGCCCGCCTTCTCCGTCAGGCCCGAGGGAAGGCGTAGGTGATGTGCCGGTCCCGGGATCCCGTACTCCGGAGGACAAGTTCGGCCCTGCCGGATACGATACTTCTGGAATACCTGAAGGAAGCGAGCTGCACTTTATTTCCGCAGAGCGAGCAATGCAGCCCTTCGAGTACAGGATAGAGTTCTGGAACAAGCCGGATTCCATCGTACCCACACAGTATGCCATAGTTGAGGATACATTAAACGCAAGTGTGTTCGATTTCAGCACCTTCGAGTTCACTCGGGTGGGTTTCCTGGCATGGGATATGCCCCTCCCAGGGGGGCAGGCAATCGACACGCGCATCGACTGCAGGCCGGAAATGAACATTGCAGTGGATGTCACTGCAACCTTTGACCCCGATACCGGCACCATCGATTGGCGGTTCCACTGCGTCGACCCACTTACGGGCGATTATCCGGAAGACCCGATGGCTGGCTTCCTGCCGCCATATGATCCCGATACTGGCTTCGAGATAGGCTGGGTCGAGTTCAGGGTCAAGCCCAAAGCTGGCCTTCCGAACGGCACTCAGATAGCCAACCAGGCCTTCGTCGAGTTCGACTTCGTGGGCGACCTCTACGATCACCCTGCTCCCAAGGAAGGGCCCTGGATCAACACTATTGACTCGGTGGCACCCATGAGCCAAGTAGTATCGTTGCCGGATGAGATCCACGCCCTGTCATTCCCGGTCTACTGGAATGGAAACGATACAAACGGCTCCGGTGTTGCCACCTACGATGTCTACGTCTCGGATAACGGCAGCCCGTTCACTCTCTGGATACAGGGCGCCAACTCAACCCATACCACGGACACTTTCACTGGCAACGCCAATCACACTTACAGCTTCTACAGCATAGCCAGAGATAACGTGGGCAACGTTGAAGGCGCGCCGATAGAAGCCGATGCTATAACCACCATCGTTGACGTTGCTCAGGAAATTGAACTGAATCTGAAGGCTGGCTGGAACATGGTCTCAGTGCCCGTTATCCCTGACAACAACTCAATGAGTACCGTATTTCCAGGAGTTGCTGCCGTCTTCACATGGAACCCTGTGAGCAGGAGCTACATCGTGCCCAGCACCATCGAGCCTGATACAGGCTACTGGGTGGCAGTCGTTAGCGACACCACAGTCAATATACAAGGCTCACCGGTAACTAACTGGACAACTGACATCACCGCAGGATGGAATATGACAGGTTCCGTGATCACAAGTGCCAGCATTGCTGATCCCAACGACAATCCTGACAGCAGCGTCCAACCATTCGCCTACTGGTGGGACCCGACGCTCGTGACATATATCCTTACGACTGATATCGAATCTGGAAAAGGCTATTGGGTGGCATCTGTTCAGAATTGCACGCTAACGGTACCTTAGGGTTATGACTATGAATATCGGCTGTTCGGAGACTGTTTGAAAAGGAAACGGGCTGGTGATTTATGGGTATCCCACAGTCTGAAATTACCCAAAAATCAGGGAATGCAAAGGATTGGATTTTAGCCGACTCGCGATAAATTCCATGAGGATATCGCTGGTGTAGTTCACAAGGTCTGCGCTCATCTAGCGAAGTTAAATGACGACGCTTTCAAATACGTTTTGTTGATTAAAGTCTAGAAACCGAGGTATTGACATGATGAGGAACAACGTTATTCGATATGCCCTACCGGTAATACTGTGCGTAGTGATGCTTTGCACCAGTGTGTTACCGCAATTAGCTGCGACAAAGGAAGCACATGCTGCAAATGAAGTAGTATGGCATACCTTCGAATACGTCGGTGAATCTTATGAAGTAGTAAAGGTACTAGGCTCCGATGGACAGACACAGAGTATCTATGCCAGGCATATTAGTGGGAATAGAGTCGGAGACGCAACTCTTGAGCGGCGATTGGTTGTAGCGGCGGAGAACTGGGATGATATCGGTGAAGCCACCAGCACACCCTTTGTTATATCAGATTCATACGGACCTTCCTGTCTATACGCTCTCACCCCTAGTCTTGAAGACCGAACAGACGACGAGGGAAACGGATATTCAATTGCTTACCCAAGTGCCATGCCACACGACTGGCTAATTGACAACGTGCTAGAGGAGGGTTGGCTCGACAAGGGACTAGATGACTACGATAAGCGTATTGACATGTTCAGGATAGTTATCTGGTCCACTGTTCTAGGCGAGATAACTGCCAAACAGAAGGCTAGACTAACCGAGGAGACGAGATGGCTCCTAGAGCGGGTGAGGGATGAATCCACCGATCCTTCGGTCATTGAATTGGCAGTGAAAGTCCTTAATGGTGTGGATATCACACACGAATCCACCGGAACAATGTCGAATCTTTTTGGCGAAGCCGTAAACATACTACAGGAAGCTGATCTGCTCCACTTCTTAAAGACAGGTAAACATCTTAAGACATTCCTACACTGGGGTGAGAGTCTCAGTAAAATCTCTGTCGGTTTGTCCACTGTGGGGTGGACCTTGAACTTAGGATCTGAATTAGCCGAAGCGATGCTCTGGAATACCCTGGCGACAGCGGAGGCCCAGGCAAGACTTGATACGCTTGTGGAACTGGCTACTGGTCCGGAGTGGGACCCCGCCCTCAAGGCAGCGCTCCCTGACGTTCAGACTGCTCTTACAGAATACAGTGCAAGTGTAGCATCAGCACTCTGGGAAGGACTTAAGGACGCTGTATTAAGTTGGACAACCGTGGAGTTCCTGGTGAGTGTTGGCAGCTACATGTATGCTTCAGCCGCAACTGCAGCAATTGCCGCAGCCCTACATATCACAGCTGCGGCAGCAGGAGCAATAGTAGTCGTACCAGCCTTGATCGTCTATGGAGTATTTAAAATGATTTACTCCTATGTCAAAGAATGTCACGATCAGGTGCGCGGTTTTATCCTTTCTGCTACTCTCAACAGATATCTAGGTGCTTACATGCCAGATTCGTTATCGACTTCACTAGAGGACGTGGAGTATATCGTCAGGATAAACAACATGGGATATTACCTTGAGAATTACTACTATTATCAATACAGGGACTACAACGGTCGCCTGTGGGTCTGGAGTGATACACCTGCGCTGAATTTACAGCTTGACGATGTAATACAGTCGTCACTCAACAATTATTGGCTGACTGCTGCCCCCTACTGGCTTGCTACCAACGAATGGCCGGACCTAGGGAAAAAACTAGCTACACCCACAGTTATCATCGACACACCCAGTGATCAAAGCTCTGTCTCAGGAACTGTTTCTATATCTGCCTACGCTACAGATGACGAAGGCTCAATATCCGAAATGTCCCTTAGAATTGATGGCACCAACATTACGTCGGGAGTTGACATCAATACTAGTGTACACCCGGCTACACTTTCATATGAATGGGATACATCGACATTAGATCCGGGTTCAGCCCATGATATAGTAGTATGTGCCACCGATTCGATTTCCCCTCCACACCACGACTCATGTGACACTATTACTGTCACTATTCAACCGGAGGAGGGAGAGCCACCACCCATTGCGAAGGCCGGATTAAGCATTACAACAACCTCCCCTGTCTTATTGGATGGGTATTCGGTATCGGAGATTACCGCCACCGTCGTGGAAGAAGATGGAGACCCTATAGGCGGCGTTCAAGTCACGTTTTGGAGCTATCCGCCTGAGTATGCCGGATTTGCTGAGTCTGACGGCACTCTGCTACCTTTTGCCAACTACTTTGTGTCGACGACCTCTCATGCCACAGGCGAGGCTACAGCCTACTACCGGCCCACCCGCTGGGGGCGAACCTACATAGAGGCAGTAACCAAAACTGGCCTTTCGGCCCATACTCATTTTGATGCTGAATATGAGCCGGCGGCTCCGGCAAACTTCCATATAGACGTATCCCCTTCGACGCGAGATGTGGGCCGAAGTGAGAGTACCACGTATGAAGTCACGATCGTTCCGGAGAACGGCTTCTATCGGCCCGTAACCATAACTACAGAGGACGTGCCCAGCGACGTTAGCATCTCCGGAACCGCGGTTCTCCCAGACGAGCCTACTACGATTAATGTTTCTGTGGGTAGCTCTGCACCCTATGGCACTCACACATTCCAGTTTGTCGGCACCTGTGATGAGTTCAGCCGGAGCGAAGATGCGATTCTGATAATTAATCAGGGAACCATTGAGGTTTTGTTCCCTAATGGTGGAGAAGTGCTGTATATAGATGAAACATCCAGTTTAGAGTGGAACTACACGGGTGGTGGCATTGTAGATATCGACTTTTCGACTGATGGAGGGAGGACTTGGGGTGGTGGTTGGTTTGGGTGGCCCAATACTGGTTCGGAGTCGTGGTATGTTGGTGGGGATATAGTATCTCCAACCGACCACGCACTGGTCCGAATACAAGCCTCATCGGATGAGTCGGTTGTCGACTTGAGTGATAGCTTCTTTAAGGTGTGCGACCATACGTTATACATGAAACTCACCTCTCCGATCGGCGGTGATGTTCTACCTCCGGGATCATTCCATGACATAGAGTGGATCACAGTCAGCGATGCTGATGTGACAGGTGTTGATATCCTCTATTCCTCAGATGGAGGAACGACCTGGACAACCATAGTCGCTGACTATCCGGACTCGGAGGTATACCGCTGGCACCTGCCGACGGAGATGTCCGATCAGTGCCGTATCAAGCTGATAGCGATAGATTCCTCCCTGAAGACTGGAGAGGTCGAAAGCGGCGATTTCATGATAGGGTTGGACACCGGCGCATGGGAACACACATACTTCGGCTACGTGCCAGAATTCATTCAGGTAGACCCGACCAACAGCAGCATAGCCTACATGGGCAATGACGGTGACGGGATGTTCAAGACAATTGATGCCGGGGTAAATATCACGCCGTTGACAGGTCCTATGGATATATACGACGTAGAGATTGATCCGAGAAATCCCAGTACTGTTTATGTCTGCGACAACTATAGTGGGCTCTACAGGACAACGAATGGTGGCGATACCTGGCAGGTGATTGCCAGTGGCATGGTAACGGGCACTCCCGAAGGTGATTTTAACCTGGATAAAGCCATATCAGTGGCGGTCCATCCCGACAACTCGGATATCATCTTCCTATGCGCTGATGATGGCATGTTCAAAAGCACGAACGGCGGCAGTTCTTGGAACTGGATTGGCGAAGGGACCGCTGAAGAGGGAAGCCTTCTCATTGATCCGGACAATCCGAACATACTATATCACGCCAACGATTGGGTCTATAAGAGCACAGACGGCGGAGGTAGCTGGACAGCCGTTAGTCCGCAAATGGGGCATGGTATGTACGCTCTTGCAATGGACCCGCAAAACTCCAGTGTATTGTATGCGGGAGGCCGTAATAGTAGTGCAACATTTGATGGGGCCTTGTGGAAAACAACAGATGGTGGAAATACGTGGAATCCGCTTACATATGAATCTGGCTGGCCGCACATTTATAGAGTTCTGGTTGATCCCACAGACTCGAATACTATATATGCTGGAGGCGGATCAGATGTCGGAGTACTAAGGAGTACAGATGGCGGTATTACCTGGAGCCGCATCGGACCCGACGGTTGTTCTATTGAAGCCCTGGGAATGGGGACAACTCCCGCAAAACTGCTCTATGTAGGCGGACAGGCCTCAACCACTGGTGTGTGGGTCAGGAACCTCGACCCTCAACCCGCTGCGATTGTGATTTCGCCAAATGGGGGAGAGGAATGGCTTGCTGGCAGCGAGCACGACATATTATGGACTACAACCGATCCCGATGGCGCAGGACCTGTTGACCTCTACTATTCATCGACAGGCGATGCACCGTGGGAGGCAATCGCTACAGGACTGGCTGACACCGGCAACTACACCTGGAAAATCCCTATAACACCGGGTACAAACTACAAAGTAAGAGTAGTGGTACACAACGTGGAAGGAGAAACCGTCGAAGCGGTAAGTGAGGAGACTTTCACGGTAGTACCTGAGACGATGCCGCCGGCTATTCCCGAAATGGCTATAGGTACAGAGGCGATTGAGGTACAAAGTACGCATCATATGGCTATGACCTTGAATGGAGCCCCTGAACCACCTCCATACATTCTATCTGGAGAGATAGGTACCGTGTTTACCATCTCCGCCGCGGCAGCGGATTCCCTCAGCGGGATAGATCCTTCGAGTGTTGAAGCTCATATCCAGAATCCCGATAACGCCGATGCAGCTGTGATTCCGCTCTACGATGATGGAACACACGGTGACGCTGTTGCTGGTGATGAAATATTCACCGGACAGTGGGATTCATCAGGAGCCAGCGAAGCATTCTATTTCGTTGATATCTCAGCCTCCGACTTGAGTGGAAACGAAAGGGTCTTGGACAATGCTGTGTTGATAGAAGTGTTTGACTACCCAAGTATAACAGGAATATCTTACGATCCCCCTTCGCCTACAGATCAGGGAAATGTCACCGTCACTGCTACGATAACCGATACCAGTGGGATTTCGGTCGCGAGCATAGAATACTCCACCGATGGAGGGGCAACATGGCCTTCTGTCTCAATGAACAACACCAGTGGCGACGAATGGACAGGAACAATACCGCAGTTGGCTGCGGGAACCGTCCAGTTTCGAATAGCAGCTACTGACTCCCTAGGACACAGTGTAACCACATCGCCTGAATCATACGATGTGCTTGATGTTACCCCCCCAAGGGTTGATGTTGTTACACCCAATGGAAACTCAACATCAATCAGTTCAGACATCGAGATAGCGTTTGATGAAGCAATGGACACTTCTTCTGTCGAAAGTGCCATTTCGATCAGTCCTGCTGTTACATATAGTACGTTCTGGATGGGCGATCGAATTCTAATCACGCCCGATGACAATCTGGCAAATAGCACCGAGTATCAGGTCACTGTTCTGGGTACTGCCCAGGACAGCGCAGGCAATGGGCTCGATGGGGATTACGATGGAATTGCCGAGAGTTCTCCCGATGATGACTATTCCTGGTCCTTTACTACCGCTTCTCCTGATGTAGAGGTGGAGTTATCCCTCAAGGCCGGCTGGAACATGGTCTCCGTACCGGTTGCTCCAGAAGACAACTCGGTGAGCGCGGTGTTCCCCGGCGTCGCCGCTGTATTCACCTGGGACCCTGTGAGCAGGAGCTACATCGTGCCCAGCACTATTGAGCCTGATACAGGCTACTGGGTTGCGGTAATCGAGGATGGAAACATCACGGTAAGCGGAGTTCCCATAGAAACCTGGACAACTGATATCAAAGCAGGCTGGAATATGATAGGTTCCTTGATCACCAGTACCAGCATCGCCGATCCCAACGACGATCCTGATGGCAGTGTCCAGCCATTCGCCTACTGGTGGGATCCGGTCACCAGGACATATATCCTTACTACAATCATCGAGCCCACCAAAGGATACTGGGTTGCGTCTGTACAGGATTGCACACTGACGGTGCCCTAACATTTCTAGGAACAAGATTTTAACTCACATGCAGGCAAGCTTCAATACTATGTGAGATAGTAACGATGAATTCTGCGGCATTACTGTCAGTATGAAAAGATCAAGGGGAGACTAGCAAAGAAAGTCGCTTCTCAATGAAAACGCACATCGCAACAATACAGTCAGCCATAATAGCCAGTAACAATCACGCTCTGCGTCGAGGACGCTAGATAGATCGATGGAGCGCACACATGTGTAAATTGGCACAGACAGTCGGTATTGTTTTCATATTAGTGTTATTCTCGCTACTAGGTATATCCTCGGCGACAGCAAGGGCTTCATCGGACTGGGCAGCTTCGATTTCCGTTGCTATAATCCCTGAAGGAGGTACTCAACTACTGGAATTCGGGGCAAGCACCCTTGCCACCGATGGTTACGATACAGGCCTGGACCTACCACGCCCACCAGCAGGTCCCGGTGCCACATTCAGCGCCTACTTCCTGATATCTGATCCACTCTTCCCAGAGCTCTTCCGGGACTATCGGGCTCCTGCAGATACTATCCAATGGACACTGAATGTAGAGTCAGAGGTGGAGGAGATTGCAGTAAGCTGGGACATTATCGCTGTTCCAGCAAATGTCTCACTTCAGATGACCGAGGGTGGCATGGAAATAGATATGAAGACCGTAAATAGTACAGTTATCTCTCCTGGAGCTCACTCCATAATAATAACAGCTACAGAAAACCCCACGCCAGGTCCAACATTTCCGCCCACAGAGACACCTACACCTACACCTACACCAACAACCACACCTACAACTACACCGACGCCGACACCTACACCTACACCTACAACTACACTTACATCTGCAGCTACAGTTACACCTACACCAATACCTACCCCGATACCAGAGCCGCCAGCTCCCGGCGGAGGGACACTACCACTGACTTCAACTCCCACACCTACTGCAGTGCTTACACCTACGCCTACGCTAACGCCAACAGAAATCCCAACACCTGTTCCAATTCCGACTTTGACGCCAAAGTCGACACCCTCGAAGACACCGACTTCGGTGTCCTTTACTGTCAATAATTTCACTGTGAGGCCATCTGAGGTTACAGTCGGTGAAACAGCTACTATTTCGGTGGGGGTGATGAACACCGGTGGGGTAGAGGATTCCTATGTTGCAACGCTTAAGGTAGATGGCGAAGTGCACGAAGATAAGGAAATAGCTATATCCGCAGGATCAAGCACCACGGTTACCTTCAAAGTGACTTTTAACACACCGGGGAGTCATCGCGTGGGGATTGAGGGGCTGAGTGAGGTAATTGAAGTTCTACCACTGTACCAAAGCGGTACTAACTGGAGCCTTGTAGGCGGATTGATTGCTGCAGCGACAGTTTTGCCGACCACGGTTTTCTTAGCTAGACAGAAGATACGAGGAAAAGGAATAAGTTTCAATATATAAACGAGCTAACATAGTAAGGCATCTAATGAAAAGAACACTCATATCCATATCGATAATCGCTGCAATCCTTGCAGGATTTGTTAACCCACTTCTACCACAGCGTATACCGACAGTCCACGCAGATCCAATGTCCGTAGCTGAAGTCATTGCATCGCATACTGTGGATAAAGTGGATGTCACTGTCGATGGCGAACATTATGCAATCGTTACACTAGATTGCTACATCAATCCGGAAACACTTGAGCGTTCAGAGCCATCGGAGCCGCTCAGCATCTACAAGGTATACGTGGATGCCGAAGGTTATCCAGTGCCCAATCAGGATACCATATTCAAAATCAGGACCATCGAAAGAGCTAGGCATATGCAAGAAGTGAAGATCGCATACACAGTCGAAGACATGCCAGCGCTTATCGATGAGAGGCTGGCACTACATCACAAGATCAGACTACACAATATGGTCTTGGATGTCCTAAGTGAGACAGTTGGCATTATGATCGTGGGCGCGATAGCCTACAACACTCCTCTCGCCCTGACGAAACCGGGTGTAATGCTGGCGCAGGATGTCATACTTACGCTTGTCAGCGATCCCGCGAACGTGCCTTATTTTTTAATATGCTCGGATTTCAAAACTACTAAGGAGGAGTTCAATGAATTCCTGAGAATGGACAGAGATGTGCCAATCACAGATTTCGATGTCGCCTGCGAATACCTCAAACATCTCTTCACTGGATGGGCGTTAATGAATCCAGCTATGGATGCCCTGAACGAGCTTGACGAGGTTGACGAGACTTTCTGGGAAGGATTGGCCGAATGGGGTGTGGACATATTATGGTCAACGCTCTGGAACTTCGCTGGTATCCTTGATGCTGTTAAGATCGGTGCCCTGGAAGAGGATCTGCAATACGTCATCGACTACGTGAGGGGCTCCCCAATACTTCTTGTATACTTGCTTGAACGCGAGGAATCTCTATCTAGAGTAGACAGTCAGCTACAATGCACGCTAGGAACACATGGTGAATACACCCTAGACCTCGCCGCACGTGCGGCCAGCCCAACTCTGGTTCCGGATCTGACCGTCACATCGGTGCAGCATACGCCCACGGTAGTCGAGACTGGGAATAGCATCACAGTGTTCTACACGGTGAAGAACAGAGGTAACACGCCATCGGGGCCCTTCGCAAACCGCGTGTTTCTGTCAGTACCGCCTTACCCGTGGCATACTGACATCGCGCTTGGCACCTTTTACATGGACTCTCTCGCGCCTGGCGCCTCGCAGCCATGTACCGTGGAAGTTCCCATCATGCCGGATGTGCCCTCTGACGACTACTATGTCACCGTATACAGCGATGCTTTTAGGACAGTCGAGGAAGAAGAGAACCTAGGGCTGATTTATCCGAACAACATCGGAAGCACCTGCCCTCAAATGCTGTCGGTAACCGTCCCACCACAGATCGACCTCACTATTGAATCAGTTAGTGCCCCCCCATCGGCCAAACTGGAAGACGTGATACCCGTGAGCTTCACCGCGACGAACCTCGGCGTGACATCTTCGGGCCCCTTCGAAAATAGGGTATTCCTGTCAACAAGCGCGACGGGCACCGAAATCGCGCTCGGTGAGTTCGACATGGACACCCTGGACGGCGGCGCGTCTGGAACGACAATAGTCAATGTGGCTATCCCGCCAGTCCTGCCTTCAAATCAGTACTACGTGAACGTCTTTGCTGACGGACTCTACTTAATTGGCGAAACGGATGAGAACAACAACATAGCCAGCACGTATCCCAAAAGGCTTGCTATCCAAGAACACCCTTCACCCGTCATCGCTTACAGCCCTTCGAATGTTGCCTTCCAACCTGCTGTCGAAGGTGGATATAATCCACCTAGCAAGTTTCTCATTATATGGAATTCCGAGGATGGCGATCTGGAATGGTCCGTCAGTGACGATGCAGCTTGGCTCAATTTAGTGCCAACGAGTGGTGTTTATACCGGATCAATAAACAGTGTAGCTGTTTCAGCGGACATCTCTGGAATGAGCGTTGGAAGCTACACTGCTACCATTACAATCTCCGCAACTGATGCTGTCTCACAAACTGTGCCAGTAACCTTGACTATTAATCCACCCTCATATCCAGACTTATTTATATCAAATCTAACTGTAGATGATGTCTCTCCTTATACAGGTGAACAAATCAACGTAACGGCTACGGTTTCGAACCAGGGCAGTGCCAGTTCTAGCACTACCAATTTGAATTACTACTATTCCACCAATGGTGTTACTCGAGAGATCTATCTTGGCCAGAACACCGTTGGGTCCTTAGGTGCTGGCTCTTTAACAATGGTATCTAGGTCTATTACTATCCCGGACATTGCTAGTGATCAGGCCTACATTATCGCGGTGGTTAATCCAACTAACTCGATCCCCGAAGAGAATGTTAATAATAATACCAGGAACGCTGCTATTACAGTTCGAGAACTTGATATCGAGGATCCCTTAATCAGCTATTTAAGGCTCCAGTGGGGTCAAGGTCCGGGCAACAACGATTTCAAAACGGGACACGAGTATACTATCGTGTTTTCAGTTACTGATAATGTACAGGTCGATACCCTGGATTTTTACTATTCTATTAATAATGGGATCGACTGGCTTCCAATCATTACCAACTTTGTTCCCGGTTCAAATGGCATGAGCGGAGGCTACCGCTGGACAATCCCAGCAGATACTCCCCTGACCACCGAAGGTAAAATCAGAATGACAGCTCGAGATACTTCATACAACGAAGCTTCTCTTACTAGTGCTGCCTTCAACATCATTGAGGGCACTCCTCCTGAGATAACTGTCTTGTCTCCCAAAGGTGGTGAGGTTTGGAACCTGGGTTCTGAGCATGAGATCAAATGGAACGCCTCGTCATCAAGTGGTATACAGACGTTAGATATATATCTCCATTACTCCGACAGAGTTGAATTCATAACAGAGGAAACAGTAAATGATGGGAGCTACAGCTGGACTTTACCCACTTCGAGTAATTTTGTCACTGAAACTGGCAAGATAAAAATCAGGGTTGTTGATGGGAACTACAATCAAGCTGAGGGCTTTAGTGAAGGTTATTTCAGCATCAGTGATCCCTCTTTGCCACCTCCAGCGCCATGGACAACGCCTGAGCGTATCACCACTGTGCCATCCGGAGACCCAACACTAAAGAATCATTTAAATCCCAGTATCGCAGTTTATGGGGATGGTACCGTCCATATGGTCTATAAATACGAGCAGGATTCTGGAGGTGCTACATATCCCCGCGTTATAACTCAGGAGATACTATACAGGGTATTTAACGGATCAAGCTGGTCAAGTCCTGAAACAGTATACAGCCTTTCTCAGGAAACCGATTCAAACTTAACTGGCTATATGAGCATTCGGGACTTGAGAATGGCTTTAGACGGCTTGGGAAATCCACATGTTGTATGGGAAGAAAGCGTTGGCACTGGAGGCATCTACAGTAACTTCAACGAGATTTACTACTCCTGTCGCACCGGTTCATCTTGGCAAGCGCCTCTAAATATCTCCAACAACTCCAGGGTCGCTGACTTTGCGTGGACAACTAAGTCCAGTTTACCCGAGGTAAAGCGATACGCAGCATGTGCCGTGGTATCAGGCAATATCTATGTTATGGGTGGAAATTATCACTTGAGCAACTATCAGTATAATCCTTCAACGAACGTGTGGACAAGAATGGCAGACCTACCAAATAATGGCGTTGATGAAGGGGGCGCAGCAGTCGTTGACGGAAAGATCTACGTTGTTAGTGGATTTATCGATTATGAGGTAATGATCTATGATCCATCGAGTGACACTTGGTCAACAGGCGCTACAATGCCTACGGCTAGACGAGGGATGGGCGTTGCAGCTGTTGATGGCAAGATATACGCCATTGGAGGTTGGGAGTCTGGCGATACTAAAAACGAAATGTATGATCCTGCAACCGATACCTGGTCAACCATGGCTGATATGCCAACAGGTAGGGGATTCGCATCTGTGGCAGTTGTAGATAACCTTATATATGTAATTGGTGGAATCACTTCTTCAGGTGGCAGCAGAACTAATGTGGTTGAAGTCTATGACCCAGTATCTAACTCCTGGTCCACAAGATGTTCCATGCCAACTAGACGTAGCGGAGCAGCAGTTGGAGTGGTGAATAATCGAATATATGTTATTGGTGGTTTCAATGGTCACTCATACCTTAACGTAGTGCAAGTTTATTACCCATCTAGAGACATCTGGGCATGCTTGAATCCAGTATCTACAGCGCGGAGTGGAGCTGTCGGTGCCGTCGTAGATAACAAATTATACGTAATCGGTGGAGCGGCCGAAATGGTATCTCTTGATATGGTCGAGGAGGGTACTCTACAGGGTGTAACCGATGAAGACCCGACTATCTCGATACAGCCAAGTATCGCTATAGACGCCTCGAACAATGTTCATATAGTGTGGCGAGATGGATATTCGTTTAACTGTGACTGGAGTACGAATGGATTTGCTACTATCTATTGTGCAAAGAAGGAAGACTCAACAGGTGATTGGTTACCTACTTCGAACTTAACAGAGGATTGGGCTGGCTGGCCTGATATCGCCGCTGATAGCATGGGCAATCTGCATCTCGTATTCACGTCTGGCGGCGGGGAGATTTATTACATGGCATGGAATGGCGTAGACTGGTCGATTGCTCAAGAAATCGTTGCCAGTACCGGGCACTACCTGTTGGACATTGTTAGCGATACTAGTAATACGCTACATCTCACATGGTATAACACGTTCACTGATGAGAGCAGCAACTTCTGGCAAAGGATTCTGTATAGTTATTTCGATGGAAGTATCTGGACGAATCCAGAAGAGGTTTCCGATAGGATACCTGACCACTATCATAATTACCCATCAATCACAACTGATTCGCTTGGTCGACCACATATTATCTGGGAAGATAGTACAGACGGCTCGGTGAATTATAAACGAAGAAGTCCGCTTGGGTGGTCCGACGGTATTAAGCTCAACCTTGATAGCCAATACGCTCGCGACGCGAGCAGCAGCATAGCAATGTCCAGCGATGATCAACTCCACGTCGTTTGGACGAATCAGTATAATGGCCACTCTGAGGTCTTCCATAATCACGCGGATATTTCCCAGGATATTACACCTCCCAAGGTCACCTTAATTACACCTATCGGAGGAGAGGTTCTATTAACTGGGTCATCTTACAATGTTTGTTGGAATAGCCTTGATGACTTCGCAACTAACACAGCATCATTGAAATACACTATAGACAATGGTTCCAGTCACAATGAAATAGCCACTGATATTATTGATGGTGGATCCTTTGAGTGGATTGTTCCTGATGTCATTTCAGATCAGGTGCAGCTCTGTATAAGCGTTTCTGATACCAGCGGGAATACAGGGAACGCTACTTCCGAGTATTTCAGCATTGCCGATGGAACAGTACCGGCAGTGAACCTTATCTCCCCGAATGGCGGCGAGGTTTGGATGGCAGGGAGCCAACACGATATCGAATGGGAAGCAACGGATAATGAACAGGTTTCGTCTGTAGATATTTCATACTCGATTGATGATGGTTCAAGCTGGTCAATGATAGCCGGCAATCTGTCAAATACTGGTTCATATACATGGACCATCCCTGACATGCTGGCATCCACCTATAAGGTGGAAGTAGTAGCCATTGATGCAGATAATAATCAAGGGAACGATACCAGTGACGCTTCATTTGTGGTCATCTCCGATAACAACTCTCCAAATGTACCCAATAATCCTATACCTGATGATCAGGCGACAGATATTTCAATAAATACAGTACTGTCCTGGAGCGGGGGGGATCCGGATTCGGGCGATATTGTCACCTACGATGTATATTTTGGTAACACCACGGACCTGCTGTTAATCTCCGCGAATCAAACAGAAATTGCATTCGATCCCGGAATCCTCGACTATCATACTCTCTACTTATGGAATGTGGTTGCTAATGATAGCAATGGGTCATTTGTCACAAGCCCAGTATGGAGCTTTTGGACTGAACAGGAGCCTGTACCTGCTAGCCCTAGCGATCTGATAGCAAACGTGATTTCAGATACTCAAATCGACCTGCAGTGGAATGATAACTCTGATAACGAACTCGGGTTCAAACTAGAACGGCGTGTAGGAGCAAACGATACCTACGGGCAGCTCTGTACCACCGGAGCCAACGTAACCTCATTTAGCGACACAGGACTTGTAGAAGGTATCGATTATCATTACAGGGTTTTCGCTTATGGAACCTCAGGTAACTCCACGTTCACGGACGAAGCTCAAGCCACTACATGGATGAAGCCTGTTTCATCATTCACAACTTATTCGGAAGAGTTCCTCATAGGGCAGGTTGACCACGAGATTACATTTAATGCTTCGTCTTCATTCGATCCAGATGGAGTGATCGTCTCATGGGATTGGGACTTTGGCGATCTGAATAGCGATACTGGGGAATTAGTTGAGCACATATATACAACTGCTGGTAATTATACAGTGAATTTGACTGTAACCGACAATAACGGCTTAACAGATATCTCAAATGGAAACCTGACGATTATGGAAGTTGGAGATGCCAATGCTGATGGAATCGTAGATTCTTCAGACATTATAGACGAGGAACGCATACTCTTTGGTCTCGACCACCCCACAGCTGGAGCCGATGCGAATAGCGATGGAAATATTACTCCAACTGATATAACTGCTATAGAGCACCTTGTTTCACCTTTGGCTACCTCTTCAAGTAATATAGTAAAGCTCACAGGATCGGACAGTAATGGCGACGGACCCTACGTAATGATTAGTGCACCATCTGAAGTATATGAAGGCGAGAACTTCATTGCACAAGTGACTATTGGTAATATTACTGATTTCGATGCCTGCAGTTTCGATATTACATTCGATAATTCAGTGCTGTGGGTAAAAGATGTAACAGCAGGTAACGTAAGTGGAACAACGATACCCGTCGACTTATGGAGTGAAATTTCACTTGGGACAGTGAGAGTGATTCAGAATGTCCCAGAAACGTCAGGAGTGAGTGGATCGGGATACCTCGCTGAAATACATTTCGATGTGATTGGCCAGTACAATACTAATAGCCCCATAGAACTTTTCAATGGCGTTCTGAGCAATGCAAGCGCCCAAGAAATCTCAGCCACATGGGGAGAAAGCATGGTAGAAGTAATCGGATTACGAATAGAAATATTGTTGGAAGCAGGCTGGAACATGGTCTCAGTACCAGTCGTCACTATAGACAATTCAGTAAGTACAGTGTTCCCAAGCGTCGCCGCTGTATTCACGTGGAACACTGCGAGCAAGAGCTACATCGTGCCCAGTACCATTGAGCCTGATACCGGCTACTGGGTTGCGGTAATCGAGGATGGAAACATCACGGTAAGCGGGGTGCCTTTAGAAACCTGGACAACTGATATCGCTGCAGGCTGGAATATGACAGGCTCCGTGATCACCAGTGCCAGCATCGACGATCCCAATGACGATCCCGACAGCAGTGTCCAACCCTTCGCATACTGGTGGGACCCGGTTAGCATGACATACATACTTACAACTGATATCGATCCTAGCAAAGGATACTGGGTGGCATCGGTACAGGATTGTACATTGACCATGCCGTAAGGTTGATGAATAGACATCTTCTGCCATAACCAGCTACGTGTTTAGGTGGGTTAGTCAATTGTTTCGTTTTTCTAATCCTGATTGATTTTATCCTCTAACTTGCAGATGAAAAAAGGCCGCTCATTTTCACGAGTGGCCCTTAGCTTCAGACTATGGTTGTTTTGTTGGTGCTAATCGCTCTATTTTCTTCCATCTTGCCCTTGTAGTCGTTGCCTTTAGTTCCACCATATAGGATATCGTGGTGCAGGCTGCTTGCGGCGTTTTCTACTGTCCTTGCTGCCCGGTGGTCGGCCCAGTATCTTGCCATGCGCCCTCGCCCGAGCAAGCCCAGCCTTTGTCCGCTCGCTCCGGCGCTGGCTCTCCATCCTGGCGACCCAGCCCGCTATCGCGAAAAGTAGTTCTCCCAATTCGCCAGGGGCCTCGGCCCACGACTCCTGATATGAGAGCACCTTCACGCCATAGCGGCTGAGCTTGCTCACGATTCCCAGGATAGCGGCCGATCCTTCCCGGCTAAGGCGGTCAAGTGCCCAGACGAGGACAAAGCGGAACCTGCGCCTCCTGGCATCGGTAACCAGCTGGGCCAGCTCTCGCTGGTGTCCGGTCCTCCAGGCCGATTCCTCCTCCTGATAGACTTTCACAACATGGAAGCCGCGCTGTTCTGCCCACTCAGTTAATACCAGGAACTGGTTCTCGAGTTCCTGTTCGGATGTTGATACCCTACAGTATATACAGCACTTCATTTTGCCCTCACGTCATTGCCAACTAGTCGTTCTCAGCGTCGGGTGAGGTATATCCGTCTCTTGGCGCTCCTCTGCACCCTGCTGTAGTTGTAGAGGGCTATCAGAGGATCAGACCAGTCCACCTCGGATGCCTCCCTGCCGGCAGGTGTGAGCCTGTAGTAGACCCTTGGAGGAGCAGGAGGGTAATACTCCTGTAATTCTGACGGCTCCGTCTCACCCGTCTCCTCCACCCAGGCTAGGCGCTTGAGGTGCCCGAAGTACCGGGTGAAGCTGGAGTACCTCATCTTAAGCAACCTGTACGGTATCCGGCTGAGGTAGAACTCGACCCTATTCCTGTACTCCTCTTCAGTATAGAGCGGCTCTCCTCTCTTTACCCTGAGATCCTGGTCCCTGGCCGCCGCGTCATTGGCGAAAGCCACATGCAGCGCCGTCTTATATGAGTCGTGGATATCGACCATGGGGGCACCGACCTCGGGGTCTATCCTCGGGCTTCCCAACGGCCCGTTGCCCAGCAGGTACTCCCGGATGAACCAGCCGCAGCCGAATGGCCGCAGAAAGCCCCCACGCTCCGGTCTGATCGTCGTTACCATTCAATCGCCTTCTCTGTCATCTTCACCGCAGCGGTCATCATCACCGCCGTCATGATGATGAGAATGCACTCCTCGATATAGGGCGGTATCTCGCCGAACTCGACACCACTCTGCATTACCTCCAGCGCAGGTGGAATCAGCCCTATCACCATCACTCGTCACCCCAGAGCTTC
Organism: uncultured Dehalococcoidales bacterium; assembly: GCA_964638975.1. Lineage (GTDB taxonomy): Bacteria > Chloroflexota > Dehalococcoidia > GIF9 > AB-539-J10 > RBG-13-51-36. The sequence continues at coordinate 33,978 of CAZXAJ010000020.1, forward strand.
TGATACCATTCCTCCAGCTCCTGGCCGGCGACCTTCCTGTACCTCATGGTAGTGCCGATACTGGCATGACCGAGCTGCTCCTGGAGCATCCTGACGCCGTCTGTAGACCCGTCCCTGCGCACAGCCATGACGGCGAAGGAGTCCCTGAGCCTGTGCGGGGATATCCCCCGCGTCTTGCCGGTTTCGGGATTGACGAGAGTCCCCAGGCCGGCCTTTTCAGCGCACCTGCTCACTATCTCCCAGGCATGATGGCGGTTGATGCCGAACAGCAGCTGCTTGCCGTTCCGTGACACCGGGCCGTTGTGCTCAATGTAGAACCTGATCATCTCCAGCGTCTTCCTGTCTAGGGGCACGTTGCGCATCCTGCGGCTCTCGGTCTGGTCAGCGACCGCCTCCTCAACCCTGATCCCGCACCGGGAGCAGAAGATGGAACTCCGGGAAATCCTGCCGCCACACGATGGGCAGTAGAGCCTGACACGGCTCTTGAGGTGCAGGATCCTCACCATGCCCTGGTCGAAGTCGATGTCATTCACACCGACGGCCAGCACCTCGGAGATACGGCAGGCCAAACGGAAAAGCATCCTGATGAGCAGCTGGTCCCTGAGACAGGTTGCCTGCTGTTCCAGTTCGTCAACTTCATGAGGATCGAGATATGCCTTGTTCATTGACCAAACCCCGGCTGGTATTTCAAAATCGTAGATAATCCCGTGGTAATGATGGCGAAAACCATCAGCATTGCGAGCAATGTCTCAGTTATGGGAACCTGATCGTCAATTTGCGGCGGGGCGACCTGTGCCGCATCACCTGCCTGTATATTTACAGCCTCTCCCGCATTCACTTCCAGGAAGTACCTGCAGGTCCTGGTAATCTCCTGGCCTAGAGTTGCATTTCTCCGGACATCGGTCACCAAACACTGCTCATCCAGGAAGAGGATATCCAGGTCGAACAGCATAGGCCGGGTGGTAACGGTAACCTGCCGTGAGTATCCCAGGTCGAACAGCATCCCCCATCCCGCAGGCAGAGAAGCAAGGCCTCCAAGTCCCTGAGCCCATTCTGCAGGCGTGGAGGCTATGCTCACACACCAACTGGTGGTATCAATGGTTACCGTTGCTGAACCAGGCATATTACCCTACCCTGGCCAGGCTGCCCATCATCATGCCCACCATGGCCACACCGGCCATAGCGGTCACGGCCTGGGATACGTCCACTCCCCCACCACCAGTTCCGAGCCGCTGTGCGAGCAGGTGCCCCATAGGCATGCCGTAGCCCCAGTCGCTCGTCTTCCCCATGGCGACACCCTCGGGCTTGTAGGAGATGGCAGCCACTATAGGCTCAAGCTCTTCGTACGACAGTGCGATCAGCTCCTCGAGGAAGCCGTACCTGCCAGCCGCTTCCCTGGTGAGGCAGAGCTGGCCCAGTGCCAGCGGCGAAGAGAATGACGTCCCACTCTTGGTAACGAAGGCGTCATCGCTCTTTGCGGAGGCACACAGGATGTCAACCCCGAAAAAGACCATCTCGGGCTTGACCAGGCCTACATTTGATCCCCTGGCAGAGAGCTCCCAGAGCTCGAAGGGGACGAAGGTTGTCGCTCCCACGGCCCAGGCATGCTCGGCTGCAGCTGGGAGCAGTACGGGCCCTCCCGTATTGCCGGCAGCGCAGAATATGGGGAACTTGCCTGGGCTCGCCTGGTAAAGCTTTTCGATGGCCAGCCTCACCGGGTTGTCGGGATCACCGTCGTCCTCCTCTCCAAACGACATGTTCACGGCGTTGGGGTACATGGGGTCACCGAGATCGAGACCACCATAGACAGCCTCGCAGAACAAGTCGTGAACCTCGTTTATACCCATGATGACGCTCTCAGTGGTCCCCTCGCCGTCGTCGTCAAGCACCTTGATGTTCATAACCCTGGCGCCTGGGGCCATACCCGACTCCTCACCGGGCGCATGCCTGCCACCGGCGACCAGGTAGGCCACAGAGGTGCCGTGGTCGAAATGATCGTCACAATCGGGGGAGTCGGAGAAGTTGGCCTCATAGGTTACCTTGCCCGCCAGTGTCCGGTGCGTCTTCCTTATGCCTGTGTCCAAGATGGCGCATACCAAACCCTCTCCGGTAAGCGGAGGTGAGAAAAGCTCGCGGAAGTCATAGAACAGGGACCAGTAGGATGCCAGTGAGGAGGCGTAGACGGGCTGGCAAGTGGTGTATCCTCCCTCTGCTGCAGGCGGCCCGACTCTAAACAGCTGGTCGGCCTGGAATTTGGATATGGTTTTGACCATCAGGCCGGGGATCTCCTTAAGCCTCTCCACAGCGGCGTCCTCGAGCTCGACGAACACCTGCTCCGAGCGGTAGGCCACTTTGATGTTTTTCCCCTCAAGCCTCCTGCACTCAGCCTCGACCTCGCTTAGGGACAATCCCGTCGGTATCACTGTATACCTCATAGCTCCTCCTGAATTGCTAGAATTCTTCCGCCTGGCCCATCACCACTCCCATCATCAGCACCATCATCAGCATGCTTATCATCTCCTCAAATCCGGGTGTTACTGGTGGTGCAGGGGTTTCCTTCACCACCTGGGCCACCGTCATTGTCGCCTCATCTATAAGTGTGAACGCCATAATCTCCTCCGATCGCCCTACATGGGCTGATGGAATTCATCCAGCAGCAGTCCCCTTTCGAAATCCCACCAGTATATCTTGTCGTCCTCGAATGGTCTGCTGAACCCCACCGCGATGTTTGTGTTTGGTAAGTCCGACAACGGGCGGTAGTCGGAATCGAAACCGACAACCAGGATGTAATCCTGCGACGTGCTGGGAGGTATGTTCTGCCATACTATGGGGCTATCTATACCAGTAACGGGGCAGGTGGGATACGAGGCACAGATAGCTCCCCAGAACGCCACATTAGATGGAGCGTTGTAGGCCCGGAGCGAGATGGAGACCAGGCCGGCTGCCACTTCCTCCATCTCCAGTTTGAACAAACCTGCGTAGTTGCCGAGCTGGTCCAGCACGATGCTGGAGAGCCGCACCCCATAACCATCGCCGGGTTCAGCAAGGCTGTCCTGATTAACTGTTCCCTCCAGCGTGACCTGGGAACCGTCGGGCCTGGTGATCACTCCGGTGACGCGGCCTCTGGCACCTGTCGTCCCTGTGTTGCGCCACCAGGGGGCCAGGTACAGCTCAGTGCTCAGCGGCACCTGTGGAGGAGTGTCCCCCAGGGGTGTCCAGCCTGCCAGGCCTCCATGCCAGTACTGTATATCCCAAATTTCACCTGCGGGCATAAGCCACCTCCTTCAACTGCTTGCTGCCTCTGCGTAGAGCTCCACGCTGAGCGTGTAGTTGCCGATCTCCGATGCCGTGAACTCGAAGGCCCACGCGCAGTATTCCCCGGAGGGCATTATGCGTGATTCCGGCGCCATCACCTCTGACGCGTTACCTATCCAGGCCTGCTGCGATGAGTTATAGCTGCCGCTGATAGCGTCGGAGCCCGCAGGGAAACTGAGGGCCACGGGCATACCGCTGGGCCCCAGCACCACCGCCTTTGTGTAGTACCGGGCCGATACCAACAGCGACGGGTTCTCCGCATATACCCTGGCGCCGCCTTTATTCCCCTGCACTATCGTCGGCAGGTTGCCTATATAGGCGCCCTGTGCCGGGTCCCAGGGGAAGACCGCCCATATTCTGCCCTCCGCCGGCCCTGTCTCGGCCACTGCTGTGGCCACTGTCATGGAAACCGAATCCACCAACTGGTAAGACATCTGATCACCTCCCGCCGTCTATTGCGTTTCTGCAGTACCTGATTTCCTCGCGTATCTCGCTCAGGTCCTGTTTGACCTCCTTCTTGAACTCTTCGAAGCTGTTGCTCAGGTCCATTACCTTCTGCTCGTATTTGCCCGACAGCTTCGCCTTCTCCACGCCGTTGCGGTGGATCACGAAGGCAAAGCTCCCCATGGAGACGGCAACGACAAAGAAGCCAGAAACCGCTGCTGCTACTGCGGCCCCGTCCATCTCAAGCACCCCGCCAGGTTTTCACGAAGTCGATCATCCCCTGGACGAATATGTACACCGCTATGAACCCGTCCACCGCAGCAACCTGGTCGATTGGTATCTCACCGCCCTGCATCTCCACGATGGTGTAGATGACCCCTAACAGCGCCATCAGCAGCTTTCTGGAAAACCACTTGTCCATGAATAACCTCCTCTATGTCTTCATTAGTCCTATATCGCTCACCGTCCAGGTAGCAGACTTGAGCGGCTTCGGTGTTATATCGACGACCTGTCCTATCCTCGCTCTCCCATTAGGAGTATCCACCGGGAAAGTGCCCAGTACCTGCGGTTCCAGGTGCCACAGCGTTAGTCCCACGATGCGCTGCTCATCGTAGGGCTCCTTCCAAGTGGGAACATTGTTGAAGGCATGGTTACCCTTGAGCAGCGGCGCAACCACGTGAGCCCAGATGAGTCCCCATGCTATCGCTGCCCAGAGGCCGTGCTCGGCGCTCTTCCCCTGGAACCAGTCGCTGAACTCGTCGCAGTCGCACTGGGCGATGTCAACGATGTCGCCGTTGAGTGTCTCCCACTCAACGACCGTGTATGGCTTCACGATGGGGAGCCAGTACTCCTTGAGGAACCTGCAGTACCTGCTGACGTCCTCTTCCTGAGGGGCGAGGAAATGACTATCGCTCCAGTTCACGTCCCCCCTGTTGTAGGCATCTATGTAGGGCTGCCCCAGGCCCTCCTGGTAGAGCTGGTGAAGCAACGCGATGTTTATTACCCTCAGTCGATCCGCTGGCGGCGGCTCCGGGCCGTCGGTGAGGAGAGCGATCTTCGCCTCGGCCTCCCCCAGCTTTTTCAGGGCGCTGGCATAGTTGTCGCCGATGATCTTGACCTGCTCCTGGCACGCATTGTTATCAGCCGTGAGCAGCTTGAGCTTCTTATTCGCCGAGGCCAGCTCGGCCCTGCACTTTACGGCGTCGAAGAAATCACACATTTCTCCTCCTCACTTATATTCAAACTCCACGCACCTGAACCTAGCATCCGTAGCACAGTAGCCATCACTACCTGCTTCGTGCAGAACCTTAACGACCACACTGTCGCCGCCGACGAGAGCCAGCAACGCAGCTTCGGTGACCTCCCAGTAGATTATGTCGCCAGCAGCAAAGTTGGTAGATACGCTGCCCACATCAGTCCCTGCGTAGGAATGAGTATTCCATGCCTCATTATCGCCAGCCCCATTCACGCTTATCTCAAGGCACATACCGTCAGCTTCGGTCACCACGGAGTATGCCCATATCCTCATACAGGTGATTTCCACCACGTCTTCGGGGACTCGAGCGAATGCAGTGGCATATTCGTCGGCTGCGTCTATATCCCAGCCTTGGTCGTCATAGGCTGTGCCATCAATAAACGGGAAGCCGAAGGTCTGGCTCGCTTGGCCCGTGTTGTTGCGGATAATGTTGTGCGTAGAGGTGCCTGCCTCTTCGATAGCCTCATTACCACCAACTTCCTTATCATAATCGGAGATTGTATTTCCAGTGACAGTCCCGTAATCAGAACTGGAAAGATATATTCCATTCTTCTGTACGGAACGTATCGTATTAGCTGAACACGTGAAATAGTCAGCACCATACAGCGTTATACCTCTATTGATGTGCCCTAATCCGATTATTGTATTGCCAGTTACTGTCACGTTCACGAAATTTGTGGTGCCTTTATGGAAGTAAATCCCGACACCGACATTGGTAGTAACTGTGGCCTCGGTAAGGATGGTGTTATCCGATACGTCGATATTCTCAACAACTGCACTGGAGCAGCCTTCTAACGAAACAAGAATTCCGTGGATGTTTGTAACAGGATCCGATGTCCACCTTATGGTATTGTCTGTTGTGATAACGTTGTTAAGGTCACAAACACCATCCTTGGCATAAACCGTTATCACTCCTGGATTACCTGCTGGAGTATCATAATTACAGTCGATAAAAGTGTTATTCTGTATTCTTATATCGTGCCCACCATAGTTTACATAAACCGCCATCCCCTTAGTGTTCCTGACAGTATTTCCGATAATTTCGAGGTTATATACACCATCAGTGCCCCACTTGTTGTATACGAATGACTGTTCAGCAGAATGGCAAAGGCATGACTCGATGCGAGTATCAGTAGCGCCATTCCAGACATATATTGCACGCTTGAACCCGGTGAATCCGATATTGACTATACTGGTATTGCCGGTGCCATCCAGTTCTATGCCAAAATGATCATTATCAGCAGCGGCTAAGGAGAATCCTTCGAAGTGACAACCGCTAACATCTTCAGCATCAAAGGCTTTGCCAGCAGATGATGTAATAACCACGCCGTCGCGAGAGTTCCCGATAATCGCTACATTATCTGTCATCGACACTGCGCTACTAAAGTCAAACGTGTTACCCACGAGAAGAACATCCCCGCCACCCGATGGGAGGACATCTATGGCCGTGTTAAACTCGGTATTATCAGTAGTGCCATCACAGAACTGTATCAGGTCACCATAAGTTAGCTTCATATTGCGAGCCGCTGCCTCAACGCGAGCGGGAACGTCGTCAGACAATACCCATGCAGTGCTGCTGGGCACATCTGCGGGCGGCTGCCAGAACCCGCCTGGCACAGTGCTATTCCCTGGCATTGATACCCACAGGTCAATCAGAAGGTCAAGGATCTCTGATAGTTCATCTAAGACGTCCAGTTTCTCTTCAAGCGCCGACGTGAGATTGCCTACGTCACTCTCCAGTTGCGTCACCTTCTCTTCGGTTAGATTGCCAACCTGGTCTTCGAGCGCCTCTATGCGGGTCTCAAGCTCGTCAACGCGAGGGTCCAGTGCTCCGCACTGCGCCCCCACCACGGCCAACACTAGGACGCAGGCGACAGGGATTACCGTCCATTTACTTTTTAGCTGCTTCACTTCAGTCCTCCTCTGACATCAAAGCGGCGTGATGATATACTCGTAGTCAATCGCTTGCCCGTTATCAGCCGCGTTGTCGCTCTCGGCTGTCACCCTCACCACCTCGTTTACCTTCCAATTAGAGTTGACCAGCACTACGCCCACATCGGGGCTGCCTGCCGCCCATACTCCGTAACGGCACATGTCCTCGACCCCGTTAATCTGTTTATACATTCTCAGTATTACATTGCCCGCCATGTTACGCATGGAGACCTCGATTGCCCCTATCTCGTTCAGGGTATTGTCGGCCCCAACCTGAACAATGTCTGCCTCTGCAGCCTGCCAGTTCTGTGTGGCCGTGCCTTGCGTCGGTGCTGTTTCTTTTAGCTTGCGGTAATCATTGACTGTGCTGCCCGCGGAGTTGTTGGTCAGGTGAAAATCTCCATAGAGGTTGATGGTACCGCCAGTACAGGAGGCGGCTAGAGTCAAATCACCATTCATGAGAATATTAATCGCTCCGCCGGTGGCCCCAGCTAGCTCAATCTTGCCGTGCCCATTCCATATATCGAGCCTGTTGCAGCCGTTAGCGTTTACGGTCGCGTCGTCGAAGTGCATGTCATGGATGTATGAAGAGTGACCTGCCCCTATGGTCAGCGTATCCCCATTCGGTACACGGCATAGGTACGCCATAGCACTAAATGCGGTCACGGAATCGAGGTCGCACTCTTTGAAGATAGGGCCGTATGAGTCCGCCCAGTTTACTGCACCGGTGATACGGAGATTCTCGAAATAGCTTCCGCCAACCTCCTGGCCATTAAGGTTGACTAGCTGTGTTACTCTGCGTAAGCCTATGAACTTATAACCCTGCATGCCTGCTGTCAGGGTTATATCGCTGAGCAGTATAACCTTGTGCAGCCCGCGCTGGATGAGAATCGCTAGCAGGTCAGTAATGTTATCTACGGGCATCTGTCCAGTGCCGATGGGATAAGTCTGCCCCGCCACCCCATTCGCAGCGTCGTAGTAGACCGCGCTGCCTTCTTCTATCCTGTGCAGCACATCTTTCTCTGCAATCATGGTCATCACACCCCGCCGTATATCAGCCTGTAGTCATACGACCTGTCACCGCCGGCCGTTCGCTCGACCGTGACCTGTACGCCATACCGGTTTTCTTCCAGCTCGATGTTCTTCAGGGGATTGCCCTTATTGTCTATGGCTACTGAGTCCTTTAAAACCATGCCCCCGGCAGGCCTTATCCTGTAGTATTCCCTGACCACTACCACGTCTCCACCCACCATGTTCGACGTGTTGAGCTGTATGTTCCTGGGGTAAAATACGGCTCCAGGCGCGTTGTTCAGGTAGATGTCCTGCTCCGTGCCGTCGGTTGTTATGTTGTCGTCGACATTTGTCATTGCGAGTGATGCAATGATCAGCGCAAGCGTGTCAGATATAGAAACTGCTGGATCGCCAAGTATATCGAACAAGGACCCGAGCGTACTCGTACTGGCGTCACCCACATCCGCCATAAGCGCCACCAGCAGCGCTTCCAGCGCAGCTACCTCCGCCGACGTCAGCCTCAGAGCGTATATTGTGAACCTGGCCCCTGCAGGCATCTGCCCTCCGAACGCCAGGTGCGGCGTGACCGTACCCGCTGTGGTGACGCCGTTGATATCCCGTGCCTGCCCCCTGTATGCGCCGGACTGCACCACTACCAGGTTGCCGTCGAAGTCGGGCCTACCCACCAGCCCGGAGCAAACCAGCGTTGACCCATCAGCGGCCCCATCAGCAGTCGTCGTCCCGGAGTAGCTGATGAGGCCCGTATCTTTTGGGCCTGCTCCGTAAATCCTGTACCTGGCTCCCGACTTTACGGCCGGCTGCACTCCTCCCGATATCACCACGCCGGAACGTGAGTTCCCTTCTATCACGTGCATCTGCGGAGACCCTGAGCCCTCGTAAATCTCAATGAGCTTGCCGGCGAGGCAGTCGTCCCCCCAGTTCCGCCCGCTGCAGTTCAGTATGTTCGAGCCCTGCTGTGCGTCGGCATTTATCGCGCCGACGTCTATAACCAGAGGCCTCGACGACGCGAACATGGCCGCTATGTCGTATTCTCGACTCCCATCAGGCATGCCGCCCTCCTCACATTTGCTTCGAGATAACGGGGATCATAGCCCCGATCATCATCACCATTATCAGCGGCATCATGATCGCTGACAGGTCCAGAGGCGCAAGCTGCACCAGCAGAGTGGTTACCTCCCCGCGGATCGTGTCATCCGCCGCCGGCTCGTCTCCCAGCATCTCGCACATGACCAGTGACAGGTATGCGTTGCTCTGCGGCAGTGTTAACATGCACGGCACCGTGATGTAGCTCTCGGCACCCACCTCAAAGGCGCTCAGGTAATCAGCGCTGTTGTATGCATAGCCGAGGCTGTCATCCCACAGGACGCCCAAGCCAGTCCCCTCTACTAACTCTCCGGTCTCTGCATAGAGCAGGGCGCCGATGACGTACAGCCACCTGGCCTCCGTTTGGGCATTCTCCATCCTGAGGGTGCACTGCAACACCTCACCAGCTGTGTACGAGGTCTCCAGCCCCAGTTCCCAGCTCAGATAGCTCACCAGGGGAAGGTAGCCCGTCAGGTCCTGATAGGCTGGCGCTGGATATGTTACTGTCACCATCGTGTGCCTCCTCACCCCTTCTCATATGGTTGCTGGATGACAACCGTTGTCTTGTCCTCATCCCCGAACAGGCCGCTGAGCCCGCTCATCATCATCCCCATTCCCATCACCACCGCCAGCATCACTATCGCCTCGATCCAGCTGGTGCCGCCGTCCGGCGGAGGAGGTGTCGGAGCCAGCGTCCCTATGCCTATATCGAGCTCTGCGCATTCCCCCGTGCCGAACCAGCCCTGCGCGCACACCCTGATGGTGGCCTCCGTCACAACATCGGGCACGGTTATATCGAACCAGTAGTTGCCCACAGGATTGGTGGTCGAGGAGTAATGGACGGCGCTGAAACCGTCGTAAATGTCCATGGTGACCGGCAGCAGGGGCTCAGGTATCCCGAACATGCCGTACACCGTACCCGTGACGCGCACCTCCTGCCCCGGCGTCAGCTCCCTCGACGGGATCTCCGTGCCCACAGGGTGTTCCAGCCGGATACTAATCACCGATTGCAGCCTCCATTCCAGTCGGCTAAACAAACAGGCCGAGCCAGCTCATGGCCAGCCCGGCCCGAACATTGAAGCCCTATCATTAGAGCTATCCCCAATAGCTCTCTATCCACGCATCGCTGAACTCCGTAGCTGGCCCTTACACGTTAAGCAAGCCTGCCGGTTCAGCGGTCCAGCTGCAGCATGATCCACAGGTCACCGTAGTCAGCGCCGGTGCCGCCGGTCGCTGACAGCAGATACCCTGCCCTCTGGTAGCCGCCGCTGGGATCAGCAACCGTCGCCGGGTCGATGGTTCCGTCCATCCAGAAGAACACGTCGCGCAGGTGGGCTGCCGAGCCCGGCCAGGTGCCGCCGTGGGCGGTTATGCCCACAGGGCCCGCCGTGCACAGCCAGAAATAGTAACCGGTGGTTACCGGCTTGAAGTTCACGCCGACGAAGGGCTCGAACTCCTGCTGCGTGCTCATGGCTGCCATGACAGCGCTGTACGGACTCCTATACGCGGTCACGCCCATCGCGGTGGTGATCGCCTCGACCTCTACCGGCCTGTCGAGATACAGCCTGACGTACGTCCCGTTGCCAGCACCGGAAGCGATGATGTGGTGCTGGTGGAAGATCGTACCCCCGAATGCGATGAAGTGGCCGCCCTGATACCAGTTGGCCGCCCTCGCTGCCGTGTCCGCAATATCGACGTAGGGAGCGCCGACGGCTGCCTGTGAATTCAGATTGCCCTCGAAGCCGTCCTCGTTTTCATGGCCCGTCACACCGGGCGCATAGTTGGAGTTGATGACCGACCTGGCCAGACCGGCCAGGTCACCCGCCGCATATGCGTACCTGAACACCCACTGGTACAGCTCCCGCCGGGAGCCGATCGCGAAGTTCTGGGCATCGCTGATCTCATCGATGCCCTGCTCCACACCGCCTGGCAGCTTGTCACCTATCACCTGCAGGGCGATGTCGTTAATCTGCTGCCTGCTTACAAAGTCTCTGTTTAGCCTGGTCATTTGGTTTCCCTCCTGTTCTAAGTTCCCCCATTGCTGGCCTTCCAGATATGCTGGCGATCCAGCAAGCCTATTGACTCTGGGGTCAATAGGATCGCATCGTAACAGGACCTTCCCGGCCTACGCGACTAGCGCCTTGCCGATCCAGCCGTAAAGGGCGCCGGTGCAGGCCATCGCACCGGTTGCCGCAGCCAGCGTGTTGGTGGCCACGAAGGTGATCACCGTCCCTGCGGGCAGCCTCAGCGGATAGTTCTTGTTGGTGAGCCCGATAAAAGGCGCACCGGCATGGAACTCGTCGTACCAGGTTCCTCCGGCTGCATTCGCGTAGCCGTTCGGTGTGAACAGCTGCCCCGCCGAGCTGCCGGCCAGCCTGTCCGTCCACAGGCTGCACCTCCAGTTGATGTTAGCCCGGCCGCCCGCATCAGCAGGGGTTGTCAGACCCACGAAATTGACGAACCACACCTCACCCGCTGGCACGGTGAGCGTCTCGGTGACCACTGCTCCAACCGCCGATCCGTTGGGGATGGTGATTGTCTGCAGGTCGTAGTCCTCCTCACGGCCATCCAGGATCCCCAGGATGTGGAGCTGCTCAGCGTGCACCAGCGGCTGGTTGACCGCCTTGTCCAGATCCCAGAACGCCGGGGTGCCCTTGTAGTTGCCTATGGGCAGGAAGCCCAGCTGGTTGACCGGAACCCCACCGGTGACCACATCCGGCGTCAGGTTAACCAGGGACTGGAGTGCGCGCATGGTCTTGTCCTGCACTCTCTGCTTTCCTTGCGGTTTCATGGAATACCCTCCTTTCGTCAGTTGGTAGATGTGACCACAGAGCGATCAGACTAGACGGCCTCGGTGGCCTTGGTCATCATCTTCATCATCATGACCACAATCATCAGCATGATCATCATGTTCATGATGGTTGTGATATCGATGGTCTGGGTCGCCGTGATCGTGCCTGTCGTTTGCATTGGAAGCATCTGTTGACCTCCTTAAGTTATTTGCAGCGCCTGGGATAGGCCGTGAACCCCGCGCTAGACCGTGAATTTGGTCATCATCTTCATCATCATCACCACGACCTCAAGCGTTACAAGAACTTGATATTCAAGGCTTTTTTCTACAGCTAGCC
>CAZXAJ010000021.1:0-45182 GCA_964638975.1 uncultured Dehalococcoidales bacterium
GGATTGTTATGTCAGTTCTTTTAAGACGTGCCGGGCAAGATGCTCATCTATTTCGTTATGCCTCGGAATGGGCTGCTTTTTACCTGTGGCAGGATTTTTGTATAGGTCGTGACGAGGCCCATGCCTTACAAGAACACACCCCGCATCAGATAGCCTCTTGATGAGGTCTTTCCTCCTCATACTGATAACTTGAGTTCTTTAACCAGATGTTCATCTGGCACATCTTCCATCGTCATCAGTGCATAGGCATCCTTCATATTCTCTTCAAGTTCTTCTAATGTTTTCCCCTGCGTCATTATTTCAGGGTGTTCAAGTAACTTCCCTACCCAGAATTTCTCACCTCTCCAGTAAATCATGTTTAACTTAGTTTCCATTTTCTGCCTCACAAAATCCCTTTTAGTATCTTAGCACAGTTTACGATTTTTGTGACATAACATCTATTTTTGTACCTATTTTCTATGCTTATTCTATAGACAGGTACTGTATGACAGGGCACAGCAAAGTGCAGAATTCTTTATTTCTGCCTGGTGGCCCATATTGGTGAGGCGTCGAAAGCCTCTCCTTTGAGTTTGGCCTCTAAGATCTTCCCCAGTTCCTCGATGGGCACCCGAATTTGCGCCAGGCTGTCTCTTTCCCGGATGGTAACCTGCTTATCCTCCAGGGACTCAAAATCTATGGTGACGCAGTACGGGGTACCGATTTCGTCCTGACGCCTGTACCTCCGGCCAATGCTTTGAGAATCATCGTAATAGGTCATGAAGCTCGGGCACAGTTGCTTGTAAACATCCTTAGCCAGGGGAGCCAGTTTTTCGTTCCTGCTTAAGGGCAAAACAGCTACTTTGATAGGAGCCAGAGAAGGATGGAGATGTAAAACTGTTCTCTTTTCTCCCTCAACCTCCTCATCGTCATAGGCATCGATGAGGAAAGCCAGGACGGAGCGGTCGACGCCGGCCGAAGGCTCAATAACATAAGGAACGTATCTCTCGCCAGCCTCATCATCGTAGTAACTGAGCTCTCTACCGCTATGTTTAGTATGCTGGGTGAGGTCGAAATCGCCCCTGTTGGCTATACCCTCCAGCTCCGACCAGCCCATAGGAAACAGATAATCGACATCATAGCAGTCCCTGGCATAGTGGGCCAGCTCGTCTTTGCCGTGCTGGCGCAGGCGAAGATTTTCCTTCCTGATACCCAGTTTGACATACCAGTCAAACCTCTCCTTGACCCAGTAATCAAGCCACTTTTCATCGGTCCCCGGCTTAACGAAATACTCCAGCTCCATATGCTCAAACTCCCTGGTTCTGAAGATGAAATTGCCGGGGGTGATTTCATTGCGAAAAGATTTCCCTATCTGGGCGATGCCCAAAGGCAACTTTTTCCTGGAAGTGGTGATAACATTGTCGAAGTTAACGAATATGCCCTGGGCTGTTTCGGGGCGGAGGTAGATTGTGCTCGCCTCTTCCTCCACAGGACCCATAAAAGTCTTGAACATCAGGTTGAACATGCGAGGCTCGGTCAGCTCACCGCTACATTTGGGACAGCCCTGGCCCTCTATCTGGTCGGCGCGCCACCTCAGGTGGCAAGATTTACATTCCACCAGAGGGTCTGTGAAACTATCAATGTGGCCGCTGGCCGCCCAGACTCCACTGTGCATCATGATGGTAGTGTCCAGCCCTACTACATCATCACGCTCCTGGACTATCGCCTTCCACCAGGCGTCTTTAACGTTGCGCTTAAGCTCCACCCCCATAGGGCCATAATCCCAGCAGCTAGCCAAACCACCATATATTTCACTGCTGGGGAAAATAAGCCCCCTCCGCTTACACAGAGAAACGACTTTATCCATACTCACTTTATCGGGCATCCCCGGGTCTCCTTTGAGTTCCTAGCTTACCAGCTTTGTTCACAGGCGTCAAAAGGTATGATGGTCTTGGAGGTCTTAAAAATTTGAGGGAAGGAGGGTAAGCGTAAAGATTCATAATAATGTGCTGTCCCCTGAAGAACTGCAGTCACTGCCAGAACTTAATCAATGCAACCCGATATAAAATTGCGACATCCACCTAAATCTTAACAAGATTTTAATATTCAGGTGTTACAGTCATCGCTATCAACCATTAACAATATGCAAGGCTGTTCAAAAAACGTAGTTGCTCAATTGTTGGGTGGTGGTGCTTGATGAATAAAGCAACGACAAGAATCTAGAAATGAAAAACTTCCAAGATGCCCAAATAGGGAAGCAGCCTCGCTCTCAATCGCTGAGGTTGGGGAAGAAATAAGCCATTACCCTATGTGCAAAGAAGGGCAAGGTCTTAAGAGAAGGACCTTAGATAACACAACTGACGTTTAGCAAAGCTTGATATAGCAAAAGAGTTCATTGTAGAATAGAATATAGACCTAACTAAATTGCAGAGGAGCTGTGGAAAATGAATAAATTCAAGCTAGCTTGCCTGTTGGTCAGTCTTATTTTTTCTCTGGCAATATTTGGCGCTTTGATTAACCAGCCAATAGTTGCAGCTCAAGAGGAAAAAATCGAGCTTAATTCCAAATACCCTATACGGCCTGGGCCAGCAGACATTTCCTTCATGTTTGACGTAGAACTACTATATAGCGGTGGTGAAGAACAACGCACTTTTGAACTCTCAGTCGAGGGACCCGATGGCTGGCTGGTGAGCATACTGCAATCGGCTTACGAAGGAACAGAGATATCGGCCATTCGCCTCGACCCCACAAAGGCTTATCCGGAGACAATTGCAGTCGCTGCCTCGGCACCTTATTGGTTATTCCCGGAGCCAGGAGATTACACCATAACCCTGAAAGCTGCATCGGGGGATATTGAAGACAGCATCGACCTCACAGCTAGAATAACCGCCAGATATGATTTTCTAGTCCAAACTGAGACCGATCAGCTCAATATCAAGGCTACGGCAGGGAAGGAAAGCCACCTCACTGTTATTATCACCAATCTGGGAACGGCACCCTTTAACCAAATAACCTTCCGCTCGGTCAAGCCCAAAGCAATTGCCGGCGAGGCTTGGAGCGTAACCTTTAACCCCGACAAGATAGAAAACCTCAATCCCTGGGATGAACGAGAGGTCGAGGTTGTAATAAAGCCGCCACCTAAGACCATCGCCGGGGACTATATGACTACCTTGGAGTTTAATAGTGACCCCACCACCTCAATCGAACCGCCCGCATTGGAGATCAGGGTAACAGTGGGGACATCCACTAAGTGGGGGTGGATAGGCGCAGGAATAGTGATTGCCGTGATCGTCGGCCTGTTTGTTAGTTTTAGATACCTGGGCAGGAGATGATAAGTGAGGCAGGTCATTGTTGAGACAAAGGATTTAAGCAAAACCTATAACGGCTTTACCGCCGTTGACGGGCTTAACCTTAGTATAGAGGAAGGTGAGATTTTCGGCTTCCTTGGTCCCAATGGTGCCGGCAAGACAACAACCATATTGATGCTGCTCGGCCTTACCGAGCCTAGTTCCGGGACAGCACAGGTCTGCGGCTACAACCCGACCAGGGAACCCTTAAAGGTAAAGCACATTGTTGGCTATTTGCCAGAAAAGGTTGGCTTTTATGAAGACTTAACAGCCAGACAGAACCTGAGGTATACCGCTGAGCTAAACAATCTGCCCAAAGCTGAAGCCGAGAAGAGCATAGAGGATATGTTGGCTACGGTAGGATTATCTCAGGTAGCTGACCAGGAAGTTAGCAAGTTCTCCCGAGGGATGAAGCAAAGGTTAGGCATAGCCGACATATGGGTTAAAGAACCCAAGCTCGCCTTTCTCGACGAACCCACCTCGGGCATCGACCCCGAAGGCGTAGATGACATGCTCAATATCATAGGCAGCATGGCTAAGAAAGATATAACAGTTATTTTTTGCTCTCACCAACTGCATCTGGTGCAGAGGGTATGTACCCGGATAGGAATACTGGCCAAGGGACGTCTGGTGGTTGAAGGACCAATAGACCGCCTGGGCAGGCAAGCTATTAGCGGTGGAAAATATCGGATTGAAGTTGAAGTGGCTCAGGCAAGTCCTGACCTTCTCAATTCCTTAAAGGGGTGTATGGGGGTCAGGGAGGTACAGAGTTCCGGCAATATGCTGTTCATTACCTGTGACGATGACCTGAGGTCTCAAATAGCCAAGGAGATTATCGATAGCGGTAGTCTGCTGGTTGGGATGAAGATAGAGGAATATAACCTGGAGACAATTTATAAAACTTATTTCGAAGAGGATTAGCTATGCCTGCTGTTTTTCGCAAAGAACTGGCCGACCACCTCGTTAGCCTAAGATTCTTAATCCTCTTTACTTTAGTTTTGCTGGCGGCGATATTTGCTACCTATATAGCTACTCGGACCATAAGAGAAGCAGTAACCACAGATACAGAATCTGTCTTCCTCACCCTTTTTACCACCTCCGGAGGATCTTTGCCGTCTTTCACCTTTTTCTTATCCCTTTTTATCCCTATCATAAGCATAGCTCTCGGTTTCGACGCCATAAATAGTGAGCGCAACAGCGGCAACCTGAGCCGTCTTTTGTCCCAGCCAATCTATAGGGACGCGGTAATAAATGGCAAATTTCTTGCCGGGCTAGCTGTCCTGGCCATTATGGTCGTAAGCGTAATTGCCATCGTGGCTGGACTGGGGCTGCGCATTGTTGGCGTGCCACCGGACTCAGGAGAGGCCCTCAGACTCATAGTCTTCGCCCTGATAAGTATAGTCTATGGGGCTTTCTGGATGGCCTTGGCCATTCTTTTTTCTATCCTGTTTAAGTCGGCTACTACTTCTATGCTAGCTTCTATTGGCCTGTGGATATTCTTTTTCTTTTTTACATCCATGATTGCTGGCTCTATTGCCAATGCCCTGGTCCCAATTGACCAGACTTCCACCCTGGAAATGATGACCAGGAATGCTGAAATTCAAGGGGCGATAGCACGCATCTCTCCTCGCACTCTTTACGAAGAAGCTACCATTGCCTTACTGGTGCCTGAAGTAGGTAGCCTTAATCTCGTATTGCTGATGAGTGCCATTGTTGGAGGAAGGATGCTGACTGCTCTCCCCTTCAGCCAGAGTCTTCTCCTCGTCTGGCCTCAGGTCGTAACCATAATAGCCCTGGCCGCTATCTGCTTCGCCGTCTCTTACATAAGGTTTATGCGAGAGGAGATAAGGGCGATTTAAGGAATAGAGCTGCCTGACTAAGGCAATAGTCAGAAAGTCTCTACCTCACCTTTCTCTGATTAACACGAGCAGTCTTCCACATATAAGAGCAGGCTGACCATCAGTATATGCCCGGTATACGGGATTTCCGGTTGTAGCGGGAAAACAAAAAGGAGGTGCAAAATGGAACAAAGGAATGAATGGAGGCGCCAGCTAATCGTACTCATAACGTCCTTCTTAGCTGGCTGGCTTGGTGTAGACCGCTTCTACCAAGGACAAGTGGGCTGGGGTATTGTAAAGCTGATAACAATGGGCGGTTTTGGGGTTTGGTATGTGGTCGATTTAGCTATTGCTGCTTATGAATTTGGAAAAACTGACCGGCAAATGAGGGAATCATCGGCAAGCGTGAGCTAGCCCATTGGTACTCTATACCTTGTTTTCCCCAGTTGCCTGGACGAAAAAAGGTTTACAATAGACGCTTGCCTCAAATTCTACAGCTATGATTCTGACTTCGACAGGCTTACGGGTTTCAGGTAAGCTTAGCCATAAAAAAGTCTACCGCTCAGGATAACAAAGCGTGAAAGGTGCAGGAGGACAGCGAGTTGCTGCACCACCTTATTTAGCTTTTGCCTTGGCAGCTTTCCGGGCAGCGAAGCTAAGGTTATCCTCCTGCAAGCTAATAGCTATGGTATCCCCTTCCTTAAACTCGCCCTGCAATATCTTTGCTGATATGGGATTTTCCACATACCTCTGAATAGCCCGGCGTAAGGGGCGAGCTCCATATACAGGATCATAGCCTCTCTGAGCTAACCAAGCCTTAGCTTCCTCATTGACTTCAAGCTTAATATCACGCTCAGCCAATCTCCGCTCTACCTCACGAATAAGTAGGTCGACGATGCTCTTCAGGTGCTCCTCAGTTAGAGGATGGAATATAATAACATCGTCTATCCTGTTGAGTAACTCAGGGCGGAAGGTTCGCTTTAAGGCACCCTCTATGGCGCTTCTCATTCTTTGTTCGTCAGCTTCCTCCTTGCGGGAAAAGCCGATACCCTGACGCTGGAATTCCTCAGTGCCCAAGTTACTGGTCATGATTACCACTGTGTTTTTGAAATCCACAGTCCTGCCATGCCCATCGGTAAGCCTGCCGTCTTCCAATAGCTGCAACAATACGTTGAAGACATCGGGATGAGCCTTTTCTACCTCGTCGAAGAGGATAACCCGGTAGGGACGACGACGCACTGCCTCGGTCAATTGACCTCCCTCCTCATACCCCACATATCCCGGTGGCGACCCGATAAGACGGGATACGGTATGCTTTTCCATATATTCCGACATGTCCAGTCTTACCATGGTCTCTTCATCGTCGAAGAGAAACTCGGCCAAGGCGCGAGCTAACTCGGTTTTTCCCACACCGGTGGGTCCCAGGAAGATGAAGCTACCAATGGGGCGTTTGGGGTCCTTGAGTCCAGCTCGACCTCGCTTGATGGCCTCAGAAACGGCTACCACTGCCTCCTCCTGGTCCACTATCCTCTGGTGAATCCTTTCCTCCATATGAACCAATTTATCAGTCTCCGTTTCCATCATCCGGGAAACAGGTATGCCCGTCCACTGGGCAACTAGTCCGGCGATATCTTCCTCGTCTACGACGCTGTCGATTTTCTTCTCCTGTTGCCATTGCAGTTTGGCTTGGTTGTACTCCTGTTCCAGGTGCAACCTTTCCGCTTTCAATTCGGCAGCTTTCTGGTAGTCTCCTCGTTGCGAAGCCGCCTCCTCCTCATCAACAAGGTGCTTCATCTTCTGGTCCAGCGTTTTAACTTCTTCCGGAGCACTTTCCATATCAATGCGTAGCTTGCTGGCTGCTTCGTCGATTAAGTCGATTGCCTTGTCAGGCAAGAATCTATCAGATACATATCTCTGGCTCAGCTTAGCAGCAGCTACCAGGGCAGAATCCTCAATCTTTATTTTGTGGTGTTTTTCATATCTGGGACGCAGTCCTCGGAGCATCTCTATGGTTGCTTCTACGCTGGGCTCATCGAGGTAAACAGGGCTGAAACGTCTCTCGAGAGCTTTATCTTTTTCAATACGCTTTCTGTACTCGTCGAGTGTAGTGGCCCCGATACATTGAATTTCCCCACGAGCCAGTGCCGGTTTCAGCATATTGCTGGCGTCAATTGCTCCTTCAGCAGCCCCAGCCCCTACCACGGTGTGAAGCTCGTCAATGAACATGATAACTTCGCCAGCCGCTTGCTGAACCTCATCTAGAACTGCCTTCAACCTTTCCTCGAACTCCCCGCGGAATTTGCTTCCGGCCACCAGTGCTCCCATGTCTAAAGCCACCACCTTTTTCCCTTTCAGGGAATCGGGAACGTCTTCAGCGGCAATCTTCTGAGCCAATCCCTCGGCAATGGCCGTCTTGCCCACCCCAGCATCGCCAATAATCACGGGATTGTTCTTGGTGCGCCGACTAAGTATTTGCGTCACACGTTTAATCTCATTTTCCCGTCCGATTACGGGGTCGAGCTTGCCTTGACGAGCTAACTCTGTTAGGTCATGGCCATATTTTTCCAGGGAGCGGTATTTGCTTTCGGCCTGGCGGTCGGTAACTCGATGACCACCACGAATTTTCTGCAAGGCTTGATAAATCTTTTCCTGGTTGACGCCGGATTCAGCTAAAATTGCCGCGGCCTCACCTCTGGTTTCCCCGGCAATAGCAATGAGCAAATGCTCAGTACTAACAAACTCATCCTTGAGCCTGTCGGCCTCACGGTCGGCATTTTCTAGAAGAGCGGAAATCCGCGGTGTAGCATAAATTTGCCCCGCCTCGTAAGATACCTTGGGAAAACTCTCAAGCGTTGCTTCCACTCGTTGCTTTACCGCTTCGATATCTACATCCAGCAACTGTAATATGTCCCTGGTTATCCCCTTTTCCTGCTCCAGTAAGGCCAGCAGGATATGCTCCACATCCCACTGGTTATGGCGGTAGCGACGCACCAGCTCCTGTGAAGCTGCTAAAACCTCTTGTGCCTGTTCAGTAAATCTCTCTGGTCTCAATTGCTTATACCTCCTTCCATTCTGCGTCTTCTATTACGTCCTCCACTATGTCTTCTATTTCAGCTTGGGCAATTTTCTCTATCCTTCTTTCCATTTCCTCAAGTTGGTGTTGCATCTCTTGCATACTTTGCATCAACTTCAACGCCACCTCTACCCCAGCCAGATTAACGCCACAATCGCTCATCAGAGTCTTGATATAGCGCAAGCGGTCAACATCCTGCTCCGAATAGAGACGTATATTACCACTCGAGCGCTCTGGCTGTACCAGCCCCAGCCTTTCATAATAACGCAGCGTATGGGCTTCTATGCCTACCATCCTTGCGGCTACGCTTATTACATATCTTGGTTTAAATTCCCGGTTCATCATCGTGGCACCTCACTTTATGTGGGTCGCAAAGACTTCAATCTCTCAAATAGCTTCCTTTCTTCCTCAGTCAAATTAGTGGGCAGGACCACTCTTACCTTGGCGAACATGTTGCCATGCCCTTTATTGCCCATCTGTGGCATGCCCTTTCCTGCTAGGCGGAAAACCTTGCCGTTTTGAGTCTCCGGTGGAATTTTAAGAGATAGATTGCCATTTAAAGTGGGCAACCTGACCTCGCCACCCAGCATAGCAGTAGCTAAAGGCACCGAGGCCTCGGTGTAAAGGTCGTCCCCTTTGCGCTCAAAGAGCTTGTGGGGAAGAACCTTCGCTACCAGATAGAGGTTGCCTTTGTTCCCCCCGGCATGACCAGGCCCTCCTTCCCCTGCCATGCGAATCCTTGAGCCGTCTTTAACCCCCGCTGGAATCTTGACCTCCAGGCGTCTGGGACTTACTTTTGCCCCAGCACCATTACAAATGGTACACACTCGATTGCCCACTCTGCCTGTCCCACCACAAGCTGTACATGGCTCCGTGGTCTGAAGTTGTATAACACGTGTAGAACCGTGGTAAGCCTCCTCAAGGCTTACCTCAATGGGTGACTCTATATCCTGACCGCGCCGTGGCCCACGCCTCGTCCTGGAGCCTATGCCAGAGTCGCCAAACAAGCTGGAGAAAATATCGCCGAAGTCGCTCACGTCGCCATATTCGAATGTTTTGCCGCCTTTGCTAAAATCCCACTTACCCCTCTCTTGTCCCCCGGATTTAGCAAATTGCTCAGCATATTCCCACTGGTCGCCAAATTGGTCATATTTTTTCCGCTTTTCAGGATTGGAAAGGACTTCATGAGCCGCATTTATCTCCTTAAATTTAGCCTCAGCCGATTTGTCGTTGGGGTTGAGGTCAGGGTGGTGCTTGCGAGCCAAACGCCGGTAGGCCTGCTTGATTTCCTTTTCCGAAGCGTTCCTACTTACACCTAGAATCTGGTAATAGTCCTTGCCTGCCATCTCTGTTCTCTAACGATTTTATGTTAATTATAGAATTATTGGATTTTTTTGTCAACTATGCTTAGACAAATTTCAATGATAGTTGACAGATTTGTTTAACTTTTCTATAATATCTGCTGAACTGAGAGCGGGGCTCGTTAAAAATAGAGAAAGGAGGCGAAACAGATGGCTATAGAAAGATGGCATCCTTTTACTGAACTTATGAGCCTGAGACAGGCAATGGACAGGCTGTTTGAGGACAGTTTTGTTCGCCCATCCCGTGTTTTAACTACCCTTGGTGAGACAGCAATGCCGACCTTGGATGTCTACCAGACTCCCACGGAGGTAGTGGTGAAAGCAGCTTTGCCAGGAGTGAAACCGGAGGATGTCAGCATTGACATAACCGGCGAAACATTAACCATTAAGGGGGAGAGCAAAGTGGAACAGGAGACCAAGAAAGAGGACTACCTGTACCAGGAGAGACGCTATGGCGCTTTTTCCCGCAGCGTGGTTCTTCTCAGCGGGCTTAAGCCCGATAAGGCTGAGGCAACGATGGAGGATGGCGTTCTAACCCTCACTATACCCAAAGCTGAAGAAGTAAAGCCTAAAGCAATTAAAGTCAAGGCTAAAGAGAAGAAATGACTACTGCGGGGCCCCACTCTCAGACTTCAGTAAATCGATGAACTGCCTTAAAATCCTTGCGGTAGCACCCCAGATGATATGCCCTTCATATTCGTATGAGTAAGAATCTTGCCTGAAATTGGCTTCGTCCATTAAGAATGACAATGGAACGAAAAAAATTTCCCTGATTTCTATACCATCGGCCTTGAAAGGGTAAGGGTAGGGTATGAAGGCAACAAAAGGCGAAATAATGTAGTTACTGATTAGCGTCAGGGTATCGTCAAATTCCCCTAAAATTTCAACATCCTTAGCCTTTAAACTTATCTCTTCTTCAGTCTCCCTGAGAGCAGTTTGGAGTAGGCTGGAATCGGATGGCTCACGAGTCCCGCCGGGAAACGAGACCTGCCCTTTGTGAAAGCCTACCTCATCGCTCCTCTCAGTAAATAGAACATAATATTGTCCTTGGCTACAAAAAAGAGGTATTAGAACCGCTGAAGCTCTACGCTTTTCATCGATAATTGTCTTTTTCTTACGATTACGGAGGATTCTTTCAATCTGCTGTTTCACTGTGCTGTGATTATATCATTTCTTGAGGTGTCGAATATTTGCGGGTTAAGTACCTGAAAGTTGTCAACATACGCATTTAAGAGTTATACTTGAAGATTGTGGCAATAAAACAAGACTATTATGAAGTGCTGGGAGTGCCCCGGAACGCTAGTGACGAGGAGATTAAGAAGGCGTTTCGCAAATTGGCTTTCCAGTGCCATCCCGATCGCAATAAAGAGCTAGGAGCCGAGGAGAAATTTAAGGAAATAAACGAGGCCTACCAAGTTCTTTCCGACCCCGAGAAGAGGAGTAGGTATGATCGTTATGGCCGGGTAGATGTTGAGGGAGGATTTCCCGATTTTGGTTTTGGCGGGCTGGGAGATATCTTTGAATCCTTCTTCGGTGGTTTCGGCACCCCCTTTGGCAAGACTGCTCAGCGTGTTCCACAGAAAGGGGATAGCCTAAGAAGTCATCTTACTCTTTCTTTTGATGAGGCGGTATTCGGCTGTAGTAAAGAAGTTGAAATACAACGCATAGAGTTCTGTTCTTCATGCCATGGCATTGGCAGCGAACAGGGAACAAATCCCGAGACCTGCCCTGATTGTCGCGGCACAGGGCAAGTAAGGCGGACTCAGCAGAGCATTTTTGGGCGCTTCACCCATGTTACCACTTGCTCTCGCTGTGGAGGTAGTGGCGCTGTAATAAGCAATCCCTGCTCTCAATGCCAGGGAAAGGGGAGGACAAGGGTGAAACGCAGGATAAAGGTTGATATTCCTGCTGGCGTGGATGATGGGCACCGATTATGCCTGTATGGAGAGGGAAGTGCTGGTTTGTATGGAGGCCCGTCGGGCGACCTCTACGTCACCTTTTCAGTAAAGCCACACAAGTTATTCCAGAGAGACGGCAGCGACATTCTTTACGATTTATCAATCAATTTCGCCCAAGCTGCTCTGGGCGATGAGATGAGAGTGCCGTCTTTAGATGGAAAGATAGTTCTAAAAATACCGCCAGGAACTCAAAATGGCAAAGCCTTTCGCCTTAAAGGCAAGGGTGTCCCCTATATTGATGGCAAGGGAAGAGGAGACTTGCTCGTCAAAGTTGACATAATGACTCCACAGCATCTGGATAAAAACCAGCGTCGCATTTTTGAAGAGTTGTCCAAGGTACTACCTCGGACTGAACCACCTACAGAAATCTGATAGAGGTTATTCAGATCCAATTGCAAAATCCCTGTAGTTTTCCCTTTCCTGGCGAGAAAGAGTCAGGCAAGGATGGACCTCTCTCCGATGCTCAGGAGACAGTTAGACGCTTTCTAATGAAGGTTGGCGATGGCTTGTTGCTATCTCCTTGAACTCGATCAATGCTCGGCTTAAGGGCAAGCCCTCAAAAAGAATCCCATAAATAAGGCTGATAACAGGTAATTTGAGCCCCTGGCTTTTTGCCAACTGGTGGGCTGCCATAGTGGTGGCGACTCCCTCGGCAACGTTTGGCATAGAGGCAGATATTTCAGATAACGAGCGACCTTTAGCCAGTTCGTAGCCAACATAATGATTACGGCTCAGAGTGCTGGAGCAAGTGGCTATTAGGTCGCCTAAACCAGCTAAGCCATGAAAAGTGTCGGCCTTGGCTCCCAAAGTTACCCCTAAGGAAACAACCTCAGTCCATCCCCAGGCGATGAAGGCGCCCTTAGCATTGTCACCTAAGCCTAATCCGTCTATCATCCCTGCGCCCAAAGCTATAATGTTTTTCAGGGCTCCGCCCAATTCAACTCCGATAACGTCATCACTAGTAGATATAAAGAATTTTGGTGACCCCATTAGTTCCCGTGCTCTCTCCGCTAAAGCTAGATCCTGGGCGGCAATGATTGAAGCGGCTGGCAGGCCTTGGGCAATTTCCTTGGCTAGATTGGGACCAGAGAGAACGCAAATTTGCTTTCTTAAGGGAGGAGCAATCTCCTCGGCCAGCACTTGTGACATCCTTTTACCGCTATTTACTTCCAATCCCTTGGCGGCGCTCATCAATAGCATCGAATTGGTCAGATATTTCTTGGCTTGAGTGACATTTTGTCTCAACCTTTGAGAAGGAACCGCCCAGATTGCCAAGTCAACCCCATTTAGGGCTTCTTCAATATAGCTAGTAGATGAATAGCTACGTCTTCCTTGGTTTAACTCTTCGGCCTCGGCCTCGCTTCGCGTCCACAGTTTTACTGCTGCTCCCTTATCACTCAGCAAAACGCCTAAAGTGTTACCCCAAGAGGTATTGCCTATGATAGTAACTTTAGGCATGGTCTCTCCCGCTTTTCTCACCATAATTGGCGTTCTGTGCCTTGCCTTAAGCGTTTTATATTGTCTTGGTGCTGGTAGACGAGCAGTGCAATAACTACCAAACCATAGGCCAGGTAGATCGGGGGAAAGTCGTAGGCAATAGTCAGCGGTACCATTAAGCACCAAGCGGCCAAGGCTCCGAGTATAGAACCCAGAGACATGTGTCGGCTACGCAATGCTGCTATAGCTACAACTTCGGCTCCCAATATGCCCGCGGGGGGGAAAATAGCGAACAACGTGCCAAAATAGGCAGTTACCCCCCTACCACCCTTAAACTTGGCAAATATAGGCCAGTTGTGTCCTGCTACTACAGCCAAGCCAGCCAAAACTTGGGCCACATGCTGCCAATGAACGGACACGCTGCCAATAGTTAAGATACCGCTACCACTGCCTATGATTACTTTGGCTAACATGACTGCCCCAGCAGCTTTAACCACGTCGAGAACCACGGTTAAAACGCCGAGCTTAGTCCCCGCGGTTCTCATCACATTAGTGGCGCCAGTCTTGCCGCTTCCATATTCTCTGATATCAACGCCACCTTTCAGCTTGCCTATTATCAGGCCAAAGGGAATTGAACCAATGAGATAAGCAATGACAACTACAGCAACAAACTCAGCTACCATCATGCTCTCACCCCCGTCTTTTTATTGCTTCTACGGGAAGCCTTGGTGAAAATTAACCTCAAAGGAACGCCGCGAAAACCGAAGTCATGGCGGAGCTTATTTTCTAAGTAGCGTTGATAAGAAAAATGAACCAGCTGAGGATAGTTAACCTTCAGGACGAAAGTTGCTGGTCGAGATTCATCTTGGTAGGCTCGAGCAATGCGCAACTGTCTAGAACCTGCGCGAGGTGGGGGATGGCTGCTTACCGCCTGTTTAACCACCGTGTCAACTTCTGATTGAGATAGTCTCTTTTGCCTTTCCTGCCAGATTTCCCAGGCTTGGGGTAGAATCCTGTTTATTCCTTGCCCTAGTTTAGCAGAGATGTAGACAATGGGTGTATAGGGGGCAAATCTAAATCTTCGCTCCGCACTTTGTTTAAACTCTTGTCTTTGCTCTTGGGGAACAAGGTCCCATTTGTTGACCACCAGCATCATACCCCTTCCAACCTCAATGATATAGCCAGCGATATGCATATCCTGGGCAGTAATAAATTCAGTGGCATCGATTAGCAACAAGGCAACATCAGAGCGATTAATAGCTTGCAGGGCCCGAATCAAACTATAATAATCCACTCCAGCATCGACTCTCCCGCGTCGTTTAATCCCAGCGGTGTCGACAAGTAAGATTTCCTTATCATCCCAACGAATTATGGCATCAAGCGAGTCACGAGTTGTCCCCGGAGACTCATGGACAATGGCTCTTTCATCTTTTAGCAACGTATTCAACAAAGTTGACTTGCCCACGTTGGGTCGCCCAACAATGGCTAATTTAGCCTCTCCCTGCCCAGCGATACTTCCAGGTTGTGGGGGCAAAGAAGCTAACACAGCATCCATTAACTCGTCTATCCCCCGATTATGATGAGCACTTATAGCTATGGGCTCACCCATGCCAAGGTGGTAAAAATCAGCTAGCTGATTTGCTTGTTTGGAGGAATCCACCTTGTTTACCGCTAAGACAATAGGCTTATTGGCGGCACGTAGTGTATCAGCCATTTCCTCATCAGCAGCAATAGCCCCATCTTTGGCATCTACCAGGAAGATGATGACATCTGCCTGGGCAATAGCTGCCTGTACTTGCTGCTTGACCTTTCGCTCCAAAGACGTGGATGGCCTTATTTGCCAGCCACCAGTATCAACCACGGTCAGTTCCTGATCCTGCCAGGAAACGGAAGCAAAAACACGGTCCCTGGTGGTTCCCGGCAAATCAGCGACTACAGCTACCCGCCTGCCCGCTAAGCGGTTTAGCAAGGTGGACTTGCCCACGTTGGGTCTACCCGCAATGGCTACAACAGGCTTGGTCATTTGTCCAATACCTTTGGGTTAGGCAGGAGAATTGTGGCCAGCAGTGCCTTTTGCAGATGAAGCCTGTTTTCTGCCTGGTCAAATACCACTGACCTGGGGTCATCCAGAAGCCCAGCAGAAATTTCCTCGCCGTGGTGAGCCGGCAGCGGATGCATAAACAAAACATCTCCTTTAGCCAAGCTTAATAATTCATTATCCACCTGATAGCCTGAAAAAGCAAGGCGGCGTTGCTCCGCTTCCGCCTCCTGCCCCATGCTAGCCCACACATCTGTATATACTATATCAGCATCTTTAGCTGCTTCATAAGGGTCACTGGTCAACTGGATACGACTGCCACTAAGAGCGGCGAATTCACTGCCTTGACTCAATACCTCCCCATTAACCTCATAGCCTGGTGGAGAAGCGATGTGGAAGTTCATGCCCAGTAGACAGGCAGCAAGAAGCAAGCTATTGGCCACATTGTTGCTATCGCCAATGAATGCTAAATTCAAGCCAGCAAGCCGACCTTTCTTTTCATAGATGGTGAGAAGGTCGGAAAGGGCCTGGCAGGGGTGTTCCAGGTCAGAAAGGGCATTGATTACGGGCACAGAAGAATGGCCAGCCAGAATGCGCAAAGTCTCCTGGAAAAATGTGCGAGCTGCGATGCCGTCGACATAGCGGCTGAGCACTCGGGCTACATCAGCCACTGGTTCTCGCTTGCCCAAGCCTACCTCCTCTGGAGATAGGTAGATGCTGTGCCCTCCTAGCTTATACATAGCTATCTCGAAGCTGACCCTGGTTCGCAAGGAAGGCTTTTCAAAGAGGAGAGCTAAGTTTTTCCCTGAAAGCAAAGGCGCTACCCCCTCTTTCTTCATATGCAAGGCTTGCTCTATGAGCGCTTCGATTTCTTTACGGTTAAGGTCGGATACGGAGAGCAAATCCTTTTTCATCTTTGACATCTATTGATACTACTTTAGCATATCACGTTTGTCAATTAGTATGGATTATGATGATGTTGCCTGAGATTATCTTGGCTTTATTAATACTCGGTAATATGTTAAAATCCTGCGCAGGAAAGGAGGACTCTAATGGCAGGAATAGTATCTTATGGTGTTTATATTCCCATTTATAGGCTTAGCGGGGAGTCTCTCAATCAAGTTTGGGGAGGGGCGACAAAGGGGGAGAAAGCTATAGCCAATGTTGATGAGGATAGCCTAACCATGGGCGTGGAGGCAGCAAGGGATTGTCTCAAAGGGATAGAGAAGACCTCTGTAGACGCCGTATATTTTGCTTCTACTACCCCACCCTACAAGGAGAAGCAATCAGCCAGTATAATGGCAGCTGCCCTTGACTTACGTGAGGATATAATCACTGCTGATTTCACCGATTCTCTAAGGTCTGGAACTATTGCACTTAAAATGGCTTTGGATGCAGTGAAAGCTGGCTCGGCGAAGAAGGTCTTAGTGGTAGCTTCTGACTGTCGCATCCCTCCTCCAAATTCAGATTTCGAGCCTCTTTTGGGAGATGGTGCCGCAGCTTTTCTCATCGGAGGAGATGGGGCGGCGGTAGAGGTTGAAGGAAGTTATTACCTTACCAGTGAATTCCTGGATGTGTGGAGATTGGAATACGACAAAATCACTCGGACCTGGGAAGACCGTTTTATACGAGAAGAAGGTTATGTGCCTTATTTCCAAAGAGCCGTCTCTAACTTGCTGAAGTCCCATAATCTAAGCCCTAAGGATTTTGCTAAGGCGGCTCTTTATGCCGCCGATGCAAGGACGCATAGAGATATGGCGAGGCGATTAGGCTTGGATGCCAAAACGCAAGTGCAGGATCCCCTCTTTGGCAAGGTTGGTAACACTGGGACAGCTTTTGCCCCCATGACTTTAGTGGGAGCTCTGGAAGAGGCAAAACCTGGGGATAGAATTTTACTTGCTAATTATGGAGATGGAGCTGATGCTCACGTCCTGCGAGTGACCGAGGAAATAGAGAAACTAAAAGACAGCAAAAGCCTGACACGGAACCTCGAATCTAAGTTGATGCTTGATAACTACGGCAAATATATAAAGTTCAGAGAACTCATGGAATTTGAGCATACCCCCATTATCGAGCCCAGAACCGCTCTCCCGGAACTATGGAGGCATCGTAAGTTGTACTA
Source organism: uncultured Dehalococcoidales bacterium (assembly GCA_964638975.1). Lineage (GTDB taxonomy): Bacteria > Chloroflexota > Dehalococcoidia > GIF9 > AB-539-J10 > RBG-13-51-36. Next base: position 17,151 of record CAZXAJ010000021.1, read on the forward strand.
TAGATTTCATGGGGTTAAGTGCAAGAAATGCGGCAGGGTTCAAGTCCCCGTGCCGAAGTTTTGTATATATTGCCAGGCTGAAGCAGAGTTCCTTGAAGAGGTTCCGCTTTCGGATAAGAAAGGGACTCTAGTCACTTTCAGTATGGATGAGAGGGCCTGGGTTGCAGACCCACCGAACGTTCTGGCTGCTGTTGCTTTGGAGGGGGGAGGGAGGTTCTTCAGCCAGATGACAGACCGTGATGTGAATAGCCTGAAAGTAGGGATGCCTATGGAGTTAACTTTCAGACGCATCCGCGATGCCTTAGGTGTTCACAACTATTTCTGGAAATGCCGCCCTGCAAGGGTATAATTACAAGGAGGTCAAGAATGAGAGAGAGCATAAAGGATAAAGTTGCCATCGTGGGGATGGGTTGTACTCAGTTTGGGGAGAGATGGGATGCGGACGTGGAGGATTTGATAAAGGAAGCCAGCCTGGAAGCTCTTGAGGATGCCGGGGTGGAAATAAAAGACATCCAAGCAGGGTGGGTGGGAACCGGGCGGGGTTCGCAACTGGTGGCCACGGGGCCGACTAGTGCGATCATTGCCTCTTCAGCTCTTCAAACACAAAATATCCCGTTCACAAGGGTGGAAAACCTTTGTGCCTCGGGGCAAGAAGCTATAAGAGCAGCCGCCTTTGGCGTAGCCTCCAAGTGTTATGATCTGGTATTGGCAATCGGGGTGGAGAAATTAAAGGATACCGGCTTTGGAGGACTAGGAGAGCAGTATCCAGGGAAATGGGAACCTCTATATGGAGCCTTTGGCACTCCCCCGGGGAGATTTGCTATGGCAGCCACGGCTTATTTCGCCAAATACGGCCTGTCTCAGGAGGAAGGCAAAAGAGTTTTGGCTGAGATTTCGGTAAAGAGTCACTATTATGGCGCCAGAAACCCCAAATCTCACTTGAAGAGGGAGATAACAGTTGAGGACGCCGTCAATGCTCCTATGATTGCCTGGCCCTTAGGGCTCTATGATTGCTGCGGGGTGACTGATGGCGCTTCGGCAGCTGTCATCGTGCCAGCCGAAGAAGCAAAAAATTATCGCCACGATTATGTCACCATTAAGGGATTTGCCATAGCTACAGGCACTGGCTGGGGAAAAGAGAACGAGGGCTACGATTTCACCTACTCGGCTGAGACGGAGGCGGGAGCGCGTATGGCTTATGCCGAAGCAGGGATAAAAGACCCTCGCAAAGAGCTCGACATGGTGGAACTTCATGATTGCTTCTCTATTGCTGAGCTTTTTAACACCGAATCCCTGTTCCTCTGCGAGCACGGAAAGTTCAGGGAGGAATTCACCGAGAAGAGGGCATATTACCATGATGGTGAGATGCCGGTTAATATCAGCGGAGGATTGAAGTCTTTTGGACATCCCATAGGGGCAAGCGGAGGTCGCGAGATTTATGAGATATATAAGCAAATTCAGGGAAAAGCTGAGGAGCCTTCACGCCAGATAAAAAACGTGCAATTAGGATTGGCGCATAACCAAGGCGGACACCCTGGGCGATTTGTTCCCGGAATTGCTATCATCGGCGCTCCGTAGTCAACCATTGAATAGGGAGCCCCGCTGTCCAAAACCAGAATAACCGAGATCTTAGGATATGCGCTATCTTGTGATTCAGGGGCAATGCTAGATGCCCCGGTGGCAGAGCTGGAAACAGCCGTTTCCAGTCCCGGCGGAAAGGGACTAATACTTAAAAGAGAGTTGAACCCAGCTCATAGCTATTTCCACGCCATCCAGCATAGAAGCCGCAAGATTAATAAAGAGCCAGACCTACGTTGACAAACGTAAGCCTATGTGGTAGCGTAAAAATAGAAGGTTGAGGAAGAGGAGAAACCCAGGGAAGATGGTGAAAAACAAGGGGTTTGGGATTATTTTGGTGGTGGGATTGATAGCCCTGCTTCTGGTTACTGCTTGTGCTCATACGCCGACGGCAGAAAAGGAAAAGGTGGTGGAGATCGGGATGATAAGCCCTCTTACCGGCGGGGCCGCCACAATGGCGCAGGTCATCCTTCTCGCTCAGTTAGATTACATTACGTATTTCAATGAAGAGCTGGGTATACCCGGAGTGACTCTCAAGCTAATATGGCTAGACACTGCGATGGACCAGGCCAGGATATTCAGCGGTTATCATCGCCTTGTCGAGCGTGGTGTAGTAGCTCTAGAAACAGTTGAAGTGGCAAGTCTTTTCAAGGAAATGGCCGAGAAGGACGAGATGCCAGTGTGGGCGTGGTCCATAACAGAGGAATCCCTGTACCCGCCGGGTTGGATCTACACAGGCTATTCCACTAATGCCGAGCAATTCGCAGTTGTGGCTGACTGGATTATGGAAAATTGGAAGGAGGAAAGGCCTCCTAGGATAGCCTTTGTGACCATAGAACGGGAGTACGGAATGGAACTACTGCCACAAAGTGAAAAGTATGCTGTGAGCGTAGGTATGGAATGGTTACCCACCGAGCTCATTCCTTACGTTCCCTTGGACACCACTGCTCAACTGCTAAGGTTGAGGCAGCGGGGCGCCGATTTTGTTTACGTTGGTCATATGTGGACCACAACATTGCCGCTATTGAGGGACGCCCATAGGCTGGGGCTCATGGATGAGATACAGTTTTGTGGCTGGGACGCTACCCTTGCGCGGCCTTTGATTCAGGGGCTGGGCCCTGCTGCTGAGGGTTATTTTGCTCCCAAATCGCTCCCCCTTTGGAATGAGGTGGAAAATCCGGGCATGAAGTGGGCCGGTGAAATGTGGCAGAGGTATCATGGAGCAAGAGTGATGGATGAACTGTATGACGGTTGCATTAAACAGACGACCATACTGCCTGAAGGTATAAAAAGAGCTATAGAGAAAGTAGGTTATGAGAACCTAGACGGTCGTGCCGTAAAAGAAGCCCTGGACACCATTGAGGACTTTGATCCCTATGGGTTCGGTCCCCAAATTACCTATACTAACCCAGACGACCGCAGGGGCTCGAACTGGGTAAGAATATGTCAAGTGCAAGGCGGGGACGCCGTTCCCGTGACAGATTGGCGAGAGACCCCCATGCTTGTGCCTTAGATTTATCGGCCATAGTGGCCAAGGCATTTGATATGGCAGGTCGTGCAGTCAAATACGAGCGATAGGAATAGCATGGCAACCGACGAGCTATCACCAGAGCTGCGAAAATACATTGGGCGTGTATCATCTGGTTTCGTGGAAACTCCCGACGAGGTCAACAAGCCCATGATCAGAATCTGGTGCGAGATGGTGGAAGACGCCAACCCCTTGTATACCGATGAGGAGTATGCCCAAAAAAGCGAGTATGGCGGCATTATCAGCCCACCTGCCATGCTCATGACATGGGGGCTACCCCCACAATGGTCTCCCAGGGCCACGGAAACCCCTTCTCATGTGCTGATGGATCTGCCTCTGGAGGACTTCCCCATAAACCTCAGCGTGGGCTGCACGGAGGAGTATTTCCTGCCCATCCGCCCGGGCGACAGACTCCACTACAATACCAAACTCGATGATATATCTCCTCTTAAGAGGACGCGCCTTGGCGTCGGCCATTTCATTACCTACACTTACTACTACTACAATCAACATAATGAGCTGGTGGCAACAAACCAACACGTCCTCTTCTGCTATAGAATAGAAGAGTAGTAAGGCTTTATTTGATGACAATTGCATCAAAAAACGAAGGTGAACCTGATGGCGAGTGACGGGCTTTACTGGGAGGATGTGGCTGAGGGCACCGAGATTTCTCACATCTCTCTCGAACTCACTATGAAGCGCCTGATGATGGCAGTTTGTGGCACCAGGGACTTCTATCCTGTTCACCACGACAGGGACTTTGCTCGCAATAGCGGGCATAAGGATATCTTTGTGAACCAGATGTTTTTGCAGGGCTTCCTGGGGCGATGCCTTACAGACTGGACAGGACCAGAAGGCAGGCTCACAAAGCTGAGCATTGCCATGACAGTGCCCAACTATCTAGGCGATACGATTACCGCTAGAGGCAGGGTGATTAGGAAGTATGTAGAGAACGACGAACCCAGGGCTGATTGTGAGCTCGTCGTGACGAAGCAGGATGGGACAGTAACCGTCAATTCCCAAGCTACTGTCGCACTTCCATCCAAGAAAACAGCTTAAGCGTAACCGCTTGAATGTGCACTATCCTAACCATTATGCTTGTGCTGAGTTCATCACCTTTGACCCGTTCTTTTGCTACTTCGACAACCGTGTTGAAAATTTGGTGGAAAATCCTTAGTCCCACACTTGTTAGCATTAAAGGGGGTAGTAATGTATAATTAGCACCGATGCATATCTTCCGCAAGCAAATATAGTCCAAACAGGAGGTGAATTATGAAAAAGGTTCGTGTGGGTTCTGGGTCATCGGGATGGCCAGATTTCAAAGATGGCGCCGTAGACGTGGCGATGAACGGCGACATCGATTATATGTCTTTCGACCACTTAGCGGAGCTTACGATGGCCATCCTGCAAAGCCAGCGAGCGAAGGATCCCAGCAGGGGCTACATACCCGAGGTTCTCCCCTTGATGAGATCGCTCTTGCCCGTTTGGAAGGAGAAGGACAAACACTTCAGGATGGCGAACAATGGCGGTGGTGCCAACCCGGGGCAATGTGCTGAAGAGGTTCTCAAGATCGCTCAGGAGCTGAAACTGGGCGGTATAAAAATCGGGGTAGTGACAGGCGATGACATACCTCTTAGCCGGATAGATGAGCTTAGAGCTCAGGGGCTCAAATTCAAGAACCTGGACACTGGCGAGGAGGATATCGACCGGGTACGGGATAAGCTGCTCGGTGCCTACGTATATACGGGCGCTGACAAAATCATCGAGGCCTACGACGCTGGAGCTAACCTAGTACTTACTGGTCGGGCGGCCGATAATGCCCTCTATTGCGGCAATTTCATGCATCCTTTGGGCTGGAAGTACGAGGACGAGTACTGGGATAGGATTGGCGCTGCCATCATTGCCGGGCACCTACTTGAGTGTAGTAGCTGGAGTGCCGGTACCTGTTCCAACCTGTGGGAAGAAATCGAATATCCTCGGGGCAATCCCGGCTTTCCCATAGCTGAGATGGATGAAAACGGCGACACGATAGTAACTAAAACGCCTAATTCAGGCGGTGCGATCAGGGTATTGACCCTGAAAGAGCATCTGGTATATGAAGTCCATGACCCTCATAACTACCTTATGCCAGATGGTATCGCTGACATCACGGCCGTCAAGCTGGAGCAGGTGGGTAAAGACCGGGTGAAGATAAGCAAGTTTGGTGATGCCCCACGAGGGAAACGACGACCCGACACCTTAAAACTTTGCCTGGCTTACAATGAAGGATTCATCAGCGAAGAGCTCACGGTCATCTCCGGACCTAAGGTCTTCAAAATGGCGGAAAAGATGAAGGATTTCGTTTACAAAAGGCTCGAATACTTAAACCTGCACCCGAAGGAAATATTGATTTCACTCGTTGGACATGATTCCCTCCAGGGCCCGACGGTGCCTCCACCAGACCCTGACCACGAACCTCCTGAATTGGGGTTCCGGGTAGCCTTCAAGTGCGATACCAGGGAGGAAGCCCGAGCATGTCGCACCGAATGTGGACATCTTGCCTGGGCTGCTTCTGGGCCGGGCACCGGTTTCACAAATCCTCCAGCCATTAGACCTGTATTTGCCCTATGGCCCACCTTGATACCTAGGGAGGCTGTGCCCGAGAAATTGGAGATAAAGGAGGTCAAGTAACGGTGAAAAAAGCTAGACTGAGAGACATTTGTTGGTATCGCTCCGGGGACAAGGGCGACATCTCTGATATTGGTTTGATGGCTAAGGACGAGGAAACCTACGAAATCATAAAAAAGCAGGTTACCCCTGAGCGGATTAAAGCGCACTTCAAAGATTGGGTAAAAGGAGATGTCGTCATCTACCCAATGGACAATCTCCAATCTTTGGAAATAGTGATGTACGAGGCTTTAGGGGGTGGGGCAACGAAGACCCTGCGCATCGACCAGACAGGCAAGTCTATGGGCAACGCGCTCGGATGGATGGAGGTGGAAGTAGATTAGCACTCCTGGGAGTCAGTCCGAGTCGTAAGGTTCTATAAGAAAGGAGTAGACACGGCTCAAGGGGCAGCGAGCCCGGGATATGTACCCCCCCAGGTGACGATGAGCCCCGTTTGTAGCAACTGGTCTTGCCCGAGCTACTGCTGCCCCCTGTGTAAAGGGAAACCAATGAATTGACGGAGCAGGGGAAATAATATATCATTGGCGAAGTCTGATAGGAGGCAAAGAAAATGAAAAAGGTAAAGATTGCGGGATGTTCAGCCGGCTGGCCGGATATGATGGACCCGGCCATAGACGCGGCCAAGAACAGCGATGCGCAGTATCTGGCCTTCGACCACCTGGCGGAGCTGACAATGGCCATTCTGGAGAGGCAAAAGGCCAAGAGACCCGACAGAGGCTACATCCCCGATGTAATTCCCCTGATGAGAGAGCTTCTGCCTATCTGGAAGGAGAGACGATTCAAGATGGTCACCAATGCCGGCGGGGCCAACCCGGAGCAATGCGCCGAGGAAGTGATAAAGCTGGCCAAGAGCCTTGGTATCACCGGGCTCAGGATTGGAGTCATCACCGGAGACGATCTGCCCATCGAGCGGGTTAAGGAGCTTAAGGCTAAGGGCCTCAAGTTCAAGAACTACGACAACGATGAGCCGGATATCGACCGTGTGATGGACGATTTGGTGGCAGCCTATGTATACATCGGCTCTGACCGTGTGATAGAGGCCCTTGACCAGGGAGCCGACCTGGTGATTGCCGGCAGGCTCTCCGACAATTCCCTATTCGTGGGCCCCTTCATGTACGAGTTCGGCTGGAAGTACGAGGACGCTTACTGGGACCGCATCGGCGCAGGGGTATGTACAGCTCACCTCCTGGAGTGCGGCACCTGGAGCTGCGGCACCTGCTCCAACTTCTGGGCCGAGGTCCCCGAACCCTGGCACTCCGGCGCGCCGATTTGCGAAATGGATGAGAATGGAGAGTCGGTCATAAGCAAGGTCGCAGGTTCCGGCGGCCTGGTGAGAGCGGACACGCTAAAGGAGCACCTGGTTTACGAAGTCCACGACCCGGAGAACTACCTGATGCCGGACGGTATCGGCGTTACCACCGCCGTAAAGCTCGAGGACATCGGGCCGAATCAGGTGAGGATTAGCAAACTAGGGGATAAGCCCAGGGGAAAGCCGAGGCCCGATACCCTCAAGTTCTGCCTGGCCCATGCCGACGGCTACATCAGCGAGTACACCATGATAGTCCCTGGCCCCAAGGCCTATGACATGGCAAAGAGGTGCGAGGACTTCTTCTACAAGAGGCTGGATATGGTCGGCGTAAAGCCTGTCGAGACCCTCGTCTCCTTCATAGGCTACAACGCCCTCTATGGTCCCGCGGCTCCCCCCATCAACTACGAGCCCAACGAGCTGGGGGTCAGGTTCGCCATCAAGACCAAGACAATACAGGAGGCCCGACAGGCTAGGCTCCAGGCAACACTGTCCTGGTATGCGGCCGGTGTCGGCACCGCCTTCGGCGCCCCTTCCGAGAGGGAGGTCTTCGCGCTATGGCCAAGCCTGATACCCAGAGAAGAAGTCCCCACTAAGTTAGAGATGAGGGAGGTCAAGTAATGGCTAAAAAGGTAAGACTAAGCGAACTCGCCTTGGCCCGCTCCGGAGACAAGGGCGATATCTCGGACATCGGTCTTATGGCCTTTAACGAGAAGAACTACGCGATAATAAAGAAGCAGGTAACACCGCAACGGGTGAAGGAGCACTTCAAGGACTGGGTCAAAGGAAATGTGGAAATCTACGAGATGCCCAACGTCCTCTCCCTTGAGATCGTAATGCACCAGGCCCTAGGAGGCGGGGCAACCAAAACCCTGCGCTTCGACCAAACAGGTAAGGCCATGGGTAACGCCTTACTTTTTATGGAGGTGGAAGCGGATTAGCGCTCCCGCGAGCCAGTCTGACTCTCATAAGGCAAATTCCTACCACGGGTCTTATAAGAAAGGAGGGATTCTAACATGCCCTTAACAGGACCGGAAATTCTCCTCTACGAGAAGAAGGACCATATAGTCACTATCACCATGAACCGCCCCGAGCGGATGAATTCTGTCACCATTGAAATGTTTGACCTGCTGGATGAGGCATGGGAGAAATTCCAGAATGATGATGATGCCTTCGTGGCCATATGGACCGCGGCTGGAGACCGTGCCTTTAGTGCTGGTATGGACCTTAAGGACCAGGCAGAGAGGGTAGCCAAGGACCCCTCTTTTGACATAGTAAAACTGAGGCCTGGTGTTTTGGATGGAACGGTTGGTACCCCCTACGGGCACAACGTAACCAAGCCGATTATTGCGGCCGTCAACGGCGTTGCCACTGCCGGGGGTTTTCAGTTCACCATGATGTCCGACCTGAGGGTGGCTGCCGAGCATGCCAGGTTTGGGGTCGGCGAGGTCAAAGTGGGGCGGGGGACACCTTGGGCAATACCAGTGCTCTGGCAGATGCCACTGCCCACGGCTTTCGAAGTACTGCTAATGGGTGACCCTGTGCCAGCTCAGCGACTTTACGAGGTCGGCTGGATAAACAGGGTTGTCCCACTGGACCAGCTCATGCCCACGGCGATGCAGATGGCGACCGTCTTAGCTGGAAATGCCCCGCTTTCGGTGAGGGCAGCAAAAGAAGCCTTTTATAAGGCAATGGACGTTGGTCGCCGGGCCGGCTTGGATATGGCGAAGCTTATCTATGATAAGGTCTATGCCAGTGAAGATGCCATTGAAGGTCCGAGGGCCTTTGCCGAGAAAAGAAAGCCGGTGTGGAAGGGAAGATAGAGCTTACGATGGCTTTTCGCCTGCCAGGAAACTGACTTTATAAGGAGGACTATGGATTTCAGCTTCACAGAAGAACAAGAAATGTGGCGTAAGACGATGCAGGATTTCACCGAGAAGGAGGCAGGTAGGGAATATACACGGATGTGTGACCTTGAGCAAAGGTATCCTCAGGAACTTTGGGACGCAGGGGTCAAACAGGGCTTCTTAGGATTACTGATCCCGCAGGAGTATGGAGGCATGGGCGCCGACGCCATAATGTTTAGCATATTTGTCGAGTGCTTAGCCAAGTACAGCTATGAGATGGCATCGGTGTTTCATGTACCCATGTTCTCTGCCACGAATGTCGTGGACTTTGGCACCAAGGAGCAACAGGAGAAGTATTTGCCACGTTTCATAAGGGGTGAGCAAAGGTTTTCTATTTCCATGACCGAGCCCGAGGCAGGCTCAGACGCTGCCTCTATCACCACCTCGGCCGTGCTCCAGGACGACCACTTTCTGGTTAACGGACAGAAGCAGTATTCAACAGGTAGTCATCTGCCGGGCAATATTATGGTAATGTCGGTAAGGACGGACAAGGACGCGGTTCCCCCCCGCAAGGGCATCAGTGTACTACTGGTTCCCAATGACCTACCTGGTCTTCAGTTGGTTCGCCTGCCTCTTATAGCTAGGCGCGCCATGGGCACCTGCTCCGTTTTTCTCAGTGACGTTAAGGTTCCCAGGGAGAACCTCCTGGGGGAATTGAACGGGGGCTGGGAGGTCCTGACAGGCCATCTGGAATGGGAACGCCAGACTGTTTGCGCGGCTTGCTGTGGCGAGGCCCAATCGTGCCTGGATGACATCATGGACTACGCCAAACAGAGGGTACAATTCCGCCAGACCATTGGCAAGTTTCAGGATGTGGGGCACAGGCTGGTCGATTTGTGGTGTGAACTTCAAGCGATTCGGGCCTTTACCTACAAGATAGCCTGGATGATAACCGAGCATATACCCTGTGTCAAAGAGGTCTCCGCAGGGAAGGTGCTTACCACCCAGCTTTTGCATAACTGTGCCCTTGCTGGCATGGAGTTTATGGGTGGTTACTCCCTTCTGCCAGATTCCGATTTTGAACGCCACTGGCGAAATTCAAGGTACTTGCTGGTTGGCGGAGGTGCCACCGAAGTCCAACGCTATGTTCTGACTCGTTTGTTGGGGCTGAGATAGGAAGCGGGCATCACATATAGGAGTTGTTACCATTTATCTGAATGAGCGCCGTTATCTGTGAGGCTATCATATACCTATATGCCATCAATCCGGCCACCATCAATGGTAATAATCTGGCCGGTGATAAAACTGGACTCCTCGGAAGCCAAAAATAACGCAAGGTTTGCCACATCTTCCGGCATCCCAGCACGGCCCAGAAGGGTGATTGTTTTTCTCTGTTCAACCGATTCTTCCGTTTCCTCTTTCGTTCGGTCAACATATCCCAGTGAAGTAGCAATTAGTCCCGGCGAGATGGAATTTACATTTATTCCGTATTGACCTGCTTCTCGAGCAGTAACCTTCGTTAACTGCATAACACCAGCTTTAGCTGCCGCATAGCTAGCTAAATCCGGCCCAGCATGCCCAGCCCCGGCGATCGAGGAGATATTTATAATCTTACCGTATTGCTGTTCTATCATGTGGGGCAAAACCGCTTGAGTGCAATTGAATACGCCCTTGAGATCCACATCTATGGTGGTATCCCATGCCTCCTCCGTCAGCTCGAGGAGAGGTGCACGCCGCATAATGCCGGCATTGTTTACCAGGATGTGGATTGCCTTAAATTTCTCTATGGTGGTCCTTACCATATCTTGAACTTCCGATTTGTCAGCCACATTCACTTGAGCACCGATCGCCGTTCCTCCCTGAGCTTTAATTTCGTCAGCTATGCGCCCTGCCTTTTCAAACTTAACATCAGCCACCACAACCGCTGCGCCTTCAGATGCAAACCTCTTAGATATGGCTTTTCCTATACCTTGGGCTGCACCGGTTACTATTGCTACCTTACCACTTAATTTCATTGTTCTTGCCTCCTATAATTATCACTTACCTGCTCTCCACTGCGCCATAGCCACACTCTTTAGTGCACCTATCCCAAACTCCCAGCAGGCTCACTTTTTCACTATCACAGTGCCGGCATTTCCCTGTGCCCCATAAACCTGGCCAAATCCTACCTTAGCACCCTCCACCTGCCTTGGCCCAGCCGCTCCTCTTAGTTGACGTACAATTTCGTAGACTTGAAGCAAACCCTGTGCCGCCACAGCCTCCCCAAAACTCGCGAACCCACCGCTTGCATTGATGGGGAGTTTCCCTCCTAGCTCAGTCGCTCCATCATCAAGCAAGTGCTCAGCCTCGCCCGGCCCACAAAAGCCCAGGGCTTCCATATACATGAGTTCATGCCAGGAACTATTGTCAGGAAGCTCGGCAAAATCCAACTCTTCCGGACCAATACCAGCCTCTTCATAGGCTTTGCGGCTGCTTTGTACAACCTCACTGGCCATGGGCACTGAGCTATTCACTTTGTAAGCCACATGGGACCCAATCTGTACAGTTGGATCCCCATACACAAGATTTCCTAGAGTGGCAGCAGCAAGAATGACTGGCCTGCTAGTATATCTTCTCGCCACCTCCATGCTGCTAAGTATAACTGCTCCGCCCCCGTCACTGGTTGCACAGATTTCATAAAGCCTCAGAGGGTAACAAACCACAGCCGAGTTCAAAACCTCTTCCAAAGTAAAAACCTTCCTGTACCTGGCCAAGGGATTAGATGAGCCATACTTGCTATTCTTTACCTTCACCTTGGCAAGATGAGCCTCTGTAGTCCCATACTCCTCCATCCGTCTTCGACAATCCAGAGCCCAATGAACTGGATTTGTGGCCCCGATAGCCGTGAAACGAAGTGAATCTGGGCTTAAAGGGTCTTCACCAGCCAAGGCAGGCAAGAAACCTTCAGGCGATACATCTCCACCGACGGCTAAGGCTATGTCGCACATACCGCTCTTTATCATCATCGCAGCTATCGCCAAGGCAACGGCTCCGCTAGCACAGCCATTCTGGATATTGACAGCCGGTATCCCTGTACTTCCCAGCGCTCTTGAAACAAATTGTCCTGCGTATAACCCAGACTTACCAGACCACACGGTTTCAGCACATACCATAGCCTGGATATCCTTCCAGCCCATACCAGCATCCTTGAATGCTTCGTTGGCAGCTATCACCGCCAGGTCTACAAAATCCTTGTCTTTGAATTTCCCCCACGGATGCGCTCCGACGCCTAAAACTGCAATATCTTTTTCCATCTTGGTCTTCCTGTCCTTTCTTTCCAGCTCCTCCGGCAAACTTCGCACGTGGTCAGATTCCATATGTAGATATTTTCCGTGTTCGGAAAGCCAGAGGCATTTTCAGCGTACATCCCCTGCTCCCTTACTTTTTGCCGGCCTGTGCTGGCCTGAACTTCCAAGTCACAACTTCCCTCCCCTCCTCATCCTCAAATAGCTTTTCTATGACCAATTCCATGTCCATCCCTATCTTAAGGTCCTCTTCTCTACAGTCAGTAAGCTGACCCATAATTTTCAGGTTTTCCGGCAACTCCACAAGCCCGATTGTCAACGGCACGGGCCCTCTGTAAGGGGGAGGAGGTGCATAATGCTGAACGGTATAACTCCAAAGCTTACCGTTTCTGCTTAAAAGCACCTCCTTGACATCACCCTTATCAGGACAATCAGGATTCTGACATGACTTAGCCCTGGGGAAAAAATGCTCTCCGCAAGTCTCACACCTGCTCCCAATAAGACATGGCTCATCAGATGGCCAGGTGAAGACTCCCTCGGCTACGGGTATTTGCTCTTTTGGCGAATCCATGTGGAACCTCCTTAGTTGCCTACTTTTTAGCACGTTTCGGGGAAAGCGTCAAAATCGGGGCCTGAGCCTGGCGAGCGCCAACGAGCCTGTTACAACTTCAGAAATAATAAACCTCTCTGTCAGCATCACAAAGTGCCCAGTATGCTTTTCGTAGCCAGACTAAAATTGAGCCCACTGTGCAATCGGCTAACAAAGGAGTCTTTTGTGCGGTCCGGATAGTGCTCTGGGCTGGATAGGGCTGTACACGTGCTTCTGGGGTAGACATTACTTGCCGTCAATGGGTATACTAGCCAAACTGAAGCATAGTTTGCCGACCTGCAAATCTGGTTTCGGGCAACATTTACGGTGGAAGGATAGCGGAATGCGAAAAAAGCTCATCCTCTTCGGCCTGCTTACAGTAGGTATTTTTTGGGGATATCCCTTCTATCTTAGCTGGGCCATAGCATTTGCCCTATCGAAATACTGTGGCGGAGGGGAAAACGGCATACCAGGTAAAGTAAGGTCGGTTATTATTTCCTGGCGCGAATACCAGTTTCATCTTCACCACTGGCTCCTCGCTTCCTTGGTAGCAGCTATCAGTGCGGTGAATGGTTTCTCCCCGGTAAGTCCGGGGCTATTTTACGGATTTCTTAGCGGACTGGTCTTCCAGGGCATCTACTGCTACACAGACTGGCACCGGATTATAATAAGCAAGAAAGTTCTGCCAGATATTCTGGAGGCAGAGCAGATGTCATTAGCCGCTGAGACTGCCCCTGAAGCCCTCGGCTGTTGAAGTATAATATGAGCTCGGCCCTGGCGAGCGCCAACGAGCCCACTACGACTTCACAAATGCTAAGACTCTCCAACCCAGAGATAACAGCATAAATCAATGGACGACTAGCGACACTCCTGTCAGGCAAGATATTAAGTCCTCCTGGCTACCCTGGCCATCTTCAGCATACCGGCAAAGCTCTCCACTCTGGTCCCTAGCTGCTCGGCACTATAGTTCCTGCTATCGTAGAGGTCTCCCTCCAAAACCAGCACTGGAATGCCCAGCTTCCCACTTATGGTTTTTTTAAAGCACCGGCTGGGCGAGGCCGGCGAGACGACAGGAGCAAATATAACAACTATTTCGCACGTAGAGGTAAATTGTGTCGCGAGAGCCATCTAAATTGCTTCAGTGACACCGGAGCGATTATAATGAAGCCTGCGGGGAGGTGTAGAGCAGGTGGCGTTTAGTTGAGGTCATGTTGCTGCATTATCGTGTCTTAGACTTGACTGATGAAAAGGGGTGGATGTGTGGCAAGATTCTAAGCGAACTGGGTGCTGACGTAGTTAAGGTAGAGAGACCGGGTGGAGACCCGGCGCGGAATATTGGCCCCTTCTATCAAGATATCCCCGACCCCGAGAAAAGCCTCTACTGGTTTGCTTATAACACAAATAAAAGGGGCATCACTTTAGATATCGAGACCAGCCGTGGACAGGAAATCCTTAAGCAACTGGTAACAGGCGCTGATTTCGTCATCGAATCGTTCCCCCCTGGTTACCTGAGTGGTTTAGGACTAGGATATTCTCAGCTAAGTGAAATTAATCCTAAAATCATTATGACCTCGATTACCCCCTTTGGCCAGACAGGACCTTATAAAGACTATAAGGGTTGTGACCTTGTAGCCATGGCTATGGGTGGCTTCATGTATGTATGCGGAGATGCGGACCGGCCTCCAGTTCGTGTCAGCATGGAGCAAAGTTACCCTATTGCTGGTGCCGAAGCTGCCGCAGGTTCACTCATTGCCCACCACTACCGAATATTAACTGGAGAGGGACAGCACGTCGATGTCTCAATACAAGAATGCATCGTTCGCGAGATATTTATGGAGCTGTGTTTTTGGGATGCTTCTAAGGAGGTTTCTGTAAGGGCAGGGCCACGACGCCGCCGAATGGCAGCTTACCAGCGGGATATCTGGCCCTGTAAGGATGGACACTTAGGCTTTCGCATTCTTGGAGGTCGCCTTGGCGCGGGAACGCTTCAGGCTTTGACCGACTGGATGGATACCGAAAATATGGCCGGGAACTTGAAAGGGATGGATTTCGAGTCTTTAGACATGTCTAAGGTGACTCGGGCGGAATCACAGGAGTGGGAGAATACCCTGCTTCAGTTTTTCTCAAGGCACAGCAAGGAAGAGATATACCAGAAGGCGGTGGAGAAAAACATGTTAATTTGCCCCGGCTATACTCCCGAGGAGCTCGTGGAGTATGAGCAGTTAGAAGAGAGAAATTTCTGGACGGAGCTGCAATACCCGGAATTGGACACCACTATAAAACAGCCAGAAGGCTTTCTAAGAGCGAGTGAGGCCCGGTGCCAGATACGGAGATGTGCCCCCCTGATTGGGGAGTACAATGAGGAAATCTATGGGAAAGAGCTAGGCTTCACCAAACGAGAACTTGCTCTCCTCAAAAAGGAAGGAATTATTTGAACAGGGAAGCAAAGAGCAAGAGGAAGAAAGCTCCCCTGGAGGGAATAAAGGTTTTGGACCTCTCGACACAGTATATGGGACCTAATGTAACCCGGGCTTTAGCTGCATTCGGGGCAGAGGTAATTCGTTTAGAATCTATTCACCAACATGAGCTGACCAGGGTCTCAGCACCTTACAAGGATAATGTTGTTGGCGTAAACCGCAGTTTCGTTTTTGCTGCTTCAAACACCGGCAAATATGGCATAAGCCTCAACTTGAAGCACCCACACAGCGCCGAGGTCGTTAGGAGATTAATTATTTGGGCCGATATAGTTGTGGAAAATTTTGTTCCCGGGTCGGCAAAAAAATACGGCCTGGACTACGAGCAACTCCGAGAGTTGAAAACAGACATAATCGTGCTCAGCCTCTCTGCCCAGGGGGCAACAGGACCTTACTCCAGGCATCCTGGCTACGGCTTTAACTTATTGGCCCTCTGTGGTTTCAGCCACTTTACTGGCTGGCCCGACCGCGAGGCATCAGTCCCCGTTGGCGCTTATACCGATTTTCTTTGTCCGTGGTTCGCAATTGCCGCTATTTTATCAGCCCTGGATTATCGGCTGCGCACGGGTAAGGGACAGCATATAGATGTATCCCAGCTTGAGATTTCCCCCCATTTCCTCATCCCGGCTATTCTGGACTACACCGCCAACGGACGGGTTCAGACCCGCTGTGGGAATCGCTCGTCTTCTGCCTCCCCTCACGGGGCTTTCCGTTGCCGAGGTGATGATAGATGGTGTGTCATTGCTGTATTTAGTGACGAGGAGTGGGAAACATTCTGTAGGGTTATTGGCTCTCCCGAGTGGACAAAAGACCGCAAATTCAACACCCTTGGGGGGAGAAAGGACAACGAGGATGAGCTGGATAAATTGGTGGAGGCGTGGACAGTGCTCTCTACCCCGGAGGAGGTAATGACCAGAATGCAAAAATCGGGAGTAGCCTCGGGGGTTGTACAGACGATTAAGGATGTGGTTAACGACCCTCAACTCAAGCATCGGGAGCGTTTTCAAATTCTGGAGCATCCCGAGCTGGGTGCCCATATTTGTGAAAACCTCGCCTTTCGCTTGTCCAAATGTGAAGTCGAATGGAAAAGACCGGCGCCCTGCCTAGGTGAACACAATGAATTCGTCTATACCAAGTTGTTAGGCATGTCAGAGGAAGAGTTCGTCGAGTTGCTAAACGACGGGGTTTTTGAGTAGAGGGAAAGGGGTTAGCAGGAACACTGAGTCGTGATGGAAAAGGAGGCATAACATGGACTATGGCTTAGCTGAAGAGCAACTTATGTTTAAGACCGCTGTTCGCGACTTTCTGGAAGCGGAATGGTCAGCAGAAACAATGAGGGAGGCCTGGGATGACAGAAATGACTATCCACTGGAACTGTACCGCAAAATGGGAGACTTAGGCTGGTTAGGGTTACTGATACCAGAACAATACGGAGGAATGGGTTTAGGCTGGGTTGAGGCAGCTATTTTGTTTGAAGAGTCAGGGCGAGTATTACTCAAGGGCCCGCTTCTTTCTACAGCTATCCTGGGAACACAGGCTTTATTACTGCTGGGCACTGAGGAGCAGAAGAGGGAGATGCTACCGAAGATAGCTGCTGGTGACATTATCCTCGCATGGGCCTATGGCGAACCAGAGGTAAGCTATGACCTGGACTTGATAAACACCAAGGCTACGCTCATAGATAATCAGTTCCACATTAACGGTCAGAAGCTATTCGTCAGCAATGTACGATGGGCAGACTATGTCATGACAATAGCCAAAGTGGAGGGAGGAACAGAGAATACTGGTGGACTCGGTATTTTCCTCGTGGATACTAAGTCCACTGGCTTTAGCTATGAATTGATGTATGGGATAGATGAAGATGAACTTGCTGAGGTGAATTATGAGAGTGTGGTAGTAGCTAAAAAGGACTTAATCGGATGGATAAATAACACTGGGCACATTCTTGATATAGTGGGAAAATCCAAGTTAGCATATTCTGCTGAAATGGTCGGCGGAACTGAGAGGGCGCTGGAAATAGCTATTGACTACTGCAAAACCAGGAGACAATTCGGCAGATTCATCGGCTCTTTTCAGTCTATCCAGCACAAACTAGCTACCGTGGATATGCTGCTTGAAAGGAGCAGATGGCTTGCTTACTATGCCGCCTATCTGTGTTCCCAGGGCATAAACAGCACAGCAGAGATAAACATGGCATATCTGGCAGCTAATGAGGCATACCGGCTAGCAAGCGCTGAAGGAATCCAGGTTCATGGCGGCCATGGCTGCATGCGTTTGTATGATATAGGACGCTATTTCAAGAGAGCCAAGGCCCTCCAGCTTAAATTAGAGCCTTCACACGTCACTAAAGACAGAATCGCACAGATATTAGAGGAAAAAGGAGCCAAATATGGAGTTCAGATTTACTAAAGAGCAAGAGGAATGGCGAAGAGAAGTAAGAGACTTCTTTGCGCGGGAAGCCCCACCGGAATTGGTCAGGAGGCTTATGATAGAGAAAAAGTGCACCAATCCCCTTTCTCTCGATTTATATATGAAGATGTCAGAAAAGGGCTGGTTTAAGAAGACCTGGCCTCAGGATTACGGCGGAGAGGGGAAAAGTCGATGGCATGACACCATCCTGACTGAAGAGATGGGTTACTGTGTGATACCAAGAGGAACGTGGAATCTGTATGCCAATACAGTGCAGTTCCTCGGTAATTCTCTGATTGCTGGAGGAACGGAAGAACAAAAAAGGAGATGGCTTCCGCTTATAGCTAACGGAGAGTTCAGGACTTCCAATGGCATCACTGAACCTAATGCCGGCAGCGATGTTTCGATAATTGAAACCACCGCTCTCGAAGAGACCACCGCAGTAGAGAAAGATGACTACTTTGTGGTTAATGGCGCAAAGATATTCAATCAGGCCCATAATGCCGAATATATCACAGCCATAGTCAGGACTGACCCCAGTCTTCCTAAACGGCGTGGTATGAGCGTTCTATTGATTAACCTTAAAAGCCCCGGCGTTGCTGTTGACCCGAGTCTGGTAGCGATTTCTGGGTGGCTGAGGTCAGAGGTATTTTTCCAGGATGTCCATGTTCCCAAGGCCAATCTTCTTGGAGAGAAGAATGGAGGATGGGATTACCTTATAGGGGAATACCTGCCCATAGAAAGGACTTCTGTAGCCGCTGCAGACCTTGGCGAGCTATTTCGCATTCTTGAAGAACTGATTGAATATAGCAAAGAAACACGATGTGATGGGCATCTGCTGATTCAGATCCCGCAAATTCGCTCGATGTTAGCCGACATGTGGACGGAGCTTCTGGCTTCCAGACTACTCATATATCATACAATCTGGAAGCTGGGAAAAGGCGAGGATGTCCGACAGGACGCTAATATGGCAAAACTTTATTTTAGCGAAGTTAATGAGAGGTTCTGCAATGCAGCGATGGAAATAGTAGGTCGATACGGACAATTGGAAATACTCAACCCCTACACGAGGTGGCTTGCCCTTGGAGGAAAGGTAGCCTATCTGTACAACCACTCTCGGGTCGACCAAATTGGCGGTGGAGCTTCAGAAATATTACGCGATCAGATAGCTGTGAGGAAGCTAGGGCTGTCCAGAGCTTAGTAGATGCTGATATCGTATCGCCAGTGACTTTACTATGCTGAAACGCGAGCTAAGTAAAGAGCCCACTCTGCAGCAGGCTGACGAACTCCTCCTCAGTCATATTCAGGAAATTAGTGCACACATATTCGGTATGCTCACCTAGGCAAGGAGCACGTCTTACCTGGGACGGAGTCAAAGAAAGGCGAGGAGGAAGCCCCATATGCTTGAATCGTCCCATTACGGGATGCTCCGCCTCAGTGAAATACTCCCGACTTTGTAATTGAGGGTCACGATCCATAATATCTTCCTCATCCTGTACTATCCCCGCCGCCACGCCGGCTTCTTGGAGACGGGGCATCACCTCTTCAGGAGTGTAATTGACTGTCCATTCCTCTATCAGCCGGTCCAATTCAAGCTCATGTCCCTTCCTGCCTAGAAACGTCACAAACCTGGGGTCTCTTGCCCAAAGAGGATCACCCATTGCACTGCAGAGACTATGCCATTCCTCATCTGTGAATACGGCAATAACACACCACCTATCCTCCCCACGGCAGCGATAGCAACCATGTGGACAGGAATCGGGAGACGAATTTCCCTGGCGGATTTGCCGCCGCCCATTGGCTGTGTAGTCCAGAATCGCGGGAGAGAGGAAATGGATGCTAGCTTCCACCTGAGAGTGGTCGATAAACTGCCCTTTGCCAGTGCGGCGGCGATAATCCAGGGCAGCCAGAATAGAGACAATAGCAAACCAGGGTGAGACCTCATCGGTGTAGGAAGGAGCAGGCGCAGTACCATCCCTGTCTGGCCAGCCACTGAGATGGGCAAAACCGGCGAGACCTTTCATTGACCATCCCCAGCCAGGGTGTCTGCAAAACGGACCAGTCTGCCCCTGGGCAGTAGTGCTGAGCATTATTATCTGGGGATTTATCTTTCTTACATTAGGATAATCTAATCCCCACTTCTCCTTTACTCCCACAGCGAAACTCTCGACCATCACGTCAGCCCACTTAAGCAATTGCTCCATCACTTCTTTCTGGCGAGGATGGTTCAAGTCTATGGCTACACTGTATTTGCCATGGTTCACATAATTGAACAGGCCGGAGCGGTCTAACCCAGCTATCCCGTCTTTGTACGGCGTGCTCAATCTCATGATATCCGGCTTACGACTGCTTTCCAGCTTTACCACCTCCGCGCCAAAAGCCCCTAAATAAGTGCATATATAGGGTCCCACTCCAGAGATAGTTAGATCGAGCACTTTTATTCCCTGTAGAGCGCTATGTTGGTCGATGTCTGCCCGTTGCATCATATTTGCCCCAGTGCCGGTGACGAGTTTCTCAGGTGAAACTCCCAGCTCCTGATATACTTCCTGGTTATGCTCCCCAATAAGAGGGGCACGCCGCCTTATTTGACATGGAGTGAGGGTAAGACGAGCGAACGGCCCGGGGTAAGTTATAGAGCTCCCCAACTCGGGATGTTCTACCTCTGTCCAGTACTCTCTTGAAGCAAGTTGCTTCTCCTTAACCAGTTCATCAGGGGTATATGCTGGTAGCAGATGGATGTGCCTTTTCACAGCCTCCTGATATAACTCTTCCTTAGTATGCTTGAGGAAAAACTTGATGAACTGCCCTTCCCAGGAATCATATTGCTCCTGGCTTATCTGACTTACATCTATCTCTTCCCAATTAACATCCTTGAGCTTGCCAGCCATTCCTTCTTCATCCATCCACTCTATTAGCTGGGTTATTGCCTTAGCGTACACGCCAGTAAGTATCCTCATTCCTATCTGGCCATCTTTGCAGGGCCAGGCCGCTCGCTGCCATGCCCGCCCCCGAAATATATAAGAGCCTGACCTGACAATCTTGTAGTGTGCAAGTTGCCATTGGGGCAGTATCTCCGGCATGGTAGGAATTATGGATTCCTGGATAGAGATATCCACCCACTGACCCTTTCCCGTCAAAGCACGATACCAGTGGGCAAGAAGTGCCCCTATGGTTGCCTGTGCTCCGGCGTGAAGATATGCTTGCTCTACACTAACCCTCACCGGAGGGCGGTCGGCGTCTCCGGTGATATACATTAACCCACCCATAGCCATGGACACGATATCCGAGGATTTGTAATCCCTGTACGGGCCAGACTGACCAAAAGGGGCAATGGATACAAGGATGATAGCCGGGTTTACTTTGCTCAACCAGGGATAGCTTAGGCCAAGCCCTTCCAAATATCCAGGGGCGAAGGACTCGATGACAAAGTGCGATATTTCGACCAGCTTCTGGAAAATCTCCCTACCTTCTGAGGTCTCAAGGTTGAGGGTTATTCCCCTTTTGTTTGCGTTATAAGCAAACCAATACAAGCTTCTCTCGGGGTCAGGTATATCCCCGTAGAAAGGACCTATGTTCCTGGCCTTGTCTCCCCCAGGCTTCTCTACCTTTATCACATCTGCCCCAAGATCGCCCAAAATACGACCACAGAGCATCCCTTTTTCGTCCGTTAGATCCAGGACGCGATAGGGGCCTAAGGCCAAGCGGTTTTCTTCGTCTCTGTCCAGTGTCGTCCTTTCTTGCCTGATAATGGCTATTTTTAGATACGGGTGCGAAGCTGTCAAATTCTGGTATCAGGTTATTCAGCAGCTTCTCATTCTGAGCGAAAATAAGAAGCTAAATGTTTAACTGCCTCATCAAAGTCACTCGTGTTTCTTGCCCCCTACATAGTAACACACGGGGCTGTAGAGGTATAATTTTGATATTATCCGCGATTCGTGCAGAGTAAGAGTCGAGACTTACAAAGCGTTTAGGTCGTTGACTTTCCGCCCAGCCTTAGTTATGCTGCTCCCTTAGAAAGGAGGGACAAAGTGAGAAAAACAATATCACTGATGCTTCTGATAGTCATGGTGCTGGCCTGTGTTGGCTTCACTGCTTGTGGGGTAGGCGAAGTGACGCCACCGTCCAGTGGTGGTACAACACCGACACCGTCTGATGGAGGGACACCAACGCCGGCGCCATCCAGCGGAGGAGGCTTCACCTGGAATGACATGCCCATCTACCCTGGAGCTACGCAGGGGGGGGAAGTGGCCTGGTCAATGCCTCCAGAGGAGGGCGAATGGCAGAAGGCAGAGTGGAGATGGTACGAAACTAGCGCCAGCCCGAGCCAGGTGATTGCCTTTTATCAGTCCGCAATGCCTCAGAATGGCTGGCAGCAGATGGCATCTATGGAAGTGGAGGAAGTCAGCTGGCTTATGTACATGAAGAATAATGAGCAGGATGGGGCTATGGTGTGGGTTGGTGCGGAAGAAGGCAAGACCTATATCGGCCTGATGAGAGGTGGAGAGTAACGATCTAATAGTTTAACTCATCGCATTGGTATTAGGAATATAGCGCCTGGTGTTTTCCGGCCAGCGCTATATTTCTTTATCCTATGTCATGTAGTAAAGTATCTGCTTCTGCGCATTACAGGGCGGCAGTCAAAGCTAAAATAGCTATAATCCAGACAGAATGACCAAAATAAACAGACTCAGGAATATTGGTTTTATTCGTATAATTTTCCTGTATAATAGGCAACGATGAAGAGGAAACCAAGTAAGCGGGAGGCTTTAATAGGCGGTATATCTCTAACAGTTACCATAGTTCTATGTATTCTTATCATTCAACATCGAAGCTACCTCGACCAAATAGCACACTGGGGCTACGTTGGTTGCTTCTTCATCAACATACTCGCCAGCGGCACCTTTGTTATTCCCGGCTTCGGCATGATTATTACATTCACACTGGGTGGAGTTTTGAATCCTCTCATAGTTGGCGCCGTAGCTGGCATTGGTGAAGCTATAGGTGCTATTGGTGCTTACTTTACTGGATACGGTGGTGGGGGAATACTCCGAGATAATAACAACGGCTTTTATCTTCGCTTCAGCAATATTATTGACCGCCACGGCTCTAAAGCCGTTTTTGTCATGGCATGTCTAATTACCCCTATTTTTTACCCCTTTTCCGTATTCTTAGGCATGCTTCGCTTTGGCTGGGCAAGATTCCTCCTCGCCACTTGGGCAGGCAGGACAATCAAGAACATGGTGCTGGCCTACCTGGGATACTTCGGTTTGCGCTCTATACTGCAATGGCTGGGCTTAAGCTTCTAACTTGAGTTTCGCAAGCTGTTTTGCTATATTTTTGAACTGCGTGGGGCTGTAGCTCAATTGGGAGAGCGTCTGACTGGCAGTCAGAAGGTAGGGGGTTCGAATCCCCCCAGCTCCACCAAAGGTAATCACCGGCAGAATTCCTTCCAACTGGTCCTTGTCCCCCTGTGGCATGGCTCAGGCACTCTATACATTATTGCTTCACATTATACCACTGCCGAAGTTATATCCCTGAAAGACAGTTGCTGGCAAACCTATGCCTCATCTCCACTCAATGGAAAGCATGCAATGAAGAATTGCACCTTTCGACGGAATGTTTAATAAAGTTGGAGGCATTGAGAAAGACAGCTTAACAGCTTGACGGGCCTATCATTACAATCCCGCAATCTATCTCATTTTGCTCACGTCAGACAATGCCTACCGAAATCACCTTACCTATCAATAAGGTGGTAAGACTCCTGGAGCAAGAAAGGGATTGAAGAGAAGGTATCTTGCCACCAGTGGCTAAGAGTCAGGAAAATGGCATCAAAATCCTGCCAATCATTGACAGCTTCGCTGTGGCCTTGGTATTCTAGTTCTTGGCTGGAACAAAAGTCGCAGACAAATAAATTGATACTAATAGAGGCAGCAATTGATTAAAGCACGAAAATCTTTTGCGATATCAATGATCTTGGCGCTAGTGCTGCTGGGAATGGTGGCACTGCCGGTAATAGAGGTGGAGGCAAACCCGGGGATCATTTACGAGCCAGACGATTACGGAACGATACAAGAGGCAGTAGATAATGCCTCCTCTGGTGACACCATCGTGCACGATGGCACCTACACCGAGAATGTGAATGTCGGAGTGCATAATTTAACCACCCAATCAGAAAATGGCATGGCCAATTGCATTGTTCAGGCGGCGGATTCAGAACCTGGCACTTTTGCTCCTCTTGGGAATTTTGCTGCATCACCAGTTCATAATGCTGCTGGCTGGGTAGTAGGAGACCCTAGTGATGGATATGGAACCATACTCTATACTACAGATGGTGGCGACACCTGGGAAAGACAGGGCTCTATTGGAGAAATACCCAATGTTGGCTTTGATGGAGTAAGTGCTGTTGACAGCAATACTGCTTGGGTAGCAGGGGGCAACAAGACCTGTGGCGTTATCCTCTATACTACGGATGGTGGCAATACCTGGACAAGGCAGGGCGAAGGTGAAATACCATATACAGAGTTGCTTAGAATAAGTGCCATCGATAAGAATATCGCTTGGGCAGTAGGTTTTCATGGCACCGTCCTTCATACTACAGATGGAGGCAATACCTGGGAACAGCAGGGTGTAGGTACAATTCCTGGCGTTCTTTTGCAGGGAGTATATGCTGTTGACCATGAAACCGTCTGGGTAACTGGAGACACTTTCGAAGGCTACGCCACCATCTTCCATAGTACGGACGGCGGCAATACCTGGACAAGGCAGGGCTCTGCTGTGGAAATACCCTCCAACAGCCATATACTTGGTGTGAGTGCTGCTGACCGCAACAATGCTTGGGTAGTTGGAGGGATTGATTATAACCATCCCAGTTTTGTCCTACATACTGCAGACGGAGGCAATACCTGGGTAAATCAGACACCTATCGACACCAATAATGGGGATGCAAATGATGTGTTTGCCGTTAATACCAATACTGCCTGGATGGTTCAGGATCACGGCGGCATCTTTTATACTGAAAATGGTGGCGAAAACTGGACCAAGCAGGAATGCAATTCAAGTTTTTGGTATTTAGTGGGCGTAAGTGCTATTGATGCCAACACCGCTTGGGTAACAGGTACAGGCGAAGCCACTGCGGGCGGCAAAATCCTCCATACTACAGATGGCGGCGATGCCTGGGTGCCGCAGACACCTCCCGTGAATCCCAATTTTGGGAGAGTATCTTTTGCACCACCAACTCCACCCTCGGTAGGCGGTGAGGCTTATCCCGTTAATAAGATTTCTCTTCTAGCACCCTGGATTGCTGTGGGAGTGTTCCTGGGAGGCAGCATAAGCTGGTATGTTTTGAGGCGCCGCAAGGTTCAAAGCTAGAAATCGGCCGAATTCAAGGCCAACAGGCAAATCAGAGGCAAGTCTCTAAGTAGAGGCTTGCCTTGTTCTTTTCGTTCATTGTGTACTGGACCATTGCGTAGTATCTATGCACTAAACCTTCTGAAGGAGTGCGTGTTAGGGCAGGCTACCATAGCCTAAGACTAATCCGGGATTAAATTAAACAATACTGACTTTTGTTTAACATCGATTCATGTAAAGAGGCCCAGAGAGAATCAAAATCGATTGACCGTGGTTACAAAATAAACATTAATGAACATATGCATAATAAACGCCGGCCAATATGATTTCCCGCGATAAGCGGCATAGCCAAAATATATCCCTGTTATTATAGTGCTCAATGTTTCCAGCTCTGGTTTTCCAAGATGGACAAGTACAAACGGAATCGCTTGTATAAAAATACTCCCCTCTTTCCATCTTTCTCTTAAACCGAACAGGAGAAAACCACGAAATAGAAATTCTGAGGCAAATAAACTGACACAACTCACCAGAAAGTAATCGGTAAAATTGAACTGCTCTATCCTGTAATAGCTTTGAAATGAAGGGCTGTGCGAGGTAACATAAAGTATGGGAAATGCAACAAGGCACATTATGATGACATAGAAACCCCATATTTTAGGCTTCCCGAGTTTGAATCCAAAATCCAAAGGATTTCTTCGCAATATAACGATGACAACTATTATTGGTAAAACGGCATAATATAAAAGAGAGCTTAACCATTCGTTCCAGAGCGTATGATAATAGTGAAGAGCTATAAAAAGGCTGGCAAAGCTGATAATGACCGCCTCGCTCTTATTTCCTTTTAATAAGAGGTATAGGCCTCTGAATTCTTTTTGAAAAAAAGATAACAACAAATCTATCCGAATAGAAACTGTTAGTAAAAGGGTTACGAATTAGTAATCAATCTACATCAATACTGACCCTTTTTCAAATCCGGTAGGTGGCTGATTTCAGTGTTTCTTGTTGCATCTCTTAGTGCTTGGTATAACTGCGGACCGGGACTGACTTTACAATCCTCGGGATTGTTGCGCAGTTTCTGCAGACGCCATACTCACTTCTTATCCTCTGCTTTCCTTCTCAGGGGATTTTGTGTCCTGAGAAACCGACCAGGATCATCCTCAAGTTTTCTACAAACCTATCACTCCTTAACGGTCTTCCAGTGCGTTAATGCCTTCGTAGTTCCCCGATATCTTCTTCTGCTACTGCCAATAAAAGGCATTCCTTTCCGCACGCAGAGAATACGCTTTCTATGACCGAAGGTCAGGGAATAGGTTTTATGTCCCCGGAATGCCAATAGAATCCGATGCCATGAGTGATACTTCAGCCAACCACAACTAAAACATTCGCAGTAGCAAGTGGAATTGGCTTTTTGCCCCTCACATATCATGTGGATATAATGAATCTATGATTTGTCCTAACGATAGGACCGAAATGCATCAAGTCAGAATAGTAACACATTACGGTCAGCCAATCATTGTTGACCAGTGTGAGAAGTGTGGAGGTATTTGGTTCGACGAGTCGGAGCTATTTTTGGCAAAGCAAGGAGAAGCAGAAAAAATCGAGGTATTGAATACTGCCATTCTACGAACTCCCACCATGACCGATAGTTCCAAACTCATGTGCCCTAAAGACCAAACAGCAATGCACCGATTCACTGACAAGTATTTCCCTCAAGATATTGTCCTGGTGCGTTGCCCATCGTGTCATGGAATCTGGCTCAATAGAGGCATTTTCACGAAATATCAGCAATTCCGCCAAGAACGAATGCGCCCGAAAGAGAAAAATCTCCCAGACAAGACACTGGAGGAAAACATTAATCAATTGATAGCATCACACCAGTCCGGACGCTCTGGTGGAACACTGGAGAGACTTGGAAAGTTCTTGTCTACTCCTATGAAGGGCGATACATCGGTTTCGCCGGATTACTCTCAAGGATTCCCTTTAGCGGAAAATACTGTCAGTGTTGCTCTTAATATCCTGGTAACAATTTTTAGGGCTTTCATTCTCAAGTTCTAATATATCAAGAAGAGTAAAGAATGACGATAGGACATTAAGTGACATGTTTACTCAGAATGTTGGATTTTGAGAAATAAGACAACCATGATGCTCTGTCACCTGACGATATTTAACAGGAAAGTTCTAGCTTAGTAGTGCCGTCTCTAAACGGTGAATCAACGACACCTCTCCCCCGTGAGCCTCTACATATCCTCTGACCGAACCGTATTCTCGTTTAAGTGTGGATAAGAAAAATGTCATTGACTCCGGTGAAGCTTCCAATAGGTACTCTGGTACATTTTTAAGGTCTTCTGGCGCTTGAGAGTCATTATTCCAACGGTTAATTAATTCCTTCATGTATGGAGCTGTCAGAGTATAATCTTCAATGATATCTTCATTTGTCACGCCCAGAATACCCAGAACAATCGCAGTTAAAAGACCTGTGCGGTCCTTACCCGCACTGCAGTGAAATACCAGTGGAAGATTATTCGGCTCAGCAATAATTTCTAAGGCTTCAACCACTCGCCGACCGAAGTCTTCATGGCTTACATAATATGAATAGACCTCTCCCATATTTGAAAAGTCTTGAAATATATTTTCCTTATCATTAACGCTCTCAATAAGAGGTATATTGTAGTATTCAGCTCCCACTTCATTCAGGAGGCCAAACGGCTCTAGCTGTTTGGAGCTCCTAAGGTCTATTACTGAACGCAGTCTGATTTCCTCCTTAAGCTGGATTATATCGTGGCTGGTCATATGATGCAGTTCACTGCTGCGGAATAAACGCCGCCAGGCTACCGTTTGTCCTCCTAATGTCAGATATCCACCCAGGTCACGGAAATTAAACACCGCTTCAAATCTTATGTCTCTGGGATAGGATTGCTTAGTCATCTTTATGCTCTCGTGATTCGCAGTTTCCTGTTCTATCTACTATACGTGATTATCTTATCACAACCGTTACGCCTAATG
>CAZXAJ010000022.1:0-40242 GCA_964638975.1 uncultured Dehalococcoidales bacterium
CTGTATAGCAGTAGGGCACAATCTTACTGTCTTTGGGTAACTTGGCCAGATTCTCAGGCTTGAACAGGATAGATTCCGGTAGGTTAACCGCTCCGGGGATATGCCCTGTAGCATAATCTTCAGGCTTCCTGAGGCTGATGATATATGGTCCATCGGCAAGCATTGCAGCCAGTAAGTCTTTTGACGATATATTAAGTTCTGGATTGGGATCATTCAGGTACTCATCTGCGGCAGTAGCTATAACATCAAACTGTGATACTGTAGGTGCCGCTGGGGTGGCTCCAGCTAATACTGGTATGAGTACAAGCAGAATGATTCCCAAAACGAGTAGAATAATCCTTTTCATTTTCTACCCACCTTTCTTGGCATTTTATATCTCCCTTCGTTTATTTTAGTAGCGCTTCGACTTCTTGATAGATCTGCGTAAAGGCAAAATTTTTCACGCTGGCTGCACCGGAAGGACAGGCTGCAGCACAGACTCCACATCCGTGGCACAGAGCCTCGTTTACCACCGAGATCTTTTTGAAATCGTCAAAGCTGATAGCTGAGTAGGGGCAGACGGAGATGCAGGTCTTGCATCCAGTGCAGAAAGTTTCGGAGATTTCGGAGGTCTTTACTTCAAGCTCCAATTTTCTACCTGGAACCAATGATGAGAGTATCTTTCCTGCTGCTGCCTCCGATTGAACTATCGACTCTGAAATATTCTTTGGTCCTTGGGCACAGCCAACAACAAATATCCCCTCCACCGAAGATGCTACTGGAGCCAACTTCTGATGCTCTTGGGCAGGGAATCCTTCGTCGTCCATGGGGATTCCGAGCATTTCTGCAAACTTATCAGTGTCACTACTTGGCTCCATTGCTGGGACAAGGATTACCATATCTACAGCCAGGTCGCCTTTCGTGCCACTTTCACTCTCATATTTCAAGGTCATACCCTTGCCATTTTGAGTAACATTAGTTTTTTCAGCGCGGATAAACTCAACTCCCAAGCCTTTTGTTTCCTCGTAGAACTTTTGATAGGCCTTCCCTGGAATACAGAGGTCTGAGTAGAGTTGGGATACCTTTACTTTGGGAAGTTGGGCCTTCAGCATTCTGGCAAACTTAAGGGAATACATGCAGCATACTTTAGAGCAGTAGCCCTTGTCCTCCCGCCCCACACAATGGATAATGGCAACAGATTCAGGAGGCTTGCCGTTTTTGAGAAGGACCTTTCCTGTGGAAAAATTCATTTCTTCAAATTCCAGACTTGTATAGACATCGTCTAGTTTGCCATGCCCATATTGAGTAAGTCCCTTGGGGTCCATCAGGTCAAATCCAGTGGCTAATACCACCGCTCCAACATTAAAGTTTAGTTCTTCGTTTGCTGCTTTCCTTACTACCTTTATTTCGAAATTGCCGAAGAACCCCAAAATCTGCTCAACCTCACTGTCAGTGAACACCTCGATATTTTCATCTTCCTGTAGCTTCTTTAGCTCGTTTTCAATCAATACGGAGCCAGATTCCATCTTGGTAAACAGCTTGTCAAACCCCTTTACCTTGCCTCCCAGTGAGGAGCCCTTCTCAACTAGATAGACCTTTCTGTCTGGAGCAGCAAGCACCTGGGTAGCTTTAATTCCTGCAATACCACCACCGATTACGAGCACGTCGGGAGAAACGTCCATATCTTTCTTCTCCAGCGCCTCATGATAGGCAACTCTGGCGATAGCAGCGGCTATCTGTCTTATCGCCTTGTCCGTGGCTTCTTCCTTGTCTTGCGTGACCCAGGCACATTGTTCCCTGATATTAGCCATCTGGAACAGGTATGGGTTAAAATTTGCCGCTTCACACACGCTCATGAAGGTATGTTCATGTTGCTTGGGAGAACAAGCCGCGACCACTAAATGAGTAAGTTCGTGGTCCTTTATGCTTTGTTTCAGGAATTCCTTTCCATCCTCGGAACATAACAGTCGGTGTTTCTCGACAACTGCCACATCACGAAGAGGGGAAATTGCCTCGATTACTCTATCTATGTCCACATTATCGGCTATGTTATTGCCGCATTCACATACATATACGCCTATCTTTTTCGCCATCTTATAACCTCTATCTCGACAATGAGAGTATTTTCCCTACCGTGGCCTCTGCCTCGGCTACCGTGTCCGGAATGTCTTTGGGCGATTGGGCGCACCCAGCAATGAATATACCCTCTCGGGAAGTACCCACAGAATCAAGATCCGGCTTTTCCTCACTGAAAAATCCATACTCATCCTGGGGAATAGCCAAGACCTCAGCCAGTTTCGATGAGCCGATTTCAGGCTCAATCGCCGGTGCCAGGATTAGCATATCCACGTTCAGGGTATTTTCCTCACCATCTTCAGTCTTATATTTGATGGCCAGGCCTGTTCCTTGCTGTGTGACTTCACTTACTGTGGCGCGAATAAAATCGACGCCGCTTTCCTTCACCTCTTCGTAAAACTTTTGATAGACTCTACCAGGAACACAGAGGTCGGAGTACAATTGCGATACCTTTACTGTGGGCAGCTTGTTCTTTAAAAAGTGTGCCTGCTTAATAGAAGCCATGCAGCATACTGATGAGCAATAGCCTTTCTCTTCGCGCCCTACACAGTGGATGATGGCTACGGATTTGGGTGCTTCGCCGTTTTGGAGAACGATTTGCCCCTCAGTAGGCCCATTCGAGGCACATATTCGTTCAACCTCTACGATAGAGTAAACGTTGTTTAATTTCTTGTATCCATATTGAGGAGCCTGGGTGAGATCGAAGGTTTTAAATCCAGTGGCTACTATGATAGCTCCAACATTAAGCTGGAGTTCTTCATCCTGCTGGGTGTAGTCAATGGCCTCGAACATGCATGCTTCTTGGCAAAGTTGGCAATCTTCTCCCTTGAAGCGCAGACAATTATCAGTATCAATAATGGGGGCGTTGGGCAGAGCTCCGGCACAGGGGATGTATATTGCCTTTCTTTTGCTGAGCCCCTCTTCAAATTCATTATCCACTTCCACTGGACAAGGCTCAAAACATTCATTACATCCGATACAGTTCTCGAGGTCAACATACCTCGCCTTTTTCTTTACCTTTACACTAAAATCACCGACAGAGCCTTCCACGGCCTCAATCTGGCTAAGTGTTAGCAGTTTAATGTTCTCATTCTGTAAGAGTTCCTGTTGCTTTGGCGCTATCATACAGGTGGCACACTCCATGTTGGGGAATACCTCTTCCCACTTTATTACGTTACCACCGAAGTAGGAAGCTTTTTCGACAAGATATACTTTGGCTCCTGAATTGGCTAAGAGCAAACTTGCTTCGATACCAGCAACGCCGGCTCCGATTACCAACACCGAGGTGCTGTTTCCATAATTTTCCATTTCTTCCCCCAATTATAGTAAAGCCTTCTTTAAGGGACTTGGGCCCATTTGCCTTATCTGTTCGGTGAACAGGTTGGTTACCTCGCCAAATCTTTGCCCTTCCGATGCTGAGACCCAGGCGAGCATGAGCCTTTCCGGTTCCAGCCCCAGCGTTTCCATAGTCTTTTCTAGAAGGGCAAACCTCCGACGAGCATAGTAATTCCCCTCTCGATAGTGGCAATCGCCGGGGTGGCACCCGGCAAGTAGTACACCATCAGCCCCTCGCAAATATGCGGTGGCAATTAGGGCTGGCTCTACCCTACCAGAACACATAACCTTAATGACTGAAAGAGATGAAGGGATTTTTTGTTTTGTTGCCCCGGCAAGGTCAGCACCGGCATAGGAACACCAATTACAGAGGAATCCGACTATTCTGGGTGTGAATTCTTCTCCCATGTATATGTTCTCAAACTAGAATTGTATCTGCGCCTTCCATTTCCCCCCGCCCTCGTCCATGCAGAAGAGCAATGTCTTCTTGGTCTTGGCACACCATGCTTCGGTATCTCTGGGGAAAGATGGACAGTCAGCCAAAACCTCTACAACATCGCCAGCAGGGATCTCTTTAGCCATCGCCGCTAATTTTAGTACCGGTTGTGGGCACTTAAGCCCCAAGACATCCAATGTGTGTGTTGCCATATTCTCCTCCTTTTTTATTACTTCAAAAAGAAAACGTTATAGTATTGTCTGGTAATGAGCTCAAAAATGTAGTTGCTCCTACAATCTCCACTTCCTCTCTCATGTCCTCAGCCTTAAGGTCCTTAGCCGTCAGGCATAATTCACAGACCATAATTTTGCCACCTAAAACGCATAAACCATCGTAAAGTTCTACGATGTCTGGCATGCCTTTAATATTCTTGCCCCTTATTTTCTCCAACTCGCCTTTCACCATAAGAGGTGAGCCACCTGGGGTGAAAAATAAGGTTACGTCATGCCCGCAGGCTGCTGCCGCCGATCCCAAAATCATAGCTGGGAAAGCACTGCCTGTTTCGGAACCATTAACCGTGATTGCCACCTGAGCCATACTTATTCTCCTTTCCTTTTATTTTTTCCTTATAGTTAGAAGAGGACTAAGCACTCCATTCCCTAGATGCCTCTTCGTAACTTCTGTTACCATTGTGCTAGGTAGATGTTGTATTCCAAAAGTAGCAACACAATTAGCTCCGGTATGGACATACGAGCTGCAAAATGAACTAACTATCTCCGGTTCAAGTTTGTTCCTGATGTCCCCTTGGCAATTTTGTAACCAGTCTGCAATCTTGACAAGCATATAATTAAAATCCCAACCAATTAGGGGTTGCAACAGCGCAGCATTATACACTAGAAGGGTAGGGTATGTCAACAGTAATTTCTTGGAGGATATCATGGCTGACGAGGTGCTCTCTAAGGAAGTCTTATTGAAGCGATTGAAAAGGATCGAGGGGCAAATCCGCGGTATCCAGAAGCTGAGTGAGAGCGGACGTGACTGCGAAAGCGTTATTACTCAGTTAGGTGCAGTACGCTCAGCTATTGAGGGAGTTGGTGGTCTCATACTGAAAAATTACATGAAGATTTGCTTCAAAGATGAAAAATTGCCTGAGTGTGCCGATGTTTAATCTTTAGCACAGGCTATTGCCATCTGGGGTAAGGCACATCTTCACGACACTGATTGACTTGAAGGAAAGGCAGGAGATATTTCTCAATCTATTGCCTGTCATATCTGTGTCAGCGATAATATAGAAAAGCTGCTTATCCCTGTCGACCTGTCTTCTACAAACTGAAGCAAGAGCATCAGCTAGGACTTACTGTGGCAGAGTAGAGCGGTGTAGAAAGCCATCATGATCTGTAGGAGATATTGGGTCAATGAAGCAGGCAAAGAATATGGTTAGGTTCTAAACCGGATTGGCGTCATTAATAAGCAGGGTAGTGTCTAGTTCGCAGGGCAATGTAACTAGCAAATTTGGGCACCGGAGCAATTGTGCCTCCCATCAAGCGGACTGGGGCCAAGCTCTTTAATCGTTTGGACAAAGCTATTAACCGCCTCGACAAACTTTGCCCCCTCAGATGCCCCTATCCATTCCAACCTTACCCTTTCTGGTTCAATCCCCATGGCTTCCAAGAAAGGCTTCATTCCCACAAATCTTCTCCTAGCACTCAAGTTGCCCTTGATATAGTGGCAATCTCCAGGATGGCAGCCAGATACCAAAACGCCATCAGCACCGAGGCTAAGTGCCTTAAGCACAAAAAGGGGATTTACCCTGCCGGTGCACATCACCCTGATTATCCTTACATTAGGAGAGTACTGCATTCTAGAAGTGCCAGCAAGGTCAGCACCGGCATAAGAGCACCAGTTACATAGAAAGCCGACAATCTTAGGTTCGAAACTCATGCCAACACTCCTTCTATCTCCGCCGTAATCTCCGCGGCGGTGAAATAGTTATGAGTAATGGCACCGCTGGGACAGGCAGCAGCACAAACACCACAGCCCTGGCACAGGACTTGGTTGACTCGTGATACCTTGGCCTCATCGTCAAAGAATATAGCCTCATATGGGCAGAGATGGTTGCAGATTTTGCACCCAGAGCATTTGGTTTCATCAATAGAGGCTGTTATTGCTGGAACCTCTATCTTCCCCCGAGCGATCATTGCCAAAGCCCGCGCTGCTGCTGCTGAAGCCTGAGCTACGCTGTCTGGGATATCCTTGGGCCCTTGGCAGCAGCCGGCGATGAGGATGCCTTCGGACATTGTTGCCGCAGGATCAAGCTTGGGATGTCTCTCCAGGAAGAAGCCGTCGGCGCTCCGTCCGAGATGGAAAAGCCGGGCTACCTCGCCGGCATCTTTGCGCGGCTCCAGCGCAACGCAGAGAATAACCATATCCACGGGAACACGGAGCATGTTTCCTAGTAGGGTATCCTCAACAAGGACAATCAGTTTCCCCTTCTCTTCTTCACTTATGGCTTCATCAGTGACTTTGGCCACTTTTCCCCGAATGAAGTTAACACCCTCATCCTGGATGCGGTCGTAGAACTCTTCGTAACCTTTGCCGAAACAGCGCATGTCAATATACATCTGATAAACGTCAGCACCGGTTTTCTCCTTAATCAAGTGGGAATACTTGAGAGCATGCATACAGCAAACACGTGAGCAATACTCATGGTAGTTCTTATCCCGGCTGCCAACACAGTGGACGATTGCTACGCTATCAGGCTGCCGGCCATCGGCAAGCATTATATGTCCTTCAGTAGGGCCAGTTGGGCTACACAGCCTCTCAAATTCAAGACTGGTGAAAACATTGGGATAGTGCCCATAGCCGTACTGGGGGATAGCGGAAGCGTCAAAAGTATCAAATCCTGTAGCGAGAATGATATTGCCCACATCCAACTCAAAAATGAGCTCACTCTGCTCGAAATTAATTGCATCGGCATCACAGAATTTCTCACAAGCACGGCATTTTCCTT
The DNA here is from genome assembly GCA_964638975.1 of uncultured Dehalococcoidales bacterium. Taxonomy (GTDB): domain Bacteria; phylum Chloroflexota; class Dehalococcoidia; order GIF9; family AB-539-J10; genus RBG-13-51-36. The sequence goes on from CAZXAJ010000022.1 coordinate 6,837, forward strand.
TGAGAAAGTAAGCACAATGCTCTGCATCAATAACCGGAATGTTGGGCACTGCCTGAGCAAACGGCGTGTAAATTGCCTTGCGCTTGCTTGTACCGGCATCAAATTCGCTTAATGCTGTCCAGGGGCATTTCTCCTGGCAGACGAGACAACCAATGCATTTACCTTCATCAACATAGCGTGGCTTTCTTCTAATTTTGACCCTGAAGTTGCCTACGAAGCCAGAAATCTCATCAACCTCACTATAGGGTAGAATTCTGATGAACGGGTGACGGGCAACCTCAGTCATCTTTGGTGTAAGAATGCAAGCGGCGCAATCCAATGTGGGGAAGGTTTTGTCAAACTGCGCCATATGCCCCCCGATGCTAGGTTCTCGCTCTACGATATAGACCATGTGGTTTGAGTTGGCAATCTCCAGGGCAGCCTGCATACCAGTAATGCCACCGCCAACAACAAGAGTGGCGGGGAATATTGGCACCGCTCGGATCTCTAAGGGTTGATGATGAGCCACCCTGTTCACCGCTGCCTTAACCATCCTCTTGGCCTTCTCGGTAAGCTCGGGCCCCGGCTCATGAAGCCAGGAACAGTGCTCCCGAATATTAGCCATCTGGAATAGATAAGGATTTAACCCAGCCTCACGGAGCGCTCCTTGGAAGGTCTTCTCGTGAAGGCGAGGAGAACAGGAGGCCACTACAACCCGGTTGATCCCCAGCTCTTTAATATCATTTTTGATGAGGTCTTGACCTGGGTCAGAACAAGTATATGGGTAGTGACGAGAAACCACCACGTGGGGCAAGATCTCAGCATATTTGGCTACCTCTTCCACATCAACTGTGCCAGCTATGTTTGTTCCACAGTGGCAAACGTAAACACCAATTTTTACCTCTTCCATTTTATTCCTCCATTATTACATTGCCTCAGCAACTAGCTCGGTGATGTCTTTAACCTGAATAGCCTCTCCCTTGCCCATAGAGAGCACACTATCCCTGTAGTTGAGGAAGCAGTAAGGACATGCCAGAGCTATGATATCAGCGCCTTTTTCAACAGCTTGCTCTACCCTTATGTCAGAGAACCTTTCTCCTTTCGGCGTATCCATCCAGATTCTACCACCACCACCGCCACAGCAAAGAGCCTCCTCACGGGCATCGGGAAACTCTATTAATTCCAGGCCGGGAATGCTTTGCAGGATCTCCCTTGGCTCATCGTAGATATCATTGTGTCTCCCCAAATAGCAAGGGTCGGAATAGATTACTTTCTTGTTTATCTCTTTGGAGAGCTTCAATTTCCCCTGTTTGAGAAGTGAAGCTAGATATTGAGTGATATGAATCACCTCGAACTTGGCTCCAAGCTCGGGATACTCATTTTTAAAGGTGTGGTAGCAGTGTGGTGAAGAAACTACCACAGTTTCAACACCGTTATTGCTAAAGAGACTAATATTATTTTGGGCCAGACTTTGAAACGTATCTTCATGACCAGCCTTTCTAATTGATTCGCCACAGCATCTTGCCTCGGTGCTTATAAGGCCGTAATCAATCCCAAGCTTGTTGAAGATTGTGGCAGTAGACCGGGCCACTGTTTTCACATCAGGATCATAGGAAGGAACACAGCAAGGGAAATAAAGTATTTCAGTGCCCGAAGCAAAATCTTTCACCTTAAGATCTTTAGCCCAGTCATTTCGCTTTTCTGGCTCCTCACCAAAGGGATTGCCTACGCCGGCGATGTTCTTAGCTGAAATTCTCAGGGCGTCAGGGACAACGCCGATCCCCAGACTAGCCACAGCTCGGCGCACGGCCCTCATAACATCGATTATGTCGACACCTCGAGGACAACGCTGAACACAAGCTCGACAAGTGACGCAAGTCCAAACATCCTCGCTGCCAAAATCTGTTGCCCCAAGTTGGGCTTGATGCATGATGCGGCGAACAAGGAAGCTTCGAACCAAATTCCAAGGACAAATACCAGTGCAAAGACCACACTGGTAACACAATTTGAGAGGTTCACCACCAGCCTCGAGTATCACATCTGTGGCCTCTTTGTAAGGACTTAGCACTTCCATTTTGCTATAACCTCACTTTCTCAAATATTGCAGAGCAAAAAGGATAGCTACGACAACCTTATAGCTACCACCAGAGCCCTAGAAAGAATTGCAATGCAGCCCCACATGATAGCAAAGTTTTCAAAAAAGAACAAACACCTTGAAAAAATTTTTACAGAGAGTAAACCTTAGCACTATATTTTTCCGATAAACAGAAAAGGTTTGGTATCTGTTTTACAGATACCCAGTTTCATCTTGTGGTTAAACAAGTTTTGGGTGACCCTTTTAATACAATTCTAAGCACTTGGCTATGCCCTGGCCTTTTACTCCTTTTGGCGCGAGGCTTCCCGACGAGAAGCTACTTCGGCTAGCCTTTGCTCCAGGGCATCCTGCATGGTTTGGTCAAATTCACAATTTGCGCATTGAAATAGAGGAGCATGAAGTCGATTAAAAGCATTGTCTTTGAAAGCATAATGGCAAACCTCCTGAATCCTCGGCAGCTCCTTGAGTCTCTCCAGAGCCTCTTCGAGCTCCGGTGTCTCGCCTGCGGCTATTTTATCTTGCATCATCTGGTCAAACTCACAGTTAGCGCAGTCATAATTCTTGAGGCAGAACCTATAAGAGACTACCCCCACCTTTGCCCAGACACATTGGTTGATCTTCGACGCCTCCTCAATACCAGCCTCAGCTTTGGCTACCTCGGTGCTTGGTTTCGCCAGTTCTTCCTTCGCCCTTCGGATCCAAACTCGGGTTTCTATGTGTCCTGGGGCGACACGGAGGATGGACTGGAATTCTCTCAAAGCCTCTCCATAGTGACCAGCGTTGAAGTAAGCCTTGCCTCGCTCAAGGTGGATGGGGATTTCCTCCTCGCTTATGGCTATGATTTCCTCAACCTGCTCTTCTTCGATTAATGGAGCTTTTGCTATGGCTGTCTCAACCTTGCTCTCCTGGGGCTTTATCTTCACCTGGACGGGGCCGAGGATCTCCTGAATCGCTTTCTCTAGGGCGTCGGGGGCAAAGGGTTTGACCATGTAATCCACCGCCCCCATTTTCATCGCCTCCACTGCCGTCTCCACCGAGGGATAAGCGGTGATGATGATCCCCTTAAGCTTTGGATTTTGCGCCGTGGCTTCCCTTAACACCTCAAGTCCATCTCTTCCTGGCAGCCTCAGATCGAGAACCGCAACACCAAATTCTTTCTCCCCAATCTTCTCCAATGCCTCTTCGCCCTCCTCAGCAGTGTCCACCTCATAGCCTTCATCCCTGAGCCAGTCTCGGAGCGACTCTCGCATAATGGCTTCATCTTCGACGATTAATACTGGTTTCATTTCCTTCACCTCCATTTCTTGTTTTGTTGGGCTTGTTTGTCTATTCATTTTCCACCTCCTTCATACTCTAGTAACGCAATTTTTGTGCCGACTCAAATTTCCCTTTTTAAGCTGCCTCCTACTTTATTGAGGTGCAATTTTCTTGCCAAAATAAAAAAACTACCCAGAAAATTTTGGGTAGCTTTTGTCGCCCAGCAGGACTAATAATTTATTGTATTTTCACGACCTGTAAAAAAATTATTCACCTATTGCCTATTTTCTTTACATCGAAACCATACTCTCTCGCCTTGTTGTAGAGTGTCATCCTAGTGATTCCTAATATTCTGGCCGCCTCGCTATAATTTCCACCAGTTTCAGAGAGGACGTTGAAAATATGGCTTTTCTCCACTTCTTTAAGGTTTTTTCCCGTTAAGGCTGAACGAGTTAGCGACAGATTTTCATGCGGAAGATCGGCAATTGTGACAAGGCCTCCTTTGGCTAGGATGATTGCCCTTTCAATAACGTTTTCCAGCTCACGGACGTTTCCCGGCCAGTCATAATCAAGCAGAAACTCCGCTGCCTCGTGTGAAAATCCAGTAATCTCTTTGTGGTTTTCCTGGGCAAATTTATGCAAGAAATGCTCAGCTAATAGAGGGACATCCTCCTTTCTTTCTCTCAAGGGAGGTAACTCGATGGTAACTACATTGAGCCGATAATAAAGGTCTTCACGGAATTCCTGCTTTTCTATCGCCCTTCTTAAGTCCTTATTAGTCGCCGAAATAACTCTTACATCAACCCTGATTGACTCATTGCCACCGACACGAGTAAATTCCTTCTCCTCTAAGACCCTTAATAGGTGGACTTGGATATTGGCGCTCATCTCGCCGACCTCGTCCAAAAAAAGTGTTCCACCATTGGCGAACTCGAATTTCCCTTTCTTTTGAGCATAAGCTCCGGTGAAGGAACCCTTCTCATGACCAAACAGCTCACTTTCCAGGAGGCTTTCAGGCAAAGCAGCACAACTAACAGCGACAAAAGGCTTGCTCCGGCGATGGCTCTGGGATTGAATGGCGCGTGCCACCAACTCCTTCCCTGTACCGCTCTCGCCTGTGATTAATATGGTGGCGTTGCTCTTAGCCACGACCTTTATTACCTCAATCACCCGCTGCATCTTAGAGCTTTTGGCGATGATATTTTCAAAGCGGTAACGGTCTTCTAGTCTCTGACGCAGGGAGAGATTCTCCTCAACTAGTTCCTGATGTTCAGCTAATTTCCTGACTAATAATTCAGCCCTCTCAGGGCAAAAGGGCTTCTCGATGTAATCATAAGCCCCCTCCTTCATGGCAGCGATGGCTGTGGGGACGCTGCCATAGGCCGTGATGATGATCACCTCAATGTTGGGCTGAATCTCTTTAGCCTTCTTCATCAACTCAATCCCATCCATTCCCGGCATCACCAGATCGGCGATGACAATCCTCAGCCTCTCCCTCCCGATAATCTCTAAGGCTTTAGGGCCGTTTTCAGCGGTGAGCACCTGATAGCCAGCATCGGTGAGCCAGTCATGTAGAGACTCACGGACAATAGCCTCATCATCAACGACAAGTATTTTAACCTTTTTCATCGCTGGGGACTCCTAGGTAGACGCTGAAGGTGGTTCCCTTCCCTACCTCACTCTGTACTTTGATCCTTCCCCTGTGTCTCTCAATAATCCCATGAACTACAGCCAATCCCAAGCCCACACCCTTTCCTTTTTCCTTGGTGGTGAAGAAGGGCGTGAAAAGCTTGGCTAGGTTCTCTTGGGGGATACCACAGCCCGTATCCTGGACATCAACCCTGACCTCAGTATCTATCACCGAGCTGCAGAGGGTCAACCTGCCCCCATTAGGCATTGCCTGTATGGCATTCAGAGTGAGATTAGTAAATACCTGTTGAAGCTGATCAGGATCGGCCATAACATTAGGTAAGGAAGGGCTAAACTCTTTTACAACCTCAACGTTTTGAAGCTGAGCTTGATAGCTTATCATGGACAAGACTTGTTCCAGGACCCGGTTAATATCCGCCAGCCTAAATGTTGGCTTCGTTTGTCGAGCAAAATCCAGGAGGTTTCGTATTATCCTGGAGCAACGGCTTACCTCTGATTCCATCTTTGAAAGGTAATCTAAAGCCTCATCTTTCTTGAACGTGCCGCCAGCTACCTTTTTTGATAACAACTGGGTGTAGACCAGAACACCAGCCAGAGGATTATTGATTTCGTGGGCGATGGATGCAGCCATCTGCCCCAAAGATGTCAGCTTCTCTGCCTGAATGAGTTGCTCCTCGTTTTCCCTTAGACGCCGAACGACCTCTTGGTAAGCTGTGTTTAGATTAATACGAACCCTTTCTTCCTTTTTAACTCGATCTATCAGCATCGCGGTTAACACCCCGATGAGAGTGGTAAACAGGACAAAGAGAAGAGGCCTAATCAGCGGATCAGCGTATGGGGAGTGAAAGGCACGTGGCAATACAACACACAAGAGAACAAACGAAGCACCTAGGGCCCCCCAAACCCTATAAGTTAGAGCGGCGTAGACTATGGGGATCAAAAACAAAGTCCGATGTATGTCGTGAGGAAAAGCATCGGTGAAAAATCCTCCGAAATGGGCTAGGGGAGTATGCCCCGCATAGTAAAAGAGCACCAGAACCGCTATTATCGCAGCAATTATCCAGAAATGATGGCTTCGCACACCTTCGGATACCTGGCTCTCTGGCAACCTGTTAATTATTTTTATTGCAAATCTATCTTTCCAGCGATGCCACGTACTCTTTGGCATGAAGATACTATCCCTGGTTTCCTTGGCTGAATTAGAGCTTATTTTTTCTTCCATGTTGGAGTTATCTTTAGTTCCTTCCTCAGGCTTGCTACCGAGCGACGGGAAATAGAAACACCGAATTTTTGCTCAAGTTGCCTTCTAATCTTTTCGTCGGAGCGAAGTCCCTCCTGGCTTTCAAGGAGTTGCCTGACTAGTTCCTTCTTAAACCTTCTCGGCCGGGGGAAGAAATCCTTAAGGGCTTTCTCTTCGCTCCAAGGTGTATCAAGGCTTCTGCCCCTGATAGCGCGGCTAATTGAGCTTGGAACGAGTCCGATTCTTTTGGCTAACTCCTTTTGGCTGAAGGGTAGGAGGGCCTTGGGATCGTGGGATTCGAAATAGGGCGCTTGCTTCTCCACTATATTTTGCAATATCAGTGTTGTCGTGTCCTTACGGCTGTTGATTAGCTCTAGCTTCTTGAATAGCCGCCGGATTTCCCTCACCTCATCTCTACTGATAGTTCTATTTCCCCTTAATTCCTCAAACCTTTCATAGTTAATCAAATATCTCCCCCGTACATAAGAAGGTGAGAGATAGCCAATGATAAATCCCTCTGGCCTCCTTTCTACCGAAGCGACCTTGGAGTAGTAAATTCCATGTTCGGAACTAAGAGCAGAAGGGTTGTAAAACTCGCTCATAATGGAGAATTCGTTAATGAAGCTATTTATCTTCTCAACCTCTGGAAGCTTCAAATTGCACTCTTTAGCGACCTCTTCTACACTTACCTCCGGTTCAGGACATAAGAAATATCGCTTAAATTTTTCTAGCCCCATTTTTTGTATCTGCCGAATTACCTCTTCTTTACCAGATAAAAGGGATTCAATATCAAGATTGCCCGTGCCGGCGGCAATCTCTTCATTAAGTTGATAAAAGCGGGAAGAAATATCCGTCTTAGGATATCTTTGATAGCGGATTATTTTCTCCTTCTGGTATAACTTTTTGAACAAGGGGTTGCTTTCTGCTTCAGCGATGAGCTTGTTGAACTCCTCTTCAGGCATTTCCAGTAAATTGGCCTGTTCAAGTCGGGCAATCAATTTAAACTCTTGCCGCGTTTGCAAGGATTGTGCTTGTTGAGTCTCCATGCTGCCCATTGTATAAATATTTTACACTAAATGAAGCTATACCGTCAAGAAAATTTATCTTCCGTGGGATATCACTACCACTCAAGCGATTACTGGGGGGACAGGGCTCTCACGTCCTTCAGTGGAGTTTCATTGCTATACGTCACGTTCGGTTGTTATTGAGCCCAATACTCCATTGATTAACCGCGGGGAAGAAACGCTTCCGAATTCCTTAGCTAACTCTATAGCCTCATTTATAATCACTTTGATTGGAGTCCTATTAAATAAAATTTCGAAAATAGCCAGGCGTAGAATATTCCTATCGATGATCGACATTTGCTCTATAGGAAAGGCCGGAGCAAATTTTTCGATAAGATCATCGAGTTCAGCTTTGTTTTGGAGTACTCCTTTGACAAGCTCCTTACTGAAGCTGATCGCCTCTTCAGGCAACTTTTTCCCTGTTCCTGAATGAGCCAAGGCTTCCTCCGCCTTATGCTTTGTGCAATCGAGCTCATAAAGTGCTTGTAGAGCAGCAGTTCTTGCCTGTCGCCTGATGCCAGCCATTAGTTAGGTGGACTCCCTTTGTGTACTATCTGTGCCATGTCCTCAATTCCTGATATATTGAAAATTTGAAGTTCTGAATTGATTCGCTTAAGCAAACCGCTAAGCACTCTCCCTGGACCTATCTCATAAAAGGTGGTCACGCCATTATGCATCATATATTCAACAGAGCCCTGCCATTGGATGCAATTACGAAGCTGCTTCACTAACTCTTCTTTTATCGAATCAACGTCGGTTAACGGCCGAGCGGTCACATTAGATACTACAGGAATAGCTGGGGGGTGAAACATGAAGCTTGAGACGATTTCACTGAATTCAGCCATAACTGGCTCCATTAAGACGGAATGAAAAGCCCCACTAACCCTCAAGGGAATAAGAACGCGAGTGCCCTTTATCTTGGCTAATTTATTAGCTTCGGCCAAAGCTTGGGTAGCACCACTGATTACAATCTGCCCAGGACAATTTATATTGGAGATTTCGGTTCCACTATGAAAGCATATATCTTTAACTGTTTCTTCATCCATCCCTATTACAGCCAGCATACTCCCGGGATTTTTTAGCCCAGCTTCGTACATTAGTCTACCCCTTTCCCTAACAAGCAAAACAGCATCAGCCAGGCCAAGTACACCAGCAGTAACGAGAGCAGTATATTCGCCCAAACTATGTCCAGCAACAAAAGTGGGAGAGGGGAAATCAGCTATGGCTGCCTCTTCAAGCGCTTTAAGGCAGGCAATACTGACGACTAGTATCGCTGGCTGGACGTTATGCGTCTTTGTCAGTTCATCATCCGGACCTTCAAAGCATAAACGAGAGAGGGAAAAGCCTAAAGAAACATCAGCTTCATCAAAGACTTTCTTGGCTGAGGGATAGCTGTTATACAGATCCAGTCCCATGCCTGTGCTTTGGGCACCCTGACCTGGGAAAACATAAGCTACCCTGGATAACTCAGCCATGCTGATTTATTTTTTGGAGGGTTTAACCTCAATTGTCTCTCGATCATTGTACCAGCCACAAGTAGGGCAAACATGGTGAGCTAACTTAGGACTGTGACAATGTGGGCATACATCCATGGTAGGCAAGGTTAGTTTAAGGTGGCTGCGCCTTTTTCCTTGGCTCGCTTTGCTGTGTTTCTTCTTAGGTAGTGCCATATGAATTCTTCTCCTTTATTCCTGCACACTCAGGTCGGCATAAGGGTTTCATGGGCAAATTCAACAGAGTATATTGCCGTATTAGCTCGCCTAGGTCAAGTATGCCGTTAATATCAATAGTGAACCCATCTGCTTTTTCCGTCAAAGAAATTACTAAATCTCGAGACACATCGTCGACAGGAAGAACTTCTTCTTCCACAGTAAAACTTACGGGACATAGGAAGTTGTCGAGGCAGCGACTGCATGTGAGTTTCATCTCCGCAGCTAATTCACCTTGAATTAGAATACCCTGCCCGCTACGAATCAATACTATTTTCCCTTCAACAGAAGCTTCAACTTGCTCTTTGATTATCCCATTTATATCATAGCTTCGGCTAGACCCAACAGGCTCTTTCAGCAACTGAGCCACATTTACCAAAGCCCTGAGAAGTTCGCCTTCAATCTTTTCCATCTGTCATAGCCTAGAAATTTAAGTCGAGCACAAAGTATAATAGCTATCCGCAGGGGGTTCAAGTATTGGAAATAGAAAAGCTGAAGCTAAAGGCAAAAGATGATGTCGAACTGCAAGGGCAGCAGCTTATCCAGTTGAGCCTGAATATCCATGATAACCCTGAGTTGGGCCTTAAGGAGGAGAACGCGTCGGCTTGGCTTACTAGCTATCTCCGAGCTAGGGGATTTCATGTAGAGCGAGGCATTGCTGGCTTAGCTACAGCCTTTCGAGCGACATATGGCCAAGGTAGTCCAATGATTGCCTTGCTTGCTGAATATGATGCTTTACCCAAAATAGGACATGGCTGTGGGCATAATATAATAGCTGCTTCAGCAGTAGGGGCTGCTGTTGCTGGTAAATCTATCATTGACCAGTTAGGAGGTAGCATTGTGGTTCTGGGCACTCCTGGGGAGGAATCCCTTGGTGGGAAGATAGACATGGTGGAAGCAGGAGCCTTTAAGGATATAGACGTGGCTATGATAGTACATCCCAATATGCGGAACATGGTAACCATACAGGCGCTTGCCTGTAGCTCCTTGGAAGTGGAGTTTTTTGGCGAGCCAGCTCATGCTGCAGCCCAACCCCACAAGGGTATAAATGCCCTTGAAGCTATGATTTTAGCCTTCACTTCTATAAATTCATTGAGACAACACATAAGAGGAGAGGCACGCATCCATGGTGTAATCACCGATGGAGGTGAAGCACCTAACATAGTCCCCGCCCATAGTGCTGCTGTATTTCTAATACGTGCTCCAGAAGGTGATTATCTTGATGAATTGAAGGATAAGGTTTTAAACTGTTTTATAGGAGCATCGGTAGCTAGTGGGGCAAGATTAGAATATAACTGGAGAGGTAGGACTTATGCTCCTATGAAAAACAATGCAACTTTAGCTCAGCTATTTAGGCAAAATCTAGAATCTCTTGGACGCTGTGTGGAAGCCTTCGACCCCCGTTTTGGTTTTGGCAGCACAGATATGGGAAACGTTAGTCAATTGGTACCAAGCATACATCCTACGATAGCCATTGCTCCCTCTGAGGTGTTGATACATACGCCGGAGTTTGCCTCTGCAGCTGCCTCGGAAGCTGGACACGAAGGCTTAATGGATGCAGCTAAGACAATGGCTATGACTGTAGCTGATGTCCTCCAGCCGGGGATGCTTGATAGGATTAAGCAGGAGTTTTTGTCATGATTAGAGTAGGCATTCCAAGAGCCTTACTTTACTATCAATATTACCCCGGCTGGAAGACTTTTTTTGAAGCCATGGGCGCAGAAACAGTGGTATCTCCGCCAACTAACAAAGCTATATTTGCTGCAGGGAATTCACGAGCAGTTGCGGAGACTTGTCTGCCAGTGAAGCTCTTTTTCGGGCATGTTATTTCCCTCGCGGATAAATGTGACTATATGTTTATTCCAGTAATGCGCAGCTTGGGAGGGAAAGCATACCATTGCTCCAAATTTGTCGGCTTGCCTGATATGACCAAGGCCTTAGTGCCAGAGTGTCCTCCTATTCTTGACCCAGAGGTAGATTTGACTGAAGGGCGTCACAGACTGCGACACACTATCCACTCCCTGGGGCGTCATTTTAGCTCTGACAAAGTAAGAATTGAAACAGCAGTTGAGGAGGCAGAGAAAGCCCATTTGGCCTATCGAAGTGAAATGTCCGATAGAGGAATTACACCTGTACAAGCCTTGGATGAGCTATGCCCAAGTGAGGAGGAATCAGACTTGAAACTCGATGCTGCTGTCTTGTCCATTGCTGTTATCGGGCATCAATATGTTATCTATGATGATTATGTTAACCATCGATTCATTTCTCGGCTGAGGGATATGGGAGCCAAAGTACTTACTCCGGAGATGACAGCTCAGGAAGGCCTTGATTTCGCTGTAACAAAGCTGGTGGGCAACCCCCATTGGTCCTTCGAAGCCGATATAATCGGTGCAGGAGAACACTATCTAGAGGCAAAAGTCGATGGTATAATTAGTGTGGCTGTTTTTGGCTGCGGACCAGACTCTATGATGATAGACATTGTACGTCATCGGGCAAGGGAGTGCAAAATCCCCTTTTTACACATCAGTTTAGATGAGCACACAAGTGATGGAGGATTGGTTACTCGTTTGGAGGCTTTTCTCGATATGGTCAAAAGGAGGAAAAGGGTATGCGCATAGGTATACCCCATTGTGGCCATGCTTACCTTACGGTAGAAGCGCTGGCTCAGAAGCTGGGTGGTGGTGAGAACGACCTAGTAATCCCACCTCCAACCAGTCAACGAACCTTAGACCTCGGAGTCAAATACTCACCAGTGGAAGCTTGTTTGCCCTTCAAGCTTACTTTAGGTAACTTAATCGAGGCCTGTGAATTGGGAGCCGATACTCTAATTCACGCAAGGGGTACTGGCCTTTGTCGATTAGGCTACTACGTTAAGGGACAAGAACAAATCATACGTGACTTGGGCTATGACGCCCACTTCTTTACCCTAGATGTATCTCAACACAAATTCAGGAGCATAATGCGCCTCATAAAGGATTTGAGTAACAATGCCCCATGGCCTAAAGTTATCTCAGCCTTTTTCTTCGCCATGGGTAAACTATTCGCTTTAGACAAAATAGATAAAATAGTTCACAAGATGCGGGCGGTAGAAGTTGAGAAGGGAAGGACTAACCAAATCCACCGAGAAGCTATTAAGGCTATCAGTGAGGCAAGGACGGACAGGGAGGTTAAGAAAACCACCAGGGAATATATTAAGAGGTTGAGCCAGGTGCCTAAAGCCCCGACCGCCGATCCAGTTAAAGTAGGCATTGTCGGTGAGATTTTCGTTGTTCTCGACCCATTCGCCAACATGGATATAGAAATGGAACTAGGCAAATTGGGAGTGGAAGTAGAGCGGACTATGAGCCTTTCTCGATGGGCAAAGTATAGCCTTTTTCTAAATCATCTAGGCATAAATGAGTGGAAGGAGGTTCATAAGGCGGCCATGCCCTATCTTAAACGCGATGTTGGTGGCGATGGCTGGGAATCGGTGGGTGAGAAAGTGGTTCGTGCCCGAGAGGGATATGATGGCATGGTTCACTTGGCACCTTTCACGTGCATGCCTGAGATAGTGGCTCAGAATATTATGCCCTCGACTAAGGAGGATATCCCTGTGCTTACTATCCTTTGCGATGAACAGATGGCTAGGCCAGGGATGATAACCAGGGTGGAGGCTTTCGTTGATTTACTGAAGTTCAGGAGGAAACGAAGGAGAACGTGAAAACCTATCTCGGCGTCGACGTTGGCTCGGTCACTACCAAACTGGGTCTGCTTGATGACCAGGAACAGCTTGTAGCCTCTACCTACTTGCGAACTCAAGGCAAACCGATCGGTATCATCCAGAAGGGACTTGAGGAGATAAGAGAGCAAATGCCACCTCAGGCTGAAATTTGTGGGGTAGCTACTACGGGAAGTGCTCGTTATCTTGCCGGCGTTGTCCTGGGCGCCGATTTAATAAAAAATGAAATTACCAGCCATGCTGTTGCTGCTATGCACTACATACCCGAAGTACAAACCGTTGTTGAAATCGGGGGACAGGATAGCAAAATCATCTTGATTCGCGATAGTGTGGTTGTCGATTTTGGTATGAACACGGTGTGTGCTGCTGGTACTGGCAGTTTTCTCGACCACCAAGCCTCAAGGTTAAGTTTGAACATTGAGGAATTTGGGGAACAAGCTTTAAAGAGTACGGCACCAGTACGCATTGCTGGACGATGCACCGTTTTTGCTGAATCGGACATGATTCATAAGCAGCAAATAGGGCATAAAACCGAAGACATCGTTTATGGTTTATGTGAAGCTTTAGTGCGAAACTACCTTAATAACGTGGCTTTAGGCAAGGAAGTCTTACCTCAAGTGGTATTCCAAGGCGGCGTTGCCTTCAATCAAGGAATAATCAAGGCGCTCGAAGAAGCTCTGGATGTCGAGGTCCTTGTTCCTCCTCATCATGAACTCATGGGCGCTATTGGAGCAGCTCTTTTGCTACGCGAAGAGATTGGAAATAATAACTATGAGACAAAGTTTAAGGGATTCGAGGTTGGCCAAACAGACTTCACGGTTTCTTCCTTCATATGTAAAGCCTGTCCCAACTTATGCGAGATTGCCCAGATATCTGTGGAGGGCAAGGTTCTAGCCAGGTGGGGAGGACGCTGTGACCTCTGGGAGAGAGCAGCTGCAGCTTAGGCTATGGGCAAAAATTACCAGGTAGTCGTCATTGGTGGTGGACCTGCTGGACTCACTGCCGGGTTATATTGTGCCCGCTCGAGGCTTAATAGTTTGCTTATCGAAAAGGGAATAATTGGCGGGCAAATAACCAACGCCGAGCATGTGGAAAACTACCCTGGCTTTCCCCAGGGTATTTCGGGCATAAAGTTAGGACAGCTTATCCATGAGCAGGCCACTAAGCACGGATTGGAAACCCTGCTCGCCGAGGTTATTAAAGCAAAGCCCAGCCAGAGGCGCAATCTGGTCAGCACCAGCGAAGGCGATTTTGTAGCTGAGTCGATAATCATTGCCTCTGGCTCGCAATTCCGCAAACTAGGAGTGCCCGGGGAAGATGAATTTGTGGGCAGGGGAGTTTCCTACTGCGCTACATGTGACGGTCCTTTGTTCAAAGGTAAAACAGTAGCCGTAGCAGGCGGCGGCGATGCCGCCATCACTGAGGCTCTCTACCTGAGTAGATTTGCTTCCTCGGTTAAAGTCATCCATCGTCGCAGCCAGCTTCGGGCCAGCAAGATATTGCAGGAAAAAGCTATGGCCGACCCAAAGATAGAGTTTATTTGGGATGCTGTAGTAACCCAAATTGAGGGCGATGGCCTGGTTAAGCAACTCAGGCTGAAAAACACCAAAGATGCTAAAATATCAATATTAGAGTTGGCAGGTATTTTTGTGGCTATCGGCGCGGAGCCCAATAGCGCTCAGTGGCAGGAATTTTTGCCTTTGGATGAGGGGGGCTACATAATCACCAACGAATTGATGGAAACACAGATTCCAGGAATATTTGCTGCCGGAGATATCCGCCATAATTCAGCCAGGCAGGCGATAACTGCTACTGGGGATGGTGCTACTGCTGCTATTTCGGCAGAGATATTTCTGTCAATCTAAGCGAAGCGGAGGAATATCATGAGAGTCGTTTTATTAGAGGATCTACCTGGAAAGGGAAGGGCTGGGGAGATAAAGGAGGTCAGCAAAGGCTATGCCAAGAATTTCCTTTTGCCTCAGGGTTTAGCTTTAGTAGCCACCCCTGTGGTCATGAGTCAAGTGGAGTCCAGGCTGCAAAAGGAAAGAAAGGAGGAAATTCTTAATCGGGATAAACTAGTTGAACTGGCTCAGCAAATCGAGGGAAGGGAAATTCACCTTAAAGCTCGTGCAGGTACCGGAGAGCGCCTATTCGGCTCTATTACTGCTGCCGATATAGCTAAAGAATTAAGTGGGGCTATAGGTTCTATTATTGATAAAAAGAAGGTAGACATAGAGAGACCTTTACGTCAAGCAGGTAGTTATGAAGTAACCGTTAAGGTAGCCAGCGACCTTAAGCCACAAATTACAGTGGTTGTCGAAGAGGAGAAAGATTAGGCATGGCAGAGGAAAAATCACCCCCTCATGATATCGAGGCTGAGGAGGCTGTAATCGGGTCTCTGCTTATTGACCCTGAGGCAATATTGAAAATTGCCATTTCCCTTAAGCCCGAGGATTTTTTTTCAGAAACAAATCGGGTGATTTACCAAGCTTGTCTTTCTCTTTACCAACGTCCTAATGAAGTTATAAACCAGATTACGGTGGCTCATGAGCTGATGCGTCAGAACAGCTTGGAACAAATTGGTGGTGCCGCTTTTTTAAGCCATTTAATAAGTAATGTGCCCACATCACTCCATGTGGAATATTATGCTCAGATAGTATCTAATACAGCAGTGATGCGGCGACTAATCGCCGCGGCCAGGCAGATTGAGGCCCTTGGCTACGAAGCCAGCCCCGATACCGAAGGTAGCCTCAATAAAGCTGAAGATATGCTGTTTCAAGTGCGGATGAGGCAGAGTCCCCGGGATTTCGTTCCAATTCGCGAGCTTTTGGGCCAGTACTTTGAAGAGGCTGGGCCGCCTAGTGATCTGCGGGAAGGGGAAATACCTCATATTCTGACTAGTTTTACTGCGTTAGATGACTTTTTGGGAGGGTTACAAAGGTCCGACTTGATTGTCTTAGCTGCCAGGCCTAGCGTGGGCAAAACAAGCTTGGCCTTAAATATTGCCAGAAGCTCCGCCATTAACCAAAAGGCTTGTGTTGCGTTATTCAGTTTAGAGATGTCCAGGGAAGCGGTGGTACAGAGGCTCCTAGCTAATGAATCCGGGGTGGACTCTAAAAAGGTCCGTCTTGGGAGCTTTAGTGAACAGGATGAGATAAAAATCATGGAAGCCAGTGGAATCCTGTCCGAAGCGCTGATTTATATTGATGATTCGCCTCAACTTCGTTCTTTAGATATAAGAAGCAAAGCGCGGCGCCTTCACTTCGAGCACAATATCGACCTGATTATCATCGATTATCTACAACTTATACAAGGTAATGGCAAAAATGAAACCCGAGTTCAGGAAATTAGCAACATAACCCGTGCCTTAAAAACCCTGGCTAGGGAGCTAAACGTGCCCGTACTGACGGTGTCACAACTCAGCCGAGCTGTAGAGTGGCGGGCCTCTCATATACCTCAGCTTGCTGACCTGCGCGAAAGTGGCAGTATCGAGCAAGATGCTGATGTCGTTCTTTTTATCTATCGAGATGACATGTATTTTTCCCCCGAGGATTGGAGCAAGGTGCATGATATTGAAAAGGAACCTTATCCCCGTGGCCTCGCTGATATCATCATAGCCAAACACCGCAATGGTCCTGTAGGACAAATTAAGCTGCGCTTCCTGGGCAAAATTGCCAGATTTGATAATTTAGAGGCCGAGCCGATTGCCACCTCTTAAGGGTAAAGAGATGCCTGACCATCAATTATCAAGCTCGCGGATGAAAGCAGATTTTATCCCTTTGCCGGACTCTTTCTTTACCCAGGCGATGCCTAAAATTCAAGACTTGGCTGAACTTAAGACAGTTTTATATGTCTCCTATCTTATTCTGCGAAAACAGGAACGGCCTTATTTTGTCACCTATAAGGGATTACTATCCCACGAACTAATGGCTGCAATGGGCGAGGAAATACTTGGCCAGGCTTTAAACTCGGCTGTAGAGCATGGCGTTCTGTTACACTCGACCTTAAATATAAATGGAGTGCTCGAGGACGTGTACTCCCTGACCGCTGATAGCCATCAGCCGCCGACTGTCAATATTTTTGCTCTCTACGAGCAGAATATAGGCATGATAACGCCGATGATTGCCGAAGAACTTAAGGAAGCTGAGAAGCTTTATCCACCCCAGTGGATTGAAGGAGCTTTTAGGGAAGCAGTTACGTTGAATAAACGCAGTTGGAAATATATCGCTCGCATACTCGAGAGGTGGGCTAGCGAAGGTAAAGACAGTGGAGAGTATAGGGGAAACGCTAAAAAGGCTGGGCCAGACAAGTATATCAAAGGCAAATACGGACACCTGGTCCAAAGGTAACGCGCCCTTGCCCTCGATGGAAGAGGATGAGGGTGAAATCTGTCCTATCTGCAAAGGGGCTGGCTTCGTTCATCCTGTTTTAGATTCAGGGCAAGCGGATTTCAGTCGGGTGGTACCCTGCAGATGTAGTAAAGGGGAGCTAAGAAAAAAGAAAACAGAATATCTTCAGAGATATAGCAATTTGGGCTCCCTGGCGCAACTTACCTTTGACGGTTTATCCCCTAAAGGAAGGGCGGCGAATGCCATTTCCCAAGGTCACTTTGCGCAGATTTACCAAGCTGCCAAAGCCTTTTCTGAGGCTCCCGAGGGCTGGCTGGTATTTTTGGGTCCTAGCGGCTCTGGCAAGACACACTTGGCTTGTGCTATAGCTAATCAGCGTCTTAGCTTAGGAGAGCCCGTATTTTATATCGGTGCTGCTGATCTCCTGGACCACCTCCGCTCCGCTTTCAGCCCCACAAGCGACACCACTTATGACGAACTATTTGAGCAGGTAAAGAATGTGCCTCTGCTAGTGCTTGATGATCTTACTTTGGAAAGCGCTACTACCTGGGCTAAAGAGAAGTTAGAGCAGCTCCTAAATCACCGCTTCAATACCAGGCTTGCCACGGTAATTACCACCGATATACCGCTAGAAAAAGTTGATGAACGCCTACGCGGCCATCTTGCCGATAATGAATCCTGCCAGGTATGGATGATTGAACCAGCATCGCCCCTGGAATCCCAGGGTGGCTTAAAATTAGAGCTATTACGAAGTATGACTTTCGATAATTTTGACCATAAGAGACTGGAACTTCCTCTAGAACAGCGTCAAAATCTGCACCAAGCTTTTAACTTAGCAGTGGAATTTGCTCGCTTGCCAGAGGGTTGGCTAATATTTCAAGGCGTTAATGGTTGTGGTAAGACTCACCTGGCAGCAGCTATCGCTAATTATCGGCTGGCGCAAGGAAAACCAGTCTTTTTTGTAGTCGTCGCTGATCTTCTTGATCATTTACGTTCCACATTCAGTCCGGATAGCAAAATATCCTATGATGAATTTTTTGAGAAGATCAAGGAAACCCCGCTGCTGATACTCGATGACTTTGGGGAGCAATCAGCTACATTGTGGGCCCAGGAGAAGCTATATCAATTGATCAATTACCGTTATAACGCTAGATTGCCAATGGTGGTCACCACATGTCTCTCTTTGGACGAGATTGAAACACGAATCAGTTCAAGAATGGTGGATCCAAGACTCAGCTTGGTATTTAACATCATCGCTCCTGATTATCGTGGCGATGTAAAGCCTACACGGCAAGTTAGACGCCACTGATTCGGGCATTTCATGACGGCTCTTTGCTCCTAGCTCGGCGGAAAATGGAGTATCCTAAGCTGGCCCCCAAGGTTAAGAAAATGCCTCCGAGGCCGGCATATGATTTGCCTGACAAGCTCAACGATGTTCATAGCTTTGTTTGTTAAGATGAGGATTTGGGCTAGCTAGTAAATAGTGGAGAGGAGATGGCAGCAAGGATTATTGATTTGTAAACTGACGATACAAAGCGATTGCAACCAGCCGGAAGTGGCTGCAATGTTGTGGAAGAGAAATGGACTTGAGCAAAGTAGGCGAAAAGCATAAAGAACTTATCAGAGCATCTTGACCCACAATTTAAGTTATTGCACTGGCGAGAAAGGCTTGCTAAAATAGCTAAATCGCTAATAATCGGGTTGTGGTTATGATAGATTCCCCGGTCTTAGTCCTTAATCAGAGTTATGAGCCCCTCAATTTGTGCCGCACGCGTCGGGCTATAGTGCTAGTCTTTCGTGGCAAAGCTGAAGTGGTGGAAAATAGCAGAGGTGAACTTCACTCTGTTAACCACGCATTTGAGATACCTTCGGTAATCCGACTCGTCTACATGGTTACGCGTCCGCGTCATCAGAAAAAATTGAGCAGGTTCGAGGTATTTAATCGGGACAAATATACTTGTCAGTATTGTGGTCGGCAAACCAGGGAGCTTACCCTAGACCATGTTATTCCGCGGGGGCAGGGTGGGAAGCACGTCTGGGATAATGTGGTTAGTGCTTGCATTCCTTGCAACCGGCACAAAGGCGGACGTACGCCGGATGAAGCAAGGATGAAACTGTTGCGTCAGCCATATTCTCCTCGTAATGATGGCTTCTACATTCCCTATCACATTGTCCATAGTCACAGTGAATGGCAAAAATATCTACCCTCCTTGAATTAATTGATCCAGGGGTAGCTCTCTAATTTCCTCATCTTCCAATTTCACTGTTACCGTTTCCTTTAATAAGTTAGTGCTGATTACCGTGGCTTTACCCCAGGGTGTCGGTATTTCCTGGTTCGGCTGAGGCATCTTCTTTCTCGTAGCTGCGTATTCTTTGTTTTCATATGCCAAGCAGCAAAGGAGTCTTCCACAGATGCCCGATATCTTCATAGGATTCAAGGCTAAGTTTTGTTCCTTGGCCATCTTAATGGATACTGACGCAAAGCTGGTGAGGAAATTTTGGCAACATAAAGGATAGCCACATTTGCCTATGCTACCCAATAGTTTAGCTTCGTCTCTTGTTCCTACTTGCCTTAATTCAACCCGTGTTTCAAGAACATGGCTCAGTTTCCGAACCAACCCTCGGAAGTCTACCCTTTCCTGAGCGCTGAAGAATATAGTTAGTTGCTCGCTCCCGAGATCATAGCGGACTACCAGGGGCTTCATACTTAAACCAAGTTTGGCTGCCATTTCATTGCACTTAGTCAAGGCTTCCTTTTCCATGTTCCGCCTGGCTTCCTCTAAATCCTCCGCTTGGGCCTGGCGTGCTACCATCATTAATTGCTCGCTCTCCTCACTTGGTTGAGGTAGGTCTTCAATGGTGATGACTTTAGCCACGTCTAGACCATGACCAGTATCCACTACTGCATAGTCGTTCACTTGCAAGGATAGCTCACCAGCATCACAGCGGACTAATTTACCTCTCGAACGGAAACGAACTCCAATCATGTTAGCCATTGAAATGTATTATAAACCCTAAATTCCAATTTCTAAACTTTCGCAATGCCATTCTTATTTAGGTCAGTTTTTCTGGGTAAATTTAGCATCAACGATTCTAATGCTAAACGGGGATTAACATTCTTAGAAACCTCTTCCTGTAACGAGCAAAGATTGGCAAGGAATTCCTTAATCTCGCTCAGATTTAATGCCCTAGCTTGTTTTTCCAAAGCTATCTCATAATCCAGATTGGTGATGGCCTCTTTGCAGCCACCTTTAATGAGCATCAAATCACGCCACCAGTCAAGCCAAATCTCCATTATTTCTGCTCCGGCTCTCCGTTTCCGGCTAAATTGGCTCGCTAGCTCTTGGGCAAAGGTAAACCTCTGCTCTAAAGTAGCGGTTAGTAAAGAGAATAGCTTGGCTATCCTTTGGGACCGTTGCTCTAATATATCCTCGTTTGCCACGGCAGATAATGCCCAGCCGGGGCGACCATGGCACAATTGAGTCAAAAGCTCCGCCTTTTCAGCGTCAACGCTATATGATTTGATGAGCATTTCTTGCACCTGCTTTGATGGTACAGGCTTCAATTCCAGCCGCTGGCAGCGCGAAATAACTGTAGGCAGAAGGTGCTCCTCCTCAGCAGCCAGCAAAAGCCAAACCACCCTTTGTGGTGGCTCTTCCAATATCTTTAGCAAGGCATTAGCTGCCTCGGTGGATAAATATTCAGCGTCATCAATGATAAACACTTTGTACTTACCCTCATACGGTGGCAAGCTGGCCATCCGTTGAAGCTCCAGCATATCCTTGATACCTATCTCCGTTTTATGCTCTAGACTATTAGAGGTGACGGCAGACTCTATTCTGGGATCCAGACTAATAGAAATAACATCAGCGTGCTTGCCCTCTAGTATTCGCTGGCAGGAGCGACATTGACCGCAAGGCGGCTCAGGCCCATCGCAATTTAGGGCTTGAGCCAGATTGAAGGCTAGAGTTCCTTTGCCCACATGTCGTGGCCCTACCAGAAGATAGGCGTGGGCTACAGTATTGGTTTTGAGGCTGTAGTCCAGCAAAGACAGAATTTTATCTTGTCCTATAACTTGCCACATGTTAAATCTGGTCCAGGTTCACCAAGTCCTGGTAAGTTTCCCGGCGCCGAATAAGACGCACGCTGCCTTCTTTCACCATGGTTATAGCCGGCCTGGGCATAGCATTATAGTTGCTCGACATGGGTATTGAATAGGCACCGCAAACCGGAATAGCTATGATGTCACCGGGATGCACTGAAGCCAAATTGCTATCCTTTACTAAAATATCACCGGACTCGCAGAGCTTACCAGCAATGGTAACCATCTCTCCTTCCGCCTCTAAAGCTCTGTTAGCCACCAAAGCCTCATATTTAGCTCCATACAGAGCCGGACGGATATTGTCGCTTATGCCGCCATCGACACAGACATATTTCTTTGTGCCATGTATTTCTTTTATTGCTCCGACCCTGTATAATGCCACGCCTGCCTGCCCGACGATTGCCCTTCCCGGCTCGATAATGAGCCGAGGGCGACTTAATCCCAGTCCCGAAATAAGACTATTCAGCTTGCCTGTTAGAGCCCTGGCATAATCAGCTATTGTGGGAAATCTGGAGTCCACAGTATATGGAATAGCAAAGCCGCCACCGATATCGAGTTCACTGAGTTTGAAGCCAGTTTTTTCGCTCACTTCCTGGGCAAAGCGAAGAACAATCTCCATAGCCAGCTCATAAGGCTGAATCTCGGGCACCGGGGAGCCGAGATGGAAGTGGAAGCCCAAAAGGTTAAGGTTGGAGGCTGACATGGCTTGTTTTACCGCCTCTTCGGCTTGCCCGGTAGTCAAGGGAAAGCCAAATTTGCTCTCTAAGGTTCCCGTGGTGGTGTGTTGGTGAGTGTGAGGGTCAACCCCTGGGGTGAGTCGAAGCAAAATATTCTGGCTAATCCCCCTCTCCTTGGCCAGCCTATTAAGTAGCTCAAGCTCATGAGAATTGTCCACCACGACTCTGCCAATTCCCAAATCCAGGGCAAGATTTAGCTCCTCTGGCGTCTTGTTGTTGCCATGGAAATAGACCTTATCCAAAGGGAAACTTACCGAATGAGCAATACTAAGTTCTCCCCCGGATACAACATCGAGTCCCAGGCCTTCTCCCTGAAGGATAAGAGCCAAAGCTCTGTTCAGAAAGGCCTTAGAGGCATAAATGACCAAGGTATCAGGATGATATTTACGGAACTCATCTTTAAATTCACGGCACTTATTGCGGAGGGTGAATTCATCGAAAAGGTAAAGTGGCGTACCGAATTCCTTGACCAGCTCGACAACATTACAGCCGCCGATGCAGAGATGGCCTTCTTCACTTACCTCAGTGGTTAAAGGGAAAAGGGGTAACTTAGACGGAGTTTCTATACTCATTTTGATATGGTAGCTTGTAATTCCCGCGCAAGTCAAAAAAGTTGAATGAATTCTCGACGGCTGGTTAAAAAGACCTGCTGCCTCCCAGTGTTATAAGCTACCTTAAAGGCCTTTTATAAATCTCCTGTGAATATGCTATTAAAATTCCCGATAACGCTTTGCGGATGAAATAAGTTGCCCAAGGCAATTCATTCTCCCCATTTCTCTATGAATTCCTTTGCCAGCTTTCTAGTCTTTGGACTCTCGCAATCCAATTGCTTCCTAACGAATTCAAGTATCTTTTCTTTATTCTCAGTCTCATCAAAGTATTCGGCAAATGATTGTATTGAGCCACTTTTCATTAAGTCTTTGTGCTTATGACTGGTCCTACCAACATCTAACAGAATGCTTGTTATCTTTGCCTGCAAATTGGGTTTTGCCCTGGCGATCTTTCCCAGGTTGCCTACTACGTTTACAGCGACGATAAAGCTCCTATCTTCGACCAGCCCACAGTATTTATCAAATATTTTTTCGAACTTCTTTTCATTATCAACACTGGTAAGGTTTGCTATGATGAAGACCCCGTGATACCTTTGAAAACTGTTATCGCTATTCAATTTTTCAACGAATTTGTCCCAGTAGAGATACAGCAGTTCGGGCTTCATCTGGCTCAAGTGCTCTAATACCTTGAAGCTGTTGTACCTTATCGTATCCTTATTAGATAAGAGGCCTTCCAGCAATTCGGAAAGTGTCTCCTCATCCTCTAATGCCTTTTTAGCTATGCTTTCAATATCAACGCTTTTCTTATTCAAATCTAGCAACACATTACTTCACCTGTCTATTCATAATGTTCTGGAACCGTGTATTGCTGATTGGAGCCTCAGCAACAACTTTTCCGTTATACACTATACAAAAGGTTCCGAACGGACATGGACTGTTTTGAGCCTCCTGACAATTTTTCAGCTCGATTATATTTGCTTTTATGCCGTATATTTTCTCCGCAGCCTCATTTATTTCTTTAACATTTTTCACTGTGTAGGGACACTGGTCTGCCCTGATTATCGTCAGGCCTTTGCTATACTGACTTAACCTCTTTTCCCAGTCCCCTTTGAATTTCGGGGATAATGCCTTTTCATTCAATTTTTTCACGAGCAGCTCAAAATCAGGAGAGGCTTTATCCACAACCTCAAAACCATTTTTTATAAACAATTCCTTCCCTGCCATAAATGAACCTCTACGAGTTACCACAGCAACCCCCTGCATATTTTCCTTTACGGCATCTTTTAAACATTCATCCAATACAAGTGACCCATAGCCCTTCCCCTTATAGGCACGTTTAAAGCCAACAAAGATGCAGTGAATGAACATATATCCACTTGCCTCAACCGGTCTCCAGCAGTATTCACCTGGGATGTATTCAATCATGCCCTGATTCCCATCCTCAGCCGAGTATAATGTCTTGATTTTCATACCTTCCGGGAAACGGTCTTTTAGCCACTCAACCTTTTCCGGGTATCCTTCTCTCTTAATGTTTTTGTACCCGCAAACCCCGTATTCAAGAATATTGTCGGAATTTGTATCGATTATCTCTACTCTTTCCATATATTCATATCTCATATAATCTTGTAGCCAAAAACTTATAGCTTTGTTTAAGCAGTTCAGGCTTCTGCATAACGTTTCCGAAATAAACGAAGTTCCTCCGAAGGAGGAATTTGGGTGAGCATAGGCGAATCGCTTATCCGCGTTATATGACCGAGCCGAAGGCGGGGCAGGGAGTGACAGCGACGCAGAGTTGCCCTTCGCCCATTCGTTAAAATCGCTGTTTTCGATAAACTCCGAACTCTATTATCCATCGTTTTCATTCTCTCTTTTTACGTCGCTGAAGCCGTATGACTCCCAACAAGAGATTCATCCTCGGCACAGATTTCATGTAGAGTCGGTACTCATCGCCAAACCTCTCAATATTTCGCTGGTCTTCTGATAGGATAATTAGGTAGCAGCAAGCGATACCTACAATAGTACTAATTGCAACTATCCAATTTTGACCTAAGAGAATATGGGAAAAGAACATCACTATCCCTCCTAGATACATTGGATGCCGAACAACACCATAAGTTCCGCTATCAACGACATTACTGGTGCCCTTTCTGCGAAGCGTAAATACAGATAGAACGAAAAATAACGCTCCGACCCCTAATATTGTATATCCTACGGGCACCAATTCTTTGATAGTTGGGGGAAATAAATTCATGATAATGATATTCAGAAAGAAAGCAATTCCTAAAATAACCATTAAAACATTGTCTTTTGTCTCTCGCCGCGTATTCAACATTCTCCTCTCCCATTTTTAAATTCTAGTTTTTGCTTTTTGGGGCGATAGGCAATCTCATATAACACCGGTGTATACGAACTCTGAGTTTGTCTAATCCGATTTACCCACTGCAATGATGATGTTTCCTATCATGTCCTTGCCATAAGAAATTTTGCCACGACTGCCCAGTTCGGCTCAGGGCTTCAGCTTCTCTATCACAGCGTCGGCTACCTGGCTGGTGCCTGCCGCGGTGGCGGGGTCGAGCTTCAAATCATAGGTGACATCCTTGCCTTCGGCTATGACTCCAGCTATAGCGCTTTCCAGCTTATCGGAGCTATCCTTCTCTCCCAGATAACGCAGCATCATTACCCCGGAGAGCATCATGGCCATGGGATTGGCCTTATTCTGTCCGGCATATTTAGGGGCGCTTCCATGAGTGGGTTCAAAGACAGCTATATCATCACCGATGTTAGCTCCAGGCGCTATACCCATGCTGCCAACCAGCCCGGCGCAAAGGTCCGAAATTATGTCGCCGTACAAATTTGGCAGCACGAGGACGTCAAACATATGAGGCTTCCTGACTAATTCCATGCAGGTTGTGTCCAGGAGCATGTCGCCGAATTCTATGTCGTTATACTCTTTGGCGACCTCGCGGGCCGTATCCAGAAAAAGTCCGTCGGAGAATTTGAGTATGTTAGCTTTGTGAACCGCGGTAACCTTTTTTCTGCCGTTCTGCCTGGCATATTCAAAGGCAAATTTGACAATCCGCCTGCTGGCTGTTTGAGATATTAACTTCAAGCTTACGGCAGAATCTTTCCTTATCTCTTTTCCAGTGGCATCAAAGACGAACTCCAGCAACCTCTTTGTTCCTGAATCACCCCTGGCAAATTCGATGCCAGCATAGAGGTCTTCGGTATTCTCCCTGACAACCACTATATCCACATTCTGGAACGGCGTATTCATGCCGGGGTAAACCCTATAAGGACGAAGACAGGCATAAAGGTCTAACGTCTGCCTCAAAGCGACGTTGACGCTTCGGAACCCGCTGCCCACAGGTGTGGTCACCGGTCCCTTGAGGGCGACTTTGTTCTTCCTGATGGACTGGAGGGCCTGGTCGAGAAGAGGTGTGCCAAACTTATCTTGGGCCTGGCTGCCTATGACAACAGTATCCCATTGGAACTCGACCCCCGTAGCTTCCAGTACCCGCCGTGTTGCTTCAGCCACTTCAGGCCCTATGCCATCGCCGGGGATAAAAGTTACTCTGTATTGCATAGCAATAAACCCTAAATGCTAATTTCTAAACTCTAAACAAATCCAAAATACAAATGCCCTAAATTCAAAACCCGCATGCTTGTAATGCTTTCATAGCTTGAAGTCTTTATGCTTTTTTATGTACGGGATAAGCCCACCCTCCTCAAGAATGGCAGACATCATCGGTGGAATTTTACTACAGTTCAATGTAATACCAGAAGTCAAATTGGCAATCATGCCACTGGTCAAATTTATCTCCAGCTCATCGCCATCGCCAATTTTTTCGGTGTCGCAGAGCAGGACAGGCAATCCCTCATTTATGGCGTTCCGGAAAAAGATGCGGGCTACTGACTCAGCCAGAATAGCACTTGCTCCCGACATTTTGATTACTACCGAAGCATGTTCCCGGCTGGAACCCAAACCGAAGTTTTTGCCCGCCACGATAAAATCACCCGACTTTACTCTTGAGGCGAATCCGGGCACAGTATCCTCCAGGACATGCTTGGCAAGCTCAGGCAAGTTGCTCCTGAGGTGGGCAAATCTGCCGGGAATGATATCGTCCGTGGAGATATTATCGCCCAGTTTAATGGTTTTACCCTTGAGCACCAAATCAGGCATCACCATCCCTCCTAAAAATTAAAAGTCAAAGATAAAAAACAAAATAGTGAATCATTATGCAAAGGGATTTCATTTTTAATTTTTGCTCTGTATTTTTGCATTTTACATTTTGAATTTTACATTACATAATGTCCCTGGGGTCAGTAATCTCGCCCCTTATGGCTGAGGCAGCGGCAGTTGCCGGGCTGGCCAGGTATACCATAGCTTCTGGATTGCCCATTCTTCCCTTAAAATTACGATTGGCGGTGGAAAGGCAAAGCTCGCCATCTCCCAACACTCCCTGGTGGATACCGAGGCAGGCAGCACAACCCGGTGGTAGAATAGCCGCCCCAGCCTCAATTAAGCTCTGGACATAACCTTTCCCTATAGCTTGGATAAGCACCTGCCGTGAGGCTGGTGCTATGAGCAATCTGGTATCGGGGTGTCTCTTTCTGCCCCGGAGAATCTCAGCAGCCACAGCCAGATCTTCCAGACGTCCGTTGGTGCAGGTGCCAATAAACGCCTGCTGGATTTTGACCCCTTTTACCTTACTCACTGGACGGACATTATCCACAGCGTGAGGAAGAGAGAGCATTGGCTCAAGCTGGCTGAGATTCACGGATATGACCCGTTCATAATTTGCCTCGGCATCGGGATATAGTGGCTTATAGCCGTCGCCCCGACCATGCTCTATGAGAAAGTCCTGGGTGATTTTATCACTGGGAAATAGGCCAACCTTGGCCCCGGCTTCCACAGCCATATTGGCTATGGTTAGCCGCTGCGGCATAGTCATCTGAGCCAGAACCTCACCCCCAAATTCTAAAGCCTTGTAATTAGCACCATCGGCACCGATTTGGCCAATGATGTACAGGATTAAGTCTTTGGCATAAACTCCCCGGGGGAAGATGCCCGTGAGATTAATGAGAAAACTTTCCGGCACGCGAAACCAGGTCTTACCCAGGGCTAAGGCCACGGCAACATCGCTGGAGCCCATGCCGGTGGCAAAAGCTCCCAAAGCACCGGCAGTAACAGTATGAGAGTCTGAGCCGACGATAACGTCTCCCGGGTTGGCAAATTGCTCCGCTATTAGTTGATGGCATATACCTTCGCCTACATCATATATACAGCAACCAGTTTCCTTAGCGAAGCGGCGCAGAAGAATATGGTCATTAGAAAGCTGCGCACTGGGACTAGGAGCAGCATGGTCCAGAAATATAACCGTTTGTTGCGGCTTAGCCAGAACCTGGAAACCGCTTTCCTTGAACTGTCTTATGGTCAGGGGGCCAGTAGTATCCTGGACAAAAGCTAAATCCACATCAGCAATGACGATGTCCCCAGCTTTGGCATCGCTGTGCGATTTAAGGCCTAGAATCTTTTCGGCTAATGTCTTACCCATATATGGCTCCTAAATGCTAAGCTCTAAATCCTAATTTCTAAACTCTAAACAAATCCAAAATTCCAAATTTAGATACCAAAACTCATTTTGTTTTGAATTTTGGTAATTAGTGCTTTGATACTGTTTAGGATTTCGAATTTCGTGCTTAGGGCTTGTCACATTTTGCTCAATCATTTTTCTTCTGCATTTTGATATTCCTATTTTAATGTTCTCCTCTGCTATAATCAATACGATGACTGGGGTACTTGATGAGTAGCCCAGCCAGCGGATTTGGAGCTACCCTCAAACCTCACTGAAGTGAGTGGTATAATTGGATGAGGAGGTTGGAATGGAACAACCACAAAGTGATGAGCGTATGAGGACAGATATTCTTACACAGATTGCCGAGTTGTCCAAGTTACTCGGAATGATGTCTAGTGACGACATTGTAGTGCAAAAGGCTATACAGGCACATCTGAAACTATCCGTTCTTATTGGCAAGGCATTACAGATACCAATGCCATAGATTTAATACAACTCAAAGCTATCCTCAAACTTCACTGACCTAGCAATTCATGACTTCTTCTGCCTGAGATGTTCAGAATGTCTTCTGTTTGAGGGTGGTCAGGGGTATAATTGGGGTTAGAGAGGTGGGACAAGAATGAAAGAGCTAACCGACTACAGCAGTGAGTTTGACCTCAATATCAAGTATGAGGACTTTTCCAAAGACTTGCTCATCAAGCTCCTGCAGTTCTATTCCGATTATATCCGTAAACTGGACGGGTTCTGGTATCTTATAGTCAAGAATAGAAGAGGCGATGATGAAGCTTTCGCCTGCGATACCAAAGTTTGGGAGAAGATGTACGCTGTGGATTTAGAAATGACCTGTAACTTGTATAAAATCAAGGGCCACGACGTGGCTGCCCTGCTGAAAGCCTTCCAAATGAGCCCCTGGAACACGGTCTACAGAAGTAGTATAGAGCTGAAGAGTCCAAATCACGGCGTGTTGACTTTCACCCACTGTCCAACCTTGCTAGCTTTAGAAAGGGAGGGGGAGGGAAGAGAAGAGAGAATTTGCCAACAGTTGGGGCTTCAATTATTCAGAATGCAGGCAGACTTCTTCAACCCCGAAATTCAGGTGCGGGCACTAAAGGTGCCGCCGAGGACAGACTATAGCGATTGCTGCTGCCAGTGGGAGTTTAAGATAGAACAGTGAGGAGTGGCGTACCAGCCAAATCCCTTCTTAAAACTTGTTTAATCCTCTGGCAAAGCCCCAACCTATCCTCAAACCTCACTGACCTAGCGAGTGGCATAAGAAATTGCCCCGAGTAACCTTAGCCTTACTTCTCTCCTAGTTTCCTCCCATCCTGCCTTCAGCTCCGACCTACCTTGTGTTGAGCTTTTGCCTCCCAGCACCTTTCAGAGTTTGCCTACTCAGTAGTTGGTTCGTTGGCAACCAGGTTATTCATTGACTACTTGGGGCACCTTTAATCTGACAGACCCCCAATAATTTGTCAAATTCTTCATGTCCAGCAGTGAAAAGAGAGCCACCAGCAACAATCTTAGCACCTAATTTCTTACATCTCTTGATAACATCCGTCACTGAGTATTTTTGTACAACCTTGCTTTCCTTGATGCTGGGATTGCAGCAACCAAACCATTATATCCCAGACCATAGTAACTCAAGCTATCCTCAAACTTCACTGACCTGGCAATTTGGTCTCTATGTCGGGAGGCATGTTTCCTAAAGTTATGATTAGGTCTTCGTGCCTAAAAGTGGAGTTCATTATAGACTTCATCTAGCGTCTTAATCTGTTATTCATCGGTTTGATATAATTGTGTGTATAATCAATAACATGCCCGATTACAAGTCAAGCGAGCCAGGGTCTACTCAATGTGGCAGAAGCATCTTCTACTGGGGCAAGCGAACTTATGTCATGGGCGTGATAAATGTTTCCCCGGATTCCTTTTCTGGCGATGGGCTGGCAGACGTTGAGGGAGCTATAGCCAGGGCAAAACGATTAGCCTCCGAAGGAGCAGACATAATTGACATCGGCGGAGAGTCCACTCGTCCTGGCTCAACTCCAATTTCAACCGACGAAGAATTACAGCGGGTGATTCCTGTCGTGGAAAAACTGGCCCATGAGATATCAGTGCCATTAAGTGTGGATACCTATAAGCTGGAAGTGGCCCGTCAAGCTTTGAATGTCGGAGCCAGTATGATAAACGACATCTGGGGACTACAGAAGGAGCTGAAGCTGGCCGAGTTAGCAGCTCAAAAGGGAGTGCCGATTGCCTTAATGAGTAATCAACGTGCTTCAGCTCCCTGCCAGGACATCGTCTCTGCAGTTGTTTCCGATTTAAAAAGAGCGATAGAGCAAGCGTTAAGCGCAGGAGTACCCCGGGAGAATATCATTATCGACCCCGGCATAGGCTTCGGTAAAACACAGGAGCAGAATCTGGAAATTTTACGGCGCTTGGAAGAACTGAAGGCGCTGGGCAGTCCTATCCTTCTGGGTAGCTCACGGAAGTCATTTATAGGCTGGGTGCTTGATTTAACTCCTGAACAAAGGACCAGGGGAGTGGCATTCGTTCCACCAAGCGACCAGCGGTTAGAGGGAACGGCAGCCACCATAGCTATCGGCATTGCTAAAGGAGCCGATATCGTTCGGGTACACGACGTTGAGGAAATGATACGAGTATGCAAGATGAGCGACGCCATTATCAGGGGCGTGTAAGCGAATTGGCTACTGCCTATCTTTGTCTGGGCTCGAACATGGGGGAGCGGGAAGAAAACCTGTGCCAGGCTTTAACACTGCTTTCTCAAGAAGTGAACCTCGAGGATATCTCATCCGTTTATGAGACCGAGCCTGTAGGCTACAAAGAACAGCCATCATTTCTTAACTTAGTTTGCCGGATTACAACCAAGCTGCGTCCTGAAGAGCTTCTTCATCTGGCCAAAGAAATTGAAGCCAAAATGGGCAGGGTTCCCAGCTTTCCCAATTCACCCCGTCCTATCGATATAGATATCCTTTTCTATGACAACAAGATTGTTAAAACCCAGAACTTAACTATCCCGCACCCCCGCTTGCAAGAACGGGCTTTCGTTCTTATACCATTGGCTGAAATCGCCCCCGACTTAGTTCATCCTAAGCTGGACAAGGGCATTGCCGAATTGGCTAAAAATGTTAAAGGACAAAATGGAGTGCGAAAATTGACAGGAGGATTCGATGTATCAGCTATTTGTGGAAGAGCACTTTGATGCTGCACACTATCTGCCGAACTATCATGGTAAGTGTGAAAACCTGCATGGCCACCGCTTTAAAGTGGTTGCTCGTTTAGAAGCAGCCAAGGTCGATGAGTCTGGCATGGCTTATGATTTCGCCCAGCTAAAGCAGCACCTGAGGGAAATTATAGCCCGATTCGACCATACTTGCCTGAATGATGTGTCCCCCCTTGATAAGCTTGGGCCCTCCAGCGAGAATATCGCTGTCACTATATATGATGCGCTCCAGCCCTGTTTTTCCGGGTCTCCGGTGAAATTAGTGAATATAGAGGTTTGGGAATCGCCCACAACAGGGGTGACTTACAGTCCTTAAGCTAAGTTCGCTTCCTCTGGGGGCAGTAAATTGGGAATCGTGTCCACAATGGGGTAGGAATAGTCGCAGGCAGAGCAGTAAAGGGAGCCGGTGATTATTTCTTCCCCATCTTCCTCATCCACTTTGAGCTGCAAATCCCCTTTACATACGGGGCAGGCTAAGATTCGCATTAATTCTTTTTTCATTTCAGATTCCAATTATATCATGTGAACGTTGAAATTAGGAAAGTAAGGAAAAATGCTATAATATTTTTAGGAGGAGAGATGGCAATCCAGATTAAGAAGACTTATAGAGGCTTAAATCCCGAGATGCTCTGCGACGAGGTCCGAGGCTTGCTGGAGAAACAAGGGATTGTAGTTGTCGAGACGGAATCACAGACATATGGCCTTCCCAGCGGTGCGACGCAATCGCGTACCACGTTGGCATTAAAAACGCCGGCCAAGCAGGAGAAAGACCAGAAAGAGTGCGGCAGTGTACATATCATAGGCTCACCCCAAGACGAAGCAAAAATGCTCCTTGACATAAATGAAACTCTTCTCCCCCAGGAACAGCTCTCCGCTTTTCAGGGAGACATCGATTTTGTCCTCGGCTCATATGAAATTAAGTGGTAGACGAGCAGCTTACAGACCAGGGCCAGCTCGCCAAGGAAACCAAGCAAGAGCGAAGGGAAAGACGGCGAGCAAGGGAAAAGGCTAAAATACCCCAGCATGGCAAGAGCCTGGCAAGGGTATATAAGGACGCTACATCCAAGAGAGCCAATGCCACGAAAGCCCATAAGCAGTCAAGTTAAAGCCAGATGCCTGCTATGATAAAGAAATTCTTCCTCAGAGGCCCAATCATAGTCTTGATTTGCCTTGCCATCGGCTTCGCCATAGTGTACGGTGGGGAGTGGCTGCTCCAGCAATTGAGATGTTTAGGGCCTTAGTTTCCGGCTCTGCTTGGATTTGAAGTAACCAAAAAGACTATTTATTTTAGCTAATACCCCATGAAAAATTTGCTTTGCTTTTTCATGGGGACCCCGTAAATACCGATGGATAAATGTGGGGCCCCTGAAAAACTTAGTTTTTCAGGGGTGACTAGCTGGGCCGGCGTCTTGAGCAGATTGCGGAGCATTGTTCACATTCATCGTTGCACGGCTCAGCATGAATGGTTACGCTGGCCTCGTGGAGCGCGCTTTGTATTTCGGCCTCAACTTTGTCACATATTTGATGAGCCTGCTCCAGAGTGATGTCTCTAGCCATTACCAAATGAAGGTCTATATAGCTCTGGCTTCCGGCCCGGCGTGTCCGTAGAGCGTGGAAGCTGGACACCTCATGGCTGTGTTTCCTCAAAGCGTCTTCAATAGCTGTCTGTTGGGAAGGAGGCAGTCTTTCATCAAGCAGTCCCGATATCGGCTTACGGATGGTATCAACCGCTATTTTCAAGATGTAGACCGCAACTCCAATAGCAATAATAGAGTCGACTACATTGAGATTGGTGAATCGTACTACGGCCAGACCCACCAACACGGCAGAGGCGGAGTAGACATCAGTGGCAATATTACGTGCATTAGCCTCCAGTGCTACCGAGCCAGTGGTCCGGGAAACCCTCAGTAGGTGGCGAGATAGGAAGATACTGACCACTATAGAAATCACCATCACAGCTATCCCGCTTTCGACTAGTTCAATGCTAGAGCCTTTTATTATCCGACCTATTGCCGAATAGATAATCAGTCCGCCAGCGATAAAGATGAGAATTCCTTGTACAGCGCCGGCAACATCTTCTACTTTACCATGGCCATATGGATGTTCTGCATCGGCAGGCCTGGCCGCAATGCGAATAG